>JAIVJI010000070.1:82899-115786 GCA_020200135.1 Acidobacteriota bacterium | reverse complement strand
CGCGTGTAGAATCGGGGCGTATGTCCACGCACAGAATCAAGGTGCGCTCGCGCGGGCGCGAGGAGCTGGTCGAGTTCACGGCCGAAGTGCGGCGCGTCCTCGGCGAGTCGGGCGCGCGCGAGGGCGTCTGCGTGCTCTTCTCGCGCCACACGACCGCCGGGCTCACGGTCAACGAGAACGCCGACCCGGACGTGCCCACCGACATGCTCCACTGCTTACGCACGCTCATCCCGCAGCACGGCATGGACTTCCGCCACGGCGAAGAGAACTCCGACGCGCACATCAAGACCACGCTCGTCGGCCCGAGCGTCACCGTCCCCTTCGCCGACGGCGAACTGCTCCTCGGCCGCTGGCAGGGAATTTTCCTGTGTGAGTTCGACGGCCCGCGCGAGCGCGAAGTGGTAATTCAAGTACTGAGGACCGAGGACTGAGTCAAAAACCAGGCCCCCGCTTCGACTCAGCACTCAGTCCTCGGTCCTCGGTACTTATTACCACGCGCGCGACCAGCGCGGGCCCGTGTGTTCGCCGTCGCGGAGGCGCGCGTCCACGCCGGCGCGCAGCTCGAGCAGGCGACCCATAAGCCAGAGCAGGTCGGAGAGGCGGTTGAGGTAGGGGACGACGTGCGGGTTGAGCTCGACGCCCGTCTCGCCGAGGCGCACGACGGCGCGCTCGGCGCGGCGGCAGACGGTGCGCGCCACGTCGTAGGCGGCCGCCGCCGCGTGGTCGCCCGGCAGAGACCAGTCTTTGAGGATGCCCTCGGTCGCCTCGACGCGCGTGACGTGCGCGGTGAGCGCCTCGACCATCTCGGGCGTGACGTAGGTCGTCTTCGACTCCTGCCCGCCGGCCGGGCTCGCGATGGCGCCCGCGACCGTGAACAGCTCGCGCTGGATAGACCTCGTCAGCTCGCGCACCTCCGCGTCGTCGCAGACGGAGCGCGCGAAGCCCATCGCCGCGCCCAGCTCGTCGACCGTCCCGTACGCCTCGACGCGCGGGTCGGCCTTCGACACGCGCTCGCCGCCGATGAGCCCCGTGTCACCCTTGTCGCCGTGTTTCGTCGCGATACTCATAAAAGCCTCAGGTAGACAGTAGACAGTAGTCAGTAGCCAGTGGTCAGTAGAAAAGCTTTCGCATTCGAGTCGTCAGCATCTCAGTGTTAACCTCTCGCTGAGCGGAGCCTACTGACTACTGCCTACTGCCTACTTCCCCCCTCACATCGCCGTGTAGCGCTGCTGTCTGCGCAGCAGCCATAAGAAGACGGGGCCGCCGGCGAGCGCCGTGATGGCGCCGACGGGCAGCTCGCCCGCGCCGAGCACCGTGCGCGCCACCGCGTCGGCCAGCATCAGGAAGGCCGCGCCGAGCACGAACGAGCAGGGCATCACCACGCGCACGTCCTCGCCGAACATGAGCCGCACGGCGTGCGGGACGATGAGGCCGACGAACCCGATGGTGCCGCCGACCGCGACCGTCACGCCGACAATGAGCGACGCCGCGACGTAGACCAGCCGCTCGCTGCGGCGCACGTTGACGCCGAGGCTCTCGGCCGTCTCCTCGTCCACCGCGAGCAGGTGCAGGTCGCGCGCGAGCAGGAGCAGGATGACCCAGCCGGGGACGAGGAAGATGAGCATCCGCCAGACGAGGTCGAAGCCGACCACGTCGAGGCTCCCGATGGTCCAGCGCAGGATTTGCAGCGCGCGCGAGTAGTCCGCGAAGTACTGTATGACGACGACGCCGGCCGCCGCCACCGTGTTGACGACGACCCCGGCGAGCAGCAGCGCGCCCGGAAGCACCGTCACGCCCGTCCGCGCGAGCCGGTAGACCACCACGACGCTCAGACACGCGCCCGCGAACGCCGCGACGAAGACGAAGGGCAGCCCCGCCACGCGCGCGCCCATCCCGAACGCGATGGCCACGCTCGCGCCCAGAGCGCCGCCGCCCGAGACGCCGAGCGTCAGAGGCTCGGCCAAAGGGTTGCGGAACATCGCCTGCAAGGCCGCGCCCACCAGCCCGAGCGACGCGCCGACCACGCCCGCCATCACGACGCGCGGCAGGCGCAGCCCGAAGAAGATGAGCCGCGCGCGCTCGTCCGTCCACAGCGCCGCGAAGTCGAGCCGCTGGTAGCCGACCCACAGCGCCAGAGCCGTCGAGGCGACGAGCACGACCGTCAACAGCAACAGCGCGCGGGCCAAACGCGCCCCGGCGGTCACGGATTTCTGATTTTTGATTTCCGATTTTTGATTTGAAGACAAATCCAATTACGCCTTCCGACCGCGGCTGTCGCTGATTCTAAATCGCAAATCAAAAATCAAAAATCAAAAATCGCAAATCCCTCACAGCTCCGACCAGACGAAGGTGCGGCCGAACGCCCGGCGCGCGCGGACGTAAGCGTCGCCGTAGATGTCGGCGAGCACTTCGTCGCGGAGCACGTCCGCGGGCGACCCTTCGGCGGCCACCCGGCCGAGCCGGACGGCGTGGACGCGGTCGAAGGCCGGGTCTAAGAGCATCAGGTCGTGCGTGACGACGAGCACGGTCATCCCCTGCTCGTCGCGCAGGCGCCGGAGGTGGCGTATGAGGCCGGCGCGGTGCTTGAGGTCGAGCGCCGCCGAGGGCTCGTCGAGCAGAAGGCACTCGGGCTCCTGCGCGAGCGCGCGCGCCAGCGCGACGAGTTGCCGCTCGCCGCCCGAGAGTTCCGTGACCGGGCGCGCTTCGAGGTGCGCGGCGTCGACGGCCGCGAGCGCCGCGCGCGCCGCCTCCACGTCGCGCCCCGTCTCGAAGCGGAAGCGCGACGAGTGCGGGCTGCGTCCCGTCAGGACGACTTCGAGCGCGGTGAACGGGAAGACGGTCGAGACGCTCTGCGGCACGTAGGCGACGCGGCGCGCGCGGACGCGCGGCTCGACGCGCGCGAGCGGCACGCCGCCGAGCGTGACCTCGCCGGCCGTGGGCCCCAGCAGACCCGCGAGCAGCCTTATCAGAGTGGACTTGCCCGACCCGTTCGCGCCGATGAGCGCGGAGAGGCGGCCGCGCTCGACGCCGAGCGTGGCGCCGCGCACGACCTCCGGCTGTCCGCCGCCGTAGGCGAAGCGCAGGTCGCGGCCTTCGATGAGCGCGGCGGTTATCACCTCGGGCCTCACCTCTTCTCGAACGCCTCGGGGTGGATGATCTCGGCGAACTTGCGCGCGGAGGCGCCGACGAGCTGCGAGGGGTGGAGCACGGTCTCGTCGCGGACGGGGTGGACGCGCCCCTCGCGCACGGCGCGCAGCGTCGGCAGCTCGCGCCAGACGGCGAGCGTGTCCTCGCCGTAGCCGCCCGACTCCTTGTGCATCATCAGGTCGAGCACCACGTCCGGGTCGAGCGCGACGACCGCCTCCTTCTGCATCTTGCCCCAGCCCCCGCTCGCCGGCGGGGAGATGGGCTCGCCGCCGGCGACGCGTATGAGCTGCGCGATGAAGCTCTCGCCGCCCGCCGTGTAGAGGTCGCGCAGGGTGCCGGGCACGCGGTCGACGACGCAGAGCACGCGCCGCTTTGGCAGGCGCTCGGTGGCGAGCCGGACGGTCTCGATGCTGGCGCGCGTCTGTTCGAGGAGTCGCTCGGCCGCCGCCTCGTCTCCGGTCGCGCGTCCGACCATCTCGATGGCCGTGTAGGCGTCTTCGAGCGTCTGGCTCGGCACCGAGAGCGTCTTGATGCCGGCGGCCTCGACCTTGTCCTTGACGAACTGCGCCTGCGCGTCGGAGAAGATGACGAGGTCGGGGCACAGGGACGCGATCTGCTCCATGTTCGGGTTGCTCCAGCCGCCGACGCGCGGGAGCCGCGCCGCCTCGGGCGGGTAGGAGCAGTAGTCCGAGACGGCCACCACGCGGTCGAAGGCGCCGACGCCGTGGAGTATCTCGGTCGTGCTCGGCGTGAGCGAGATGATGCGCGCCGGCTTCGCGTCGGACGCGGGCACGACCGGCCCGACGTTGCAGCCCGCGCACAGCAAGAGCGCCAGCAGCAGCAGCAGCAGCGCGCCGAAGGGACGGGCGGACTTACTCGTCACGCTTTTCCTCACGTGATTCAACTCCCTCCGAGTCCGGGTCGTAGGGGCAGTGGCGGCAACCGCTCCCGCAGCAGAAGCCGCGCCGCAGGTGGTAGCGCGCGGTGAAGACGACGTACGCGCCCTCGCGGTAGAAGTCTTCGCCCTCGACGAGCGCCGGCCTGTCCTTCAGAGTTTCCACGTCGCCTTAAAAGTGGAGCGCGGCCCCGGCGCGCCCCTGGCGGCCGGGCGTGCGGAAGCCGTTCTCGTAGTAGTCTCGGCCGAACACGTTCTCGACCTTGCCGAACAGACGCAGCCGGCGCGTCTCGGAGAGCGGGAACGTGTAGCTCGCCGTCAGGTCGCCCTTGCGCATCCCGCCGAAGCGGTAGGCGCGGTTGGTGAACGTCGAGGGGTCGAAAATCGGGGCGAGGTAGTCGGAGGAGGCGACGAGGTCGAAGTTGACCGCGACGCGCGAGCCGACGCGACCCGTCGCGACGAGCGTGAACTGGTGGTCTGCGACGGCGAAGGCGCGCAGCACGCCCGCGACGACCGCGCGCCGCAGGTCGCTGTTCGTGTGCGTGTACGAGGCGGAGAGGTCGAAGCGCCGCGAGGGCGCGAACTCGCCGCTCAGCTCGACACCGCGCGCGAGTCCGCCGCCGGTGTTGACGAAGCCGCCGAAGCGCCCGAACGGGTCGTCGGGCGTGTCGCCAAAACTCACGACCTCCTGCAGGCGCGTGTAGAAGTACGTGGCAGACAGCCGGACGCGGTTCGAGGCGAGCGTCTGGTCAACACCCGCGTCGAAGGCGAGCGAACGCTCGGGCGCGAGCCGCGGGTCGCCGAGCGCGCTGTAGCCGAAGAAGCTGCTGTAGAAGGTTCCGAAGCGCTCGTAGAGCGAGGGCTTGCGGTAGCCGTTGCCGACGTGCCCGCGCAGCTTCGTGCCGACTCGGCGGAAGAGGTAGGCGATAGAGCCGTCGCCCGTGTAGGCGTTGGACGGCGAGTCGAACGCGAGGCCCGCGTAGGGCGCGCCGGCCGACGGCGTGAACGTGGGCGAGCCGAGCCGGAACGTCTGCGCGCGGAAGGCCGCCGAGAGCTGGAGGCGGTCGTCGAGAAAGCGCAACTGGTCCTGGACGAAGAAGCTGTGGCTGCGCTCGGTCACGTCGGCCGAGGAGTTGCCAGAGGGCGCAACGTCCGCGAAGCGCGTGAAGAAGCTCTCGCGCTCGAACTCGTAACCCACGTCAACAAGGTTGTGGCGGCCGAGGCGGAAGTCCGCGCGCGCCGCGAGCGTGTGGACGGAGCCGTCGAAGTCGTTGACGGTCGAGCCCCGCGGCTCGAAGAAGAAGTCGGCCGGGTCGCCGGGCACGGCCGGCCCCTCGCGGAAGGAGTTGCGCGTGGCGAGTCCGTGGTAGGTGACCGCGTAGCCGAAGGCTTCGGACGGGCGCTGCGCGAAGGCGAGCGCGCCGGAGAAGAAGCGCCCGGCGCGCGAGAAGTCGGCGTCGTTCGCCGCCGGGAGGAAGGTCGCGCCGTTGAGGTTCAGTTGACCGAGAGGCGTCCCCGACTCGTAGCGGCGCAGCTCTTCGCGCGAGACGGGGCGCGCCTCGATGACGCCGGACGGGGGGAGCGTGCCGACGGCCTGCGGGTCTTCGTTGAGCTGCGCGAACGAGTCTGAGGCGTAGACGCGAGCCGAGAGCGTGACGGCCGGCGTCAGGCGCAGGAGCGCGCGCCCCTGCGCGTTGGTCGCGCGCGCCGAGTCGTCGCCGTCAACGCCCCCCGACGAGTTGAGGTGCGAGACGCCGGCGCTGAAGGCGAGGCGGTCGGCCTCGCCGGCCGAGCCGGAAACTTGCGCGCGCCCGCGCGCGAAGCCGGAGCCGCCGCCCTCCGCGAAGAGCTGTCCGCGGAACGGGCCGCCGCCCTCTTCGGTGACGAGGTTGACGACGCCGCCCACCGCGTTCGTCCCGTAGAGCGACGAGCCCGAGCCGCGCAGGACTTCGACGCGCGACGCGCCCGTCACGTTAAAGTCCGAGAGGAAGCTGGTCGCGTCGCCCTGCGGCGTCGCCGGGTCGCGGAAGCGCTGGCCGTCGATGAGGACGGAGGTGTCCTGGTTGCGCAGCCCGCGCGTCTTGACCGAGACGAACGAGCCGGGGCCGCCGAGCTGCTGGACGCGGAGGCCCGGCACGGTGCGCAGCGCCTCGGCCACGGTCGCCTCGTCGCGCTCGTCAATCTCGCGCGCGGTGACGGCGGTGACGGCCTTCGAGACTTCGTCGGCGGTCTGCGGCGCGTCCGCCGCGGTGACGACCACCTCGGTCGAGACGCCCGCGACTTCGAGCCGCACGTCGAGCGTGGCGCGCGCCGCGCGCGCCACGCTGACGACCTGCGCGGCGACGTGGGCGAAGCCCGGGGCCTCCGCCTCGACGATGTACTCGCCGGGCGCGAGGCGCTCGAAGCGGTACGCGCCCGCGCCGTCGGCCCGGGTCGAGAGCCGAACTTGCGTGCGCGCGCGCTCGCGGAGCGTGACCGTCGCGCGGGCGACCGAGTCGCCGCGCGGGTCCGTGACGCGCCCCGACAGGGTCGCGCCTTGCCCTTGCGCGCTCGCGTGTGCGGGCGCGTAGACGGTCGTCAGGAGCAGCGCGCAGGCGACGACGGTCGTGCGGATAAAAGTCTCTCTTCTCATTTTAAAACACCTCTCGCGGCGGACGACCGAAGGCGGCCGCGCGCCCGGGAGAGAGGGGCGTTTGTCGGGGAGCGGCCGGCGGCGTCGGCGCGCCCGAAGCGGCGCGACGCCTGAAAGAGAAAAGCCCTCGGTCTTCCGAGTCGGAAGACCGAGGGCTTGCCGGTTGAAACTCACGCGAAACGCGGCGGCGGCCGAAAGGAGCGGCGCGCCTCGTCCGCGTCTCACGCCCGACGCCACTCGCCCTTTCCCGGAGCGTATGCGGTCGCCTCCGTCGAAGACAGTTTTCGGTTTTCGGTTCTCAGTTCTCGGCAAGGGCACCCGCCCCGGCTGAGAACTGAGAACTAAAAACTGAAAACTGCTGATAAGCAGGCAAGGTTTCCTGACTCCCGGCTCGAACGCGCCGCGACCTTCGCCTTCCCCGAACTGGTTCGAGTGACCTCTGACTTGCAGAGTAAGGTGCGGAACGAATCGCCGGTGCACAGTGGCGGGAACCGTGCGGGCTTTGCACCCGACTTCCCTTGAAGCCCGGCGCCCTTTGAAGGGGCGACAGGCTTTAGACCTGCGACGGTCAACCCGCTCCGCCTGTCCGGCGGCCGGGTCGAATCAGCGATGAAAATCTGAAATTTAAAGAACGTGGCGCCGTCACTTCGTCCGTGCGCGCGCCGAGGTGTGACAACCTAACACCGGCCCCGTGGGAAGTCAAAAGGCAAAGGGCAAAACTGGAGGAGAAGTTCCGCGCGCAGCGCGTCCACACTTTTGCCTTTTGACTTCTTACTCGGGTCGCTTCCAGACCGTCCCGTCTTCGTAGAGGACGCGGACGAGGACGACCTGCTCGTTGAGGCCGGCGCGCTCTCTCTTGTCGAGCGACTGGAGGCTGATCTTCTGCGCCGGCGCGGAGGGGCTCATGAAGTTGAATTCCTTCTCCTGGCCGGGGGCGATCTTCTCGACGCCGGTGAACTCGCGCCGGCCGAGCACCTCGCCGGTCGCCGCGTCGGTGAAGACGTAGTCCCAGTCGAACTCCTTAATGGCCTTCGCGCCGGAGTTGCGGAGTGAGATTTTGTAGCGGAAGGCGTAGCGCGGGGGCGCAGACGAGCGCGCCCTGATGACCTGCTCGGCGCGCTGCTCCTGCTCGATCTTGGCGGCCTCGACGGTGTTGCCCGAGCCGCGCGCCCTCTCGGCGCGCCGCTGGTCGCCCTGGCGGCGGCGGACGTCGTTCATCCCCTCGACCGTGGGGGCGAAGGGGTCGCTCTGCCAGTTGATGCGCTCTTTCATCCAACTGTACTTCAAGACGACTATGTCCGGCGGGGACGGCTCGTCCTGCGCGGGCGTTGCCGGCGTTGCCGTCTCCTGCGCGAGCGCCGACGCCCCGAGCCACAAGACCAGACAGCACAGCGCCGGAATTTTTCTCATCACTACCTCCTCCTTCCCGCCCGACTCGGCGGGCCGCAGACTATCAGGGGACGGCGGCAAAAGGAAGGGGGCCGAAGAGCAAAGTCTTCGGCCCCGCAGGTTGTGTCGCTGCCCTCCCGACTCGGCGGGCGCGTGTGGTCGCGCGCCCGCCTTGGGCGGGGGGCGCGGAGCCTAGAAGACCAGGCGGGCGCCGATGATGACACGGCGGTTGCCGCCGTCGGTCGTCCACTGGTTGAGGAACGCGCCGGGGTTGTTGACCGCCGCGGTCGGGATGCCGAAGTTACGGGTGTTCGTGGCGTTGAACATGTCGGCGCGCAACTGCACGCGCACGCCGTTCTCGCCGCCGATCTGCGTGTTCTTGATGATCCCGAAGTCGAGGTTGCCGATGCCGTCGGCGCGCAGGATGTTGCGGCCGGCGTTGCCGAAGCGCTGGCAGGTGGCCGAGGGCATGAACCGCCCGTTGGCGTCGGTCGGCCCCGTGCACTGGAGCGTGGCGAAGAACTGCTGCCCCTGGCCGCGGATCAGGTTGAAAAGCTCCTCGGCGTTGGTCGTTGGGAGCGGCGCGATGACGTTGGCGCGGATGGCGTTGCCGACGAGGTTGTCAATTCCGCTCAGAGCGCCGGTCGGGTCGGAGCCGTTGAGCGGCGTGAAGGGCGCGCCGCTCTGGAAGGTCAGGAAGCCGTTGAACTGCCAACCACCGAGGACGTGCCCGACGAAGCCGCGCTGGTCGCGGAACCAGGGCAGTTCGTAGACGAAGTTGGCGGAGAGGCGGTGCGGGCGGTCGTAGGACGAGCGCGCCTTCTCGCCCGCGAGGTTGCGCGGGTCTTGCGCGGTGGCGATCTCGCCGCCCGACGGGTTGAAGACCTCGGAGGCCGTGTCGATGAACGACGACCAGGTGTAGTGCAGGCCGCCCGAGAAGCCGCGCGAGAGGCGCTTGTCGAGGCTGACCTGCAACGAGTGGTAGTCGCTCTCGGCGGCGTTGGCCCTCAGGCGGATGACGCCGAGCGTGCAGTTGGCCGCGCTGACGACCGTCTCGCGGCACGGGTTGTTCGGGCTGCCCGGCAGGAGCGCGGCGGTGCGCGCCGCCGAGGCGACGTTGGTGAAGCGCGAGTCGGAGATGAAGATGTTGTTGGTCGCCACGCGCCGGTTGCCGTCCACGCTCGCGAAGAGGTCGCGCCCCTTCGTCCCGACGTACCCGACCTTGAGCACGATGTCTCGGGTCAGCTCGCGCTGCGCCTCAAGGCTGAACTGGTCGTAGACGGGCGAGTGGAAGTCCTCGGCGACGATGGTGCGCGCGAAGTTCGCGGGGTTAAGTCCCGTGGGCTGCGCGGTCGGGATGGCCGCGTATGCCCCGGCCGCCGGCAGGGTGATGGCCGCGACGAAGGGGAAGGCGCTCGCGATGTTGAGGTTCAAGTTGATGAAGTTGCTGTCGTGCGTGCGCGCGTAGCCGCCGCGGATGACGAGCTTGTCGCCGCCCGTCAGCCAGTTGAAGACGCCGCCCTCGGTGCGCGGGTTCCAGTTGAAGCCGATGCGCGGCTGCCAGTTGTTGGTGTCGGCCGAGGGGACGGGCGTAAAGCGGAACCGCGCGTCGTTGCCGTTGGCGGCGACGATGCCGTCGTTGACGGGGACGAGGTCGTCGAAGTTGTTGCCCGGCAGCTCGTAGCGCAGCCCGTAGGTCAGCGCGAAGTTGGGCGCGAGCCTCCACTCGTCCTGCGCGTAGTAGTACTGGTCGAACCAGTAGTAGTACTGAATCTCCTGGCCGCCGACGAGCGGGCGGGTAACCGTGGCGGCGAGGTCGGCCACGTCGTCGACGTAGTTCTGGAGCGTCGAGTAGCTGACCCGGCCGCGGATGGTCGGGACAAAGAAGCTCCGGACCTGGGTGCGGCGGATGTCCATACCGAACTTGAGGTTGTGCGAGCCGCGCGTCCAGGCGAGGTTGTCCTGCACCTGGTAGGTGTTGTTGCGGCGCGACTGCGGCAGGTTGACCGCCAGCCCGATGGCCGTGCGGTTGAGGGCGGCGTTGAAGCCCGACAGCCCCAGCTCGGTGATCTCGATGGACGGGATCGTCTCCGACGCGGGGTTGTCCGAGGCCGTCACGCTCGCGTAGCGCGAGAAGGCGGCGCGCACCTCGTTGACGAGGTTGGGTGTGATGACGCTCGTCAGCGTGAGGTTGACGGCCTGCGAGCGGAAGTTGTTGCGCGAGGTGTTGCCCGGGGGCGTCACCTGCCCCGTCCCGCCCGAGTCGCCGTCATCGTAGAGGTAGCGGGCGCTGAAGGTGTTGGGTTCGTTAAAGCGGTGGTCTACGCGGAACGACGCCTGGTGGTCGTCGAAGAAGGACGAGGCCGCGCCGGTGATGCTGCCCGTCGGCACGGTGAAGGTCTGGCCGCCGACGGTGAAGGTGCGCGTCGGGCCGCCGCCGGTCTGCGCCGCCGGGAGGAACTGAAGCAGCGCCTGCACCTGCGGGCGGCTGCCCGCGCCCGCGAGGAGCGCGGCGCGGCCGGCCTCGGTCGGCGCGCCGACGAGGGTGAAGCCGGAGCCGAGCTGGCGGTTGCTCCAGCGCTGGTAGGAGCCGAAGAAGAAGGTGCGGTCGCGCCCCGAGTAGTAAGCCTTGCCCGGGCCCTCGCCGAACTTCGGCAGGTGGAGCGGGCCGCCCACGGTGAACCCGATCTGGTTCTCGATGCGGAACGGGCGCTTGTAGCTCTGCCCGGCGGCCAGCGTCGAGCCCGACGGCCGGCAGAACCCGCCCGTCTTGTTGAGGTTGCTGCACGAGTTCAGCACGTTGTTGTTGTGGAACATGAAGACCGTGCCGTGGTAGTCGTTGGTGCCGGCCTTGGTCACGATGTTGAGCACCGAGCCGGAGTTGCGGCCGTACTCGGCGAGGAACTGGTTGGTGATGAGGCGGACTTCCTGCACGATGTCGGGGTTGTTGATGGCCTGCTGGCCGCCCGAGACGCTCGGGTCGTTGATGTCCTGCCCGTCGATCATGAAGTTATTCGAGCGGGTGCGGCCGCCGTTGGACGAATACTGGACGCCCTGCGTGAAGGCCGCCTGTCCGGAGCCGAGCTGGCTGACGCCGGGGGCCGAGAGCGCGACGTTGAAGACGTTGCGGTTTGGCGCGAGCGGTAGCTCCGAGACGCGCCGCGAGTCGAAGCGGGTCGAGACCTCGGCGTTCGTCGTGTTCAGGAGCGCCGCGTTCTCCGAGACGGTGACGACGGCCTCGACGCCCGCGGGCCGCATCGTCACGTCCACGACCGCGTCCTGGTTGAGCAGAAGCGTGACGCCCGTCTGGACGTACTTAGCGAAGCTGGCCGCCTCGACCGTAATCTCATAGCCGCCGCCCGGTATGCCGGAGAAGCGGTAGCGCCCGTCGCTGTCAGTCTGCGCGGTGCGCGACAGGTTGGTCTCGACGTTGCGCGCCGTGACGGACGCGCCCGCGATGGCCGCGCCCTTCTCGTCCGCCACGGTGCCCGAGATGGTTCCGGTCGTCTGCGCGGCGGCGCTCGCGGCGAAGGCCGTCACCAGTAGCACGGCCGCCAGCAGCCGCGGCAGTGTCGTCGCTCTCTTCATCATCTTCTTCCCTCCAGAGGTCTCGAATGTTTCGCGGCCGGGGAACCCGCCCAGGGGGGCGCGCCGAACCGCCGTCGTCAAAGATTAGGCCGTATGAAAGACGTGTTATAAAAGTTCCGAACCGGACGGCCGCCCCGTGCGCCTCAGGCCCGAAGGCCGGGTCGCCGGAGGCTGTTTACGAAAGCTGTGCGAAGACCTTCCCGTGTTCGTCGTGCGAGGGTGCGAGAGAAGCTACTGCCGCGGACAAAAGTCCCGCAAAGCAACCGTCGTGCCCGCGCGCGTCCGCACCGGGGGTGCGATTTTTCCGGCCGATTAGCCCGCGCGGCGCCGCGTCCGTCTTCATTTTTTCGGATGCGAGACTATTTTTCTGAAAATCCGCGCCCCTTCCGAGTCCCCGGACGATGCCGCAGCAGCCGCCGACCTACGACCGCGTCGCACCTTACTACGACCGCTGGATGCGCCTCTTCGAGCGGGCGGGGCTCGCCCGTCTGCGCGCCGCGGCGCTCGCGGAGATGCCCGGGGGCGGCCTCCTCATCGAAGTCGGCGCGGGCACGGGCGCGAACTTCCCGTACTACCCTACGGGTGCGCGCGCGGCGTGCGCCGAGCCGAGCCGCGAGATGCTCCTGCGCGCACGCGCGAGGCCCGAGAGGCCGCCGGGCGCCGCGCTCGTGCGTGCGTACGCCGAGCGGCTGCCGTTCGCCGACGCGACGTTCGACGCGGGACTAGCCACGCTCGTCTTCTGCTCGGTGGCGGAGCCCGCGCGCGCCCTGGCCGAGCTGCGGCGGGTCGTGCGCGCGGGCGGCCGCGTCGTGCTGCTCGAACACGTCCGGCCGCCGGGCGCGCTCGGCTACGCCTTCGACGCGCTGAGCCTGCTGACCGTCCCGCTCCTCGAAGACCACTTCAACCGCCGCACCGCCGGAGAGGCGCGCCGCGCCGGGCTCACCGTCGAGCGCGTCGAGAGCCGGCTGCTCGGCGCCGTCCAGCTCATCGTCTGCCGCGCCTGAAGTCTCAAGTCGGGGTTTCAAATCTCGAATCTCAAATTGCCCTTTACCCCGACCCTGGATTAAAAAGTCAACAGATGACGGAGCCTCGAACAGAACCCCGGCCGCGCGCGCGCGTCGGGTGCCAGGGGTGGAACTACGACGACTGGGTGACGCCGCCGGCTTCGGCGCGCCCCGTCTTCTACCCGCGCGGGACGCGCGCCGAGCACATGCTCGACGTTTACGCGCGCGCCTTCGACACCGTCGAGGTGGACTCGACCTTCTACGCCGCGCCTGCGGATTCGACCTACCGGGCCTGGGCGGCGCGCACCCCCGACGGCTTCACCTTCGCGCTCAAGCTGCCGCGCGAGATCACGCACGAGCAGGCGCTCGGCGGCGCCGTCGCCGAGCGCGCGCTCGAAGAGTTCTGCCGGGGCGCGCGACGGCTCGGGGATAAGCTCGCCGCCGTGCTCGTCCAGCTCCCGCCGCAGTTCGAGGCGACGCGCGAACACTTGCGCGCGCTCTCGGAGTTCCTGCCGCTGCTGCCCCCGGACATCCGCTTCGCCGTCGAGTTCCGCGACCCGTTCTGGTTCGAGGAGGAGCTGCTCGTGCCGCTCTCGCTCCGCCCGAACGTCTCGCTCGCGCTCGTCGAAGGCCCGTGGGTGACGCGCGAGCGCGTGTGGCGCGCGGCCGCCCCGCTGCTCGACACCTCGGACTTCGTCTACGCCCGCTGGATGGGCGCGCGCGACCTCACGCGCTTCGACGAGGTGGTGCGCCCACGCGACGCGAACCTCGACCGCTGGGCGGCGGCCGTCGAGAGACTGCGCGAGCGCGGCCGCGCCGTCTACGCCTACTTCAGCAACTTCTACGAGGGCCACGCCCCGGCGAGCGCCAACAAGCTCAAGCGCCTCCTCGGCGAAGCGGTCGTCACCCCCGAAGACCTCGACGACCAGCCGTCGCTCTTCTGAAAGCGGCGGGGTCTACCGGCTACTGTCCACTGTCCACTTGTGTTATTCTGCGGACGCTAATTTGCCCCTGAACAATTTGTCGCTGTAGAACATCTCTGCCGGAAAAGGGAGGAGAATATTTTCATGCGCCTTGTGAACGTAGACCAACACCGGCCAGGTCATCGAGGCGCGCGAGCCCGACAAGTACACCGCGACGATGGTTGCCACGCTCGCCGCCGCGGGTCAGCAGCCGGCGAAGGGGCAGGCCGAGTTCAAGGTCGCGCGCAACGGCGCCGACCGCCGCTACTCGGTGACGCTGCCCGCCGTCGGCGAGCTGGTCTTCCTCGACAAGGCCGACAAGCGCTACGTCATCATGCACGGCCGCAAGCAGTACGCCGAACTCACGCAGGAGATGACCGGCGTCAACATGGACCAGGTGCGCTCGATGACGCCGGGTCAGCTCGTCGCCTTCGTCTCGCGCCAGCAGGGCGTCCAGCGGGTCGGCGAGGAGACCTTCAACGGCCGTCCCGCCATCAAGTACCGCGCCACCGGCAGCACGCAGACGCAGACCACCGCCGGACAGGTGAAGGGCGAGACCTTCATCTACGTGGACAAGGAGACGGGGCTGCCCCTGCGCATCGAGGGCTTCGGCCAGTCGTCGGGCAACGTCCAGGGCGTCTCGGGCGGCAACGTCGTCATCGAGACGCGCGACCTGAAGACCGAGGCCAACCCGGCCGACTTCGAGATACCGCAGGGCTACAAGCAGCTCACGCCCGAGGAGGTCAAGCAGCAGGTCGCGCAGCTCACGCAGCTCCTGCAGGGCGTGATGGCCTTCATCAGCTCGCAGCAGGCCGCGGGCGCCGCGCCCGCCGCGACGGCGACGCCGGCGCGCTAAGGGGGGCACGGATGAAGTTCATTCTCGCTCTCGTGCTCGGCGTGCTGCTGGGCGGCGCGGGCGCCTACTTCCTCTTCGTCGGCACGCCGAAGACGGCCACGCTCAAGGGCGTGGCGGTGCGCGCGCCCGAGCCGGGCGGCCCGCCGCCGGGCACGGCTGTGGTCGAGCTGGACGAGCAGTTCTTCGGCGCGCTGCTCGACTCGATCTTCCGCGACCTGAACAAGCCGGCCTTCCCGCCCGCGGCGGGCGAGGGGTGCCAGAACCAGGTCGTCATCGAGCCGGGCGCGGGCGACGTCAAGACGGGCGTGCTGATGAGGGACGGGCGGGTCATCGTCCCGCTGGCCTTCAGCGGCACGTACGACCTCGTGGGGAACTGCCAGAACCTGCGCGGCACGGCCGAGGCGGGGCTCGGCTTCACCTTCAACGCGGAGGAGCAGACGCTCTACGGGCAGTTGAACGTCGCGGGCGTCAACGTCGAAGGCATGTCGCCCGTCCTGAGCGGCTTCGTGACGGCCTTCGTGCAGGGCGCCATCAACCAGCGCGTCAACCCGCTGGTGCTCATGCGCGGCCAGCAGCTCACGCTCGCCATCCCCGTCCAGGCCGCCGGCGGCGCGCTCCGCGCGCAGGCGCGCGAAATCCACGAAGAGGCCAAAGACGGCAAGCTCCGCCTCTACGTCACCTACGACTTCAAAGGCACCAGGGGCGGGCAGTAGGCGGGGTTAAAGACGCAAACAAAAAAGGGCGGGGTTCGAGGGAGTCTCCCTCGAACCCCGCCCTTTAACTTCTTCGCCCCGGCGTTTATTCCTCGGCGGGCGACAAGCCTTCGATGGCGGGGCCGTTGAGGACGTGGCCGTCCTCGGGGGAGAAGCGGGAGCCGTGGCAGGGGCAGTCCCAGCTCTTCTCCTGGTCGTTGAAGGCGACGAGGCAGCCGAGGTGTGTGCAGACGGCCGAGAACTCGTGGAGCGCGCCCGCGTCGTCGCGGTAGAGCGCCACTTTCGACAGGCCCCGGCGCATGACGGCGCCCGACCCGGCGGCGACCTCGTCGGCCGAATCCACCTCGCCGCCCGTCAGGTAGTCTGCGTACTGCGCCGCGACGTTCAGGTTCTCTTTCGCGTACTCGGCGCCCGCGCGCAGAGAGATGCGCGCGGGGTCGTACAAAGTCTCCCAGGAGTTCTGGCGCCCGAGTATTAAGTCGCGGATGAGCATCCCGGCGATGGTGCCGTGCGTCATGCCGTTGCCCGAGTCGCCCGTCGCGATAAGGACGTTCGGGGCGTCGCCGGGGTTGCGGCCGATGAAGCCGAGGCCGTCCACCGGCTCCATCACCTGACCCGACCAGCGGTACTCGAACGACTCGACCCGCGGGAACCGCTCGCGCGTCCACTTTTCGAGCCTCCGGAAGCGCTCGTCGAAGTCCTCGGCCTGACCCGTCTTGTGATCCTCGCCGCCGACGATGAGCACGTCGTGCGACGCCCCGCCCGCCTCGTCCTTCACGGTCTGAAGCCGCACGTAGTGGTAGGGGTCTTCGGTGTCCCACAGGAGCGCGCGCGGGACGGAGCCGGCGGGCAGGCGCGCGCCGACGACGTAGGTGCGGTAGGGCGCCTGCTTGGTGTGGATGGAGACGACGTCGTTGACCGGCGTGTTGGTGGCGACGACGACCGCGCCCGACGTGACGACGTGCCCCGCGGAGGTCTCGACGCGCGCCGCCTCGCCGTCGCCCTCGATCTTGTCGGCGTGCGTGCGCGTGTGGAGCCGCCCGCCGAGCCGCGTGAAGGCGCGCGCGAGCCCGTCCATGTACTTGAGGATGTGGAACTGCGCCTGGTAGGGGAAGTGCAGCGCCGCGCCGAGGTCGTACCCTTCGTAGGGCACGCGCTCGACGTACTTGACCTCGGTCAGCCCCGCGCGGTGCGCCGCGCGAAGCTCGTACCCCAACTGCTCGGTCGACTGACCCGGCCCGACGAAGAGGTAGCCGTCCAGCCGCTCGAAGTCGCAGTCTATCCCCTCGCGCTCGACTATCTCTTCTATCTGGTCGACCGCCGCGGTGTGGCTCTCGGCGGCGAGCCGCGCGCCGCGCGCGCCGTGCAGGCGCTCCAGCTCGTAGTAGCGGTCGTCGAGCGCGTTGACGAGGTGCGCGGTCGTGCGCGCCGTCTCGCCGCCCGCGACGGGGCCGTCGTCGAGCACGACCACCTTGCGCCCCTCGCGCGCCAGCAGGTAGCCGACCGTCAGCCCCGCAATGCCCGCGCCGACGACGCACACGTCCGCCGTCGCGTTCTCAGCGAGCGGCTCGAACGTGCGCACGTCGCCCGTCGCCATCCACACCGAAGTCGTCTGCCCCGAATCGCTCTTCATCTATCTGGTCCCCCCGTTCGTTTTAAACCGTGCGGCGCGGGCTCGTCCCGCGAAAGCTCGACCACGCCGCCGCTCCGCCTGGCCCACATCCCGACCCGCGCTCTCTCGTACTGCTCGCCGTTGACGGCGACCCTGAAGCGCCTCCCGCCGCCGTCTTCGACGAGCAGCCACAGCGCCCCCGCCGTGCCTATCTCCGACTCGCGGAGCGTCAGGTGTTTATCCACGACCTTCCCGACGAAGTCCCGTCGGATGAGCGGCGGCCCCTTCAGGCGCGGGTAGGCGTAGACGAAACCGATGGCGAAGACGACGCACGCCAGCACGACGAGGCCGAGCCGGCTTACGCGCTCGCCCGCGTAGTCCTCGCCGCGCCCCGCGCGCCGAAATCGCCTCGCCCACTTCAAAGCGCACCCTCTTTCGCGTGTCAAAAAGTTTGGGTAGAAGTTAGCACCGACCCAGACGGCGCGCAATCCCATCGTGCCGGGCGGCGCGGGTCTGTCGGGCGGCCGAAATGAGCGCCACCGCGAATTCCTCAACTGCGAGCCTGAGTCCGCGGCGAGACGGCCAAAGCCTTCATCTCGTCGGGCGGGTGCGAGCGGCACTACGGCGGTTGAGCCGCGTCAAAGCAGAGAGCCGCCGCGCGTCCACTCGGGGGTGGGCGTGCGGCGGCTCTGGATTTTAACCTTCGGCGCGGAAGCTAGACGGTCGCGCTGCGGCCTTTAATCATGCGGTAGCCGGCCAGCAGGATGATGGCGCCGATGACGGCGAACACCATGCTCATGATCGTGCCGGGCTCGCTGTCGCCGCGGTAGAACATGCTGCGGCCGATGAAGCCGCCGATGACCGAGCCGGCGATGCCGAGCAGGATCGTGACGATGGTGCCGCCCGGGTCGCGCCCCGGCATGATGGCCTTCGCAATGATCCCCGCGATAAGACCGAAGACTATCCAACCAATAATCGCAAACATCTCTTTCTCCTCCGACTGTCAGGTTTTACCTACGCGCTCGACGCCCCGGCCGCCGAAGGCCGTATCGTTTCTGCATCCGTCCGAGCGACACCGGGAAAGAAAAGCAAGCGGCGCGCCGCGTCCCGGCGGCGCGGCCGAAGGCGAAGTTTTTCAGGCGATTTACTCGTCTCCGCGCGCCGGTGCTCGCCGTCGTGCGGCGCGGAAACGATACACCCGTCGGGGCGTAGTTCAAAGTCGCAAGTTCAAAGTCCCAAGTTACGCACCTGGGTCTTCAACCTGGAACTTTGAGCTTGCGACTTTGAACCATCCCTTACCCGCGCTTGCGCGCGGCCGCCTTCGACGCCGCCGCGCTCTTCTTCGAGGCGCTCTTCTTCGAGGCGCCTTTCTTCGAGGCGCCTTTCTTCGCCAGGCGCTTCGGCTCGGGCGTGCGCGGCGTGTGCGCGGCGCGGAGGTATGCGTCGAGGTCGAGGCCGAACAACTCCTTGACCTTCGACGAGATGGTCGGGAGCACGACCTCGGCGAAGCCGGAGAGTTCGGCGACGACGTGCTCGCCCGTGGTGACGGTCTTGCGGCGGCCGCGCGGGCGCGGCTCCTCCTTCTCGTCGAAGGCGCGCGCGATGCCGAAGCCGACGAGGATGCCGACCGAGACGGCGCCCGCGCCCCAGACCAGCGGGTTACGCTCGAACTCCGTGCGCCAGTCGAGCACTTCGCTGACGCCCTCCTTGACGCTCTCGACCGTCTCGCGCACCTCGTCGTACTGGTGCGTGACGACCGACTTGATTTCCGCCACGGTCTCGCTGATGGAGTCGCGCGTCTCCTCCATCTGCCGCTTGAGCGCGGCCTTGCCCGCCGGCTCTTCCGCCCTGCGTTTGCTCATCCCCGCCGTCCTCCGCCGCCATTTTGATGGAAAATCTTTGCCGGGAGTATAGCAATTTTCGCGCGGGCGCGCGGGCGCGAGCGCCGGGCGCGGAAACCCCTTTACAGCCCGCCAGCGCGGCAAGTATCTTACAGACAAAATTCCCCTGAACAATTTTGCCCCGCCGGCGCGCCCGCGCTCCGGGACGGCCCACAAAGTGTAAGGAGGGAGGCAGTATGGAGAGTAGAGCCAAGGTGCTCGGGCACCCCATCCACCAGATGCTGATACCGTTCCCGTTCGGCCTGCTCGCGACGGCGGTCATCTTCGACGTCGTCTACCTGTTTACCGACACGCCCTCGACGGCCGACACGCTCTCGACCGTGGCCTTCTGGATGACCGCGTCGGGGCTGGCCGGCGGGCTCATCGCCTCGCCGTTCGGGCTCATAGACTACCTCGCCATCCCCGCGGGGACGCGCGCCAAGTCCGTGGGCTTGCTCCACGGCGTCGGCAACCTCTTCGTGATGGCCCTGTTCGCGCTGAGCCTCTGGATGCGCTACGGCTCGCCCGGCCCGGCGCACCGTCCGACGACGGCCGCGCTCGCCGCCGCGATCGCCGGCTTCCTGCTCGCGGGCGTGACGGGGTGGCTCGGCGGCGAGCTGGTCGACCGCCTCGGCGTCGGCGTCGACGACGGCGCGCACCTCGACGCGCCCAACTCGCTCGTCACCGACGACGCGCGCGGCGACGCGCGCGGCGGCGTCCTGTAGTAGTCTCAAAGGTCAAGGGGGAGTTTTGGCGATGGGTAACCCGACGGAGAGGGCCGAGGTGGTCGTCGTCACGGGAGCGTCGGCCGGCGTGGGGCGCGCGACCGTGCGCGAGTTCGCGCGGCGCGGCGCGCACGTCGCGCTCGTCGCGCGGGGCCGCGACGGGCTCGAAGCCGCGCGCCGCGAGGTCGAGGGGCTGGGCGGGCGCGCGCTCGTCCTGCCGCTCGACGTGTCGGACGCGGGGGCCGTCGAGCGCGCGGCCGAAAGGGTGGAGCGCGAGCTGGGGCCGATAGACGTGTGGGTCAACAACGCGATGGTCTCGGTCTTCTCGCCGGTGCGCGAGATGCGCGCGGAGGAGTACCGGCGCGTGACCGAGGTGACCTACCTCGGCTACGTCCACGGCACGCTCGCCGCGCTCAGGCGGATGCTGCCGCGCGACCGCGGCTGTATCGTGCAGGTCGGGTCGGCGCTGGCCTACCGCGGCATCCCCTTGCAGTCGGCCTACTGCGCCGCCAAGCACGCGATACAGGGCTTCATGGACTCGCTCCACGCCGAGCTGCTCCACGAAGGCTCGAACGTGCGCGTGACGATGGTACAGCTGCCGGCGATGAACACGCCGCAGTTCTCGTGGGTCAAGTCGCGCCTGCCGCGCGAGCCGCAGCCGGTGCCGCCGATATACCAGCCCGAGGTCGGCGCGCGCGCCGTCTACTGGGCGGCGCACAACGAGCGGCGCGAGCTGTACGTCGGCTGGCCGACCGTCAAGGCGGTCCTGGGCGACAAGGTCGCGCCCGGCTTCGCCGACTGGTACCTGTCGAAGGCCGGTTACGACGCGCAGCAGACGGACGAGCCCGTCTCGCCCGAGCGCCGCGACAACCTCTGGGAGCCGGTGCCGGGCGACCACGGCGCGCGGGGGCGCTTCGACGAGCGTGCGTCGGAGTCGAGCCAGCAGCTCTGGGCGACGACGCACCGCGGACTGTTCGCGCTCGGGGCAGGCGGGCCAGACCGCCGCCGGGCTGGCGAGCGCGGCGCTGGAGACGGCGGCCGGCGCGGTCTCGGCCGTCAGCCCGGCGGCGGGCGAGGCGCTGCGCCCAGAGCCCTCGACCGGGCAGGCGCTCGACACGGCCGCGCGCGAGAACAGGAAGATGGCGCGCACGGAGGCCGAGGCGGCGAAGGACGTGGGCGGGGCGGCCACGGACTCCGCGATGGACGCCGTGTCGGGCGCGGCGTCGGGCGCGGCGTCGTTGGTGTCGGAGGCCGTCACAGACCCCGGCTCGCTCCCGACGACGCTGGCCGCGCGCGTCACCGCGAGCGAGGCGCTCGACGCCGAGAGTAAGACGCCGAAGTCTTCGGGCCGTGTCTCGCGTCAGGCTTCCGAGTCCGCGCGCAAGGTCGCCCGTCAGGCTTCCGAGTCGGCCGGTAAGGTCAGGCGCCAGGCTTCCGAGTCGGCCGGCAAGACGGCCGGGCGCGCGACGAGGTCGGCGAGCAAGGCGGCGCGGCAGGCGACGAAGACGGTAAGCAAAGCGGCGAGCCGGGCGACGACATCCGCGCGCGGCGCCGCGCGGCAGGCGACAAAGTCCGTGAGTGGTGCCGCGCGTCAGGCGACGAAATCCGCGAGTCGAACCGCGCGGCAGGCGACGAAATCCGCGAGCAAGGCCGCGGGCCGTGCGACGAAGACCGCGCGCGGCGCAGTGGGTCGCGCCGCGTCGGCCGCGTCGCGCACGGCCTCGCGCGCGTCCTCCACTTCAAAGGGCGCGAGCAAAGGCGGCAGGAAGGGCAGTAGTAAGAGCGCGGGCAAGGGTGGCGGCAAGAGCGCCGGCAGGGGCGGCGCGGCCAGGTCGTCGAGAAAGAAGGGGCGCGGGCGTTGAGTCATCCGGCGGCGGCGTCGCGGGATTAGGCGACGCCGCCGCCTCCCGGGAGGTAGATTATGCTGAACGGGACTTTCAAGCTCGCACTCGCGGCGCTCCTGCTGCTGCTCCCGACCGCGATGGCACAGAAAGCCAGCGAACCGGCGCGCCCACGCGCGCGCGACATCGGCCTGCTCGTCGGCGTGCTGCCCGCCGGCCGTCTCGACGCCATCACGGACGTGGAGGGCGTGCGCGTCGGCCACGCGACTTTGATTCGCGGCGAAAACGTGCGCACCGGCGTGACGGCCGTGGTGCCGCACGGCGGGAACCTCTTCCGCGAGAAGGTGCCGGCGGCCGTCTTCGTCGGCAACGGCTTCGGGAAGCTCGCGGGCTCGACGCAGGTCGAAGAGCTGGGCGAGATAGAGACGCCCATCCTGCTGACCAACACGCTGAACGTCCCGCGCGCGGCCGACGCGCTCGTCGAGTGGATGCTCGCGCTCCCCGGCAACGAGGACGTGCGCAGCGTCAACCCGCTCGTCGCCGAGACCAACGACGGTCAGCTCAACGACATCCGCGGCCGCCACGTCGGGCGCGACGAGGTCTTCGCGGCGCTCAAAACTGCGAAGGGCGGCGAGGTCGAGGAGGGGTCGGTCGGCGCCGGCACCGGCACCGTCGCCTTCGGCTTCAAGGGCGGCATCGGCACGGCCTCGCGCGTCGTCCCACGGAAGTACGGCGGTTACACGGTCGGCGTGCTCGTCCAGACCAACTACGGCGGCGTGCTCACGATGAACGGGGCGCCGGTCGGGAGAGAGTTGGGCCGCTACTTCCTCAAAGACGACCTCGAGCCGGCGCGCAGGAGTGAACGGAGGAACGCGCGGCCGTCCGCCTCTTTAAACGACGACCGCGCCGACGGCTCTTGTATCGTCGTGGTCGCGACGGACGCGCCGCTCGACGCGCGCAACCTGCGGCGCCTCGCCGCGCGCGCCATGCTGGGGCTGGCGCGCACCGGCTCGCCCTCCACGCAGGGGAGCGGCGACTACTGTATCGCCTTCAGCACCGCGACGCAGAACCGAATCAGGCACGGCGACACGGCGCTCCGACGCGTCGAGCTGCTCCCCAACGACGCGATGTCGCCGCTCTTCCTCGCCTGCGTCGAGGCCACCGAAGAGGCCGTCTACAACTCCATGCTCCGCGCCACCACCGTGACGGGGCGCGCCGGCACGCGCGTCGAGGCGCTGCCGATTGATAAAACAGTTGAGATACTGCGCAGGTACGGCGCCATCAGGTAGGGCGCGCCGCCGGTGGGTATAAATGTCAGAAGCGCGAGGCGCCGCCGCGGCGGAACGGCTTTGAACAAGTCCTGATGCAAAGAGAGTCCAAGTCCTGATGAAAAGAGAGTCCGTGATGTTCATCCCGAAAAGAGAACTGGCGGCGGCCGTCGTCGTCGCCGCCGCGCTGCTGTGCGCCACGTCGGCCGTCGCCGCGCTTCAGGAGACGCCGCCGATACGCAACTTCCTGCGGGTCAACAGGGAGTTCTGCACGGGCGGCCAGCCGCGCTTGGAGCACCTGGCGAAGTTGAAGGAGGAGGGCGTCAGGGCCGTCATCAACCTGCGCCAGCCGGGCGAGCACCGCGCGGAGGAGGAGCGTGCGGAGGCGGAGCGTCTGGGGCTGCGCTACTTCAACATCCCCGTCGCCTACGGCGGGCCGAAGGACGAGCAGGCCACCGAGTTTCTCAAACTGACGGACGACGAGGCGAACCGCCCCGCCTTCATCCACTGCACGGGCGCCATCCGCGTCGGCGCCTTCTGGATGATCCGCCGCGTGCTGCGCGACGGGTGGACGGTCGAAGACGCCGAGAAGGAGGCCGAGAAGGTCGGCCTGCGCGAGGCCCCGCACCTCAACGAGTTCGCGCGCGCCTACATCGAGAAGCATCGGAAGAAGTAAGCAGTTTTCAGTTTTCAGTTCAAAGCCGCTTACTGAAAACTGAAAACTGCTTACAGTTCTTCTCCCGACAGCTTTTCCCTCTTGACGCCGTGGGGGTTGGTGGAGCGCTCGCCGCGCTTGCGCGTGGACTTGCGGCGCCGGCGCGGGCTCCCTTCGTGGTCTACGGAGCGGATGGGCTGGAGGTCTTCGGCGTCGCCTTCGGGGTCGACGAGGCGCGTCTCGATGTGCTCGTCGGCGATGGTCTCGTCGGTCATGACGGTCGGGTCGTCGGGGTGGTGAAGGCCGGCCGGCTCGCCCGCCGGGGTGGTGACGACGGCGGCGTCGCCGGCGTCCGACCCGCCGCCGGGCTCGGCGACGCCGGCGAGAGCGCGCTGGCGCCGGAAGTGCTCGGCGATGTCCCCGGCGGTCTTGCGGCCGACGAAGGGCGAGAGCTGTTCGACCGTGGCCTCCGAGACCTTGCTGATCGAGCCGAGGTTGCGGAGCAGGCGGTTCTTCCGCTTCTCGCCGACGCCGGGGATGGCCGTCAGCTCCGAGGTGAAGTCGCGCAGCTCGCGCCGCTTGCGGTGGTAGGTGACGGCCGTGCGGTGCGTCTCGTCGCGTATGAGCTGGATGAGGCGCAGGACGGTCGAGTGCGAGTCGAGGTAGATGGGCCGGTCCTCGCGCCCCTTCCGGAGCAGGTGCGAGACCTCGTTGTGGCGGCGCGGCGGCTTGACGACGCCGATCATCGGGATGGCTTCCAGGTCCAGCTCGCGCATCGCCGAGGCGGCGGCCGAGAGCTGCCCCTTGCCGCCGTCGATCATGACGAGGTCGGGAAGCGGATTCCCCTCGTCGAGCTGCCGGCGGTAGCGCCGGAACACCGCCTCGCGCATCGAGGCCGGGTCGTTCGAGCCTTCGACCGTCTTGATGCGAAACTTGCGGTACTCCTGCCGGTTCATCTTCCCGTTCTCGCAGACGACCATCGCCGCGACGTTCTCCGAGCCCGAGATGTTCGACACGTCGAACGACTCGACGCGCGCTGGGAAGCGCGGCAGCTCCAGGACCTCCTGCAAGTCTTCGAGCACGCGCTCCATGTCGGGCTTCAGCACGCGGAAGCGCTGCTCGAAGGCGATCTTCGCATTCTTCTCGACCAGCTCTATCATCTCCGCTTTCGGCCCGCGCTGCGGGTCGAGGATGCGCACGCGCCGGCCCTTGCGCACGCGCAGCGCCTTCTCCAGCAGCTCGCGGTCTTCAAAGTCGACGGGGACGTGAATCTCGCGCGGGACGTAGTCGGTCGAGTAGTACTGCGTCAGCACGTCGGAGAGGAAAGACCCCGCGTCGAACGTGTCGTCCTCGGCCAGGTCTTCCCAGAAGAACTCGCGGCGGCCGACGATCTTGCCCTCGCGCATGGTGAAGAGCTGGAGCGCGAGCCGCGCGCCCTCGCGGTGGAAGCCGAAGATGTCCACGTCCAAGTCCTGCGTGACGGCCATCTTCTGCTGCTCGGAGACGGCGAGCACGGTCTTGCGCAGGTCGCGGTACTTCGCGGCCATCTCGAAGCGCATCTCGTCCGAAGCCTTCCCCATCCGCCGCTCGTACTCCTCGGCCAGCTCGCGGTTTTTGCCTTCGAGGAACATCCGCACGTCGCGCACCGCCTCGGCGTACTCCTCGGGGCGGCACAGGTCTTTCACGCAGGGGCCGAGGCAGCGCTTGATGTGGTATTCGAGACAGGGGCGCGGGAGGCGCCCGTCGATCTCGATGTCGCAGGTGCGGAGCTGGAAGGTGCGGTTGATGAGGTCGATGGTGCGGCGCGCCAAGCTGGCCGGGAGGAACGGGCCGAAGTAGAGCGCGCCGTCGCGCTGGATGCGCCGCGTTATCATCACGCGCGGGAAGGGCTCGGAGACGGTGAGCTTGAGGTGCGGGTACTGCTTGTCGTCCTTGAGCAGCACGTTGTAGCGCGGCTTGTGCTGTTTGATGAGGTTGGACTCAAGGACGAGCGCCTCGACCTCGGTGTCGGTGACGATGAACTCTAAATCGAAGATGCGCCTGACCAGCTCGCGCGTCTTGCGGTCGTGGCCGCGCCCCGACTGGAAGTAGGAGCGGACGCGGTTGCGCAGGTTCTTCGCCTTGCCGACGTAGATGATCTTGCCCGCCTCGTCCTTGTGCAGGTAGACGCCGGGGGCGGTGGGCAGGTTCTTGAGTTTCTCTTCTAGGGTCAAGGGCATCACCCCGCTGGCTCGCGCGTAGACGTTGTCTGTTTGCAGACAGTTTAGCGCACCGCGCGCGAAAGTGAAGGGGGACGAGGGGCGGCGTGTCCCTCGTCCCCCTTCACTTTCGGCTTTTGACCTGCCTCACTTCGCCGTCAGGTCTAAGACGTAGACGGTCTGGTCGGCGGTGAGGACGAGGAGGCGCTTGCCGTCGTCGCTGAAGTGCGCGAGCGAGACGGGGGAGGAAAAGTCGTAGCGTTCGCGGCGCTCGCCCGTCGAGAGGTCGAAGAGCGTGAGCTGCCCGCGCTCGGTCTCGACCGAGAGCAGCCCGGCGACCTTCGAGATGGCGGGCGCGCGGCCGAAGAACTTGCCGCGCTGCTCGCCCGACGAGAGCGAGTAGAGCAGCACGCGGTTCGACGTGTCCGAGACGACCAGCCAGTCGCCCGCCGCGAACATATCCTCGATGCGGAATGAGCCCTTGCCCGTCTCGACCAGCAGCGTCCCCGCCGGCTTGCCCGTCCGCGCGTCGACCGTCTGGATGAAGTAGTCGCCCTCCTTGTCGCCCATCGCGGCGAGGCGCTCCTTCAGACGCGGGTCGGCCTTGACCTCGGCCTTCGCGTGCTCCGAGCGCACCGCCCACGAGAGCACCATCGTCCCCTCGTACTCGTCCACGTGGACGCGCGGCGCCTCCTTCTGAAAGTCGCGCGTCCAGAGCGCGGCGTCCGACACGGCGTCCGACACCAAGAGCGTCATGTTCTGCGAGACGTCGCCCTCCTTCTTCAGAGGCTTGCGGCGGATGACGAAGCCGCCGCGCATGGTGTCCGGCGCGTCGCCCACCGCCCGGTGCCCCGAGACGTCGCGCGTCCGCAGGTCGAGCCGCGCGACGGCGCGCTCCGTGCCCTCAAACTTGGGGAAGTCGGCGTAGAGCGCGCCGTCCGGGCCGAAGTGCGCGCCGCGGAAGCCGCGGACGTGGAAGAGCCGCCCGCCCTTCGTCAAATCCCAGACCGCGCCGCGGCTGCGCTCGGAGACGGCGAGCCACCTGAGGTCGGGCGACAGCGCCGTGGCGCGCAGGCGCCCCAGCGGGTTGCGCGGCATCGTCACGGTCACGGGCGGGCCCTCGGCCTGCATGTCGTAGAGGCCGAGCTCGCCGTTGATGCGCTCGCTGACGACCCAGCGGTCGAAGACGTCTGTGGCGGGCGTCTTGTTGCCGCGCGTGAATTTTTTGGTCTTGAGGTCGAAGAGCGCGACGGCGAGCTTCTGGCCGCCCGTGTTGAGGAGCCCCGAGACGAGCAGGAAGTCGCCGCGCGTGACGGGCGCGATGCGGCCGCCCAGGGGGAACTGCTCGACCACGTCGCCGGCCGGGAAGGTGACGATGCCCGACTTGCGCGGGTCCTGCGAGTCGAGCCCGGCGACGCGGTCGGGCGCGATGAAGGCGAAGCTGTCGCCGAGGATGCGCTTGACGTTCTCCTTGAGCTGGACGGGCGTGCGCGTCGAGAGGTCTACGGCGGCGGTCGAGAGCCGGTTGGAGAAGCCCATCATGCCCACGGTGAGGCTCTTCTGCCCGGCGGCGAAGTAGCGCGCGTCGGGCGAGAAGCCCATGCTCACCCACTCGAAGGTGGAGTCCTCGTCGAGGATGCCGAGGATGAGGTGGAGCAGCAGTCGGAAGCGGTCGTTGAAGTCCGGGACGTAGAACTCCTTCTTCTGGAAGAAGGGCTCGCCCGAGGCCGTGTCGTAGAGGACGAGCGCGAACTTGCCGTCGAGGCAGGCCAGGGTGCGCCCGTCGGGCGCGAGCGCCGTCTGGATGCAGCCCTCGCGCGCGTACAGCTCCTTCGCCGACTTCATCTTCTTCTCGGCCACGTCCCACTCCTCGACCCGCAGCTCGCGGTTGTGGAAGACGAGCGTCGCCGAGTCGGGCGTGAACTGCGCGGGGCGCGCCTCGGGCGCGTCGACGCGGAAGAGGTGCCTGAGCGGCTCGCGCGTCAGCACGTCGATGCCGGCGTCGTCCTGCGAGAGGATGTATTTGCCGTCGGGGCTGAAGCGCAGGTAGTTGACCTCGCCGCGCAGCGGCGGCTCGAGCCGCGTCTTCGAGACGACGCCGTGCAGGGACTCGCCGCGCGTCGCCGCTAGACGGACGACCGACGCCTGCCACTTCTTAAACTCGTCCGGCGCCGCGGCGGCGCGCGCCGTGACGCACTGCGCCGGGAGCGTCGAGACGCCGCGGAGTATCTCGCGCAGCCGGCGCGACTCGGGGCGCGTCGTGCCGAAGAGGTCGGAGAGCCAGCCGCCGGTCTTGCCCCTGGTGTCGGTCAGCCGGTTCCACATCGAGACGAACGCCTGCGGGTCGTAGCCGGCCGCCGCCATCGCGTAGATGCCGATGCGGTCGGCCTCGTACTGCTGCCCCTCCTCCTCGCGGTCGCCGCGCCGGAACGCGCCCGGCTTGCGCGCGGCGTTGTCGAGCAGCCGGTTGTACTTCTCGAAGATGTCGCGGCGGTCGCCGACCGAAGTCACGCCCAGGACCTCGCGGAAGATGCGCGTGAAGTCGGCGGCGGTCTGCCCCGAGGCGGAGTGCCCCAGCTCGTGCGCGAGCACGCCGGCCAGCTCGTCCTCGCTCGCCGCGAAGGCGATGAGCTTGCGCGTGACGTAGACGCGCCCGCCGGCGGTCGTGAAGGCGTTGGCGTCCGGCAGGTCGACGACGAAGAACTGGTAGCGCATCTCGGAGGGCGGGAGCTGCGCGACGAGGCGCTCGCCGACCCTGCGCAGGAAGCCCGTGACGGCCGGGTCTTCGACGACGCGGTAGTCGCGCCCGACGTGCTCGGCGATGACGTCGCCCAGGTCCATCTCCTGCTTCGGCGTGAAGATGCTTTGCGCGCGCGAGGCGGCCGAGACGACCGGCTGCTGGCACTGCGGCGGGGGCGGCGCCGCCGCCTGCTGTCGCGCGCAGAGCGGCGCGGCCGAAAGACAGAGCAGAAGGAGTGTGGACGGGCGCGCGTGTGAAAATCTTCTGGGGCTCATCGCGGGCTCTCCTCGGGCGAAAAAGTGAAGGTCGAAAGTTTTGACCGGCCTCAGGCGGTGCTTGCGGCCGGTCGGGGAGGGTTCGGCGAGGCACATGGTAACGGAGCGGGCGGGGCGCCCGCAAACCGTGACGGCCCGGCGCCGCGCGGCCGTTTCCCCTTTCGCGGAGAAGTTGCTACATTCTCGCTCGGCCCGCGCCAGAGGAGCTAGGCTGTGCGATTCCCCTTCGAGCCCCCGCCCGCCAGAGAGTTCGACGCCGTCGGCTTCGGCCTCAACGCCGTAGACCACCTCGTCGTCGTCCCCGAATACCCCGAGTTCGACACCAAGATCAGGCTCGTCGAGCACGAGCGCGGCGCGGGCGGGCAGACCGCGTCCACGATGGCCGGACTTAAGAGGCTCGGGCTGCGGACGGCCTACGCCGGGCGCTTCGGCTCGGACGACGCCGGCCGCTTCGGCTTCGAGGCGCTGCGCGCGGAGGGCGTGGACTGCGAGCTGACCGAGGTGGTCGAGGGCGCGCGCAACCAGGTCGCGTACATCCTCATCGACGCGCGCACGGGCGAGCGGACGGTCATCTGGGACCGCGACGAGCGGCTGGCCTACGCGCCCGAAGAGGCCCCGCGCGGCTTCGCCCGCCGCGGCCGCGTCCTGCACATGGACGCGCACGACCCGCGCGCCTGCGCCGTCGTCGCGCGCGAGGCGAAAGAGGCCGGCACCGTCGTCTCGCTCGACGTGGACAACATCTACGAGGGGCTCGGAGAGCTTCTGCCGCATGTGGACGTGCTCGTCTCGTCGAAGGAGTTCCCGCGCCGTCTGACGGGCGTGACGGAGGAGCGCGCGGCGCTCGCCGAGACGAAGAAGCGTCTGCGGCCGGACGCGGTCGTCGGGATGACGCTGGGCGAGCGCGGCGCGGTCGTCTACCACGAAGGCCGTTTTGTCGAGACCCCGGCCTTCGCGGTGCCCGGCGGCTGCCGCGACACGACCGGCGCGGGCGACGCCTTCCACACGGGCTTTCTCTACGGGCTGCTCGGCGGCGAGGGAATCGAAGGGTGTCTGACCGTGGGGTGCGCCGTCGCCGCGCTCAAGTGCCGCGCGCTCGGCGCGCGCACCGCGCTCCCCTCGGCGTCCGAGCTGGAAAATTTTCTGACCGGCGAGGGCGAGACCTCCTGAGTTAAGTCGCCGCGCCCGGGTGCGCTCTTGCAAAGCGAAGCCGGGCGGCGGGTACCAGCGCGCGGCCGTTGCGACGAAGCTTTTGGTAGTCAGTAGGAAAGCTTTCGTTATACCGAATCGTCCGGGTTTCAGCGTCAACTTCCACACAGCCGGGCCTGCTGACTACTGACTACTGACTACTGTCTGCTTTCCCGTCGTGATATATTTTGAAACCGCCGACCGACCCAGCGTCGTACAGCGTTGGCGGAAAGCTTTTCGAACTGCGAATCGGAGCTTTTTCGCGCCCTCCCCGGTTTTTCAAGGCTCGCGGAAAATTCGTTTCGGATGGACAGACGACGGATCCTCATCGTTGAAGGGAACGCCGAGCTACGCACCGTCCTGGCCGACGCGCTGGCCGGGCTCGGCCACGAGGTCGTGACGGCCGGCGACCGCGCCGAGGCCATCGCGCGCGAAGACCTCGAAGAGTTCGACCTCATCATCTCCGACCTCGCCGAATACTCCGACTCCGCCGTCCAGATCGTCTCCGAGCTCAAGCGCAAGCGACTCTTCGTCCCCGTCGTCGTCTCCAGCGAGGAGGCGCAGCACGCCGGCCTCGTCAAGGCGTTCAAGCTCGGCGCGTCTAACTACCTGCGCAAGCCGTACGACAAGGAGGAGCTGTCGCAGATCGTCGAGAAGACGCTCGGCTACAAGCTCCGCTTCGTCGAAGACCTCAAAGTCCTGCCTTACGTCCGCGAGCACATCGAGTTCGAGCTGCCGAGCGACATCAGTTTGATGAACGGCGTGCTCCACTACCTCATCGAGCGCGTCGCCGCGCTCGGCGTCATCAAGCCCGACGCGTCGAACCTCTTCATCGCGCTCGACGAGGCGTTCGTCAACGCCGTCAAGCACGGCAACAAGCAGGACGCCAGCAAGCTCGTCCGCATCACCGCCGACCTCTCGGCGAAGGAGGCGCGCTTCACCATCGAGGACGAGGGCGAGGGCTTTAACGTCGCCGACATCCCCGACCCGCGCGACCCCGAGAACCTCTTCAAGACTTCGGGGCGCGGCGTGCTCCTCATCTACAACATCATGGACCAGGTCGAGTACAACGAGCGCGGCAACCGCCTGACGATGGTCAAGCGCCCCGACCCCTCGCTCGAACACGAGCTGATCGAGTCTCTGACGCCGACCGACGATGCCCCCGCCAAGAAGAGCTGACGGCGCGCGCGGCGCGGGCGACGACGACCCGCGCGACGACGGCGGCGGCGCCCCACCCAACCCACGTCTCCGCAGGCCCCTCCTGTTCGTCCTCGTCTTCGCGGCCGCCTTCGCCGGCCTCCACGTCACGCACGCCTCCCTGCTCGGGCTCCCCTACTACTGGGACGAGGCCGGCTACTTCATCCCGGCCGCGCGCGACATCTACGCCGACGGCTCCTTCATCCCGCACTCGACGCTCTCGAACGCGCACCCGCCGCTGGTGATGGCGTGGATAGCGCTCGCGTGGAAAGTCTTCGGCTTCGAGATAGAAGTGGCGCGGACGGCGATGCTCGCGGTCGCGGGCCTGGCGCTGGCGGGCGTCTTCGCGCTCGGGTGCCGCGTGGCGAACTGGCGCGTCGCGGCCGCCGCCGTTCTCCTGACGGCCGCCTACCCGGTCTTCTTCGCGCAGAGCACGCTCGCGCACCTCGACATGATGGTGGCGGCGCTGACGACGTGGGGACTCTTCTTCTACCTCCCGCCGAAGTGGGCGGGCCGCCCCGGCTTCTACGCGAGCGAGAAGTTTGCGCGGGAGGTGGAGGCGCTGACGAAGAAGAGGGCCGCCGAGTTCGGGCCGCTGGAGAACGTCTTCGCGCGGCGCACGCTCGCGGTCACGTTCTTCGCGCTGGCCGCGCTGGCGAAGGAGACGGCCGTGCTCGTCCCCGTCGTCCTGTGCGGGTGGGAGCTGCTGACCTGCCGGCACATGAGGCTTAAGGGGAAGGGGCTGTTTTGCGTCGAGTACGGCGGCACCGTCTGGCGCACGCTCGCGCTGCTTCTGGCGTGCGTCCCGCTCGCCTTGTGGTTCGCGTACCACCGCGCCGAGACCGGCTACACGCTCGGCAACCCCGAGTACTTCCGCTACAACGTCGAGTCGACGCTCAACCTCGCGCGCATACTCGACACCGCCTGGCGGCGGCTCGCACACGTCACCACACACATGAACCTGTGGGCGCTCACGCTCGCGGGTGTAGCCGCGATGTTCCTCAAGCCGCGGCGCGACGGCGACGGCGAGCGCCCGCGCATCGACGCCCAGGTGCAGTTGCTCTTCCTCGTGCTCATCCTCGCGCACGTCTTCGCGCTCTCGGTCGTCGGCGGCGCGGTGCTGGCGCGCTACATGCTGCCGGTGCTGCCGCTCGTCATCCTCATCTGGGTCTCGACGCTGTGGCGGCGCGTGCCGGCGTGGCCGCTCGCGGTCGCGCTGGTCTGCGCCGCGTTTCTGTACCGCGCGGAGGTCAACCCGTCTTACAGCTTTCCGTGGGAGGAGAACCTCGCCTACCGCGACTTCGTCCTGCTCCACCGCGACGCCGCGCGCTTCCTCGAAGAGAAGTACCCCGAAGCGCGCGTGCTCACGACGTGGCCCGCGACGGACGAACTGCTCAACCCTTACTACGGCTACACGAGCCGCCCGCTGAAGATCGTCCCCGCCGCGAACTTCCTCCGCCCCGAGCTTGAGCGCGCCGCCGTCCGCAAGGCCGACTACGACGTTGCGCTCCTCTACTCGACGCACGGCGGCCTCGAACTCGAAGAGGCGGCACGCATCCTCGGCGGCCGCGTCGTCTTTCAAGAGCGGAGGGAAGGCCAGTGGGTCGCCGTGGTGGAAGTGGGCGGTAAGCGCTGAGGGGCGCGCGGCGCTTGACGGTTACTCACCGCTCACTGCTTACTGCTCACTGCGATGCCCTACGAACTCTTTCTCGCACTCAGGTACTTGCGCGTGCGGCGCGGGCGGCGCGTGGCGAGCTGGACGGCGCTGGCGGCCGTCGCCGGCATCGCGTGCGGGGTGGCGGCGCTCGTCGTGGCGACGGCGCTGGCGAACGGCTTCCGCGACGAGCTGCGCGACAAGATTCTGCGCGGGACGGCGCACGTCACTCTCTCGCGCGAAGGCGGCCTGAGCGTCGAAGAGGCGGCGGCGGCGGCCGCGCGCGCGCGGCGCGTCGAGGGGGTGCGCGACGCGGCGGCGACCACCTACGAGGGCGCGCTTTTGAGCGGCCCCGCGGGCGCGGCCTACACGCTCCTGCGGGGGCTGGACGGGACTTCGGCGCGCGCGCTCGAAGAGGTGCGCGCGACCCTGACGGCGGGCGCGGCCGACCCGCTGATGTCGCCGCCGGCC
>JAIVJI010000070.1:52799-82885 GCA_020200135.1 Acidobacteriota bacterium | reverse complement strand
CGCGGCCGGGGGCCGTCGCGTTCGAGCCGCGCGCGCGGCGCGTGCGCGTCGCGGGGCTGTTCCGCTCGGGGCTTTACGACTACGACTCGGCGTGGACTTACGCGCCGCTCGCCGAGGTCGGGCAGATGGCGGGCTCGACCCTCTCAAGCACGGTCGTCAGCGTCGAGGCGCGCGACATGGAGGAGTCCGCCGTGCTCGCGCGGCGGCTGCGCGGGGAGCTGGGCGCGGGCTGGGACGCGCTCGACTGGCGCGAGGCGAACCGCCCGCTCTTCGCGGCGCTCGCGCTCGAACGGCGCACGGTCGGCCTCATCATCATGCTCGTCACCGTCGTCGCCGCGCTCAACATCACGACGACGCTCGCGCTCGTCGTCGTCGAGCGCCGCGCCGACATCGCCGTCCTCTCCACGCTCGGCGCGCGCGCCCCGAGCCTCACGCTCGTCTTCGTCATCGAGGGCGCGATAGTCGGCGCGGTCGGCGCGCTCGCGGGCGTCGCTACGGGGCTCGCCGCCTGCTTCGTCGCCGACCGCTACGGGCTCGTGCGGCTGCCCGCGGGCGTCTACTCGCTGAGCGCCGTCCCGCTCCACCCGCACGCGTCGGACGTTCTGCTCGCGGCGCTCGCCGCCTTCGCCGTCAGCCTGCTCGCCACACTCTACCCGGCCTGGCAGGCGGCGCGCGTCCGCCCGGCCGAAGTCTTGAGGCACGAATGAGAGAGACTTCGGACTCGGGACTCGTCGTCAAAGACCTTCGGAAGTCTTTCCGCGAGCCCGCGGGCGGCGTGTTGGAGGTTCTGCGCGGCGTGTCGTTTCGCTTGGGCGCGGGCGAGATGGCGGCGGTCGTGGGCGCTTCGGGGGCGGGGAAGACGACGCTCCTGCACGTGCTCGGCGGGCTTGAGGCGGCGGACTCGGGCTCGGCGCGGCTCGGCGATTTTGAGGTCACGCGCGCGGGCGCCGCGTCGCTTGCGCGGTGGCGCGGGCGCGAGGTCGGCTTCGTCTTCCAGTCGCACCGCCTGCTCGCAGACCTCTCGGCCGAGGAGAACGTGGCGCTCCCGCTGCTGGTCGCGCGCACGCGTCGGGGCGAGGCGCTGGCGCGCGCGCGCGCGACGTTGGAGCGCGTCGGGCTCGGCGGCCGTCTGCGCCACGCGTCCGGCGAGCTGTCGGGCGGCGAGCAGCAGCGCGCCGCGGTCGCGCGCGCCCTCGTCACGCGCCCGCGGCTCGTCCTCGCCGACGAGCCGACGGGGAACCTCGACGCGCGCAACGCGGGGGAGGTCGGCGCGCTCCTCCTCTCGCTCTGCCGCGAGTCGCGCGCCTGCGTCCTCGTCGCCACGCACAACGGGAGCCTCGCGCGCCTCTGCGACCGCCGCCTCGCGCTGCGCGAGGGACTGTTGGAAGAGTCCGGAGTCTGAACTCCCGAGCCGGGAGTCGAAAAAAAATAAAAAGCATGAAGGCCCTGCCGTCTCGACTCCGGCCTCCGGGCTCCGGCCTTTTAAATCTGACATCGGCCTCGGGTTTCAGTTATAATGCATCCCGGCATTCGGCGGCGGTTCTCCCGCTTGTTCAACAACCCGCCGGAGCCCAGAGTAGAACGTCCTTATCTGCCCGGTCGGAAACAGCCTTTTATGTTTGAGCGATACACGGAGAAGGCGCGGAGAGTCATCTTTTTCGCGCGGTACGAGGCCTCTCAGTTCGGCGCGCCCGCCATCGAGCCCGAGCACCTCCTCCTGGGGCTGATGCGCGAAGACAAGACGCTGACCGCGCGCTTCCTCGCGCGCGCACAGACCTCCCTCGAAGCCATCCGCAAGGAGATAGAGGGGCGCGCGCCCCTGCGGGAGAAGATTTCCACCTCGGTCGAGCTGCCGCTCGCGCCCGAGACCAAGCGCGTCCTCGCCTTCGCGCACGAGGAGTCCGACCGCCTCCAGCACCGGCACATCGGCACCGAGCACCTGCTTTTGGGTCTGCTCCGCGAGGAGCGCTCGATGGCGGCGGAGATTCTTTACGAGAGGGGGCTGCGCCTCAACGCCGTGCGCGAGGAGGTCTCGCGCCAGTCGGGCAACGACCCGCGCGCCGCCGCCAAGAAGGAGACGCCGCACCTCGCCGAGTTCTCGCGCGACCTCACGGAAGACGCCGCCAACGACAAGCTCGACCCGCTCGTCGGCCGCGAGGCCGAGATCGAGCGCGTCGTCCAGATACTCTGCCGCCGCACGAAGAACAATCCCGTGCTCATCGGCGAGCCGGGGGTGGGCAAGACCGCCATCGTCGAGGGGCTCGCCCAGCGCATCATCCGCGGCGACGTGCCCTCGTTCCTCGAGAACAAGCGCATCCTCTCGCTCGACCTCTCGCTCATCGTCGCGGGCACCAAGTACCGCGGCCAGTTCGAGGAGCGGCTCAAGCAGATCATGCGCGAGCTGGTCGAGAACCCGCAGTACGTCGTCTTCATCGACGAGCTGCACACGCTCGTCGGCGCCGGCTCGGCCGAGGGCTCGCTCGACGCGGCGAACATCCTCAAGCCCGCGCTCTCGCGCGGCGAGATACAGTGCATCGGCGCCACCACGCCCGCCGAGTTCCGCAAGTCGATCGAGAAGGACCGCTCGCTGGAGCGGCGCTTCCAGGCGGTCAAGGTCCCGCCGCCCTCGGAGGAGGAGGCCGTCTCCATCCTCGACGGCGTGCGCGAGCGCTACGAGGCGTTCCACCAGGTGCGCTACACCGACGAGGCCATCGAGGCCGCCGTCTACCAGTCGAACCGCTACATCCCCGACCGCTTCCTCCCCGACAAGGCCATCGACGTCATCGACGAGGCCGGAGCGCGCGTCAAGCTCCGCGCGCGGCGCGACATGCCGCCGCGCCCGGCGCACGCCTACGACGAGCGCGACCGCGGCGGCTACTTCCGCCCGGCGCTGCCCGCGCCCGCGCTCGCCGAAGAGGACGAGTTAATCATGTCGGTCGAGGTCACGCGCGACGACATCGAGGACGTCATCGCGCGCTGGACGGGCATCCCCATCACCTCGCTCAAGGAGGAGGAGACGCAGAAGCTCCTCCGCATCGAGGACGAGCTGCGCGGCCGCGTCATCGCGCAGCGGCCGGCCATCTCGGCGCTCGCGCGCTCCATCCGCCGCTCGCGCGCGGGGCTCAAGAACCCGCACCGCCCCGTCGGCTCGTTCCTCTTCCTCGGGCCCACGGGCGTCGGCAAGACCGAGGTCGCGCGCAGCCTGGCCGAGTTCCTCTTCGGCTCCGAACGCTCGATGATCCGCTTCGACATGAGCGAGTTCATGGAGAAGCACTCGGTCTCGAAGCTCATCGGCTCGCCCCCCGGCTACGTGGGCCACGAGGAGGGCGGGCAGCTCACCGAGCGGATCAAGCGTTCGCCCTACGCGGTGCTCCTCTTCGACGAGATAGAGAAGGCGCACCCCGACATCTTCAACGTGCTGCTGCAGGTCTTCGAGGACGGCATCCTCACCGACGCGCTCGGCAACACGGTGGACTTCAAGAACGCCATCATCATCATGACCTCCAACATCGGGGCGCGCTACATCCAGAAGAAGGGCACGATGGGCTTCCAGGCCAGCCCCGACGCCTCGCGCGAGAAGATGGAGGAGATGGTGATGAACTCGGTGCGCCACACCTTCAACCCCGAGTTCATCAACCGCCTCGACGAGATCATCATCTTCGACCAGCTTCTGGACGAGGAGCTGGTCGAGATCGTCGGCCTCCAGGTCGACCAGCTCAACCGGACGCTCTCGCGCCGCGGCCTCGAAGTCCGCCTGACCGACGAGGCCAAGCGCTGGGTCGTGGACAAGACCTGCGCCGACCGCTCCTACGGCGCCAGACCTTTGCGCCGCGCGCTCCAGAAGTACGTCGAGGACCCGCTCTCCGAGGCGCTCATCCAGGGGACGCTCGGCGGCGCCTCGCTCATCGAGGTCTACGCCGAAGGCGGCGAGCTCTCCTACCGCCCCGCGGGGGTCGAGGAGCCGGGCGACGCGCTTTTAATTCACTGAGATAAGTCGCCGAAAGCCAGTAGCCAGTAGTCAATAGTCAGTAATCGGTAGGGAATGAGCCGGAATTTCTTTTCCTATTGACTGCCGACTACCGTCTACTGGCTACTTCGCGATTGGATATTGGCCGTTTTCTCATTTATAATGCGCCACTTTGCGGGGGCTGTGCGGCTGGCAACTGTAGGGCGTGCGGGGCGAATCCAAGTTTCGCCTGTTCTAACACCAGACGCCCGAATCCGGGGCCGCGGCGCGGTCGTGCCCGCGCCGCCCCGGTAGAAAATCTCGAAAAGTTTTTCTCTATTAAAGTCTCCCGAATTCATTCGACCGCATTTCAAGAGGCGAAAAACTAACTTTATGCGAATTCGCGCGCCCCGGATTTATCTCGCGGCGGCCCTCGTCGGCTGCCTCACGCTCCTCTCGACGGCGCACATCTTCTTCGCGCCCGCGCGCGCGCAGGAGCCGCCGCCCGCCGCCGCCGGGCAGCAGCGCCAACTCGTCGAGGACGTGCAGGTCGAGGGCAACCGCCGCCTCCGCGACGAGGACGTGCTCTACCACGTCCAGACGCGCAAGGGCGACGCCTTCAACGAGGCGCAGATTCAGCGCGACCTCCAGGCGCTCTTAAACCTCCCGTTCTTCGACAAGACCGAGACCCGCGTCGCCTTCGCCGACGGACAGCTCGGCGGCAAGGTCGTCATCTTCTACGTCAGGGAGCTGCCCGTCATCCGCGAGCTGACCTTCAAGGGGCTCTCGAGCGTGGGCGAGGCCGACCTCCTCAAGGAGTTCCGCGAGCAGCGCGTCGGCGTCACCAAGGAGACGACCTACGACCCGGTCAAGGTCAACAACGCCAAGCGCGTCATCAAGGAGCTGCTCTCGCAGCACGGCCACCCGAACGCCACCATCGACGCGCAGGTCGAGGAGGTCTCACAGACCTCGGTCGCGCTCACCTTCGACATCGACGAGGGCGACCGCGTCCGCGTCGTCGACATCCAGTTCGAGGGCAACCAGCACTTCTCCGACGGCGAGCTGCGCGGCGCGATGAAGCTCGTCAAGGAGGCGGGCCTCCTCTCGCGCTTCAAGGGTCAGGACATCCTCCACCTGGAGAAGCTCGACTACGACCTGCGCAAGAACGTCATCGACCACATGCGCTCGAAGGGCTACCTCGAGGCGCGCACCGGCGAGCCGCGCGTCGAGGGGCTGGGGGCCAAGCGCACCGGCTTCCCCATCCTGCCGCTCCCCATCATCTCGTCAGTCGACGAGGGGCTGCGCGTCACCGTCCCCGTCACCGAGGGCAAGCTCTACCGCCTCGGCGAGATCAAGATCGAGGGCAACTCCATCTACTCCGAGGAGCTGATCCGGCAGGTCATCGGGCTCCGCTCGGGCGAGGTCGCCAACGGCGCGCGCATCGCGAAGGCCGTCTACGAGGACCTGAAGAACCTCTACGGCCGCTCGGGCTTCATCCAGTACGAGCCCGAGATCACGCCCGAGTTCAAGCCCAACCCGCAGAAGCCGGAGGAGGGCATCGCCGACTTCACCATCACCATCAACGAGGGCAAGCAGTTCCAGCTCCGCCGGCTGGAGTTCCTCGGCAACACCTACACGCGCGACAACGTCCTGCGCCGCGAGGTGGCCGTCAACGAGGGCGACATCTTCGACCGCCAGCTCTGGGAGTTCTCGGTCCTCAAGCTCAACCAGCTCGGCTTCTTCGACCCCATCGACAAGGACAAGGACGCCGAGTTCCGCACGGTCGAGGAGACGGGCGAGGTCGACATCAACCTCCGCGTCAGTGAGCGCGGCCGCAACCAGATCGCGTTTAACGGCGGCGTCTCCGGCATCGGCGGCTCGTTCTTCGGGCTCGACTACTCGACCAACAACCTGCTGGGGCGCGGCGAATCGCTCTCGTTCCAGTTCGCCTTCGGCAACCGCCAGAAGTCGATCCTCTTCTCGTTCACCGAGCCCTACATCAAGGACCGCCCCATCTCGCTCGGCTTCTCGCTCTACACCGAGTCGCGTAAGTTCTTCGGCGAGGGGACGCTGCTCTCGCAGAACATCGACGCCATCTCGGGCGCCTTCGGCGACGTGCAGAGCTTCCTGACCGCCGAGGAGGAGAACCTCTTCACGCAGAACACGCTAGGCGGGAGCATCTACGCGACTTCGCCGCTCTCCGAGTTCTGGCGCCCGCGCGGCCGCCGCTTCGTCCAGGTCGCGCGCGCCTCGCGCATCGGGCTCTCCTACGCCTTCTCGCGCTCCTCCATCGAGGAGCCGGCGGTCAACGAGCAGAACAACCCGAACACCTTCATCCCGCAGGTCTTCGCGCAGCCGAACATCACGACGAGCCGCGTCACGCCCTCGTTCGTCTACGACACGCGTAACGGCACCATCGACCCGACTCAGGGCTCGCAGGTCGCGCTCTCGCTGGCGTTCGCCGGCCTCGGCGGCGACGTGCGCACCATCCAGCCGACGCTCTCCTTCACGAGCTTCCGCGCCGTGCGCCGCAAGCGCTCGGAGAAGCCCGAGGTCTTCGGCTTCCGCATCGTCGCCGGCCACGTCCGCAGCTTCGGGCTGACGAGCCAGGTTCGCGCGGCGCAGGAGAGCTCGCTCTCGTTCATCAACGGCGTCCCCATCTACGAGCGGTTCTTCCTCGGCGACGAGTTCACCATCCGCGGCTACAACGTCCGCTCCATCGCGCCCATCACCCCGCTCGACGTATTCGTCAGCTCGCGCAACGTACAGGTCGCGTCGAACGGGACCGGCGACGTACAGGGCATCGGCGACCAGCTCCCGACGAACCTGCGCGACCAGCTCGTCGCGCTCGGCACCTTCACCGGCCCTTCCGGCGCGAACTCGGTGCTCGTCTCGCGCGACTTCCGCTTCACCGGCGGCGACACGCAGCTCCTGGGCAACTTCGAGTACCGCATCCCGCTCTTCGGCCCCATCCAGCTCGCGGCCTTCGCCGACATCGGCACGGCCTTCAACCTGACGGCGGGCGCCGACCAGACCTTCTCTTCGGCCTTCCTGCCCGACCAGCCCTTCCTCGGCGGCACCGGCGGCCTGACGGAGCTGGTCGTGCGTCGCAACCCGCAGCTGGCGATTTCGCCCGGCAGCCGCTTCCTGGACCCGACGACGGGGACGCCCCAGCGCTCGCTGCTCGTCCAGGGCGACCGGCTGCTGACGAAGGAGGAGTTCGCCTCGCTCCTCCGGGTCGGGCCGACCGACCCGCTGACGAACCTGCCGCTCGGCGTCCAGCCCATCTTCCTGCGCGGCGAGGCGCAGACTAACGCGCTGGCGCGCATCTCCGACAGCCTTTTTTCAAAAATCGGCGACTACCGATCCAGCCTCGGGCTGGAGTTGCGCATCCAAATGCCCGTGATCAACGTGCCGTTCCGCTTCATCTACGCCATCAACCCGAACGCACAGGACACGCTCATTCAGGAGAAGAAGAGGGTCTTCCGGTTCAGCATCGGGCGCACCTTCTAAATCGGACGAAACCCGGGAGAAGCGCGCGCCGGCCACCAGCGCCCGCGCGAGAAAGCTCGCCCGCAACTCGATAAGGAGCAGTACAGGAAAGTCATGAACTCGATTCGCAAAACCTTCTTCGCCGCCGCCATCGCGGCCTTCGCCGCCGTGACGGCCTCCGCCCAGGCCCCCGCCGCCAGCCGCCCCGCCGCCCCGCAGGGCGGCGCCGCCGCCGCCATCGCCGAGGGCAAGTTCGCCATCATCGACACCGACGCCTTCAACGACCAGACGAACGGCATCAAGCGCCTCGTCGCCGCCTTCCAGACGGTCGAGCGCGAGTTCAAGCCGCGCCGCGACGAGATTCAAAGCCTGCGCACCCGGCTCGAGGCGCTCGTCAAGGAGGTCGAGAGCACCAAGGCGGTCGCCGCCCCGGCCGCCCTCGCCGCCAAGGCCGAGCAGGCGCAGCAGCTCGAGACCGAGATCAAGCGCAAGCAGGAGGACGGCCAGAAGGCGCTCGACAAGCGCGTCCAGGACCTCACCGGCCCCGTCTACCAGGACATCGGCAACGCGCTGCAGGCGTTCGCCCGCGCGCGCGGCCTGACGGTCATCTTCGACGTGAGCAAGATGCAGGGCGTCGTGATGGTCGTCAACGAGTCGATCGACATCACGGCCCCGTTCATCGCCGACTACAACCAGCGCAACCCGGCCACGGCGGCCGCGTCCGCGCCGGCCGCCCGCCCGTAAGGCGGCGATAACCGTAAACCGTGAACCGTGACGGGAGGGGCGCCTTCCCGTCACGGTTTTCGGCTTACGGTTTTTTCTTGTCACGGCTCACGGTTTACGGTTAACGTCTCCCAATGGAAACCGTTCTCGACACCCGCGCCATCCAGGACATCCTGCCGCACCGCTACCCGTTCCTGCTCGTCGACCGCATCGTCGAGCTGACGCGGGGCCTGCGTATCGTCGGGGTCAAGCAGGTGACGGTCAACGAGCACTTCTTCCAGGGGCACTTCCCCGGCGCGCCCGTCATGCCCGGCGTCCTCATCGTCGAGGCGATGGCGCAGGTCGGCGCGGTCTACGCGCTCCAGCAGATCGAGGGGCGCGAGGGCAAGCTCGTCCTCTTCAGCGGCATCGACAACGCGCGCTTCCGCCGCCCCGTGGTTCCCGGCGACACGCTCACCATCACCGTCACCCCCCTGCGCGTCGGCGGCCGCGTCCAGAAGATGCACGGCGAGGCGCACGTCGAGGGCCGGCTCGCCGCCGAGGCCGACATCATGAGCGTCGTCGCCGACCGGGGCCAAGTTAAGTAGTCAGTGGACAGTAGTCAGTAGTCAGTAGAAAAGCCTTCGCTGTCGAATCGTCCGAATGTCAACGTCAACCTCGTCAGAGCGGAGCCTACTGGCTACTGTCTACTGACTACTGTTTTCTGATGTCCGTCTTCGTCCACCCATCCGCCGTCGTCAGCCCGCGCGCCCAACTGGGCGAGGGCGCGCACGTCGGCCCGTTCTGCACGGTCGGCGACGAGGCGCGCCTGGGCGCGCGCGCACGGCTCGAATCCCACGTCGTCGTCGACGGCCGCACCGAGGTCGGCGACGACACGCACGTCTTCCCGTTCGCCTCGCTGGGCCTCGCCCCGCAGGACTTGAAGTACCGCGGCGAGCCGGCCGAGACGCGCGTCGGGCGGCGCTGCCGGATACGCGAGTTCGTCACCGTCCACCGCGGCACGGAGGGCGGCGGGATGCTGACCTCCATCGGCGACGACTGCCTCGTCATGGCGCAGGCGCACGTCGCGCACGACTGCCACGTCGGGAACGGCGTCATCATGGCCAACGCCGCCACGCTCGCCGGCCACGTCGAAGTCTCCGACGGCGCCAACGTCGGGGCCTACTCGGGCGTCCACCAGTTCTGCCGCGTCGGGCGCGAGGCTTACGTCGGCGGCTACTCGGTCGTCGTCAAGGACGCGCTCCCGTTCGCGCTCACCGTCGGCAACCACGCCAAGTGCTACGGCCTCAACACGGTCGGCATGAAGCGGCGCGGCTACCCGCAGGAGACGGTCGAGGCGCTGCACCACGCCTTCCGCCTCCTGCTCTCCTCCAAGCTCAACACCACGCAGGCGCTCGCGCGCATCCGCGAGGAGGTCGGCACCTCCGCGGAGGTCGCCGAGCTCGTCCGCTTCATCGAGACCTCGCGGCGCGGGGTCGTCAAATAAGGCCGTGAACCGTAAACCGTAAACCGTGACAAGAAGGGGCAGCGACTTTCTCTCGTCACGGTTTACGGTTTACGGTTCACGGTTTACGAGCATATGCGCTACGGACTCATCGCGGGCAACGGCAAGTTCCCCTTCCTGGTCGTCGAGGGCGCGCGGCGCGCGGGCGTCGAGCTGGCGGTCGCGGCCATCAGGGAGGAGACCGACCCGGCCATCGAGCAGGTCGCCGACCGCGTGGCGTGGGTGGGCATCGGGCAGCTCGGCCGGATGATTCGCTTCTTCAAGCGCGAGGGCGTGGAGAAGGCCATCATGGCGGGGCAGGTCAAGCACGTCCAAATCTTCAGCGGCGCGCTGCCCGACGTGCGGATGCTCAGGATGCTCGTCTCGCTCCCGCGCCGCAACACCGACGCGCTCATCGGCGGGGTGGCGGCCGAGCTGGCCCGCGAAGGCATCGAGCTCATCGACTCGACCCACTTCCTCAAAGACCAGCTCCCACGGGAGGGCGTGCTCTCGAAGCGCTCGCCGTCGGCGGCCGAGCGCGGCGACATCGAGTACGGGCTCGGAGTCGCGCGCGAGATAGCGCGGCTCGACCTCGGGCAGACCATCGTCGTGCGCGCGCGGCCGGCTCACCGTCGTCAAGGTCGCCAAGCCGAACCAGGACATGCGCTTCGACGTGCCCGTCGTCGGCGTCCCCACCGTCGAGACGATGGCGGAGGCCGGCGCCACCTGCCTCTGCCTCACCGCCGGCAAGACCCTCATCTTCGACCGCGAAGAGATGCTCCGCCTCGCCGACCGCCACCGCATCGCGGTCGTCGCCGCCCCGCCCGTCTAAAACCCACGCCGCCCGAAAGCCCGCGCCGCTCCCGCGCGCGAAATAAGTCTGTAATAGAACTCGACGCCCCGTCATAACCAGATGAAGAGCCCGTCCCCGACGCCGCGCCGCCCGGCGCGCGATCGCTACGCCGGGGCCGCACGCGCCGTGCCCGAGACGGCCGCGCGGGCTCGGAAGCCGGAGGCACGCACCGCCCCCGCACGCCCGAGCCCCGCGGAGACGACATCCCGAGGAGGGAGCTCAAACATGATCATCATCAACGAGGACAGACTATTCTTCGGCGGCGAGAACGGCGAGACGATCACCGTCACCCTCAAGTCGTTGAACACCAGGCACGCGGTCAACGCCATCCTTGACGGTGCCGCCAAACAGATGACCAGCACGGGGACGCAGTCCGGCACGCTCTCTTTCAAGCTGGACATGTCCCAGCACGACCCGAGCATCCTGCTGCTGTTCTTCCAGTTCTTCGGCCCCGTCGGCGGCGGTCTGTACAAGGTCGTCATCAGGGGCGACAAGGGGCCTAAGACGTTCACCATGGTGGTGGACCAACTGAACTCCGTGGCAACGTCAAAAATCTTCAGCTTCGACGTGATCTAGGCGTCGCAGGCCCTTCACCGGGAGACAAGACGATGGGGAAGAAAATATTCGTTACCGTACTCCTCCTCCTGGCAGCCCTGACGTGTGCCGCGCCTTCCGCACGCGCGCGGCAGGGCGGCGCGCCGGCCGACGCCGAGGTCGAGCAGGTCAGAAGCAACATCAGGCTGCTGGAGCAGGAGACGCCGCCCGCCGGGCTGGAGTCGCAGCACCGCGCCTCGCTGGCCGCGCTGCGCCTCTCGCTGCGCGACAAGCTCATGGCGCAGAAGGCCGCGATGGAGGCGTACCTCGGCCGCGTCCGCGCGGCGCTCCCGGCCGAACAGGTGCGTGGCATCGAGGCCGCCATACGCGACAAGGACGGGCAGATCGCCGAGGCGGCCGCCGCGCTCATCGCATCGGCCGCGAACGCGCCGGCCACACAGCCGCAGCCCCAGCCGACGCAACCGCAGCCCCGGCCGACGCAGCCGCCGCAGCCGCCGCAGCCGGAACTGGTGCAGCCGCAGCCCCGGCCGGCTGCGGGCGGGCCAGACCTCGCGGCGCTGGCGCTGGCGGGCGAAGAGCCCCTTAAGACTCCGGAACTCGCGGCGGGCGCCGTCGCCTCCGGCGGGCTGGCCGCGCAGGGGGCGGGGCTGGTCGGGCGTTGCGCCGAGGTGAACAGCTTCGGGGCCAACTTCTCGACGTACGAGAAGGCGGTCTGCCGGATAGTGGACGAGCTGCAGAAGGCGAAGGCCGGGCGCGTCCTCGCCGACGGCGACGTCATCCCGCCGATACCGAACGCCACCGTCAACTTCGGGCGGCACTTCACCGAGCTTCAGACGATCACCGCGGCGAAGCTGATCGGGCGCGAGGAGCGCGGCAAGTTCCTCGTCGAGGCCGAGGATGCGCGCACCGACAAGCAGGTCGAGGGCGGGCCGGAGAACGCGGGCAGCACCTCGCTCGTCGTCAAGGGCGGCGCGCCCACCGTGCTCGGCTTCGCCGTCTCGAACGGCGCGCTCGTCCAGAGCCAGAGCGGGACGACCTTCACCTTCCGCGGCAACCCGGTCGGCCTCGTCAAGCTGCTCCAGAACAAGACCTTCGACGAGAGCTACCTCGAAGACGTGAACGACCCCGCCACGCGCCTCCTCAAGAAGACCTCCTTCTCCGTCTCCTTCGACGCCGACCGGGGCGACGAGCCCGGCGTCTTCACCGCCGGCAAGCAGCAACTCTCCGCGTGGTCCGTGCGCTACGAGTTCGTCAACGAGCGCGACCCGCGCCACCGTAAGCACGACAAGGCGTTCGCCACCTTCCTCGCCGAAGAGGGCAACAACCTCGCCCTCTCCATCTTCGGCTCCTACCAGACGATGCTCGTCGGCAAGCCGGGCGAGCTCGACAGGAGGTACAAAGACCCTGCGCTCCAGGCGTGGTTCGCGGAGACCGAGGGCCGCCTCGCGGCCGCGGCGGCCGGCGACGTGGAGGCGATCTTGAAGGAGCAGTTGGACAAGTTCCCCACGGGCGACAAGCTGCTCACCGAGACGCGCGACGCCGTCGGCGGCTTCGCGAACAACTTCTCAGGCTACCTCGCCGCGCGGAGGAAGCTGCTCGACGAGATAGCGAAGGGGAAGGTCATCACCTTCGAGTACACGAACAACCGCGAGGTCAACGCGCCCGACACGTCGAACTTCAGGTTCATCGCCGAGACGGGCGTCTTCGGCGGCAAGGCCGACCTGACGGGCAACGCCTCGTTCACCGTCCACAACGCGCGCCCGGCCGGCGGCGCGGGGCGCGTCCGCGACTTTCAGTTCGCCGGGCAGCTCGACATGCCCTTCAAGGTCGAGCGCGTCGGCAACTTCGTCTTCTCCTTCGCGGGCAAGTACGAGCGCTTGACGGGCGACGCGACGGCGCTCGACGGCACGGTGCTGCCCGGCACGAAGGGCGACATCGCCGTCGGGCAGTTGAAGCTCGAAGTGCCGTTCATCGGCGGCATGCGGCTCCCGCTCTCGCTCACCTTCGCCAACCGCACCGAGCTGGTGCGCGAGTCGGAGGTGCGCGGCAACTTCGGCTTCACCTTCGACATGGACAAGATTCTGGCGAGGTTCAAGCCGTTCTAAAATCCCGCCGCCCGACCCGCCGCACGCGCGAAGGCCGCGCCGGACTCTTTCGAGAGTCCGGCGCGGCCTTCTTCTTCCGGCGCGTGCCGGGCGCGCCTTAGTCGCTGACGCCCGAGGCGGCCTGCTGGGTGGCGGACTTCGGGTCGTAGGGCGTCTTGAGGTACTCCTTCGCCGCGCGCTGCGCGCCGTCGAAGTCGATGCCGGACTCGACCGCCTTGCGGTACTCGGTGACGGCCCGGCCGCGGTCGCCCTGCGCGTCGTAGGCGTTGCCGCGCTTGATGCGCGCCCACGCCTCGATCCACGTGGGGCGGAGGTTCCCATCGATGGCGGCCTGGAAGTTGTCGAGCGCCTGCTGGTAGTTGCGCTGCTCGAGGAAGATGAGCCCGAGGTTGTAGTAGACCCACGAGTTCGACTTGTCGAGCTTGAGCGCCTCCTCCAGCTGCCGCTGCGCCTCGAGGTACTGCCCCTCGCGGAACAGCTCCAGCCCGCGCCGCGCGACGATGGAGATGCGCAGCTCTTCCGAAGAGCGCATCACCTTGTTGTTCGGGTCGATGATGACCTCGAGGGGCTTGCCCTTGACCTCGAAGTCGAAGTCCTCGCTGCGGTCGGCGACGAAGACGACGGTGTTGGCGTCGTCGCCCTCGGCGCGGAGCTGCAGCTCGACCGGCATCCTCAGGTTGTCGACGTTCTGCTTGACGGTGCCGCGCGCGCGGAACTTGCCCGAGCGCGTGCGGATGATCTGGTAGTCGACCGAGAACTCGGGCACGCCCGTCCCCTCGACCCAGCGCGCGAAGAAGTAGCGCATGTTCTCGCCGTTGACCGCCGTCGTCAGCTTCTCGAAGTCGTCGATGGAGGCGTTGCGGCCGCGGAACTCGGAGGCGTAGCGCTTGAGCAGCTCGTCGAACTTCGCCGGCCGCATGGTCTCGCGCAACATGCGGAAGACCATCGCGCCCTTGTAGAAGACGACCGCCTGGTAGGCGGCCGACTGGTCGTCGAGCGTCGAGGGCGCGCGCGCGACCGACGACGCCTGCTCGAACATCAGCGCGCGCTCGAGCATGTCGCGCTGCGCCAGGTCGAGCTGCCCGCCCGTCAGCCGGTTCTCGCGGAACGCGAAGCTGCTCCACTCGGCCAAGCCCTGCGAGAGCCACACGTCGTCGAACGACTTCAGGCCGACGGTCAAGCCCCACCACTGGTAGGCGACCTCGCGCAGCAGGCGCTCGTCGAGCGAAGCCTGGCGGCCGGGCGTGAAGAAGCGTGGGCTGAGGAACTGGATGCCGGGCGCGGCGTAGGCGTCGAGGCTCGCGTCATCGATCTGAACGACCGAGAGGCGCGTGCCGAAGGCGGGCGGCCCGTACTTCTGCGTGTAGAACTGCAGGGCCTCGCCGACGAGCTGCGCGTAAGGGTCGATGAAGCTCTCGCTGCCGGGCTGGACGTGGAACGTCAGCTCGTAGCCGCCCATCTTGAGCGTGCGCGTGACGAAGCGGCCGACGGCGAAGCTGCCGACGAGGCTGGGCTGGCGCGTGACGAAGCGGTAGCTGCGCAGGCCCGCCGCCCCCTGCGCCGTCGTGCGTGCGGGCGCGGTGCCGCCCACGGCGGCGCCGGCGGGCGGGAGGAACTGCGCGCCGGAGAGTTCGGCCACCGGCTCTTCGCTCGCCCCGGCGACGGTGTAGCCCGTGGGGACCGAGATGGTGAAGTCGGAGGTGGCGCGGTCGGCCGCGTACTCGTGGAAGGGGAACCAGCGCGCCGCGTACAACAGGTACGACATCTCGGGGCCGACGTAGGCCAGCCGCTTCGTCAGCAGCGGCCCGCCCTCGGGCGTGACGAGCGCGCCCGACCAGCGGAAGCGGAGCGTCTGCTGCTGACCCGCCGGGACGACCTCGCCCAAATCGACGCGGACGAACGGCCCGATGGTCTCAAGTCCCGCCTGGTCCTGCACGACGTTGGTCAACACCTTACCGCCTCGCTCGACCGACTCGACCTTGAGCGAGCCGTTGAGCTCGAAGACGACCGAGCGCGTGTTGTCGAGCGGCGTGAAGGTGACGTCGGCCGTCGCGGTCAGGAGGTGCTGCGCGGGGTTGAGTTCGGCGATGACGCGGTAGTGGTTGACGTCGAAGCGCGCGCGCTGCCCCGGCTGGAGCGGCGTCTCGGCGATGGTCTGCGCGGGCGCGGGCGTGGGCGCGGGCGTCGCGGTGGGCTTCGCCTGCGGGCGCTGCGGCGCGCCCTTGCGGGCGCCGCCGCGCGTCTGCGCCGGGGCCGAGACCGCGGCGGACACTAACACCATGGCTAAAAGGGCGTAGTTAAAGAGTCTCTTCATCGTCTTAATTTTCCTGCTGAGAATGAAACGCAACGATACGCCGATAAGCCCCCTTCCGGCAACCTTTCGGCCGCGCCGCGTCCGCCCGTCCGTGGGTCGTAAGGCCGCGTTGAAAAGCGCGCCGGGGCGGGCGTTTCTGCTAATACGACGAGCGTTTGGATGTCCCCCCCGGCCGCACCGTTGTACGCGCCCCGGCGCGCAAAAAGGGGGCCGGCCCGCCCCGCGCGGCGCCCGCCCGACCGCCGCTTGACAGGCCGCGCCGCGCGCCCCCATCCTGCCGAGCATGGACTCATACGGAGACCCGGCCATACGCATCACGCTGCTGCCGCGCGACACGAACCCGCAGGGCACCATCTTCGGCGGCATCATCCTCAGCTACATCGACATCGCCGGCGCGGTCGAGGCGCACCGCCGCACGGGCGTCGAGCGCTTCGTCACCGTCGCCATGCGCGAGGTCATCTTCCACCAGCCGGTCTTCGTCGGCGACCTCGTCAGCTTCTACGCGCAGACGCTCCGCATCGGCACCACCTCCATCACCGTCCGCGTCATCGTCGAGGCCGAGCGCTACGGCGGCACCTCCGAGCGCATCAAGGTCACCGAGGCCGAGGTCGTCTACGTGGCGGTGGACGCCAACCGCCGCAAGATGCGGATACCGGAGAGCGCGAAGGAAAACCTTGAGAATGTAGAGTTACACGAGACCTCTTGAGGTTGCCGGAGGCGTTTGAAGAGAGAGGTTTCATCGGCACGGGGTACGCGAGAGGTACGCAAGCCCGTTACGCGAAATCTGAGGCGCGGAGGGCGTCAGTCGGACAGGTTGAGGGAAAGCCGCTCGCAATCTCGCGGGCGGCTTTCAATTTGGGATTACTGCGGGAGACCGACTTTGCGCATGAGGTCCGCGAAGCGCGGGTCTGAGCGCAGAGGGTCGAGGCGCGTGTCAACTTTGAGCCGGATGAGAAACGGCTCGCGGTTCTCGTACGACTTGTCCAGTTCGGCGAGCGCCTCGTCCTTCTCACCCAGAGCGGCGTGGTATGCCGCCCTCGTGTACGCCCACGATTCGGGTCGGCGTTCCATCATCGCCCGCAGATAACTTTGCCAGCCGCCCTTGGCGAAACTCTCACGCGCCAGCGCGGCATACTCCTGCCTGCCGGTCAGTTCGTACGCTTTAGCGATTGCCCCGACGCTCGCGGCGTAGTCGCCCTGCGCTTGGTAAGCCGACGCGAGGCTTGAGTAAGCCAATGCAAAATTGCCGTCGAGTTCGAGCGTCTTCCTGAGTTGCACTATGGCTTCGTCGTACCGTCGGGCGTCAATCAGCCTTTCGCCGTACCCCCTGTTGGCGATGAGGGAGAGTGGGTCAATCTCCAAAGCCCGCCGCATCTCGGCGAGTGACTCATCGTGCCTGCCGAGGTAGTTGAGTAGCTGGCTGAGCCTCACGTGCAGCACCCCGGAGGTAGGGCTCAGTTCGAGGGCGCGTTTGAACTCGCGCTCCGCCCCCGCGAAGTCATAGTCATAGAAGAGCCGGACGTAACCGAGCGCGGCGTGTGCCTCGCCCGAGCCGCCGTCATGCGTCAGGGCTTTGAGTGCGGCATCCCGCGCCTTGGGCATCACTTCACGCGCCGGTGCGCCGCCCTCGAACAGCGCGAGGGTCACGTACGAATCGGCGAGACCGGCGAAGGCGAGGGTGAAGGACGGGTCAGCAACGGTGGCCTGCTGGAAATAGCGGACGGAATGTTCAGTGTCTTTCAGAGTGAACTTGTTTCGGTAGAAGAGTCCTTTCATGTACGACTGGTAGGCATCGGGGTTCGCCGTGTAGTTCTTCGCCAACTTTTGCTCATCCGCGCCCGACAGCTTCACCCGCAGTTTGTTCGACACGTCCCGCGCAATCTCGCCCTGCAACGCCACGAGGTCTGTCAGCTTGCGGGCATACTGCTCGCCCCACATCTGCGAGCCGTCCGAGACGCTTACCAAGTCAGCCTGAATGGTCAGGGCATCGCCCCTCTGGACTACCCTGCCGGTCAGCACGGCTTCCACCCCTAACTGCCTTCCGACGGCTCGGGGGTCGGCGTCTTTGCCCTTGAAACTGAACATGGTGGTACGTGCCATCACGCGCACGTTTGAAAGCTGCGACAGGCTGTTGATGATGTTCTCGCTGATGCCGTCCGAGAGGTACTCCATGTCGGGGTCGCCGCTCGCGTTCTGGAACGGCAGCACCGCTATGGAGTTCTTGGCGTCGGTACTCTTGCCCCGCGGCAGGTACAAGTAGGTGGTGGGTCTGCCCGGCACCTCGCCGGTCGGCAGGGTGCGCGTCTCCGCCTCGCCCGTGACGGGGGCGGAGTCGAACCGCAGCGTGCCCGCGCCTTCGCTCACGAAGCTGCCGTCGCTCACGAGTCGCGTCCCGTCCGCTCGGCAGAAGGCGAGCGAGTCGTCACTCTCGGCGCGGTTGCACTTGGGGCAGCGTTTCATCGGGGCGGTAGCGAAGCCGTCAGAACGGGTGCAGAAAACTCCGACATTCTACCTGCGCCCCGGCTGCGCCCGCTAGGGTAATCTGCCGCGAAAGCATTGACTCGCCGCCCGCTTTGGAATAGAAGCGTTGTTGCCTTTTCACCATTCCGAACGGCGGCGAGCATGAGAAATTACGTCAGCGGTTTGCTACTCCTTGCGTTCCTGTCCACGCCCCCCGCTAAAGCACAGACTAAGCCTGACCCCGCGTTGCTGTCGGAAATCAACGGCATCAGAGCCGTAGATAACCACGCTCACCCGCTGCAAGTCGTAAAAGAGGGTCAGACGGACACGGATGAAGCCTTCTCCGCGCCGCCGCAGCCGTTCGACGCTCCCGTTCGTCTGCGCCCCGACAACCCCGAATATATCTCGGCGTGGCGTGAACTTTACGGGTACAAGTACGACGACATGAGCGAGGCACACCTGAGTGAACTCGCGCAGAGTAAGCAACGTCTGAGGCGGGAGCGCGGGGAGACGTACCCCGCGTGGGTGTTGGATAAGCTAGGTATCGAGGTCATGCTCGCCAACCGCGTGGCGATGGGGCGCGGGCTGTCCTCGCCGCGATTCCGCTGGACTCCGTTCGCCGACCCGCTCATGTACCCGCTCAACAACGCGGGCGCGGGCAGGGGGAACCCCGACGACAGGAAGGAGTACGAGGGGGCGGAGCGGATACTGAAGCGTTACACGTCGGACTTGGGACTCAACCCGCTGCCGCCGACGCTCGACGGGTATTTAGCCCGCGTGGTCAACCCGACCCTCGAAAGGCAGAAGCGTGAGGGGGCGGTGGCGTTGAAATTCGCCACCGCCTACCTGCGCCCGCTCGACTTCGCTGATGCGCCAGAAGGTAGGGCGCGGGACGTTTACGCCCGCTTCGTTAAGGGCGGAGTACCGCCTGCCGCCGACTACAAGGCGCTACAAGATTTCCTGTTCCGCTACATCGCAGGCGAGGCGGGGCGGCTCGGCTTGGCGGTGCATATCCACGTCGGCGCGGGCGCGAGCGGCTACTTCAACCAGACCGGCGCGAATCCTTTTCTGCTTGAGCCGGTGCTGAACGACCCCGGCTTGAGGAAGACAAACTTCGTCCTCGTCCACGGCGGGCTGCCGAATGCTAAGGAGACTCGATTCCTTCTCTACAAGCCGAACGTGTACGCCGACTTTTCGGGTCAGACTTTTTTGCTCTCGACGCGGGAGCTGAGCGAAGTGCTGCGGAGTTGGCTGGAGTTCGTGCCGGAGAAAGTACTGTTCGGGACTGACGCCTTCATCATTACGCCGGAAGTCGGTTGGGAAGAACTCGGCTGGCTGACGAACAGAACGGCGCGTGAGGCTCTGGCGATTGCGCTGACGGGCATGATGCAGGACAGGCAAATTACGCGGGAGCGGGCTTCGGAGTTGGCGCGGATGGTGCTGCGGGAGAACGCCGTCAAGCTTTACGCGCTACAGGTTAAGTAGTGGAGATGGGCGGTAGGGTTACGCACACCTGCCGCTGCCGCCCTTGGGCTTGTGTGCATCCGTGGACGCCAACCGCCGCAAGATGTGCATCAACAGGGGACACGTCAAGGGGCTCGAAGAGGTCGAGCAGCACGAGACCTCCTGAGACCGCGCCGCCGGTAACAAAAGGCGCGGCTCGGGCATAACGAGTGGGAGCAGCCGTTGGCGCACGCGCGCGCCGCCGGCCAATCCTTTCTTACCCCAAACTGCCCGCACAAGGAGAAGAGCGATGAGTGGATTTTCGTTCGCGGCGACCCCGCCCGCCATCCCCGACAAGCCGCTGAAGGACGCGCCCCCCGAGCTGGTTAAGGAAGACGCCGCCAACGCCAAGTACGAGGGCGAGATGGAGGTGTCCGGCATCAAGTTCTCGCTCAACGCCGAGGCCGTCGGCCGCCTCGAAGCCTTGAACGACAAGGACGACAAGGACGCCGAGGGCGTCTTTGGCGAGCCGCGCAAGGACGACGGCGACTTCACGGTCATGCTCGACCCGCTGCTGCGCGCCGACGGCGTGCGCGCGTGGCTCAAGTACCGCTTCAAGGCCGGCGGCAAGGTCACGGTCGGGGCCGAGTGGTCGGCGCTCGGCGTCGAGTTCAACGCCGAGAAGGGCTTCATCTTCGCCGACTACCACGCGCACCCCATCACGACGAGCGCGCGGGACGCCGTCCTCTCCGACCTCACGCGCCTCCGCCTGGCGACGCGCGCCGACGACGCGCTCGCGCTCGGCGAGGGCGACGCGCTCACCTTCCAGACCTACGGGCGGCTCTCGGCCGGCGTGACCCTGAGTTGGTCGGACGTCTTCACGTCCGCCCTCGGCAGCATCGCCCCGCTCGTCCCCTCGGGCACGACCCTCTCGGTCAAGGTCAGCGCGTCGGCCAGCGTGGAGTTCAAGGCCAGCGTCACCGATAACTTCCGGGTCGTCTTCACCAGGGCCGGCGCGGGCGTGCGCGTCTCGGTGCTCAAGTCGAAGACGAACGAGGTGGGCTTCAAGGCGTCGCTCGGCGTCAAGGCCGAGTTCGCGAACCCGAAGGACGCCGAGAAGTACCTGAACGAGCTGTTCGAGACCGTGGCCGGCGGGCCCGTCGGGAAGATAAACGACCTCTTCGCGAAGTTCTCGGGCGAGACGCTCATCGAGCAACTGCCCGAGTCGGCGCGCCCGCTCGCCACGGCGCTGGCGGAGCGCATCGGCGGGGCCGGGCCGCTGGCGACGGTCGCCGCGCTCAAGGAGAAGTGGGAGGCGGTCAAGAAGAAGGTCGAGGAGAACATCAAGAAGGCGGCCAAGACGAAGGTCGAGGCCGGGTTCGCCTACGAGTACCTGCGCATCAGCGCCGAGGACACGCTCCTCGACGTTGACCTGCCCGCCGAAGAGTTCCGCGAATTCCACGCGGGCATCGTCGCGCGCCACCTGACGCCCGTCACCGACTGGGCGCGCGAGAACCAGGGGGCGCTGCGCAAGTACCTCCGCCAGAAGGGCGTCAAGAGGGCGCACGCCTGGGGCTTCACGCTCGGCATCAGCCCGTGGGGCATCGAGATCGGCGGGAAGGACAAGATGGAGAGGACGCTCGTCGTACAGGAGAACATCGACGGCTTCCAGCGCGTCGCCTACAACGGCGTGCGCAGCTACGAGGCGAAGTGGACGTTCGGCGACTACAAGTGGGCGGCCGACTTCAAGGCGCAGACACCCGGCTTCTCGACCAACAAGCTGCCGACCACCTGCGACTTCGAGTACGGGCTCAGCTTCAACTGGGGCTGGGACGACAAGAGCCTGAACACGGACGAACTGCGCGACCTGATAGACCACGCGGTCATCTGGCGCGCCGTCTCGGCCGGCGACGCGGGGGATGTCTTCCAGAAGATTTCCGCGAGGGCCGGCCAGACGGCCGAAGCCAGCTTAGAGCTGACCATCGACGACGCCGCGCTGCGCCCGCTCGTCAGGGCCGCCGCCGCCGGCTTCGACGCGAGCCCGACCAAGCCGGGTCTGACCAAGAACGACGTGCTCGGCACCTACGCACTGGGGACGGCCATGCCCGTCTGGGAGCCTTACGCCGCGCGCCGCAAGGCGAACGACCGCAGGACGCTCTACGCGCCGCTGTGGGAAATCTACTTCAAAGACGGCGACAACAAGCGCAGCCCGCAGGACTACGCCAAGACGGCGGGGAAGCGTCTGCCGGAGATCGCGGCGGAGAACCAGATCGACCTTCAGGGGCTGGTCGGGCGCGAGGGCCAGCAGGTGTCGAACCCCGCCCTCCAGACCTTCGCCGGGCAGATAGTGATGAACGGCGACATAGACAACATGGACAGCGTCCACCGCAACTGGCGCAAATTCCTTACCGGGCTGAGGCGGCTGGACGCGGCCACGCGGCCGGGCGGCTGCGTCCCCTACACGTCCAACGCCGTCTCGGACGCCTTCGAGCTGCTCAAGGGCTTCTGGAGTCAGGTGCTCTTCCTGCGCGCGGCGGGCGTCTACCTGCTCGGGCTCGCGTCCGTGACGCGCTTCCCCGACGACCCCAAGCTGCCCGAGGAGCTGAGAAACCAACTGCTCGTCAAGGGCATCAAGCGCACCCTCAAGGTCAAGTTCCCCGGCGACGGCGAAGAGGACAAGGGCGAAACCTTCGTCTACACCGCGTCCGCCTGAGCCGCGCCGCACGCGGCGACGAAAGAGGAAGCCCCGCGCCGTCACGTTACGTGACGGCGCGGGGCTTTCCGCTGCGTGTTCATCCTCCCGCGCCGCCGCGTTCGAGCGGCAGCCAGCGGCCGCGCCAGTCGTACTCTTCGAGCGCGCCGAGTCCCTTCTTGTAGTCGTAGGGCGAAGGCTCGCGCGTGGCGTAGCCGGGGTAGAAGTGGCGGCGCCCCGCCCGGCGCGACAGCCCGATGGCGGTGAGGATGGTGTAGATGCCGAGGCTGCGGCGCGACTCGGAGGGGTCGAACATCGAGTAGACGGCCGAGGTCGCTTCGAGCCCGATGTCGAGGAAGTGCGCGGCGACGAGGCGCGGGCCCGCGTAGACGCGCAGCGTCTCGTTGCGGCAGGGAACGTCCGACGGCCTGCGCGAGAGGAAGCTGTGGAGCGAGCCGGGCACGTCGGCGCGGAAGCGGCGGCGGTGCGCGGCGAACATCCGCCACAGCTCGGCGTCCAGCTCGGTCGGGCGCACCTCGACGGTCAGGTCGCGGTTGCGCGCGAGCACCCGCCGCTGGCTGCGCGACGGCTCGAAGCGCGCGAGGTCAACGCGCAGCGGCGTCACCGTGTATTCGCGCCCGTCGTGCCGCCAGCGGCGGTAGCGGAAGAAGACCTCGCCGAAGTGCCTCCACGCCTCCGCCCACAGCTCGTCCATGAGCCCCGGCGCGGCGCTCCGGCACAAGAAGTATTCTTCCCCCGAGGTCATCATCCGTCATTTCAGTTCAGCCGCCCCTGCACGCGGCGCAGCGCCCTGGCGGCCTGCGCGAAACCGGGCTGCTCTTCGAGCGCGAGGCCGTAGTGGCGCGCGGCGTCGAGCGGGCGCTGGCGCTCCTCGTAGACGCGCCCGAGGTTGAAGTGCGGGAAGGCGTAGGAGTCGTAGCGCGTGGCGGCGAGCGCGCGGCGGAACCAGCGCACGCACGTCCAGAGGTCGCCCCGCGCGATGAGGTAGCTGCCGATGTCGTTGTACGGGTTGCCGAACGAGGGGTCGACGCGGATCGCCTTCAGGCACTCGTCGATGGCCTCGTCGTAGCGCCCCTCGAAGCTGTAGACCCAGCCCAGGAAGGTGTGCGCCTCGGCGGTCGGGTAGGTCTCTATCGAGCGGCGGTAGAACTCGACCGCCTCGACGTAGTTCTGCTCGACCTGCGCCTCGTACGCGCGCCGGAACAGCTCGACGGCGCGCAGCCTCGGCTCGGGCGACGGCCCCTCTTCTTCCTCTTCAAACATAAGGCTCACGGGCGCCCTGGGCACTCACATGCAGCCCGCCGCCGCCGCGCGGGCCGGCTTCGCCGCCGGGGTCGGTGTGGGTGACGGCGCCGCCGCCGGCGTCGGGCTCGGCGGCGGCGCCGCGCAGGGCATGGCCTCGGCCGGCTTGTCGAGCCGGCGTATGCGGCCGTCGGTCTGCGGCGCTATCGTCTTCACATCCTCGATGGCTTTGCGCAGCACGCCCGAGTCGGTCAGCTTCTGTTTCAGGACGTTGGGCCGCCCCTTGAACATCGCGTACTGGTCGCCGCCGTCCGCGATGAAGCTCGTCGTCGCGAGCGTGTAGGTCTTCTGAGGGTCGAGAGGCTTGCCCCCGACCGTCACGTCCGTGACGCGCACGCCGGGCAGCTTCGACGCGTCGAACGAGTAGCGCAGCCCCGAGACCTGCGCGAAGCGCCCGGGCTCCGCGCCCGGCCCCGTCAAGCTCACGCCGTGTTCGAGCGCCCGACGCAGAACGTCGCCCGACACCTCGATGACGGCGAGGTCGTTGCCGAAGGGGAGGATGGAGAGCACGTCGCGCACGGTCAGGTCGCCGGCCGGGAGCACGTCGTCGGCGCGTATCGAGCCGCCGTTGATGAGCGCCACGTCGGCGCCCGCCGCGCGGCGGAACGAGTCGGCGATGAAGTCGGCGACGTTGGTCTCCACGCTCCGGCTGGTCGCGCTGCGCGCGTCGAGCGGGACGGTGGTGCGGCCGACGGGCGCGGAAAGCTCGGTCGTCAACTTCGCGTACTTCTCGACGACGGGCGCGAACGCCGGGTCGTCCTCGACCGAGGCGTCGACGGGGATGATCTGCCAGTCGATGGACTCGACCCTGCCCGTCGCCGGGTCGATGTTGAGGTCGATGCGCCCCAGCTCGCGCGCGTCGGCCGTCATCTTGAAGATGGGGACGCCGCCCGAGGCGGACTGCAGGAGCGTGTGCTCGTGGCCGCCGACGATGACGTCTATCCCCGGCGCGCAGCGCGCGAGCCGCTTGTCCTGTTCGAGCGAGAGGTGCGTGAGCGCGACCACGGCGTGCGCGCCGGCCGCGCGCATCCGTGGGATGACGGCCCGCGCCGTCTCGCAGGGGTCGCGGAACTCGGTCGTCGGCCCCGGCTTCGAGGTCGTCTTCGTCTCGGGCAGCGCGAGGCCGAATACGGCGACCTTCACGCCGCCGAAGTCGCGCAGGTCGAACTCGGGCGTGCCGCCGAAAATCTTGCCCGTCTTCGAGTCGACGACGTTGGCGCCGAGCCACTTGAACTTCGACTCACGCACGCGCTGGAGGAGCACCTCGTCGCCGTAGTCGAACTCGTGGTTGCCGAAGACCGAGTAGTCGAGCCCCACCTGGTTCCACGCGTCAATCATCTGCTGGCCCTTGTAGGTGATGGACTCGACCGACGGCGAGATGGTGTCGCCGGAGAGCAGGAAGAGCGCGTTGGGCGACTCGCGCATGACGCGCTTGCGCAGCGTCGAGACGCGCGCGAGGCCGCCGCGCGCGCCGCGGTCGGCCGGCGTGAAGCGGTAGACGTCGTTGACCTGCAGGAGCGTGACGCGCACCGTGCAGGCCGCGTCGCGCCCGCCCTGCGCGAGCGGCGCGTGCGGGCAGGCGAGCAGCGCGAGGAGGAGTGCGAGCGCCAGCCGGCGTGCGCGTGTAAATGGCATCGGTCTGAAAGTCCCTTCTTGAAAGTTTTCGGGAGTGTGTCCGTCGGGCGGCGGCCGTCCCCGGCCGGACGCTGTTAGGGCTGTGCCGTTGGTTTGAATTATACTCGTGGCGCGTAAGGCGAAACAAACCCCGACCCGAAAAGAAACTCACGATGCACGAACAGACAAGCCTCCTGGTGGAACTCGGCGACTCGCTCCCCGAGACGGCCGAAGCCTCCGCGACCGTCGCCGTCGGCGTCTTCGCGGACGGCGGCGAGCGCCTGCCGGCGACCGGCGCGCTCGGCGGCGAGCTGCGCGAGCTGTGCGAGCGCGTCGCGGCCGAAGGCGAGTTCAAGGGCGAGGCCGAGACGACGCTGCTCATACACGCGCCGGCCGGCGGGGCCCGGCGCGGGGGCGTCAGGCGCGTGCTCCTCGTCGGGCTCGGCTCGGCCGAAGATTACGACGCGGCCGCGATGCGACGCGCGGCGGGCGCGGCCGCGCGCGCGGCGAGGGCTGCGCGCACGCGCTCGCTGCACTTCGTCGTCCCCGCGCGCGGCGCGGAGGCGGGCGCCGCCGTCCGCGCGCTCGCCGAAGGCGCGCACCTCGGGCTTTACGAGAACGGCTTCTACCAGAAGAAGGACGAGGACGAAGCGCCGCGGCTCGAACGCCTGACGCTCGTCGGCCTGGGCGCGGACGGCCGGGCGGCGGAGGAGTTGGAGCGCGCGCGCGTCGTCGCCGAATCCGCGAACTGGGCGCGCACGCTCGCCGACGAGCCGGGCTTGAGCCTGCCGCCGATCGAGTTCGGGCGGCGCGCCGCCGTGATGGCGCGCGAGGTCGGCCTGATTGTCGAGTCGCTCGGGGTCGAAGAGATTCGCGCGCGCGGGATGGGCGGGCTCGCCGGCGTCGCGCAGGGCTCCGTGGAGGAGCCCGCGCTCATCGTCCTGCGCTACGAGCCGGAGGGCGCGGGCGAGGAAGACGAGCTGTGGGCCTTCGTCGGCAAGGGCATCACGTTCGACACCGGCGGCATCTCCATCAAGCACGGGCTCGACATGTACGAGATGAAGTCCGACATGGCGGGCGGCGCGGCCGCGCTCGGCGCGCTGCGTGCCGCCGCGCTGCTCAAGGCCGAACGCCGCCTCTTGGCGGTCGTCCCCGCCGCCGAGAACATGCCCTCGGGCAAGTCCATCAAGCCGGGCGACGTCGTCCGCACCTTCGCCGGGATGACCGTCGAGTGCGTCGACACCGACGCCGAAGGCCGGCTCGTCCTCGTGGACGGCATCGCCTACGCGAAGCACCTCGGCGCGACGCGCATCGTGGACCTCGCGACGCTCACCGGCTCCATCATCATCGCGCTCGGCACGCACCGCGCCGGCCTCTTCTCGAACGACGACGAGTGGGCGGCGCGCGTGCTCGCCGCCTCGGAGCGCGCCGGCGAGCCGGCGTGGCGGATGCCCGTCTCGGACGACTACAAGAAAAGAATCGAGAGCATGATCGCCGACTTCAAGAACTACGGCGGCAAGCCCGACGCGACGGCCGCCGCGCTGCTGCTCTCGAAGTTCGCGGGCGACACGCCCTGGGTTCACCTCGACATCGCCGGCACGGCCTGGTACGACGCCCCCACGCCCTACGCGCCGAAGGGCGCGAGCGGCGCCGGCGTCCGCACGCTGGTCGAGCTCGCCTGCGGCCCGGCCGCGTGAGTCCCGCCGGCCCTGAAGAACATGCCACCCGAGGAGACGATTTTCCTGACCGGCTTCCCCGGCTTCATCGCCGGGCGGCTGGTCGAGCGTCTGGCGCGCGACGGCGCGCGCTTCCAGCTGCTCGTCCAGCCCGCGTTCGCCGAGCGAGCGCGCCGCGAAGTCGAGCGCATCGCGCTTGAGACGGGCGCGCCCGAGAGAAACTTCCGCCTGTTGGAGGGCGACATCACGCGCGAAGACCTCGGGCTGTCCGCGCCCGGTTTGGAAGAGGCGCGCGGCGGGGCGACCGTCGTCTTCCACCTCGCCGCCGTCTACGACCTCGCCGTCAGCCGCGAGGTCGGCTTCCGCGTCAACGTCGAGGGCACGCGCAACGTCAACCGCTTCGCGCTCGGGCTTCCGAAGCTCAGGCGCTACCACTACGTCTCGACCTGCTACGTGGCCGGGCGGCGGACGGGCGTCATCCTCGAAAGCGAGCTGCGGCACGAGGAGGGCTTCCGCAACAACTACGAGGAGACGAAGTACCTCGCCGAGCTCGAAGTGGACGCGCTCAAGCGCGAGCTGCCGGTGACCATCCACCGCCCGTCGGTCGTCTGCGGCGACTCGCGCACGGGCGAGACCGCGAAGTACGACGGCGTCTACTACCTCGTCCAGTACCTGCGCATGTCGCCGCGCGCCCTCTCGCTCGCCAACATCGGCAACAGCGAGGTGCGGCTCAACGTCGTCCCCGTGGATTACGTCGTCGAGGCGATGGCCGCGCTCGCCCAGGACGAGCGCGCGGCTGGCGAGACGGTGCAGATTGCCGACCCCGAGCCGCTCACGACCGAGGAGCTGTTCGACCTCATCTCGCGCAACCTCGCCGGGCGCGAGTCGCTCGTCACCGTCCCCGCGCCGCTGGTGCGGACGACGCTCAACATCCCGCTCAACGAGAAGGTGACGGGGCTGCCGCGCGTCGGCGTCCCCTACTTCTTCCTCAAGCAGACCTACGACACCGCGCGCGCCACGGCGCTGCTCGAGCCGCGCGGCGTCCACTGCCCGCGCTTCCCAGACTACGTCCCCGCGCTCCTCGACTTCGTCGAGCGCCACCCCAAGCTCTGACCTCTCCGGCGGCGCCCCCTCCGCCGACCGCGCGGGCGACCTGCCTCCGTCAGCCCGCCTGCCGCTTGACCTGTTTCGAGATGGTGGTACGATGGCTACGCCTCAGACCTCATCGCCTTCGTCGCATCTTCACTCCTTTGGCCTCACGCTCATGACGCCAAAGGAAGACGGGAGTCTTCCGCCATGGCCACGGTCCTCATTGTCGAGGACGAACCCACCATCCGCGAGGTGGTGTGCGACATCCTCTCCACGTCCCACGAATGCCACGCCGTCAGGACGGCCGAAGAGGGGCTGGCACTGCTGGCCGCGGGCGCCTTCGACGTGGTCGTCACCGACGTCAAGCTGCCCGAGATGGACGGCGACGAGTTCATGAGCAGAGTTCACGCGGCGAACCCCGCCCTGCCCGTCATCGTCATCAGCGGCGGCTACGGCTACGACGAGAACAGATTCCTCGACGCGGGAGCTTTCGGGTACCTGCTCAAGCCCTTCCCGGCGGAGGAGTTGGAGTCCCTCGTCGCGCGGGCCGCCGGCGGGGCCCCGGACTAGGCTCTCGCCGCGCCCGACGACCCGTGGGGGCGGCGCCCGCCCACGGCGAGCGCCGCGCTTGACAGGTCGCGCATTTAGAATTATTCTAATTCCACTTCAACCGACGGAAAATTTATGGCGGGTAAGGGAGATCAGGGTGGCGGCCGGGACGGGCTGACCCCGCAGCGGCGGGCCGTGCTGCGTGTGGTCACCGAGTCGCCCGAGCACCCGACGGCGAACGAGATTTTCGAGGCGGCGCGCAAGAGCCTGCCCTCGATCAGCTTCGCCACCGTCTACAACTCTTTGAAGTACCTCAAGGAGGCGGGGCTCGTGCGCGAAATCCACTTCGGCAAGGGGTCGAGCCGCTACGACAGCGAGACCGCGCGCCACGACCACGCCGTCTGCTCGCGCTGCGGCAAGCTCGTCGACTTCGACCTCGCCGAGACGCCGCAGCTCATCCGCGCCGCCGCGCGCCGCTCGCGCTTCAAGCCCGAGTCGATCCACCTGACGCTCGTCGGGCTGTGTCCCGACTGTCAGGCCGCCGGCTGAGGCCGCGTGAACAATTTTTCAAACACATCAACGGAGGAATCAATAAACACCATGGCCGAAGCAAAAGTCGGACACCGGGCCCCGGACTTCGACATGCCCTCGACGAAGAACATCGAGAAGCTGAACGAGAACGTCAAGCTCTCGGACTACGCGGGCCGGTGGCTCGTGCTGCTCTTCTACCCGCTCGACTTCACCTTCGTCTGCCCGACGGAGCTGACGACGTTCAGCGACCGCTACGCAGACTTCCAGGGCATCGGCGCCGAGGTCGTCGGCGTCTCGACCGACTCGGTCCACTCGCACCGCGCGTGGTTGAAGACCCCGCGCGACAAGGGCGGCGTCGAGGGCTTGCGCTACCCGCTCGCGTCCGACATCACCAAGTCGGTGGCGCGCGACTACGGCGTGCTCATCGAGGAGAAGGGCGTCGCGCTGCGCGGCCTCTTCGTCACCGACCCCGAGGGCACCCTGCGCTACGCGGTCGTCCACGACCTCAACGTCGGGCGCTCGGCCGACGAGACGCTGCGCGTCATCCAGGCGCTCCAGACCGGCGGCCTCTGCCAGGCCGACTGGCGGCCGGGTCAGGAGACGCTCAAGGTCTGAAGGCCCTAAACCGTGAACCGTAAACCGTGACGAGAAAGAACCGCTCCTCCTCGTCACGGTTTACGGCTTACTCGTCACGAGGTTTTCGTCATGCCAATGAGAATCGGGACGGAGATGCCGTCGCTGGAGGGCGCGACCGAGTGGTTCAACGCGACGGGCGCGGCCGCCGCCGAACAGGCGAAGGGGCACCCCGTGCTCGTACACTTCTGGTCGGTGAGCTGCGGGACGTGCAAGGAGAATCTGCCGCGCGTCGCCGAGTGGCGCGAACAGCGCGCGGCCGAGGGCTTGCGCGTCGTCGCCGTCCACATGCCGCGCTACGAGGCGGACACGGACGCCGAGGCCGTGCGCGACGCCGTCACCACCTATCAGATCGCCGAGCCGTGCGCCGTCGATAACCAACACAAGCTGCGCGACGCCTTCCAGAATGAGCAGGGGTACGTGCCCGCTTACTACCTCTTCGACGCCGAGGGCAAGCTCCGCTGCTTCGCGGCCGGCGAGTTCGGCCTGAAGGTCTTGGGGCCGGCGCTCGAACGCGTGCTCGCCGCGAACAAAGCCGCGGCCGGCTGAGCGTCGTCGGAACTTAAACGCGGAGACGCGGGGGCGCAGCTAAGTTGCTTTAGCTG
>JAIVJI010000070.1:0-52651 GCA_020200135.1 Acidobacteriota bacterium | reverse complement strand
ATGCGGAACAGCCCGTCCATCATGCGGCTCAGCTGGTCGAGGCCGCGCTCGACGTCGGCGCGCGGGCGCTGCCCCGCCGGCAACACTTCCGTCCCGCGTTCGGCCACGCTCTTGCTCAACGCCATCGGCAACTCCTCCTCTTTCAAACTCGCCCGCCGCCGAGACGCTTGGGCCGCGACGCGCTCTGGCGGCACATTAGATGCGCGCCCCACCCCCACGATAGCACGAAAAAAACGTCGGACGCGTCGCGCGAAATCCGCCGCCGTCGTTCGCCGCCGGCCTCGGCCCACTGGAATTACGTGGCTCGGCGGCGGCCGGTGTTATAAACTCGTCGCCGGTTTCTCTGTCGCCGGTCTCGGTCAATGCTGCCGCGCGTCGTCGGACGATGATGCCCAACGAGACGTTCCGCTTCCAACCTTATAGCCTGAACACGGCGGTCGGCCTGCTCTACCGCGAAGGCGTGCCCGTGCCGCTGGAGCCGCGCGCCGTCAAGGTGCTGGTCTACCTCATCCGCCGCCGAGGGCGCGTGGTGCCGAAGGAGGAGCTGCTCGACCAGGTCTGGGCCGACGTCTTCACGACCGACGCCGTGCTCAAGCAGGCCGTCTCGCAGGTGCGTCGCGCGCTCGGCGACTCGGCCGACGCGCCGCGCTACATACGCACCTTCCACGCGCGCGGCTACCAGTTCATCGCGCCCGTCACCGTCGAGTCGGGCGAGGCCGAAGCCGCCGCTGACGCCGTCGCCCCAATCGAGACGGCGAAGACCGCCGACGCGGACGGCGGGGCGGCCGTCGAGCGCGCCGAGCCGCGCGCCGAGGCGGCGCCGAACTACGACCTGCTCGTCGGGCGCGAGAAGGAATTGTCGCTGCTGCGCGTCGAGTACGGGCGCGTGCTCGGCGGGAGCGGGCAGCCGGTCGTCGTCCGCGGCGAGCCCGGCATCGGCAAGACGCAGCTCGCCAGACACTTCGGCCGCTGGGCGCGCTCGCGGGGCGCCGCCTTCATCTACGCGCGCTTCTTCGACTACGAGGGGAGCCGCCTCGCCCCCTACGAGACCTTCATCGACCTGCTGAGCGCCGCGCTCTCGCCCGAGCGCCGCGCCGAAGGTGGCGCCTCGCGCGCGCACTCCGCCCGCGAGCTGCGCGAGGCGGTCGCGTCGCGCTGCGGCGAACAGCTTCCCGACGAGCTGTTCGGCGCGGACGAGTCGAACGCGACGCCGGCGCGCGTCGGCTCGGGCGACCACTTCCGCATCGTCGCGCCTTTGGGTCGCGCCTTCCTGCGCCTCAGCCGCGAGCGCCCGCTCGTGATGGTCTTAGACGACTTGCAGTGGGCCGACGAGGTGAGCCTCGACTGCCTCGGCTACCTGATGCGCGTGCGCGCCTCGGAGCCGCTGCTGCTCGTCCTGCTCGCGCGCGCAGAGGAGGCCACCGACCCGCGCCACAAGCTCGCGCAGTGGCTCAAGCGGCAGGCCGGCTACCGCAGCTTCATCTCGCTCCGCCTCCCGCCGCTCGGCGAGGACGCGTGCCGCGAGGCGGTCGAGGAGGCCTTCGGCGGAGCCTTCCGCGCGCCGCTCATCCCGCAGACGGACACCTCGACCGTCTTCCGCGTCACGGGCGGCAACCCCTACTTCCTCGTCGAGACGCTGCGTCTGCTCGTCGCCGAGGGCGCCATCAGCGCCGCGGGCGGCGGGCAGGACCAGAGCCGCTGGCAGTGGAACGGCATCGAGAACGTGCCGCTGCCCGACTCGCTCGTGATGGCCGCTCTGGGGAAGCTCGAACGGACGCCCGCCACCTTGCGCGAGCTGCTCGAACACGCGGCGGTCATCGGCGACGAGTTCCGCGTCGAGACCTTGGCGCGCATGTCCGGGCGCGGCGAGGACGAACTCGACGAGAGTTTGCGCGAAGGTCTGCAACTGGGCGTGCTCGCGGAGCGCGGCCTCTCGCTCGGCGAAGACTACCGCTTCTACCACACCATCCTCCGCCGCGTGCTGTACGAGAGTCTGCCGCCGCGCCGGCGCCGGCGCCTGCACCTGCTCGCCGCCTCGGCCATCGAGGAGGTGCACGCCCGCCAGCACGAGCGACTGGCGGAGGCTTTGAGCGCGCACTACGAGGCGGCGGGCGACGCGCGGCGCGCCTTCCGCTGGGCGATGCGCGCGTGGGCGGCGGCGAGCGCGCGCTGGCACTGGGCCGAGGCCGTCTCGTGCGCCGAGCGCGCGCGTCGCGCCGCCGCCCGGCTCGAATTCCGGCGCGAGGCGACCTACGCCGAAGGCGACAACACGGCTAACTTTTTCAGGCCGCTCGACGCGGCCGACTCTTCCTGCGGCGAGCCGGCCGCGCTCCCGCTCTCGGAAAAACTCTCGCTGCTCCTCGCGCTGTGCGAGAGCCTGCACGCGGTCGGGCGCAACAGGGAGCTGGAGCCCGTGCTCCCCGAGGCGCTCCACCTCGCGCGCACGCTCGGCGACGAGTCGGCCGAGGCGGACGTGATGTTCCAGGACGGGCTCGTCCACTCGGCGCTCAGCCAGTACCGCGAGGCGCACGCCTCGGTCGAGCGCGCGCTCGAAATCTACCGCCGTCTGGGCGACGCACAGCGCGCGCGCCTCGCCGTCGTGCAGCTCGGCCGCATACGCGCGAGCATGGGCGACTACGAGCAGGCGGGGCAGCTCATCCAGGCCGTCCTGGACGAGGAGGGGGTTGACGAGGAGACGGCGGCCGACGCGGCCGGGATGCTCGGCTGGGCGCGCTCGCTCCAGGGGCGCTACGACGAGGGCGTCGAGCTGATGAAGAAGTGCCTCGACTACCACGCGCGCTGCGGCAACGTGCGGCTGCGCGCGCAGGTCTTGCGCCGCCTCCACTGGGCCGACCTGAGCCGCGGGCAGTACGAGTCGGCGGTCGCGCTCGCGCAGCGCGCGCAGAAAGACTTTCAGGCCATCGGCAACCTCTTCGGCGAGGCCAAGACCTACATGGGGCTGGGCCAGGCGCGCATCGCGCAGGGTCTCTACGAGGAGGGCATCGGCCACCTGCGCCGCACGCTCGAAAGTCTGAAGACGAACGGCGACGCGCACTGCGAGGCGGAGACCCTGTGGCTCCTCGGGCGCGCGCACTGCGAGGCGGGGCGCTTGGCAGAGGCCGAGGCGGCGCTCGGGCGCGCGCTCGACATGATCCGAAACATCGGCGACCGCGACGACGAGTTCCGCATCCTCGTCGATCAGGCGCGCGTGGCGGTGGCGCGCGAGGACTTTCGCGAAGCGCTCTCGAAGGCTCGCGCGCCGCGCAAAGACGCTCCGAAGAACTCCTCCGCGAGATACGCGACCAGCTCCCGCCCGAAGACACCCGCCGCCGCGAGGAGATGTCCCGCGCCCGGCAGCTTCGCTGAAGGCAAAAGGCCGTAAACCGTAAACCGTGAACCGTGACAAGAAGACCCTCTCTTGTCACGGTTCACGGTTTACGGTTTACGGCCTTTTTCCGCCCTTACCTAACCTTTACCAAACCCTCACCAAACCATCATGACCGCTGCGGGCGCTTCGCGTAGAGTGCGTGGCGTCTGCCAGTTCTAATTACGACGAAACGTTTCCGACACCGACGAAGGTCAAGGCCATGCTTACTTACTCAGGCTTCTTATCCGTACTCGCCGTCGCCCTGCCGCTGCTCGCCGCGGCCCCGTTCGTGGCGGCCGCCGCCTACATCCTTGCGCGGCTGCTTCAGTCGTGGGCGCGCGGGCGCGAACGGCACGCGGCCGGCGAGCCCGCGCCGAGCGTCAGGCCGTTCGTCGGCGTGGCCGAGTCTTTCGACGTGATTGGCGCGGCCCCGCTCGGCACCGTCGCCCGCCGCGCGCGGGACGAACTGCTCTGCCGCGAGGTCTCTTTCGACAAGCTCCGCCGGGCGGGGGAGGGCGCGCCCGCGCGCATCCTCAACCTGAGGGACACCGGCATCCGCATCGGCGACGGCGCCTCGATGCTGCGGTTCGGGCTCGAAGTGCTCCCCACGGGGCGCCCCGCCTTCCGCGCCGAGACGCACTGCGCCGTCTCCGACGCCACGCGCCCGAAGTTCTCGCCCGGCGCGACCGTCAACGTCAAGTTCGGCATCTACGGCAGCCCCGTGGTCGCGGTCGACTACGCGAGCTGAAAACTCGGACGACCGTCGCGTTCGCGCTACCGGCGGGCGGAGCGCGACGCCGGAGAAGCTGCTGGCGCCCTCCCCCAAAAGCCTGCCGAGCGGCGGGCCCGTGCACCTCTTCCAGTGGCACGCGCCGACCTTCGACGCGGCGGCTAAAGTTTTAATTCGACGCAAAGGAGTACCTTCAATGAAGCGCATGGCAGTAATGAAGCGCGCGGCGCTCGCCTCGGTCCTGGCTCTGCCGCTGCTGGCTCTCGCCGCGCCCCGTGCGGCCGGCGCACGCGAGGGCGAGCAGTCGGCACGCGGCAGCTACCGGTTCTCGCTGGGTGACGGTTACGCGAAGTACGTGGAGTTCGACGCCCAGACGCTCGCGGGCGGCGGCGCCGCGGGGTCGCTCTTCCTGAGCGACGAGTCCCCCCTGACCTACCAGGACGCCGACGGCGACGGCTCGCCCGAGGAGACGCACAGGGGGTTCTACATCAGCGCCAGCTTCGACGGCCTGACGGTCGTCGGCAACCAGGCGGTGATGAGCGGCGACGTACGCGACTCGAGCGTCCGCGACCTCATCGGCCAGCGCGTGCTGCTCACGGTCGAGGACAACGGCGACAACTCGCGCGAGCCCGACCGGCTCACCTGGGGCGTCTACAGGCCGGCTGGCACCTGGGAGGTCTCCGACGCCGAGTGGGAGAACGACCCCGGCGTCGGCCTGCGCTGGGCGGCGACCGACGCGGAGCGCGAGGACGACGTGCCCGTCGCCATGCCGGGGTCAAACAGGATAGACACCGACACCTTCCTGCTCTCGGCCTTCGTCTTCGTCGATGCGGCGGACGGCGCCGGCGACATCCTCGTCCGGCCGTAAGGCCGGGCGCGCCCGAACACGCATCAGGGGCGGACTCGTCCGGCGGCCACGCGCGCGACCGGCCCCGCCCTCGACGGAAGTGGCACGTCCCCGGGCGTCGCCCCACGCCACCAGTTGAGACTGTAAGGAGAACTTTTATGAAAACCCTTTCCGCCACCATCAAGGCCCTGACCTTCGCCGTCTTCTTCTTCGTCCTCTCCGCCGCCGCGCAGGCGCAGGCCACCCGCACGTGGGTCTCCGGCGTCGGCGACGACATCAACCCGTGCAGCCGCACCGCCCCCTGTAAGACCTACGCCGGCGCCCAGTCGAAGACTGCGGCCCACGGCGAGATCAGCACGCTCGACCCCGGCGGCTACGGAGCAATCTCCATCACCAAGTCGCTCACCATCGAGGGCACGCAGGGGGCGGGCTACGGCTCCATCCTCCACTCCCTCACCACCGGCGTGACGATCAACTTCGACAACTTCGCCGCGGTGGGCGAGACGCAGAAGACGGTGCGTCTGCGCAACCTCAACATCAACGGCTCGGGCGGCGCCACCGCGGCCAACTTCGGCCTCCGCGGCATCCGCATCACCGGCGCCGCGGCCGCGGCCGGCAGCGAGGTCTTCGTCGAGGACTGCGTCATCGACGGCTCGCTCGGCAACCCCGGCCGCGGCATCGAGGACGTCCGCAGCGGCGGCGGCCGCCTGGTCGTGACGGGCACGACGGTCAGGAACATGGCCGGCACCGGCATCGTCGTCATCCCGGCGAGCGGCGCGACCCGCATCGACGCCACGCTCGACAACGTCCGCGTCCACAACTGCGCCTTCGGCGTCGTCGCCAGCAGCGGCGTGCGGATGCTCGTGAGCAACTCGCTCATCTCGAACAACACCAACCACGGCCTCGGGGTCGAAGGCCCCAACGGCGCGGCCGAGATGCACGTCACCAACAGCCGCATCGCCAGCAACGCCACGGGCATCCGGCAGGACGCCGGCGGCACCGTGCGGGTCGCCAACTCCGACGTGGTCTTCAACACCGCGAACGGCACGGTGGGGACGGTGAACTCGTACGGCAACAACCGCTTCGCCGGCAACGCCGGGGCGAGCGCCGTCGTCGCCATCGGCGCCGACACGCACGACAAGGGTCAGCAGTAGTCGCGCGACCCGCGTTCAAAAAAAGTGGCGAGCCCCGCGCGGGGCTCGCCACTTTTTTTGTTCGGAGGCCGCCCGCGCGACCCGCCGCCGCGCGGGAAATCCGAACGCCCGCAGCCCCGCGTATCTTTCACGCTTACGGAAGACCTCGCGCCCCTTCCGCACGGTTCGCAGAGTGAACGGCTCCCGGCCGTATGCGGGCGGGGGGTGGGGAAGGCTCGCGCGTGACGAGCCGAACTCGGAACCCCTTGATTCAAGACGAAAGGAAGAACCCCGATGCTCAAGAAACTCACCGCGAAGTTGGCCGCCGCCGCGGCCGCCGTCATACTCGCCGCCGCGGCCTCGGGCGCGAGCGCCTACGCCCAGAGCACCTTCGCCGGCGTCGTGTACGTCGCGCCCGGCACCCGCCAGTGTATCGGCAACCCCACGCAGGCCTTCTACAACGCCTCGGTCGAAGACTTCGTCATCGAGGGCGCGCCGGTGAAGTTCACCTTCCAGAGCGGGGCGCGCCAGATCAGCGACAGCGGCGGCTCCGTGCTGGCCTTCTCCGACTACATCTACGCGCGCCCCTCCTTCTCCCCGTCGTTCTTCCCGGACTTCTTCCCGGGCTACTTCCGCACGTGCGCCCGCAACGACGGCTACGAGTACTCGACGGTCTACCTCTCGGTCACGGTCGACCAGTGAGCCGCCCGGCCGCGGCGCGCACCGGCCGCCCTCTGGCGCAAAGAGTAAGGGCGGGCCCCGCGCGCGGGGCCCGCCCTCGTCAACTCCGTTCACGCCTCCGCCCGCTTCACTCCCGCCCGAACACCCAACGGCGCGCGGCCGCCAGGTCGTAGAAGAACCCGACCTCGACCTCCGCCATCCCCGCGCGGCTCGTCACCACCCGCGCCGCCTCGTCGGTGGCCGGGTCGGGCACCACCGCCGCCCAGCGGCAGCGGCCCAACTCCCCCTCGTGCTCCCGGACGAAGACGATCTGCCGCTCGACGAATTCGTTGCTCGGGGCCGCCGCCCGGCGTCGGTCGCTGATGAAGTTGAACCCGGTCTCGAAGGCGGGGTCGGAAAAGACGCCGAGCAGCGCGTCCCGCCACTCGTCGAACGGCGGGTCGCCGGCGGTGCTCAGGTAGACGACGCGCGCGGGTCTGTCGATGGTGTAGATGACGGGCATGGGATTGACGGCGCAATCATATTCCGTTCTATTTGAAAGTCAACGGCGCACGGCGGTCAGCGGATGCGGGTCATCTGGCGCCAGAAGAAGCGGCCGAGGCGTGAGAAGGCGTTGCGGTCGCGGGCGGACTGTTGCTGCTCGGGGGTGATGCCGATGGCGGCGAGCAGTTGCGGGTTGGGCGGGGCGATGTCTTCGTCGCCGTGGCGCTCGGAGAGCCAGCGGTTGAAGGTGCGCGTGAGCGCGCGCCGCTGCTGTATCTCGGCGACGGCGGCGAAGGCCGCGCGCAGGTCCTCGGTCTCGGCCACCTCCAGCCGGTTCGCCTCGTAGTAGCCGCGCAGCGCCCTGAAGAAGCGCTCCTCGCCGAGGAGCCGGCGCAGCTCGACGAACATCAGCGCGCCCTTGCTGGCGACGACCGCCGCGTACTGAAACGTGTTGCGGTACTCGCGCGCCGGGCGGTCGGCCGACACGTCCTCGCCGCCGAAGGTGCGGTAGACCTGGTAGACGCCGCGGAGCTGGTCCTCCTGCACCTGCCGCGCGCTCTCCGCGCCGCGCACGTCCTGCACGTAGAGCAGCGCGGAGTACTGCGCGAGCGACTCGTGGAGCACGGGCTGACGCGCGGGGTCGCTCCCGACGGCCTCGCCCCACCACTGGCGCGCCACGCCCTGCGCGGCGGCGAAGTCGACGCTGTCCTCGACGCCCGCGCGCTGCTCGCGCACCAGCTCGGGCAGCGCGCGCATCGCCGGCGAGTCGAAGTCGACGTAGAAGGCGCTGGCGATGACCGCGAGCCCGGAGAACTCGGCGCTGCCGAAGCCGGCGACGAGCGGCGCCTCGGCGACGGTGACGGTCTTTAAGGGGAGCGCGCCGAAGCGCGACGCGTAGGTGCGCGCCGCGTCGGCCGCGACCCCGAGCACGCGGCGGCCGACCTTCTCGTGCTCGGGCGTGAAGACCGAGCGGATGCGCAGGCCCCCGACCTCGCGCTCCTCCGAGCGCAGGGTTCGGCCGGCGACGACGGGGAAGCCGCGCAGCCCCTCGCCCGCGAAGAGCAGGCGGCGGCCGCGCCCGGCGGGGGCGTCCGACTTCAGCTCGCCCGGGGTGAAGAATTTAGCGTCCGAGGTCGTGTTGACCTCGACCTCGTAGTCGGCCGCGTCGGCGAAGAAGAGGTCGCCGACGCTCGGCTCGACCTTGCGCCGCCACTCGCCGTCGGGGCGCGCGGCGAGCACGGGGTAGAAGGCGCCGAGCAGCATCACGCCGCGCGAGACGAAGTTGGTGTCGCGCGCGCGCCGTATCTCGCGCGTGTCGCGCATGGCCGCGCCGACCTGCTGGACGACGTGCGCGGGCAGGGAAGTCTCGTCGGCGTCTATCCCGGGGACGTGCCCCTTGAAGGCCAGCTCGACCTCGGCCGACGCGCCGGCCGCGACCGCCTCGCGCAACTGGACGCGGAGCGTCGCGCCGTCGTCCTCGGGCGTGAAGGCGAGCGCGTGGCCGCCGGCGCGCACCTCGGTCACTTCGAGGCGCGGCTCCTCGGGCGCGGCCGAGTCGGCGGCGGCCGGCGCGCCCGGCCGCTCGTCCTCCGCGCGCAGGTTCGGGTAGAGGTGGAAGTAGATGACGGAGGCGGCCCCGTCGTCGCCGTTCACCCAGCGCAGGCGCTCGCGCCCCTTGTAGGTGCGCGCGTCGAAGTCGAGTTCGAGGCCGATGCGGTAGAGCGTGCGCGCCGGCGCCTCGCCCTTCGGCTGCCTCGCCGAGTCGGCCTGACGCGCGCGCGAGTTAAAAGGCGCCGACGCGCAAAGCAGGGCGAGCGACGCCAGCGCGAGCGGCTTTAAGAACTTGAAAGTTGAAAGTCGAAGTTTCAAGACGGCTCACTTCTTCAGCGACCGCGCTCGGTGATGGTGACGGAGCGGATGCGGTCGCCGCGCACGATGCGGTCGACGACCTCCATCCCCTCGACGACGCGGCCGAAGACCGTGTAGCCGCCGTCGAGGTGCGGCTGCGGCGAGTGCGTGACGAACCACTGCGAGCCGCCGGTGTCCTTGCCCGAGAGCGCCATGCCGACCGCGCCGCGCGCGTACGGGACGGCGTTTATCTCGCAGCGTATCTGGTAGCCGGGGCCGCCGTTGCCGTCGCCGCGCGGGTCGCCGCCCTGGACGACGAAGTTGGGCACGACGCGGTGGAACAGCACCCCGTTGAAGTAGTTCCGGCGCGCGAGCTGGACGAAGTTGTCAACGGTCAGCGGGGCGTCGTCGGGCAGAAGCTCGAGCGTGACCGCGCCCTTGTCGGTCGTGATGACGGCGCGCACCTGCTTGCCGATGCGCGCGGCGGCGCGCTCGTAGTCTTCGCGGTGGTTGCGCGTGTTGACCGTCTCGACGCGGCGCGCCGCGGCCGCGCCGCCGACCGCGCGCTCGCGCAGGATGTCGGCCGCCCGCCGACGCACGAGGTAGTCGGTCGTCGTGTCGAGCGCCGACTGGATGGCGGCGGTCGCGTCGGCGCCCGGCTGCTTCGCGAGCGCGCCGAGCATCGAGAGCGCCGCGTCGTTTATCTCGTCCGAGAGCGCGCGGGGCATGGCGGCGACCAGCGCGCGCGAGGTCTCCTGCTCCGGCGGCAGCTCCGAGAGGATGTCCGCGGCGGCGGCGCGCGCGATGACGTCCTCCGTCCCGAGCGCGGCGCGCGCGACCGCGGCGAGGTCGGCCGGCTTGAAGGCCGCGAGCGAGCGCAGCAGGTCCGGGAGCGCCGACGGCGGCGTGTGCCGGCTCTGGACGAGCGCGCGCAGCGCGATCTGCGCGTCGGCCTGGAGGCTGACGACGCTGTTGCCGACCTGCGCGCTCGTCATGCCGGCCATCTCGCCCAGCCCCTGCGCCACGGCCGAGACCTTCTGCCACGTCACGGACGCGTCGCTCTGGCGCGAGACGCGCGAGACGAGGCCGGCGACGCCGCGGTCGCGCAGGTACTGCGTCGGCGCGACGCGCGCCAGCGTCGTCTCGACCTCGGCGGCCGTGACGCCCGCGTCGCGCATCGCGCGCAGCAGCGTGACCGCGCGCTCGTCGTACGAGTTCTGGAGCACGCGCCCCAGCGCGGTCGCCACCTCCAGCATCTCGTTCACCTCGGGCGGGCCGGCCGCGCCCCCGACGCGCGCCGACTTGTAGGCCGCGAACAGCTCGCCGCCGCGCCTGACCAGCGGGTCCGCGGCGCGCGCGTCCTTCAACTGCGCGAGCGCGCGGACGGCGCTCACGCGGACGCGCGAGTCCGCGTCCGTCGAGGCGCGCGCCACGAGCGCGTCGTAGCCCGCCGCGTCCTCGGCCGCGCCGACGACGCGCGCGGCGTTGGCGCGCGCGACCGCGTCCGTATCCGAGGCGAGTATCGCGCGCACGCGTTCGAGCGACTCCTTGGCGCGCGCGCGCGCCAGAGCGTTGAGTGCGTCGGCGCGGACGCGCGCGTCCGCCGAGTTGAGGAAGAGGGCTACGGTGCGCGCGCCGCCTTCGGGACGCGCGCGCAGCATCGCGGTCAGGCCGAGCAGGACGAGCTGGCGGTTCGGCTTCGCGAGCCTGTGCTCGGTTGTAAGAGTGTTGACGAGTGCGTCGCCGAGCCTCTTCTTCAAGCCGGCGCGCGTCTCGGGGAGCGCGGCCGCGATCTTGCCGAGCGCCTCGACGACGCGCGCGCGCACCTCGGCCGACTTCGACAGGCGCAGGCTGTCGAGCAGCGCGGTCGCGCCGCCCTCGGCCTCTATCTCGCCGAGCGCGAAGGCGGCCGACGCGCGCACCGCCTCGTCGCGGTCGGCGCCCAGCAGCGCCGCGAGCGGCGCGACCGCGCCCTCGTCGCCGATGCGTCCCGCGGCCAGCGCCGCGCGCGCGCGCACCACGGCGCTCGCGTCCTTGAGCAGCGCGCCCAAATCCGACTCCTCCCAGCGCCGCTCGTCCTCCGCCGCCATGATGCGCAGCAGCGTCTCGCGCGGCACGCGCGCGTCCGCCCTGGGCTTCGTCGCCGGCTTCTCGGCCGCCGGCTTCGGCCTGGTCTTCTGCGGCGGCGCGGCGGCGGCGCGCGCGTGAGGCGCGGCCGCGAGCAGCGCGCAGAGTGAAAGCAACGCGGCGCGCACGCGGGCGCGGCGCTTCTCGCTGAGGCGGGGTGTGTTCGGCATCGGGTTTTCGAGCGACGAGCGCGCGCCGGAGTCGCCGGCGCGGCGCGGACAGTTTCAAAGGGAAGACCGGGAGCTATGCTAAGAAGCGTGGGGTTAAAAGGCAAGCCGCCCGTAGAAGACCTTCGTGTCGTAGCCCACGACGACGCGGCCGCCCCGCTCGTGGCGGCGGAAGAGCGCTTCGAGCTCGCGCATCATCGGCTCGTGCTTCGGGTGGCCGGGCTGCGGGGCGTAGGAGGAGGAGGCGAGCCGGCCGCGCAGGCCCTCGAAGTCGAAGACCTGCTCGTTGTCGAACGTCCTGGCGCGCACTTCCGCCTCGCCGTAGAGCGTCGCGAGCGAAGACTCCTCTATGTACTTCGCGCTCACCTCGCGGTAGTCCGTGCCGTACTCCAGCAGCAGCCGCTCGTAGTCTTCGAGGAAGGGCGTGCCCCGTGTGCGCCGGTCGTTCCAGGCGAGCACGACCCAGCCTTCGGGGCGCAGTATCCTCCGGAACTCGCGGCGCGCGCCCGCCGGGTCGAACCAGTGGAACGCCTGCCCCGCCACGACGAAGTCCACGCACCCGTCTTCGAGCGTCGTCGCCTCGGCGCGCCCTTCGACGCTCACGAAGTTCGCGTAGGCGGCGAGAAGACGTTCGCCCGCCTCGCGCATCTCGCGGTTCGGCTCGACGCCGTAGACGCGGTTGCCGCCCCTCAGGAAAAGCTCGGACAGCAGCCCCGTCCCCGAGCCCACGTCCGCGAGTTCGGACGTGGGGGTAAGCCCGCACTCACTTTCGAGCAGCCGCGGGACGGCCGGCGGGTAGCCCGGCCTGTACTTGACGTAGTCCGAGACGCGCGTCGAGAAGCGTGTGGTGGGGTCGTTGCTCATGGTCGGGTGCGCGGGCGAATTTGGCAAAGGAAGCGTTGGCCAACGGCGGCGGAAAAGTCCGCTAAAAATGGGGCGGCCGCCTACTTTAGCAACCGCCCGGTTGACAAAAGGCGCACCCAAAAGTAGCATGAAACCGTCGTGGTAGTCACACTGAAAACCGGGCTCGGGGCGTCGCGCGCAGGCGTGGTGCAGCACTTGCGCGCGCGCGGCGCGTCGGGCGCCGACGAGCTGGCCGAGGCGCTCGGCGTGACCAAGCAGTGCGTCCGCAAGCACCTCGACGCGCTCGAGCGCGAGGGCTACGTCGAGCACGCGCCGGCGCGCGGCGACCGCGGCCGACCCGCGCACGTCTTCCGTCTGACGCCGAAGGCCGAGGAGCTGTTCCCGAAGCGCTACGACCTGTTCGCACGCTCCGTGCTCCGGCAGATAGGCGAGGTCTGGGGCGAGCGCGGCCTGAACGCGGTCTTCTGCGGCTGCGCGACGGAGATGTTGACGGGCTTGCGCCCGCAGCTCGAAGGTCTGAGTTTCGACGCGCGCGTACGGCGGCTGACCGAGCTCCTGCGCGAGACCGGATACGAGGCCGAGGCCGAGCGCCTGGGCGACGGCTCGTACCTTTTGACCGAGTGGAACTGCCCGCAGGCGGAGCTGGCGCGCGAGTACCGGCAGCTCTGCGACCAGGAGCTGACGGTCTACCGCGAGCTGCTCGGCGCCGAGGTCTTCCGCGAGTCGCGCATCGCGGGCGGAGCGTCGCGCTGCGCTTACAGGGTTTTGAGACCGAACGAGGACTGAATGGCACAAGTGACGGAGGCCGACGTTTACGGCGCGCTGGCGCAGGTGAAGGACCCGGACCTGCACAAGGACATCGTGCGCCTCGGCTTTATCAAGGACCTGAAGATAGAGGGCGGCGCCGTCAGCTTCCGCGTGGTGCTCACCACGCCGGCGTGCCCCGTGCGGGAGCAGTTGCAGGAGCAGTCGCGCGCGGTCGTCGCACAGCTTCCCGGCGTCACGTCGGTGAGCGTGACGATGGACGCGGAGGTGCCCAAGGGGCGGGGCCTCGGCGAGAAGCTGACCGTGCCGGGCGTGCGCAACATCATCGCGGTCAGCTCGGGCAAGGGCGGCGTCGGCAAGTCCACCGTGGCCGTCAACCTCGCGGTGAGCCTGGCGCGCGACGGCGCGCGGGTCGGGGTGATGGACGCGGACGTCTACGGGCCGAACGTGCCGCTGATGCTCGGCGTCGCGGACGCGCACCCCGTCGTCGAGGGCAACAAGCTCGTGCCGACCGAGGCGCACGGCGTCAAGCTCATCTCGATGGCCATCCTCAAGCCGGGCGACGAGCCGATGATCGTGCGCGGGCCGATCCTGCACGGGCTCGTCCGCCAGTTCCTTCAGGACGTTGACTGGGGCGAGCTCGACTACCTCGTCGTGGACATGCCGCCGGGGACGGGCGACGTGCAGCTAAGCCTGGCGCAGCTCGTGCCGGTGCAGGGCGCGGTGCTGGTGACGACGCCGCAGGAGGTCGCGCTCGCCGACGTGCGGCGCGCGCTGCGGATGTTCGAGACGGTCAACGTCCCCGTGCTCGGCGTGGTCGAGAACATGAGCTACTTCGTCGCGCCCGACACGGGCGCGCGCTACAACATCTTCGGCGAGGGCGGCGGCCGGAGACTCTCGGAGGAGTACGGCGTGCCCTTCCTCGGCGCGGTGCCGCTCGGGATGGGGGTGCGCGAGGGCGGCGACTCGGGCGTGCCCGTCGTCGTCGGCGACCCCGAGTCGCCGCAGGCCGAGGCGTTCCGCCGCGTGGCCGAGGAGGTCGCCCGGCAGGTTTCGATAGAGGCGATGAAGCCCGAGCTCGTCGTCCTCGGCAAGAAGGCTTAGGCGGTTTCGCCATTCAGCTTTAAATCACAGGTCAGGAAATAATCACTAAGGAGAGAGACGATGGCAGCAACAGAGACACAGATTCCGACGATGACGCTGGGCGTCAGCGAGCCGGCCGCCGAGGAGATCAAGAAGTTCATCGCGGGCGAGGAAGGGCTGCCCGCGACCGCCGGCCTGCGCGTGCGCGTGGTGCCGGGCGGCTGCTCGGGCTTCCAGTACAGCCTCAACATCGAGGAGGAGTCGCGCCCGAACGACCACATCATCGAGACGCACGGCATCCGCCTGTTCGTCGACATGTTCAGCGCCCAGTACCTGAACGGCGTCGAGATCGACTACGTGACGAACATGATGGGCTCGGGCTTCACCTTCAACAACCCGAACGCGACCGGCGGCTGCGGCTGCGGCTCGTCGTTCACGGCCTAGTCGGCCGGCGGGCGCACAGCCCAAATTTGCGGCGCGGCCGAGCGCGCGGGCCGAAGGCTTGTCGAGTGGTTCCAGAGGACAACCCGGCACGCCGCCGGCCGAGCGCGCACGCCCGCGCCGCTCCACGTTTTCCGACCCAGCACACAGAGGGAGCCGTTCACAAGATGCCGAAGATCACAGCCGAGACCGCGACCGAGACGAAGGCGTTCGCGGCCGACGAGGGGCGCAAGCTCGTGCTCGCCATCGAGGACGCGGGCGTGGACATCCTGCACCGCTGCGGCGGTAACGCGAAGTGCACGACGTGCCGCGTCGAGGTGCTCGCGGGCGACCCCGGCGAGATGGCCGAGCCGGAGCGCAACCGCCTGGCGGCCGAGACGGGGCTCGCCGAGAACGTCCGCCTCTCGTGCCAGGTGCGCGTGGCAGACGACCTGCACGTGCGCGTCCTCGGGCAGGCCAGCGTCCGCGGACTCGACCCCGGCCCGCGCCCGGCGGAGTAACGTACGGCGGAAGTCCCGCCGTCGTCCGAGATGGAGACCGACGTGGCGAGCGCGGAGGCGACGGGCGCGCCGGACTTTTTGAGCCGGCGCGCGGCGGCGGTGTGCGCGCTGCTGCTCGCGCTGATGGGCGCGCAGATGCTCGCCGTCGTCAGCCGGAAGAGCATCACGGTTGACGAGTGGGTTTTGATACCCGCCGGGCTCTACCACCTCGCGGAGGGCGACTTCCGCCCGGTCAACGAGCACCCGCCGGTCGCCAAAGTCCTCGGCGCCGCGCCGCTCTGGCTCATGGGCGCGAAGCCGCCGCCGGCCCGGCCGGGCGCGCGGGAGGACGGGCACTTCCCCGACCGCTTCCAGGAGTTCTGGGACGCCAACGTCTGGAGGTTCGACCACCTCAGCTTCCGGGCGCGCGTGCCGATGGTCGCGCTCGCGCTCGCGCTGGGCGCGCTCGTCTTCGCCTTCGCGCGCCGGCACTGGGGGCCGCGCGCGGCGCTCTTCGCCGTCGCGCTCTACACCTTAGAGCCGACGCTGCTGGCGCACGGCCGCGTCGTGCAGACCGACGTGCCCTCGGCGCTCGCCCTCCTGCTCTTCTCGTTCGCGCTCTACGAATACCTGCGCGCGCCCCGCGCGTGGCGGGCCGCGCTGGCGGGGCTGGCTGCCGGGTTCGCGGCGGTGACGAAGTTCTCGATGGTCGCGCTCGCGCCGGTGCTGTGCGTGGTCTTCGCGTGCCTCTTCGCGCTCGCGCCGCGCCGGAAGGGGGAGGGGTTGAACCGCGCGCGCGTCGCGGGGCACGCGGGCGCGCTGGCGCTCGCGGCCGTCGTCGCGGTCAACGCCGGCTACTTCTTCCGGCGCGGGCCGGCCGAGTCGTTCGACGACGCGCTCGCGGGCGCGGTCGTCCGGCTCGACGCCGAGCGCGGGACCCTGCGGCGCGCGGCGCTCGAAGCGGGGCACGGTCTCCTTCAGGTCGTCTTCCCGCCGGACTTCGTCTCGGGCGTGGGGTGGCAGCTCGGCCACGCGAAGCTCGGGCACGAGGCGGGGCTTCTGGGCGGGTACAGCCGTCACGGGTGGTGGTACTACTTCCCCGTCGCGTTCGCGCTCAAAACGCCGCTGCCCGTCCTGCTGCTCACGCTCGCGGGACTCGTCTGGGTGGCCCTGCGTCTGCGGCGCGGCGCCGAGGGGCGCGTGCTCGTGCTCGTCCTGCCGCCCGCGCTCTTCACGTGCCTGCTGATGCTCTCGACCATCAACATCGGCGTGCGCTACTACCTGCCGGCCTACCCCTTCTTCTTCATCCTCGCGGGCGTGATGCTCGACGACGTTCTCAGGCGCGCTCGCCGCCGCGCGCTCGCCGCCGCGCTCGCCGCCGCCGCGCTGTGCTGGACGGCCGTCGAGGCCGCGCGCGCCTACCCGGACCACATGGCTTACGTGAACCAGCTCGCCTACGCGGGGCCGCGCTGGTGGTACCTCTCGGACTCGAACGTCGAGTGGGGCGACGACGTGCGCGCGCTCGCGCTATACTTGCGCGGGCGCGGCGAGGAGAGGGTGGGGGCGGCGCTGCTGGGCTGGCAGCTGCTCGAACTCTACGGCGTCGAGCCGGCGCACGTCTTCGTGCCGCCGGGCGAGAAGCCCGACGACGTGCGCTACGTCGCCGTCGGCGCGAGCCTCCTGAACGGCTCGACCGTCCCCGGAGCCTTCGACGACGGGACGCCGCTGACCGAAGAGCAGCGCGTCAACTACTTCGACGCCTACCGCCGCCGCGCGCCCGAGAAAGTCTTCGGCGGCTCGGTCTACCTCTACAGGGTGAAGGACTGAGGGCCGCCCCGGCCGTACGCGAAGCATGAACACCGACCGCACGCTCATCGTCGTCCCGACCTACAACGAGCGCGACAACGTCCCCGGGCTCGTCGCCGAACTGCTGGAGGTCGCGCCCGGCGCGGACGTGTGCCTGCTCGACGACGACTCGCCGGACGGGACGGCCGAGCAGGCCGCGGGGCTGTTCGCGGGCGAGGCGCGCTTCTCCGTGCTCCGGCGCACAGGTCTGGCGCGCGGCTACGGGCGCAGCCTGTTGGACGGCTACCGCAGGGCTTTGGAGGGCGGCTACGCGCGGCTCGTCCAGCTCGACGCGGACTTCTCGCACGACCCCGCCCGCGTGCCCGCGCTCATTGAGGCGAGCCGCGGGGCGGACGTGGTCATCGGCTCGCGCTACTGCGAGGGCGGCGGCGTCGAGAACTGGCCGCTCCGGCGGCGCGCGCTCAGCCGCTTCGCCAACGCCTACGTCTGCCGCATCACGGGCTTGCGCGTGCGCGACACGACGAGCGGCTTCCGCTGCTACACGCGCCGCGCGCTCGCGCGGCTGCTCGAAAGGCGCGTCGCGGGCGAGGGCTACGCCTTCCTCGTCGAGGCCGCCTACCGCGCGCACCGCGAGGGGCTGACGGTGTCCGAGGTGCCCATCACCTTCACAGACCGCCGCGAGGGTCAGTCCAAGATGTCGCGCAAAGTCATCCTCGAATCCGTCCTCATGCCGTGGCGCCTCCGCCTCGCCAGAGGCAAGGACGAAGGCGGGAGGGTTGACGAAAGGATGAAGGCGGAAGGATGAGGTGACGGCCGTTCAGCCCCCCTCTCATCCCTCATCCTTCCGCCCGTCGCTTGACTCTCCCCCGCGTTTGGCGTAAGAAGCCTAACGTTCTAACACCCTTTGGGCGGAGTCCCTCCCATGAAAAAATCGCTCGCGCTGGCCGCGCTGCTCGTCGCCGCTTCGGCCTGCACCACCACGACCAATACGAACACGGGGGCCGGGAACGCCAACGCCAACGCGAACGCCAACACGACGGCCGCCGCCACCCCGACGCCGGCGGCCGGCCTGACGCAGGCCGACCTGGAGGCAAAGGAGCGGCAGGTTTACGACGCGATCAAGGCTAAGAATTGGGACGCCTTCGGCGGGATGCTGGCCGACGACTTCAGCCTCGTGGTCTCGGACGGCGTGCATAACAAGGCGCAGACGCTCGAAAGCATCAAGCAGTACAACCTGGTGGAGTACACCATCTCCGACGTGCGCCTCGTCAAGGTTGACGCCGACCTCGCCGTCCTCACCTACACCATGAACGAGAAGACAGGTGAGGCCGGGAAGGAGACTCAGGCCAAGCCGTACCGCGCCTCCTCCGCCTGGGTCAACCGCGGCGGCAAGTGGCTGAACGCCTACCACCAGGAGTCGGAAGTTGCGGAGATGCCCGCGGCCACGCCGACGCCCGCCGCCAGCCCCGCAGCATCGCCGTCAGCTTCGCCGGCCGCGAGCCCCGCGGCGACACCGGCCGCGCCCGCCTCCGCCACCGACGCGGAGAAGGCCGTCTGGGAGGCCATCAAGGCGAAGAACATCGACGCCTTCGCCGGCTACATCCTGCCCGAGGCGCTCGAAGTCGAGCCGGAGGGAGTCTTCGACAAGGCCACGCAGGTCAAGATGATCGCGATGTTCGACGGGTCGAAGTTCACGCAGAGCGACTTCAAGGAGACCAAGTTCGACGCCGACGCCACGCTCGTCACATACACCGTGAAGGGGCCTGTGGCCGGGAAGAACGTGACCGAGTACCACAGCACCATCTGGACGAACCGCGGCGGCCAGTGGAGGGCCGCCTTCCACCAGGGCACGCGCCAGCAGGCGCCGGGGAAGTAGCAGCAAGAAGTAGACAGTAGTCAGTAGTCAGTAGAAAAAAGGCGGCGCGTCTCAGCCTTCGGGCCGGTCGCGCCGCCTTCGCTTTCCTACTGACTACTGACTACTGTCTACTTCTACCCTCACCCCCACACGCCGGGAATCTTCTCCGCGCACCTGGGGCAGAGGCCGTCGGCGCCGAGTCTCATGCGGAGGATGCGGTAGCCGCGCCGCTCGACGAGCAGCTCGTCGCAGGCGGGGCAGTAGGTGTTCTCCCAGCGCCCGACGCGGCCGGGCAGGTTCCCCGCGTAGACGAAGCGCAAGCCCGCCTCGCGCCCCAGCTCGCACGCGCGCACCAGCTGCTCGGCCGTCGTGTTCGCGTTCTCCGTCATCCGGTAGTCCCGGTGGAACGCCGTCACGTGCCACGGGATGTCGGGCGAGACCGACGCGATAAAATCGGCCGCGCGCCGCAGCTCCTCCTCCGAGTCGTTGAAGCCCGGCACGACCAGCGTCACGACCTCCTCCCAGAAGCCGCGCTCGTGTACCATGCGGACGGTGTCGAGGATGTTGTCCACCACGCCGCCCAACTGCCTGTACGCGCGGTCGCTCATCGACTTCAAATCTATCTTGTAGCAGTCGGTCACCGGCCGCAGGTAGTCGAGCACGCGCCCGGTCGCGTTCCCGTTCGAGATGAAGGCCGTCCTGAAACCCCCCGCCTTCGCCTTCCTGAAAACCTCGACCGCCCACTCCGCCGTGATCAGCGGCTCGTTGTAACTCGACCCCACCACGCGCGCCCCGCACTCGCGCGCCGCCCGCACCAAGCCGTCGGCCGAGACCCTGCGCGGCGTCACGCCCGCCGCTTCGTCGCGCAGCGCCTGCGAGGTTAAAAAGTTCTGGCAGTAGCCGCAGTGGAGGTCGCAGCCGAGCATGCCGAAGGTGAGCGTGTCGGAGCCGGGGAGGAGGTGGAAGAAGGGCTTCTTCTCGGTCGGGTCGCAGGCGAGGGCGGCGACGTAGTCTGTGGGGACGAGGAGCCGCCCGCCTTCGTTGAAGCGCACCTTGCAGATGCCGCGCTTGCCCTCGCGTATGAGGCAGCGGTGGCCGCAGGCGTGGCAGCGCAGATCTCGGCCCCCGAGGCGCTCGGTCAACTCCTCGGCCGCTTCGGTCGTCAACGCGTCGAGAACCTCCGCGAGGCTCGCGGAGCGCTCGCCCAGTGGCATCGCCTTAAAACCTCCCGGCCGCCGGCGGCCGTCCGGGGGACTCTGGTTTATACTCGGGCGGGGGTTCGGCTGACCGGTTTATTCTAACTCTTGCGGCGGGGATTCGGCATTCATGATCATCGAGCAGATTACGCTGACGGCCTTCCGGCAGCACACGCGCCTTCTCGGGTGCGGGGAGACGCGGCGCGCCGTCTGCGTCGACCCGGGCGAGGAGACGGGCGAGATAGTCGCGGCGCTGGAGCGCCTGGGGCTCGAGCTGCAGGCCATCGCGCTGACGCACGCGCACATGGATCACGTCGGCGGCGTGGCGGCGCTCAAGCGCGCGCGGCCGCGGGCGGAGGTCGTCCTGCACGAGGCGGACGAGCCGCTCTACTACGCGCTGCCCGAACAGCCCGCGCTGCTCGGCATCCCGCGCGCCGCGTGGGGGCAGTACGGCTTCGACTACGAGCCCCCGCCGGCGGTCGAGCGGCACTGGCGGGACGGCGAGACCTACGCGGTGGGGAGTCTGAGTTTCAAGGTGCTCCACTGCCCCGGCCACACGCCCGGCCACGTCGTCCTCTTCGAGCCCGACGAGCGCAAGGTCTTCGTCGGCGACTGCCTCTTCGCCGGCTCGGTCGGGAGGACAGACCTGCCGGGCGGCTCGACCGAGCAGTTGATGGACTCGATCAACAACAAGATTCTCCCGCTCGGCGACGACGTGACGGTCTACTCCGGCCACGGCCCCGAGACCACCCTCGGCCGCGAGCGCCGCACCAACCCGTTCCTGACGGGACGGTACCTGTGAGCGCGTAAACCGCGAGCCGTAAGCAGCGAGCCGTAGGCCGTGGCGTGAAGGAGCGTGTCCTTTCTCACCACGGCCTACGGCTCACTGCTTACGGCCCTTAAGACTGTTCGGCGGGTTTGTGCAGGCGCTCGTCCTTGAGCTTCTCCCACTTCTCGCGCGCGTCGCCGGTGAGGTCGCTGGGGAGTGTCTCGATGGGGATGCCGGCCTCGGCGCAGAACGTGCGCCAGAGGACGAAGCGGTTGTCGAACTGCCCCGTCCCTTCTGGAATCTCGTTGTTCACCTTCGGTTTCTCTTCCGCCACTTCCGCCTTGCTCCTTCGGGTCTGTGTTCGTCGGACAGTGTAGCGTAAAGGAGAGGCCAGGGGCTAGAGACTAGAGGCTAGTCGAGCGTTCATCGCTTCAACTAGCCCCCGGCCCCTCCGCTCAACCTTTAGTGTTGCCGGCGAGGAACACGTCGCCTTCGGGGGCGGGGACGCCGCCTTCGCGTTCGAGCGTGACGGCGAAGGTCGGCGCGGAATGGCCGGGCGGGAGGCGGTCGGCCATCTGCGCGTGCCCCCCGGCGTCGGTCTTGAAGGTGCCGCCTGGCAGGGGCTTGTTGTCCGCGATGAGCCAGAGCTGGTAGGCGTGCCCCTCGGGGCAGGGCGGGAGCCCGGCCGCCATCATGACGGCGCGCCCGGTCGAGCGGTCGTAGGCGAGCATCGCGTGCGCGCCCGGCGCGGGCTTCTTGCCGGCCAGCTCCGCGACGCGCACGCCGGGCGAGGCCAGCACGTCGGCCGCCTCGCGCGCGCTCGCGAGCTGTTCGCGCTGCACGTTCATCTCGGACTCCGTCTGGCGCAGGCGGTCGTAGAGCCGCGCCACCTCCGCGCTCAATGACTGGTTGCGGTTCCAGAGCGAGAGCGTCGTCGCGCCGAGCAGGACGAGCGCCGCGGCGGTGGCCGCCGCGCCGAAGCCGAGCGCCGGCCGTCCCGTCAGGAGCTGCCACAGGCCTAGGCCGCCCGTGAGCGAGCGCGCGTCTCGCGCGCCGGGGGCGGGGGCGCGCGCACGTGTGCCCGAACCCTCGCGCGCCTCCGAAGGGTCAACGGCCCGCGAGGGGTCAACGGCCCGCGAGGGGGCCGCGAAAACTTCCGAAGGGTCTGCGGCGCGGATTCGCGCGAGGAGGTCGGCGCGCATCGCGGGGGGCGGCAGGACGTGCGCGACCGTGTAGACGAGCGAGGCGGCGGCGTCCGCCATCTCGCGCAGCTCTTCGCGGCACCCGGCGCAAGACGGCAGGTGCTCTTCGAGCCGCGCGCGCTCTTCACTGTCGAGCGCGCCCACGGCTTCGAGCGCCAGCAGCTGTTTGTAGTCTTCGTGCCGCATCAGGACTTAAATCTTACCCTCAAACTCCCGCGCCGTCTCGGCCCGCCGTCACGCGAATTGCTGGCCGAGCCGCGAGCGCAGCGACTCGCTCAACTTCTTCAGCCCCGCGCGCGTGCGCGTCTTCACCGTGCCGAGCGGCTGGTTCTTCGCCGCCGCTATCTCGGATTGCGACATGCCCTCCAGGTACGCGAGGACGAGCACCTGCCGCTGCTCCTCGGGGAGTTCCCCGAGCGCGCCGCGGACGGCCTCGGCGCGCTCGGAGCGGATGGCATCCTCGTCGGCCAGGACGGGCGTCTGCGCGGCGGGCTGGCCGCCCTCGGCCGAGCGCTGCGCCGCGCGCTCGCGCGAGTCCACCGCTCGCAGGCGGTCGATGGCGCGCGAGCGCGCGAGCGTCACCAGCCAGGTGAAGGCGCGCCCGCGCGACTCGTCGAACGAGCGCGCCTGCTGCCAGACCTGTAGGAAGACCTCCTGCAGGACGTCCTCGGCCTCGGCCCGGCTGCGTAATATACGGAGCAGGAGCCCCAAGAGGATGGGGCTGTAGCGGTCATAAACGCGCGCGAACGCCGACTCGTCGCCGCGCGCCACCGCGCGCAGGAGTCCGGCGTCTTCCGCGTCAGTCTGTTGGTTCGGCAGAGACAAAAGCCTTAAAAGCCCCACTCACAAAGATTCGGGCCGCGTGCCTTCATACCTACGAGGGCATGCGGCCGTTCAGATTCAGTGGGCGATGGACCAGTTACTGTCTACTTCTTCAGGCGACGGTAATCTCTTCGGCCAGATAAACGTCCTGGATGGCGTTGAGGAGCTGGGCTCCCTCCTGCATCGGGCGCTGGAACGCCTTGCGGCCCGAGATGAGACCCATGCCGCCGCCGCGCTTGTTGATGACGGCGGTGCGGACGGCCTCGGCCATGTCGGTCTGCCCCTTCGACTCGCCGCCCGAGTTGATGAGCCCCGCGCGCCCCATGAAGCAGTTCGCCACCTGGTAGCGGACGAGGTCGATGGGGTTGTCGGAGGTGAGGTCGGTGTAAATCTTCGGGTTGGTCTTGCCGTAGGAGCTTTCGATGTTGAGCGCGTTGTAGCCGCCGTTACGCTCGGGGAGCTTCTGCTTGATGATGTCGGCCTCGATGGTGACGCCGAGGTGGTTGGCCTGACCCGTCAGGTCGGCGGCCGTGTGCATGTCGCCGTCCTTGGTCTTGAACTTCGGGTTGCGCAGGTAGCACCACAGTATCGTCGCCATCCCCAGCTCGTGCGCGTGCGCGAACGCCTCGGCGACCTCGACTATCTGGCGCCCCGACTCCTCCGACCCGAAGTAGATGGTCGCGCCGACGGCCGTGGCGCCCATCTCGTGCGCCTGCTCGACGGTGCCGAACAGAATCTGGTCGAACTTGTTCGGGTAGGTCAGCAGCTCGTTGTGGTTGATTTTGACGATGAGCGGAATCTTGTGCGCGTACTTGCGCGCGATGATGCCGAGCACGCCGAAGGTCGAGGCGACGGCGTTGCAGCCGCCCTCGATGGCCAGCTTGCAGATGTTCTCCGGGTCGAAGTAGAGCGGGTTGGGCGCGAACGAGGCGCCGGCCGAGTGCTCGATGCCCTGGTCGACGGGGAGGATGGAGAGGTAGCCGGTGCCCGCGAGCCGCCCGTGGTCGAAGAGCGACTGGAGCGAGCGCAGCACCTGCGGGCTGCGGTCGGAGTGGGAGAAGACGCGGTCGACGAAGTCGGGGCCGGGCGCCTGAATCAGGTCTCTGGAGATTTTCGGCGAGTCGAATTCCAAAAGGGCGCGCCCGTCGTCGCCCAGCAGCTCCTCGATGCGCCCGAGCGCCGAGCCCTCGCGTTTGAGTTCGGTGGCCATGAGTCGAAATCCTCCTACAAAAGTTTATGGACGAGCGGCCTGTATGGATTGCTGACGGGGCGGATTATAGCACGCACGCCGCGCCGGGGCGGAAGCGTGAGGCGGGAGCGTCGGGGGGCGAAAATGAGGGGGGCCGCCCGCGCGGGCGGCCCCCCTCGATTTACGGCGCCGAGGCTTTAAGCCCGCGCGTGGTGGTGCGGCCCGACCGGCTCGTAGCGCTCGGGCGAGACGATGAGGAGGAGCGCGCCGCCGTCGGTGGCGAGCTCCTCGTGGACGCTGCCGGGGAGCGAGCAGTTGAAATCGCCCGCCGTCATCCGGGTCGCGCCCGAGCGCACGTCGCCTTCGAGGACGAGGCACTGCTCGACGCCGAGGTGGCGGTGCGGGCGTATGCGCGAGCCGGGCCGCATCCTGACGAGCGTCGTGAGTGTGCCGCGCGCGTCGTCGGCGTAGAGGAGCTTGTAGGCGACGCCCTCGTCGTGCGTCGGGAACCACTCGCCCTCGCCCGCGCGGAGGACGAGAAAACCTTTGCCGCCGCCGCCCGCGTTCGGCGCGGCGGCGGACGCGTCGCCCGCCGCCGGCTCGGCGCGCGCGCCCGTCTCGCCCCCGCCCTCGCCGCCCCCGCCTTCCGAGACGAGCGCCAGCAGGCGCGAGCGCACGCCCTCGGGCGGCTCTGCCTCCGGCGCGGCGAGTCCCAAGTCCGCGACCACGCCCTCGAACTCGCGCAGCTCCGCCTCGCAGCCCGCGCACCCCGCAGTCAAGTGCTCCTCGAAGGCGCGCGCCTCCTCGCCTTCGAGCGCGCCCAGAGCGTAGAGCGCGGCCCGCCCGGCCGCCTCCTCGTCCGTCGTCGTGTGGCTCATAGAATCCCTTCCCATGCCGGCTTGAGCATCTCGCGCAGCCGCATCAGCCCGAGCCGCGTGCGCGTCTTCACGGTCCCCAAAGGCAGCCCGCGCGCGGCGGCGATCTCGCTGTGGCTCATCCCGCCGTAGTAAGCCAGCTCGATCACCTCGCGCTGCTCGGGCGCGAGCCCGTCCAGGGCGGCGCGGATGACCGCCCGCACCTCGCCCGCCCTGACGCCTTCCTCCACGCTCTCGCCCGCGGAGGCGCGCGCCGCCTCGTCGAGCGGCGCCTCGCGCTGGTGCTCCTGCCGCGTGCGCCTGACGCGGTCGATGGCGCGGCTGCGCGCGATGGTCGTCAGCCAGGCCAGCGGGCGCCCCCGCTCGGGGCTGTAGCTGGCCGCCTGGCGCCAGACCTGCGCGTACACGTCGAGCAGCACCTCCTCGGCCGACGAGGGGTCGGAGAGGATGCGCAGCAGCAGGCCGTAGACCGTCCGGCTGGTCGCGTCGTAGAGCGAGGCGAGCGCCTGTTCGTCCCCTTCGGCGACGCCCCGGATGAGCTCGGCCTGCCTCGACTCGGCGTCGGTCGGCGGCCGTGTTGGGGGTAGAGTCACTTCGGCACGTCTCCCCTCAAGTGGTTACGTTATCTTTACCACCGGCGGATTCATTTTGGAAGGGTGAAAGGTTAAAGGGGGAGGGGCAAGGACTTTACCCCTTGCCCCTCCCCCCCGCTTAACTCGACCCACTACTGCCCCAGTTTGAAACTGGCGGGGACGAATTCGAGGGCGACGAGCGCGCCGTCGGTCTTGGCGCGCTCGTCCGCCTTGCCGCGGTAGGTGACGACCGCGTGCGCCTCGGCCTTGCGCGCGCCGCAGGAGAGCTCGGCGCCGGCCTCGGGCGTGTAAGCGACGATGTGGAGGCCGTTAAAGCCGGCGCTCGTGAGCCGGAGCGTGCGCTCGCCCGCCTTGAAGACGAAGACCAGACCTTTCGGCCCGCACTCGATGCGCGTGAGCGCGGCGCGCAGGCGCGTCTCGCCCGCCTCGGGCTTGCGCAGCGCCTCGCCCAGCGCCTCGGCCATCGCCTCCTCCTGCGAGCGCGCGAGCTTCTCGGGCGTGTCAACCTTCTCCGCCCCCTCGCGCACCTGGAGGCGCGGCGCGCCCCCGGCCGCGGCCGCGCGCTCGTACTCCTCGCGCCGCGCGCGGTACTGCTTGACCTGCTCCTCGTAGTTCCTGATGGAGGCCAGCACCGACTGCGCCGTCGCGCGCAGCCCCGGCTCGGTGCCGTCGCGCGTCAGCGGCTCGGCCGTCTGACGCGCGAGGTCGAACTTCTCCTGCCGCAGGTAGATTTGCGCGAGCACGAGCGCGTAGTGCTGGTTGCCGGGCGCCATCCCCAGCGCGCGCCTGAGCAGCGCGGCCGACACCTCAAGCTCCTCGCCCGTCACGAGGTTGACCCAGCCGAGCAGGTGGTAGCTCTCGGGGAAATCGGGGCGTAAGGAGATGGCCTTGCGCAGCGACTCGCGCATCTCCTTCGCCGCCTCGGGCGGGTAGCCGCCGGGCCTGTAGCCGTCCTCGCGCGTCCCCTGGCGGCTCAGCGCGTAGGCGTAGTAGTAGTGCGCGAGATAATTCTGCGCGCCCGAGGCGACGGCCTTGCGCAGCTCCTCCTTCGCCTCGTCGAAACGCTTCTGGCGCAGACGCGTCATGCCGAGCGAGGCGCGCGCCATCGTCAGGTCGGGGTCGAGCTGGAGCGCGCGCACGAGCCTGACGGCCGCGTCCTCGGGGCGGCCCGTGTGGAGCAGCAGGTCGCCGAGGTAGCCTTCGGCCTCGGCCTCCGTGAGCGGAGCGGTCGTCATCTGCGAGTCGAACTCAAGCTTCTGCTCGAAGGTGGCGACCTTGCTCTGGAAGGTGCGACCCTGGACGTACTTCTGCAGCTCCTTCTCCATCCCGGCGGTGTCGGTCTGGAAGGCGCGCTGGAAGGCCTCCTCGGCCGGCACGCCCTGGCGCGTGAGCGCGAGGAACTGCCCGAGCTGCGGCAGCCGCCGGCCCTCGTTGCCGAGGATGAGGTAGTGGACGAGCGCCCACGACTGCGCGTAGAAGAGTCCGCGCACGTCGTGCCTGTTGCGTTCGAGAGAGTGGTGGTCCACGGCCAGGAGCTGCGAGAGCGGAATCATCTTCTGCTGGCGCAGCAGGTAGAGGTGGTCGTCAACGAACTTGCCCAGGTGCACCTTGCGGTCGTCCTCGATGGCGAAGGTGCTGTAGTACTCGGCGAGCCCCTCGTTGAACCACGCGGGCGCCGTGCCCTTGCCGAGCGAGTTGTTGACGAGCAGGTGGACGTACTCGTGGTAGATGATGCTGTAAGTGTCCTCCGAGCCGCGCTCGGTCGTCAGCGTGATGTAGTTGACGTCCTCGCCCGGCTGGAAGTAGCCGGCCACCGCCGCGACGGTCTTGCCGTCGGCCACCGGCTTGAAGGGCTTGTAGGAGCCGTCGCTCTTGAAGACGACGACGGTGGTCGGCACCGGCGAGCTGAAGTTGACCTGCGCGAAGAGGCGCTTGAACACGTCGCGGAACTGTTCGAGGCGCGTGGCGACCTGCCGAATCTCCTTCTCCGAGGCGTTGCCGACGAGGAAGAAGTTCTGCGAGCGGACGCTCGTCCAGGTGTCTTTGGCGGCGGCGGCCTGCGCCGCGACGAGGAGGGCGAGCGCGGCGACGAGGGCACGCGTGCGTTGAGTCATCATGGCGTTCCCTTGGATGCCGTGGGGGCTTGAGCGACTGTCCGTTTAGCGGCGCTCCGACAGCTCGAAGGTGCGGACGACGGGCGGGCTGTAGCCGGACGCGCCGCGGTTCTCGACGCTCACCGAAACGCGCCCCGCGCCGAAGCCTTTCGGCAGGCGGACGACGAGCGCGCCGCTTGAGAAGAGCGCGAAGTCCGACCGTTCGAGCGTGACCGCGCCGCGCCCCTCCTGCTCGAAACGCACGCGCAGGTACCGTGGGTCGGGGTCGAGCCCCGTCGCGCGGATCGAGACGTAACGCACGCCGGGCTCGAAGGCGGGGCGCACGCGCGGGTCGGCCGCCTGCGCCGAGGAGATTTGCCGGAGCTGCGACAGCTCGGCCGCCGACGCCTCCGAGACCGACTGCACCTCGGGCGCGATGGCTTCAGAGACTATCTCGACCGTGGCCGGCTCGCTCGCCGCGCCCTCGTAGTCGGCGCGCGCCGGGTTGTGGACGCGCACGCGCACGTCGCCCGTGAGCTGCTTCGGCGCGCGCACGATGAGGAGCACGGGCGCGTCGGGCTCCGTGGCCTGCGCGCGGACGGCGCTCATCTTCTCGGGCTGGACCTTGAAGCTCCACGCGCCGTCCGGCGTCTCGAAGACCACCTCGACCTTGTCCGGGTCGGGGTCGAGCGCGCGTCGCCTGTCCACCGATATCATCAGCGCCTGCCCCGCGCCGACGCGGCGCGGCGTGACGGCGAGCATGCGCGGCGCGGCGTCCTTCGGCGACTCGAAGGCGCGCCCGGCGTCGGTGACGGTGACGGGGACGAGCACCGCGTCGCCCGTCATGCCGGAGGCGCGCAGGCTCACTTCCATCTCGGCCTCGCCGGGCGCGAGCATCTCGGGCACGTCTATCTCCAGAACGTCCCGCGCGGGCGCGAGGCGGAACGCGCCGCCGGGCATGTCCCGGCGGCCGCCCTCGCGGTGGACGACGCGCGCGCCGGCGTCGTAGAAGGCGTCGCCCTGCTTGAAGCGGACGATGACGCCCGCGTCGGGGTTGTCGGGGTCGGCGAGCGGGCGCACGTGCAGCTCGACGCCCTTCGCGCCGCGCTCGAACTTGAGCCCGAACGTCGAGCGCGTCGCGGGAGTGCCGGCGGCCAGAGGCGGCGGAAGGCTTGCGGGCGCGATGGTCACGATGCCCGTCGTGCCGACGACGGGTCGGCCGGGGCGGTCGAGGATGTTGAGCTTGAAGGGCGCGCTGCGCCGACCCTTGTACACGACGACGACCTCGGCGTCGCCCGGCGGCACTCCGCGCGGGACGGCGAAGGTGACGCCCTGAAACATCTTCATGCCGACCGAGCTGCCCGCGCCCTGTGCGGGCGGCCCCTCCCTGACGATGACCGGCGAGGCCGTGCGTGCGGGGCCCACGTACGTCGTACCGTTCTGAATGATGATGACGCGGAGGGCGTCGCCGGGGGGCGGCGTGATGAGGCGCTCGTTGAAGCCCTCGACGCGCAGCTCGACTATCTGTCCGGGCGCGACGCGGTCGTAGGGGCCGACCTCGGCGATGCGGAGCGCGGCATCGGTCTGCGCGGGGGACTGCGCGGCGGCGGCGGCGCCGCCGGCGTGCGCGAGGCACGCGAGCGCGAAGAGTGCGAAGAAGAGGGGGCGGAGGGCCGAGAGTCTCTTGCCTGCGAGTCTCATGTTGGTCTTTCCCTGACGTTGCGGGTCGGGGCCCCGGCGGCGCGGGGAGGGACAGGAAGACCGCGCGAGGCGGCACGATTATAAGTTCGCCCCCGCCCGACTTCAAGAAGCAAGGCCCCGGCGCGGGCAGGGCGGGTGAGCCGTAAGAGAAAAGCCCCCGGCCGGCGGCGGCGGGGGCTTTCGTTAAGAGCGGCTTTTCGGCGCGAGTTTTCGCGGGCTACTCGCCCCGCCGGCCTGCCTTGCGCAGCAGGCCAGGTACCCGGTGACGTAGGCCGCCGCCGGGAAGGCGAACAGGTACCCGGCCGTCGCGCCCGAGAGGTGCCCGCCCCCGCCCGCGCCCCCGCGGAAGAAGGGGAGTCCCGCCGCGCCCTCGGCCAGATACGCGAGCATCGCCAGCGCGCCGAGGCGCGGGCCCAGCAGCGCCCCCGTCAAAAGCACCGCGAACGTCTGCCCCGTCAACGGCACGGGCGTCCAGGGGAGCGGCACGACGACCTGCGCCGCCAGCGCCGTCAAAAGGCTGAAGCCCACGACGACCAGCGCCGAACGAGCCCAATCCGACGGCGCCACGAACGCGCCCACCAGCGTCTCCGCTTTCGCGTAGCTGTTCACAGTTCCAGCCCTCCTCGGTTTCGGCCCCTCTAACGAGTCGTGTCGCGCCGCGCCGCCGTACGCGCCGAGGCGTCAGCCGCGTCGAAGTCGGAAGCGCGCGCCCCGCCTTCGAGCTGACGACCCGAGAGCCCCTCCGTGTCAGTCCCCATCTCGCGCGTGTTCACGTCGCGCCCGGAGTGGATGCGCATGCCGTAGAACGAGCGGTAGACGAAGTAGGCCGAGATGATAAAGAAGACCGCGGCCAGCACGTAGTTGAGCGTGTGGTCGCCGCGGCTGCGGTAGACGGAGAGGGCCAGCTCGACGGCGAGCAGCCCGAAGAGCGTGGTGAACTTGATGACCGGGTTCATCGCCACCGACGAGGTGTCCTTGAACGGGTCGCCCACCGTGTCGCCTACCACGCACGCGTCGTGCAGCGGGCTCCCCTTCTCCTTCAGCTCGACCTCGACGATCTTCTTCGCGTTGTCCCACGCGCCGCCCGCGTTGGCCATGAAGATGGCCTGGTAGAGCCCGAAGAGCGCGATGGAGATGAGGTAGCCGATGAAGAAGTACGGGTCGACGAAGGCGAAGGCGAGCGAGGCGAAGAAGACCGTGAGGAAGATGTTGAACATCCCCTTCTGCGCGTACTGCGTGCAGATTTCGACGACCTTCTTCGAGTCCTCGACCGAAGCCTTCTCGACCTCGGCGCCGAGCTTGATGTTCGCCTTGATGAACTCGACGGCGCGGTAGGCGCCCGTGGTCACGGCCTGCGTGGACGCGCCCGTGAACCAGTAGATGATCGCGCCGCCCGTGATGAGCCCGAGCAGGAAGAGCGGGTTCAGCAGCGAGAGGTTCTCGTAGAAGGTGGCGAGCCCCTGCGCCTCGGAGAGCGAGGCGCGGGTCGCGCCCGCGAGCGCCTCGCCGCGCAGGACCTGGATGATCGAGAAGATCATCGTCGTCGCGCCGACCACCGCCGTGCCGATGAGCACCGGCTTGGCGGTCGCCTTGAAGGTGTTGCCCGCGCCGTCGTTCTCTTCGAGGAGGTGCTTGGCGCGCTCGAAGTTGACCGCGATGCCGTGGTCGCGCTTGACCTCCTCCTCGACGTTCGGCACCTGCTCGATGAGCGACAGCTCGTAGACCGACTGCGCGTTGTCGGTGACGGGGCCGTAGGAGTCGACGGCGATCGTCACCGGCCCCATGCCGAGGAAGCCGAAGGCGACGAGGCCGAAGGCGAAGACCGCCGGCGCGGCCATCAGCGCGCCGAGCCCGTAGAGGCTGAAGACGTAGGCGATGGCCATCAGCGCGGTGATGGCGAGGCCGATCCAGTAGGCCGAGAAGTTGCCGGCGACGAGCCCCGACAGGATGTTGAGCGACGCGCCGCCCTCGCGCGAGGAGATGACGACCTCCCTGACGTGGCGCGACTCGGTCGAGGTGAAGACCTTGACCAGCTCGGGGATGATGGCGCCCGCGAGCGTGCCGCAGGTGATGATGGTCGAGAGCTTCCACCAGAGCGACGGGTCGCCGCCGAGGTCGGGGATGATGAGGTAGGAGACGACGTAGGTGAGCACGACCGAGATGACCGACGTTATCCAGACGAGCGACGTGAGCGGGGCCTCGAAGTTCATCGTCGCGGCGCGGCCGTAACGCGCCTTGGCCATGGCCTCGTTGATGAAGTAGGAGAGCGCCGAGGCGATGACCATCACCACGCGCATCACGAAAATCCAGACGAGGAGTTGCACCTGCAGCGTGGAGCGCGTGGCCGGGCTGATGCCGGGCACGAACCCGACGGCGAGGAGGATGAAGGTGATGAGCGCGACGCCCGTCACGCCGTAGGTCTCGAAGCCGTCGGCGCTCGGGCCCACGGAGTCGCCCGCGTTGTCGCCCGTGCAGTCGGCGATGACGCCGGGGTTGCGCGCGTCGTCCTCCTTGATGCCGAAGACGATCTTCATCAGGTCGGACCCGATGTCGGCGATCTTGGTGAAGATGCCGCCCGCGATTCTCAGCGCCGCCGCGCCCAGGCTTTCGCCGATGGCGAAGCCGATGAAGCAGGGGCCGGCGTAGTCGCGCGGGACGAAGAGCAGGATGCAGAGCATGATGAGCAGCTCGACCGAGATGAGCATCATGCCGATGGACATCCCCGCCTTGAGGGGGATCGCGTAGATGGGGTACGGCCGCCCTTCGAGCGAGGCGAAGGCCGTGCGCGAGTTGGCGAACGTGTTGACGCGGATGCCGAACCACGCGACGCCGTAGGAGCCCGCGATGCCGACGAGACTGAAGAGCAGGATGACGAAGACCTTGAAGGCCGGGAAGCCGTGCTCGACGCCGCCCGCGTCGTTGACCGTCTCGGCGAGGAAGCCGAAGTAGATGCCGGCGATGGCCCCGATGAAGAGCCACAGGATCATGATGAACTTGCCCTGCGTGATGAGGTAGGTCTTGCAGGTCTCGTAGATCAGCTCGCTGATCTCGCGCATCGAGCGGTGGACGGGCAGGTTCTTGAGCTGCGTGAAGATGACCAGCCCGAAGGCGAGCCCGAGCGCGCAGACGACAAGCCCGGCGAGGAGCAGCGTGTGGCCGTCGACGCCGAGGAAGCTGACCGACGAGAGGTCGGGCAGCAGCAGGTTGGCCTCGCCGCCGGGGCGGTGGCCGGTCTGCGCGCCGCTGCCCGCGCCCGCGCCCTGCGGCGGCTGCGCCATGACGGAAGTCCCGAACGCCGCGAGCGCGAACAGCGCGGAGAGCGCGCGCAGCAGTCCCTTCGAGAGAGTCGGCAATAACATCTTAGGCAAGTTGAACGATTCCTTTCCTGTTGGTTCGTCTAAAAAGTGGCGAGTGAAAACGCCCCCGGGGGCGGAGGCCGGCCGTGCGGAGCGCCGCGGCGCTCGACTTCCCTTCAGTCGCACGAGAGGACGTGCTCCCACTGTCCGCACAGACCCGTTTTTATGGTCTCGCTAAAAGAGGGGCATTATCTCCGAAAAAGCCCGAAAGTTCAAAGCCAGAACCGGGGGCTTGAGTGGGCGGGGCCTATGTCGGGGAGAACAATTAACAGGGATGGACGGGACTGACGGGATAAGACGATTTCAAATGCTTCTATTCTTATCCTGTCAGTCCCGTCCATCCCTGTTAATTCATTCCAGTCCGACGGCGGTGTGCGCGGGCGTGAGCGTGTCCCCGCGGCGGTCGTTGCGCAGCTTGAGGAGCGCGGTGACGGCGAGGTAGAGCGCGAGCAGGACGAGCGCGGCCGAGGCGACGGCGTTGACCAGCTCCACGTCGAGCCCCTTCGTCGCGCGCAGGTTCCCGACGACCATCAAAGAGAGCGCCCACAGCGTGATGACCAGCACGAACGCCATCGGGACGAGCGTGTAGGCGATGCGCTTGCGCGCCTGGTAGAGCCACGCCGTGATCGTCAACAGCGTCAGCGCCGCGAGCAGCTGGTTCGACGCGCCGAAGAGCGTCCAGAACTTCGACCACGAGTTCGGCGGCGCGAAGGCGATGAAGTAGACGGGGAGCGCGACCGTCAGCAGCGTCCCCGCGAGCGCGCCCGCGCGCGTCCGCCAGTTGAAAAGCTCCTGCGCGATGTAGCGCCCCAGGCGTGTGCAGACGTCGAGCGTGTCGAAGACGAAGGTCGAGAAGGCCATCGCGCCGAAGGTCGTGGCGAAGGCGAGGTGGTCGGGGCCGATGATGAGCGTCAGGAAGCGCCCGATGCCGTTGCCGTAGATGGTGCCGGCGGCGAGCGGCTTCCCCGCGGCGTCGGTGAGCTGCGTGGCGATCATGATGGTGACGAGCGCGATGAGCGCGACGAACCCCTCGGCGAGCATCGCGCCGTAGCCCACCGGCTTGATGTGCGACTCCTTCTCGACCTGCTTCGAGGTCGTGCCCGAGCAGACCAGGCCGTGGAAGCCCGAGCACGCGCCGCACGCGATGGTCACGAAGAGGAAGGGGAAGAGCGTCCCCGTCATGCTGCCCGGCACGCTCCAGCCCTTGAACGCCGGCTGCTGTATCTCGTACCCGCCGAAGAGGACGCCGACGACGCCGAGCGCGATGGCCGCGTAGAGGATGAACCCGCCGAGGTAGCCGCGCGGCTGCAGGAGCGTCCAGACGGGGACGACCGACGCGACGCAGCAGTAGGCGAGAATGAGTAGCCCCCAACCCTTGTGCGACATCACGAACGTGTTCGACATCAGCGTCCCCGCCCACGAGAGCGCGAAGGCCGCCGGCACGAAGACGACGGTGACGAGCCAGAGCGGCGGCTCGAGGTACTTCTGCACCAGCCCCAGCACGAGCGAGAGCCCGAGGTAGAGCACGCTCGCCGCCGCGACCGCGCCGCCGGGGTTGAAGGCGACCGTCGCGGCCTTTAACTCTTCGGAGCCGGCGGCGAAGGTGCCGGCCGTGATGTCGGCGAAGGCGACGATGACGTAGACGAGCGCGATCCAGATGAAGGCCATCATCGCGCGCCCGGCCTTCGTCCCGAGGTGCTCGCGCGTGATCTCGGCGACCGAGGTGGCGCCGTGTCGGACGGAGGCGGCCAGGGAGGCGAAGTCGTGGACGGCGCCGATGAGGACGACGCCGAAGCCTATCCACAGGAGGCACGGGAGCCAGCCGAACACCTGGCAGGCGAGGATGGGGCCCGCGATGGGGCCGGCCGCCGCGATGGCCGAGAAGTGCTGGCCGAAGAGGTAGAAGGGCCGCGTGGGGATGAAGTCCACGCCGTCGTTGACCTCGCGCGCGGGCGTCGGGCGCGAGTCGTCGAGCTGGAACTGCCGCGCCACCCAGCCGCCGTACAAGTGGTAGGCCGCCACCAGCACCAGCAGAAATCCGACGGCGAGAAGTGTCAGGCTCAAGGGCAAGAACCTCCGGTTCCGAATCCGCGGCGGGCACGAGCGCGGAGATTATAAACACGAAGACTCGCGGGCGCGGAAATTTTTAAAACGCGCGTGGCGCGTGGGAAGAGGGCCGGGTCCGGGGGCTCAGGGGGAGAGCGCGCCGAGGCCGAGCAGGGGGCGGCCGGCCGTCGCCTGCCAGAAGAGGAGCGAGACGCCGGCCGCGTAAAGAACCGCGAGCGCGAGGACGCAGGCCACCTGTCGGCGGCGCGGCCAGCCGGGCCTGTGGCGGCTTAAGAGGAAGCCGGCGAGCGGGAGCAGTTGGAGCGCGTGGAAGGCGAAGAAGTGCGCGACGCGCAGGTCGCCCGAGCGCGTGCTCCAATTGACGAAGGGCAGCCCCGGCCCGCCGTCGGGCGCGCCGACCGTGTGCGCCATGTTCGAAATCATCGCCATCCCTTCGAGGCTCCCGAGGAAGAAGAGGAGCAGCCCCGCGCGGATGCCCCAGAGGTATGCGGGCGCGAGGGGCTCGGAAGTGCGCAGGAAGAAGAGCGCGAGCGTGACGACGACGAGCAGCGTGTTGAAGGCGATGAGCACCCCCATCATGCCGAAGACGGCGCCGTCGAAGGGGGTCTTGACGTTGAAGTGCGAGGTCACGCCGCGCGCGGCCTGCGTGACGAGGCACACCATCTCGCCGACGAAGACGAGCGCCGTGCCCCGACTGACGAGCCGCACGGCGCGCGGGTATGTGCGCAGGTAGCCGACGAACCACGCCAGCGTCCACACGTAGGCCGTGATGGAGACGCAGAACTTCATGGGCTTGACCCACGGGTTGATTCCCGTGACCGTGCGCGAGTCGAACGGCGCGACCGCGAGCAGCACGGCGAAGAGCGCGAGCGTGCCCCAGCCCGTCAGCGCGAGCACGCGGTCGCGCCGGTAGACCTCCGCGAGAACCCCGCGCGCGCTCACGACCCCTCCTCGCCGACCGCCAGCCCGCGTCCGAGCGCGGCGCGCAGGGCCAAGTAGAGCAGGAGCCCGACGGGGCCGAGGAGGAAGGTGAGCACGAGGCAGGGCACGACCAGGAGGTGGTGGACTCCGACGCGCCGCGCGTCGCGCACCTCCCAGGCGCCGACGAAGAGGTCGAAGGCGAGGTAGTGAATCCAGCCGGCGAGCAGCACCCACTGGTTCTGGAAAAGTTGCGACACCTCTGCGAGCGAGCCGAAGCCGCCCGGCGTCCGCCCGAAGGTCGTCGCCACCAGCCAGAGGTAGACGAGCGCGAGCAGCAGCGGAATCACGACGGGGCAGACGAGCCGCGCCGTCCACCTCCAGCCCGGCAGAACGACGAGCAGCAGCCAGCCCGGCAGGACGAGCACGCCGCACAGCGAGAAGAGTTGTTCGGGGGACACGGGCGGGAGGCTCCTTCTTAATTCGCGGACAGAGACTACCGAGGATAACGAGGGCGCGCCGCCGCGTGTTCGACTTAAAACTGTCGCGGAGGCTTTAGAGAGTCGAGATTTGAAATTTCAAATCTCTCGGGTCAGGGGACGAAGCTTTCGTCGATGCGTATGTCGCGCGCGGCCAGTTCGGCGACGAAGGCGTCGGGCGGGACGCAGCGCTCCTGCGGGACGGCGCCCTTCCGGGTGGTCAGCCCGCGCGCCATCATCTGTGCGACGACGGAGGCGGGGAAGCTGGTGGTGCGCTGCATCGCGGAGAGGCCGGTGCTCTCGTCGAAGCGGTCGATGATGTCGTAGCGCAGCCGCGCCGCGCGCCCCGCGCCCGCAAGCTCGCCGGCAAACTCCAGCCGTATCAGAACCACGTCGGGGCCGTCGGCGGGCAGGTGTTTGTAGAGCAGCTCGCCGAGGAGCCCGCGCGGCGAGACGGGCGCGCCGCCGACCTCGACCTCTTCGCCCGACGCGAGCCCCAGGTCGATGAGGAGCTTGAAACGCTCGCAGTGGCCCGGGTAGCGGATGGTCTTGTAGTCGAGTTCGCGGACGCGGCCCGCGAAGGTCTCGGGCAGGGTGGAAGTCCCGCCCGAAGTCTGGAAAGCCTCCATCCGGCCGAACGGCTCGGGGAAGTCGAGCGACTCCAGCTCGGTCATCGACTCGACCTCCAGCGGCTCGCCGCCGCGTATGACGCGCGCGCGCTCGACGTACTCGTTGATGAGCCCCTCGACCGAGAAGACGATCTGGTAGTCGAGCGGCGGCCGGGGTTGCTGCGGGAGCCCGCCGACGCGTATGTGCAGCCCGTCGAGCCGCGAGAAGCGCGCCGCCCCGTGCGCGGCGAGCACCGAGACCATGCCGGGCGCCAGCCCGCAGTCGGGGACGATATTTATGCCTGCGGCGCGCGCCTCGGCGTCGAGCGCGAGTTCGGCGTCCACGACGGCGTTGTTGCCGCCGAGGTCGCAGAAGTTCGTCCCGGCCTCGACGGCCGCGCGCGCGAGCGAGAGGTTGTGGAAGTAAGTGACGCAGCTGACCGCGGCGTCGTGGCCGCGCATCAGCTCGACGACGCGCGCGCGGTCTTCGACGTTCACCTGCGCGGCCTCGACGCGCCCGCCGCCGCCGAGCGTCTCCGCGACGGCGCGCGCGCGCCCCTCGTCCACGTCGGCGACCGTCACGCGCTCGACGCCTTCGGAGTTGTGCGCGAGGTCGTAGGCCGCGCCGAGCCCCATCCGCCCCGCGCCGAGAACCAGAATCTTCATAAGTGAAGTAGACAGTAGACAGTAGACAGTAGACAGTAGAAAACCTCGGTCAGCCGAGCAGCCAGGTTGTCGGTGTCAACGACGGCAGCGCGGAGCGCTACTGGCTACTGACTACTGACTACTCTTCACGAGCAGGTCGTCAGCGTGCTGTGGCACTGCGAGTCGGGGTCGAGCCACGCCTCGACGTTCTTGTGGCGCACGCGCGCCCAGCGCCCCTTGCAGCCCGTCAGCGCGACCTCAATCTCGTTGGGCAGGCGCAGGACGACGGCGCTGCGCTTGCTCGGCTCCTTGTAGAGCTTGACGCGCGGCTCTTCGGGGTCGCGCCCCGCGTAGCTCTTGGTCTGCGTGGCGAGCCCCGGCGCGTAGACCCAGCCCGCGCCCTTGAAGACGTTGTCGCCCGACTCCATCCTCTCCGCCTCGGAGACGCGCACCCACTGCCCCGAGGCGCCGGTGACGTGAACCATCAGCGAGTAGTCGTCGTGCGGCAGCTTGGCGACGGCGTCGAACTGCTTGCCGGGGCCCGAGCGCACGTTGACGCCCTGCGGGTCGGGGTCGAGGACGTAGACCCAGAGATCGCACGGCGTCTGGGCGGCGACCACCCCGGCGTGCGTCGTGGCTTTGCCGCCCGCCTGCGCCGCGCCGGCGCGGCGCACGCCCGACGGCGCGGCGGGCAGGGCGGACGCGAGCGCGGCGGCCAAGATGAGTAAAAGTCTCATGCCCTTTAAACCTCGCGCGGCGTCAGCCTTCGACCGGCTCGCCGTCCAGGCGCTTGTGCAGGTTGCTGTGGCGGTAGCCGTAGAGGAAGTAGATGACGAGGCCGGCGGCCAGCCAGAGGCCGAAGCGTATCCAGTTGGTGATGCCCAGCTCCGTCATTAGGTAGCCGCAGGTCAGGAGCCCCAGCACCGGGATGAGCGACAGCCGCTTCACGAAGCAGGCCACCGTCAGCGCGGCCGAGAGGATGATAAAGACCCAGTAAGGAATCTTGTGGCTGAAGGCGGAGAGCGCGCCCTCACCCTCGACGGTCGGCCCGGCGCTCGTCAGGTACGCAAGCACCTCCGGCCGGTAGAGGAGGATGAAGCCCCAGACGAGGACGAAGGCGGCGGGGATGAGGTAGCGCGAGCTGACGTACGGGACGAAGCGCCCGCTCTCGTTCCCCATCAGGATGAGCGCGCCGCCCGAGACGAGGACGAAGGCGAAGAGCGTCCCGATGCTCGTCAGGTCGGTCACCTCGGTCAGGTTCATGAAGAGCGACGGGATGGCGACGACCAGCCCGGTGACGATGGTGGCGAACCACGGCGTCTTGAAGCGCGGGTGGATGGACGAGAAGATTTTCGGGAGCAGGCCGTCGCGCGACATGGCCATCCAGATGCGCGGCTGACCCAGCTGGAAGACCAGCAGCACGGTCGCCATCGCGACGACGGCGCTCACCGCCACGATGCCGGCCATCCAGTCGACGCCCGCCTTCGAGAAGACGTGCGCCAGCGGGTCGCCCACGCCCTCGAACTCCTTGTAGCTGACGATGCCGGTCAGCACCAGCGCGATGGCGATGTAGAGCACCGTGCAGATGACGAGCGAGAAGATCATCCCGAGCGGCAGGTCGCGGCGCGGGTTCTTGCACTCCTCGGCCGTGGTCGTGATGGCGTCGAAGCCGATGTAGGCGAAGAAGACCGCCGAGACGCCGCGCAGCACGCCGCCGACGCCGTTGGGCGCGAACGGCGACCAGTTCTCCGGGTTGATGTAGAAGGCGCCGACCGCGATGACGAGCAGCACCACGCCGATCTTGATCGCCACCATGATGTTCGACGCCCGCTTGGACTCGCGGATGCCGACGTAGACGAGCGCCGTGATGATGAAGGTGATGAGCAGCGCCGGCAGGTCGCAGATGACGCGCAGGCCGCCGACGCGCGGCGCGCCCTGCCACGCCTCGGCCGCCGCGCGCATCGAGCCCGTTATCTCGGCCGCCTTGCCCGAGGCCGTCAGGTCTGTCAGCGCCGCGAAGCCCTTCGAGGCCGAGCGGTAGTCCATCGAGAAGTGCTCGGGGACGTGGAGGCCGTAGCCCGAGAGCAGCCCCGTGAAGTAGTCGCTCCACGAGATGGCGACGGCGATGTTGCCGATGGCGTACTCGATGAGCAGGTCCCAGCCGATGATCCAGGCCATCAGCTCGCCGAAGGAGGCGTAGGCGTAGGTGTAGGCCGAGCCCGCGACGGGGATGCGCGAGGCGAACTCGGCGTAGCAGAGCGCGGAGAAGGCGCAGGCGACGGCCGTGAAGACGAAGAGGAAGGCGACGGCCGGGCCGCCGTTGAAGGCGGCGCCGCCGATGGTCGAGAAGATGCCCGCGCCGATGATGGCCGCGATGCCGAAGGCCGTCAGGTCGACGACGCCGAGCGTCTGGCGCAGGTGCGGGTGCTCGCGCTCCAGCTCGCCGTGGTCGCCGTAGCCCAGCTCGGCGTCCTTTTGAATCAGCGCGACGGGTTTCCGGCGGAAGAGGTTCGAGAAGCTCATCGTCTTCAGGCTCACTCGCGGTTCGGCTGTAAGAGCTTTAAAGCTTTCGGAGAAGGGACGCGGGAGTTTTACACAGCCGCGCGCGGCAAGGCAATAGGAAAGAGTGGACGGTAGTCAGCGGACAGCGGACAGCAGATTAAAAGGCGGCGCGCTCGGTTGATAACCGAAACGCGCCGCCTTAGCTTTCCTGCTACTGCCGTCTACTTTTGAACCGCGCTGCCTTCGGTCGGCAGCCCCGCGCTCTTCCAGGCGGTCATGCCGCCGAGGAGGGCGGCCGTGTCTTCGATGCCTTTGGACTTGAGTGTGCGCGCCGCACCGGCGCTCGTCTGTTCGGCCGGTCAAGTGCAGTAGAAGACGAGCGTCTTGTCGCGCGGGAACTCGGCCTCGCGCGCGGCGACCTCCTCGTGCGGCATCGAGAGCGCGCCCCTGATGTGCTCCTGCTCGTAGCTCATCTTCGAGCGCGTGTCGTAGATGACGACTCTGCCGCCCTCGACCAGCGCCCGCAACTCGGCGGGCCCCATGCGGCGGATGCCGTCGGCGTGCGCGCCCGCCGGCGCGCCGTCTCCCGGCTTCGACGCGGCCGTCGCGGCGCTCATGTTCCCGGCCGTGTCCGTGGCCTTGCACGCGCCGAGCAGCAGCGGCGCGCCGGCCGCGAGCGCCGCGAGCGCCAGCGCGGCCGGGTTGTAGAATTTTCTCGTCATCGCCTGTCTCCGAAAAACTACCTTAGATGAATCGTCCGAACCGCGCGGGGCCCTCGGCCGGCCGCTAGCATCTCACAGAAGCCCCGCGCCCGGCCAGCGGCGGCGCGCGCGGCGTCACGCTCTACGCCTTCTCGGTGATGAAGGGGGTGATGGACAAGGCCGTGCTGCCGGGCTTCGCCGCGAAGTGGAAGCAGGAGCACGGCGAGGAGCCTCACCTCCTTCCGCGTCATCCCCAACCTCCCCCTCGCCTCCGAGCGCGGCGGCCAGGTGCTCGACACGGGAAGTAGACGGTAGTCTACTTCCTTGCGGGCTGAGCAACCCGGCGTGCTATCATCGCCTCAAAACTGCGAGCCAGAATCGGGAAGGCGTCGAGGATGCCGTGAGTCTTTTGCTCTCGCCTACGGCCGGCCGGGCCGGCCGCGCCGCACGTCCCCGGAAAATTCGTGAAGGTCTTATGAAGTCAAAACTGTTCGGACGTAATCTAACTGTCTTCGCGCTCGCCGCGTCGCTCCTCGCGGGGTCGCTCGCGTCGCCGGCCGCCCTCGCCGCCGCGCCGCAGCGCGCGGGGGCCGCCCGCCCCGCGGCGCAGAAGCCCGCGCCGGTCCCGGCGCAGGGCTCCGCGCCGCTCGCCGAGGCCGCGCCCTTCGTCAACAAGGTGCTGCCCAACGGGCTCGAAATCATCGTGCTCGAAGACCACTCGGTGCCGCTCGTCACGGTCGAGCTGGCCGTGCGCAACGGCTCGTTCACCGAGCCGCCCGAGCTGAACGGGCTGTCGCACCTCTACGAGCACCTCTTCTTCAAGGCCAACCGCGCGCACCTGCTCGGCGACGCCTACATGAGGGAGATCGACTCGCTCGGCGTCGTCTCGAACGCGGAGACGCACGAGGAGGTGGTCAACTACTACTGCACGACGACGACGACCAACTTCCCCGTCGCCGTGCGCTTCATGCGCGACGCCATCCTCTACCCGGGCTTCGACGACCGCTGGATGGCCTCCCTGCGCGCCAGCGACCCCGGACTCCACTCGCGGATGCGCGCCGCCGTCGAGCGCTCGTTCGAGCAGGAGCGCGAGGTGGTCATCGGCGAATTGGACCGCCACGAGTCGAACCCCTACGGCGAGTTCCTGGCGGAGATGAACCGGCGGCTCTTCTACAAGTTCCCGAGCCGCAAGAGCCCGGGCGGGACGCGCCAGACCGTGCGCGCGGCGACGACCGACATGATGCGGCTCATCCAGGAGCGTTACTACGTCCCGAACAACTCGGCGCTCATCCTCACCGGCGACGTCAAGCCGGAGGAAGCGTTCCGCGTCGCCGAGGAGCTGTTCGGGGAGTGGAAGCGCCGCGAGCGCGACCCGTTCGAGGAGTTCCCGCTCGTCGAGCACCCGCCGCTCCCGAAGAGCGAGGCGGTCTTCGTCAACAAGCCGGTCACCAACGTCGTGGTGCAGGTCGGCTGGCACGGCCCCTCCGTCGGCAAGGACGACGCGGCGACCTACGCGGCCGACGTCTTCTCCTTCATCCTGCGCCAGCCCAACTCGCGCTTCCAGCGCGCGCTCGTCGACACGGGGCTCGCCACCGGCGTCGGCTTCGGCTACTACACGCAGCGCAACGTCGGCCCCATCACGCTCTTCCTCCAGACCACGCCCGACAAGGCGCGGGCGGCCGTGGCCGCCGCCTACAACGAGGTCGCGCACTTCAACGACCCCGGCTACTTCACCGACGAGGAGCTGGAGAGCGCGAAGGCGCTTTTGGAAGCCGACGACCTCTACTCGCGCGAGAAGCTCTCGGAGTACTCGCACACCGTGAGCTTCTGGTGGTCGACGACGGGGCTCGAATACTTCCGCGGCTACCTGAAGCGGCTGCGCGCCACCTCGCGCGCCGACATCAGCCGCTACATCACGACCTACGTCCACGGCAAGCCGCACGTCGCGTCGGTGATGCTCTCGGACGAGTCCTTGCGCGCGTCGGGGCTGACCGAGGCCGACCTGATGGGGACGGCCGCGCCGCAGGCGAAGGCCGCGGCGGCCGGCCGTTGAGCGCGCGGTTTTCAAAGTTGACAAGGGAACGGGGCGGGGGATTTGAGATGAAGACGATTTTTAAACGGGGCCGCACCTTTGCCGCGCTGCTTCTGACTTTGACGTTCGCGCCGGCGTGGGCCCTCTCGCAGTCGGCCGCGCCGCCGCAGACGGACGCGGCGCGCCCCGCGGCGCCCGCCCAGCGCGAGGCCGGCGACACGCTGCGGCTCGTCAGCGAGTTCGACGTGAACGGGCTGAAGGTGCTCGTCAAGCGGCGCGAGGGCAGCCAGTCGGTCGTCGCGGGTCTGTTCCTGCGCGGCGGCGCGCGCAACGTGACGGCGGAGAACGCCGGCATCGAGTCGCTCATGCTCGACGTGGCGACCGAGGCCACGCAGAACTTCCCGCGCGAGAGGCTGCGCCGCGAGATCGCGCGCACGGGGACGGGGCTGACCTACGGCATCAACTACGACTACTCGGTGCTCTCGCTCGGGAGCACCCGCCGCCACTTCGACCGCTCGTGGGAGATGTTCACCGACGCGGCGCTCAGGCCCAGCTTCACGCCCGAGGACTTCGAGCGCGTCAAGAGCCGGATGATCGCCGCGCGCAGCGACGACGAGGACACGCCCGACTCGTTCCTCCAGGTGCTCCAGTCGAAGGTCGTCTACGCCGGACACCCCTACCTGAACAACCCGAGCGGGTCGGCCGCCTCCGTGCGCTCGCTCACGCTCGAAGACGTCAAGCGCTACCACGCGCGGATGATGCAGACCTCGCGCCTGCTGCTCGTCGTCGTCGGCGACGTGGACCCGGCGGAGATTCGCCGGAAGGTCGAGGCCGGCCTCGGCAAGCTCCCGCGCGGCGACTACAAGGCGGAGCCGCTGCCGCAGCTCACCTTCCGCACGCCGACCGTCGCCGTCACCGAGCGCCAGCTCCCGACCAACTACGTCCAGGGCGTCTTCGCCGCGCCGCCGCCCACCTCGCCCGACTACTACGCGATGCGGGTCGCCTCGACCGTCCTCCAGGGGCGCGTCTTCTCGGTCGTGCGCGTGCGCCACCAGCTCTCCTACGCGCCCGACGCGTTCCTCTACAGCCAGGGCGCGAACCTCGGCGGCATCTCGGTCACCTCGGTCGACGCCAACCAGTCGGTGCAGCTGATGCTGCGCGAGATCGCGCGGCTCCAGACCGAGGAGATCAGCCCCGAGGAGATTCGGGGCACCGCGCAGCACTTCCTGACGCGCTACTACATGGGGCAGGAGACGAACCCGGCGCAGGCCGGCGAGCTGGCGCAGGCCGAGCTGATCGGCGGCGGCTGGCGCAACTCGGCCGTCTTCATCGACCGCCTGCGCGCCGTCACCCCGGCCGACGTCAAGCGCGCCGCCAACACATACATGCGCAACCTACAGTTCGTCGTCCTCGGCAACCCCCGCGACATCAACAAGGACATCTTCACCCCGCCCGTGGGGGAGTAAGTGAAGAGTAGACAGTAGACAGTAGACAGTAGGGTAAAACAAAGGCGGCGCGCTCGGCTGATAACCGGGACGCGCCGCCACTGATTTTCTACTGACTACTGACTACTGTCTACTCCTCACCCTCTCACCGCCCTATCTCGCGCAGCAGCTTCTGGTAGAGCGCGGCGTCGAGCGGCTTGAGGAGGTGCGCCTGCGCGAGCGCCTCGGCGCGGTCGCCGAGTTCGAGGTGGACGGCGCCGAGGTTGTAGTGCCCCTCGGCGAGGTCCGGGCGCGCCGAGACGGCGCGCTTGTAGGCGTCGAGCGCCTTGTAGTAGTTGCCCGCGTAGTAGTAGGCGTCGCCCAGCTTGTTGAGCGCCTCGTAGGAGTTGGGCTTCAGTCGGAGCGCGTGCTCGAAGGCGCGGATGGCGTCCTGGTTCTTGCCCTGCTTGACCTTGCAGAAGCCGACCTGAATCCACGCGTCGGCGCGCTGCGGGTTCTTGTTCACCGCCGTCTCGAAGTAGCCGAGCGCGCTGTCGTAGTTGCCGAGCCAGAGCGAGTTGAGCCCGTTGCGGTACCACCAGTCGGAGATCGAGTCGGGCCTCTGCGCGTCCCTCGAACGGGCGGCCAGCTCGTCGAAGCCGACGAGGCGGTCGGCGGGCTTGAGCGAGCCGAAGCGCGGCGAGCCGAGCGCGAGGTTGATGTTCTGCCCGTTCATCACGCGGATGGTGACGACGCCCACGACCTGCCCCTTCATGTTGAAGACGGGGCTGCCCGAGTTGCCGTGCGAGATGGGGGCCGTGATCTGCACGATGCGCCCCAGCGACGGCACCTCGCGCACGGCCGAGACGATGCCGTCGGCCACAGACCCTTCGAGCCTGAGCGGGTTGCCGATGACGAAGACGCGCTCGCCCTCCTCGGGCGCGGCCTCCGCCGTCTCGACCACGCTGGCGCGCTCCGCAGGCATCTCGACGCTCAAGACCGCGAGGTCGCCGTCCTCGTCCAGGCTCGAAAGCCCCACGACCCGGTAGGTCTTGCCCTTGCCCTCGAACGTGCGCACCTCGGCGCGGTGCGCGCCCTCGACGACGTGGAGGTTGGTCAGCACCTGTCCGGGGCGGACGAAGAAGCCGCTGCCCGTGAGCGCGACCTCGCCCTTCGCGTCGTAGGTGATGACGGAGACGACCGAGGGCTTGACGCGGCGGATGAGTTCGGGGAGCGACTCGGCTTGCGCGTGTGCCGCCGGCGCGGCGGCGAGCAAGAAAAGGGCCAGGAGCGCCAGCCACGGGGGAAGCTTGCGTTTCAACATCGCGGGGGCTTTCTTCTCAAAAGGGTTGCGGAGCCCGAGGCCGTTTCGGCCCCTGCGGGGAGGGCTTAACGGGCGAAACCCAAAGACTCAAGCCGCCCTTCGGGGTCGGGCGACCACGTTCGGCCATTATGCCGGGATTTTGAGAGAAGTCAATCGCTTTGTGACGAAACTGTGTCGGACGCGCGAAAAGCTATGAAAGTAACAGGAAAAGCCGTGGGCGGGGGGAGGACGCTGATGCGCTACTCCCCCCGCCCACGGCTTTTTTATACCGCCTTCGCGGGCGGTAAAGTGCGGGGCGCGCTAGCGCGCGACCGTGCCGACGATGACGCCGCGCGGCGTCGAACTCTCGTCCTCGAGCGTGATGAGGAGTCCGAAATCCCTGAGCGTCGTCTCGGACTTGATCTCGGCCTCGTTACGGCGGCCGGTGTTCACGATCTGGCCGAGCTTAACGTACTTGTTGTCGGGCGAGACGGCCCAGAGCACGTAGACCTTGCCGCCCGGCGATTCCTTCAACTCGTGGAAGCGCGCCGTGACCGTCGTCGGGCCGTCTTTGCGCGGCTCGATGTTGAAGTTAACGCGCGAGCCGGTCAGCTCGCCCGTCAGGTTGACCTTCAGCTGCGTGTCGTCGCCGCGCTTCATCCCCCTGACGTTGAGCATCGGCGCGGCGTAGGCGGACGAGCCGCCTGCGGTCGTCGTGGCCGAGACCTTCTCGCCGACGGCCGCGCCGTCCTCGCGGTCGGTGCTCGAAAGCGGGATGACGGCGAAGCCCTGCGGCACCGCGCTGCGGAAGACGTAGGCGGTGTCCGGCCTGTAGGCCGAAAGGTTGGCCTCGGGCGAGAGCATCAGCATGAAGCGGTTCAGAGGCGTGTTGAAGCTCTGCGTCGCGACGCCGTTCGAGACGTTGACCGGCCCGAGCAGTGTCACCTTGCCCAGAGGGTCGACGGCGTACAGGTTGACGCTCGTCACGTCGGCGGGCAGCCCCGACAGGTCGAGGTTAATCATCGTGTGGTCGGCCATGCGCATCACCTTGGCGCGGCCCCTCGCGGTGTTGTAGTTCGCGCCCGGGGTGAAGTCTACGATGACCTCTTTCTGCGCCGGGTACTCGATGACCGACCACGAGCCGTCGGCGTTCTGGACGGTCTGCGTGGTCTGCGTGGTGACGGTAGTCTGCTGCGTCGGCTGTTGGGTGGTAGGCGTTGTCTGCGCGACGGAGACTGCGGCCAGCCCTAGAAGCAGCGCACAGCAGCCCCAAAAATTAAGCAAACGTTTACTCATTGACTTTCCCCTCCTCGGTTGGAAATCAGGTTGCCCTAATTGTTCGTTTTGTATGGTCGTCCGCCCCTATGGCAGAACAGGGGGTTAAGAGCAACCATTATGCCGCCGGAACGAGGTCTTGTGCCTGCAACGACTTAGGGGGAATGGCGGGCGGTCAGGGGAGGGAGGGGCGAAGCGATACGATGCAAAATTGTGTACGGCAGTACGCCGCGGTGGAAGGCAAAAGTAAAAAGTAAAAAGGCGAAAGTGAGGGAGGGGGGGTGCCTCTTTCCTCACTTTCGCCTTTTTACTTCCGCCTTCCTCAGTACGCGTGGAGTTCGGTGATGGCGCGGTAGACGTCGTCCACCTGCGGGAGGATCGCGTCTTCGAGCTGCGGGGCGTAGGCGACGAAGGTGTCGAGCGCGGCGACGCGGCGGACGGGGGCGTCGAGGTACTCGAACAGCTCCTCGGAGACGCGCGCGGCTATCTCGGCGCCGAAGCCGTGCGTGCGCGTGTCCTCGTGCGCGACGATGAGCCGGCTGGTCTTGCGCACGCTCGCCGCAATCGCCTCCCAGTCGTAGGGCGCGAGCGTGCGCAGGTCGACGACCTCGACGCTTAGCCCGAGCTGCTGCTCGGCCTGTTTGGCGGCGACCAGCGTGCGGTTGACGAGCGCGCCGTAGGTGACGACGGTCAGGTCGCTCCCCTCGCGGGCGGTCTTCGCCTTGCCGAACGGAATCAAAAATCCGTCGGGCGGGTACTGCGACTTGTTGTAAGCCTGGCGGTAGAGGTGCTTGTGTTCGAGGAAGAGCACGGGGTCGTCGCACCTGATGGCCGTGCGGAGCAGCCCGTTGGCGTCGTGCGCGTTCGAGGGGTAGACGACGCGCAGGCCGGGGATGTGCGTGAACAGAGTGTCGCCCGACTGCGAGTGGTAGACGGCGCCGCCCTTGAGGTACCCGCCGACGGGGCAGCGGATGACGACGGGGCACTTCCACTCGCCGCCCGAGCGCCAGCGCATCAGCGCCAGCTCGTTCCGAATCTCCCTTGCCCTTGACCTTGTCGAGGTGCTGCTCGCGCGAAACGTCGGCCACGTCCTCGCCGAAGACGACGATCGCGGAGTCGCGCGCCATCTCCTCGTGCAGGCAGCGGTTGATGAGGTCGACCATCGTGCCGGCGTTGCCCGACAGCTCGGCGCCCTCCTCGTTGTCGAACTCTTTCGCGGTCGGGTCAACGTCGGGCGAGTAGACGAACCGCGTGGCCGTGTCGGGCGCGGGCTGCGGGCTGGCGAGCGCGGCGTCGGCGGCCTCGCCCACCTCGCGGTCGACCTCGCCCTTGAGCTGCTGCAACTCGTCCTGCGTGACGAAGCCCTCCTCGACCAGCAGCGCCCCGAAGCGCTTGACCGGGTCGCGCTCGGCGTCGGTCGTGCGCTCCTCGTCGGGGCGGTAGAGCTTCTCGTCGTCCGAGAGCGAGTGCGAGTAGGGGCGGATGACCTTGGCGTGGACGAGCGCCGGGCCTTTCCTCCGGCGGCAATGCTCGACGGCCCGCTTCAGCGTCTCCAACGACTCGACGGGGTCGGTGCCGTCGCAGCGCTGGACGAGGAGGTCTGGGAAGCCTTCGACCAGGCGCGAGACGTCGCCGCCGGCGGTCTGCACCTCGACGGGGACGCTGATGGCGTAGCCGTTGTCTTCGACGAGGAAGACGACGGGGAGCTTCAAGTTGCTCGACGTGTTGAGCGCCTCCCAGAACTCGCCCTGGCTCGTCGTGCCGTCGCCCGTCGAGCAGTAGACGACCTCGTCGCGCTCGAAGCCTCTGACACGCTCCTTGAGTTCCTCGACCAGCGTCGCGCGGTAGCCCGCCTCGGCGCACCCGACGGCCTGGAGGAACTGCGTGCCCGTGGGCGAAGACTGCGAGACGATGTTGAGTTTGGCGTGCCCCCAGTGCGAGGGCATCTGGCGGCCGTGCGAGCTGGGGTCGGCCTCGGCGCCGACGGCCGCGAGGAACATTTCGAGCGGCGTGACGCCGAGCTGGAGGCAGAGCGCGCGGTCGCGGTAGTAGGGGTAGAACCAGTCGCGGCCGGCCCGGAAGGCGAGCCCGGCGGCCGTGAGCACCGCCTCGTGCCCCGCGCCCGAAATCTGGAAGAAGATTTTGTTCTGCCCCTTGAGCTGAATCTCCTTGTCGTCGATGCGCCGCGACCGGTACATCGTCCGGTAGATGCCCACCATCTCCTCGCGGCCCAACCCACGGTACTCCCGCGCCTTAACCTCGGTCGCCATGCCTGTTACTTCTCCTGCTCAAATAAAACTGTATGAATTGAAACTCGACGGGGGAAGCAGCCTTCGTCGAAATGGCAGCGCGCCGCGTCGAGAACCATCTCGCGCAGACTCTCGAAGTCGTCTGCCTCGGTAAAGATGCTCTCCCCGAGAGCCCGCGCGGTGTAGCCGCCGCCCGATTCTCTCTCGGCGACGAACGTTAACTCTTCGGCGCGCACCGTCAATCCTCAAACTCGGTCTCAAGCGCGAGGCGGTAGTCCTGCGCCATCGAGGGGTGGCCGTGCGCCCGCGCGACCTCGGCGCCCTTTTCGTACGCCCGGCGGGCGGCGTCGCGGTTGCCCAGCTTCAGGTAAGCGGAGGCGAGCATCCCGTAGGCGTTGCCCTCGTCGTCGGCGCGCTGGAGGTAGTCGAGGAGCACCTCGACCATGTCGTCGAAGCGCCCGGCCTTCTCGTACTCCTTCGCCAGCCCGAACATGACCGCCGTGTTGTCGGGGTCGCCTTCGAGCATTATGCGGAAGACGTCTATGCGTGACGCGGCCATTTACTTTCCAATGATGAGCTTGGCGATGGTCTGGAGCTGCATGTTGGACGTGCCCTCGTAGATGGCGCCGATCTTGGAGTCGCGCCAGAGCTTCTCGACGGTGTAGCGCAGCGCGTGCTCCAACGCGCCGCGCGCGATGCCGATCATCTGCGCGCCGATGCCGATGCGCCCCTCGTTCAGCGTCTCGATGGAGACCTTGTAGCCCTTGCCGACCTCGCCGAGCACGTTCTCCTTCGGCACCTTGCAGCCGTCGAGGATGATCTCGGTCGTCGAGGAGGCGCGGATGCCGAGCTTGTTCTCCTTCTTCCCGACCGCGAAGCCCTCGAAGCCCTTCTCGACGACGAAGGCGGTGATGCCGCGGTAGCCGGCCTCCGGGTTGGCGTTGGCGAAGACGACGAAGATGCCCGCCTCGATGCCGTTCGTGATCCAGAGCTTCCGGCCCGTCAGCTCGTAGTGGTCGCCCTTGTCCACCGCGCGCGTCTGCATGGCGAAGGCGTCGGAGCCCGAGCCGGCCTCGGAGAGCGCGTAGGCGCCGACGGTCTCGGAGGCGAGGCGCGGCAGGTACTTCTTCCTCTGCTCGGGGCTCCCCCAGCGGATGAGCGCGTTGTTGACGAGCGTGTTCTGCACGTCCATCAGGACGCCGACCGAGGGGTCCACGCGGGACAGCTCCTCGACGCCGACGATGGCCATGAAGAACGACGCCCCGGTGCCGCCGTACTCCTCGGGCGTCTCGACGCCCATCAGCCCGAGGTCGAAGAGCTGCTTGAGCACCTCGGGCGCCATCCTGGCGCGCTCGTCCATCTCCTCGACCCGGGGCCGTATCTCGCCCTCGGCGAACTCGCGCACCGAGGCGCGGAACATCTGCTCGTCCTCGGAGTAGGAGGTCAGCGGCCCGACCCCGTAGCTTTCGGTTGCTGCTTTACTCATGGCTTAATTCTCACGGGAATGAAGTTTGAATTTGTAACGTCGTAGCATCGCTCAGACCCGCGCCTCTGGTCAAATCGGGAGAGGGATTGGGGGATCGGCCCGCCGGCCCGTTCGCCCGCCCGTTAATCGGGTGGGGAACAAATGCGCCGCCGGGCGGGCGGTTCAGCCCTCGTTGAGGATGCCGCCCGCGCGCAGCTCGTCGTGGCCGGGGAGGTCGGCGGCCTCGACGGTCGAGAGGATTTCGCGGTCGACTTTGGGGAGCGCGACGAGGCGGTTGGCCTGCTTGCTGAGCGTGGCCTCGAAGAGGTTGCGCGCGGCGCGCGCGTTGCCGAACGTCTCGTCGCGCGAGGCGCAGAGCACGCCGAAGACCGAGGCCAGCTCCTTCTCCGCCGCCTCGGTCACGCGGAAGTCGGCCTTCTTGCAGAAGGCTTTGAAGATGTGTACGAGCTGCTCGACGCCGTAGTCGTCGAAGTGTATGTGCTTGTTGAAGCGCGAGCGCAGCCCCGGATTCGAGTCGAGGAAGCCCTGCATCCTTTGGGTGTAGCCGGCGACGATGACGACCAGCTCGTCGCGGTGGTCCTCCATCATCTTGAGGAGCGTCTCGACGGCCTCGCGGCCGAAGTCGTTCTCGCCGCCGGCGGCGAGCGAGTACGCCTCGTCGATGAAGAGGACGCCGCCGAGCGCCTTGGTCGCCACCTCGCGCACCTTGATGGCGGTCTGGCCGACGTAGCCGGCGACGAGCCCGGCGCGGTCGGTCTCGACGAGGTGGCCGCGCTTGAGCACGCCGAGCGTGCGGTAAATCTGCGCGACGAGCCGCGCCACGGTCGTCTTGCCCGTGCCGGGGTTGCCGTAGAAGACGAGGTGGCGCGAGGCCGGCAGCGCCTTCAAGCCCTGCTCCTCGCGCAGCTTCTGAACTTTGAGGAAGTTGATGAGCTGGCGCACGTCGGCCTTGACGCGTTCGAGCCCGACGAGCGCGTCCATCTCGGCCAGCAGCTCTTCGAGCGGGCGCGGCGGCGGCAGCTCCTCCTCGGGCACCTCGGGCGTGGCCGCGTCGGGCGTCCTCTCGGGGTGACCCTTCGCGCCCTCCGGCGACTCAGGCGCGCGGCCGGGGTAGAGCGACTGCTTGAACTCGGCGAGCGCGGCCGTCTCGGCGGGCGTCACCTTGCCGTCGCTCTTGATGACGAGGTTGGCGAAGTGGAAGAGGGCGCCGCGCGCGCGGTCGGCGAAGTTCGAGCCGTGGCGCGAGTCGTAGGTTTCGAGGTACGAGACGCTGACCGGCGTGCGGTCGAGCCGCTTGAGTAGGTGCGGCGGCAAATCCGTCGAGCTGCGCAGCGGGAAGGTGTCGGGCGCGGGCGCCAGACGGAAGAGGGTGCAGACCTGCTCGTAATAGCTCTGCTTCGACTCTTCCGAAGACTCGCGCAGGTCGATGAAGCGCTGCGCGACGAGCTTCAGGTGGTTGTCGAGCACCGACTGCGCGTCCGGCGCGCCGCCGCCGCGCCAGACCGTGCGGATGCTCTCGCCGAGCGGCGCGACCAGCGCCCCGAACGTGCGCCGCACGCCCGCCGCCAGCCTCTTATTCTCCTCGTCCAGCAGCAACCTTTCCCGTTCCTTTCTACAGCCTTCTCCACTCGACGGCGCGAGATTATAACATCGCGCCCGCGCGACACTTATCCGCCCCGCCGAGACTCATGCTGTAAGAAATGGAAGAAGCTGCCCAACTGTTCGGAGGGGATTAGACACTTTTGGGTAAGACTTTGGACGGTTTTCTGAACCGCTCGTAACAGCCGTTACACCACGGCTGCAAGCCGTTCCAGCGCGACGAGTGGCGGCTGAACTTCGTCTCGGGCAGGAAAGCTTTACAATTTCTACACCAGGCTGTCCCCTCCGGCCCCACCTTCCGCAAATCCGCGCGGCCGCCTTTCCGGCGATGATTCCTGTTACACCGCAGATGCGAGAAGGCGATGTTCTCCATGTCCCAGAAAAGCCCGACGCTGACGCCTTCCCACGGCTGCTTGTGTTCGATGCTCAACTCATCTGCGGTCTCTATCGGCTCGGAGCACTTGAAGCAGACATTCTCGCCGTGTCTGTAAAGAAGATTGAAGAGAATTAACTTGCGCAGACGATTACAGGCCGTGCCATGAGGCACGCCCAGAAAGGCGCTCTTGCGAGCGTTGCTGCCGTTGCACATCTTATTGATTTGGCGGGATTTATAGCGCGTACGAGGCTCGAACTCGTGATCTCCGCCTTGAGAGGGCGGCGTGTTAACCAACTACACCAACGCGCCAAAAACGAGGCGATTATAGATGTGTCGGTTTGTGTTGGCAAGCGCGGGGCGGGCGCCGGAGGGGCGGCGCCCGGTGTGACGAATGTCACGGCGCGGGGGCGGTGCGGGGCGGAATGGGCGGTCGGGGGCGGGACTTTCGGCGGGCGGCGGGGGCGGTGTTATACTTCGGCCGGCGCGCCTCTCCCGAGTCCCGCGCGCCTTTGAGA
>JAIVJI010000069.1 GCA_020200135.1 Acidobacteriota bacterium | reverse complement strand
GGTTAGGAGATTGACTATTAACCAGCCTCAAGTCTCTAGCCCCCGGCCTCAAGTCTCTAACGACTCGTCTCCCTGTCGCCGTACGCGCCGCTGACCTGTCCCGCGCCCTGGCCGGCGACGTTGGATTCGGTGGCGCCTTCGCCGTTGTAGTCCTCGCCGGTGCGCGGCTGCCCCTCGCCCGCGTTGTCCGAGTTCGAGCCCTCGCCGGTGGACTCCTTCTTCGCGAAGCTCTCGCCGCCCTCTCTCTGTTCTGACATCGTGCTCGTCTCCTGTCGGTTGAAGTCCGCCCGTACGGGATGCGTGCGCCTCCCGCCCGCTCCGCGAGAGTGCCGCAAGGGGCGTGCCTGAGTGTGACGGCGGCAGGGAACTTCGGGCGTGGCCGCGCGTGTAAACGGTCACGATGATGGAGCTATTAATTCAGGGCCGGGCGTGTCCCGCGTGCGGTACGAGCACGGCGGGGGCGCGCGAGGGCGGGGCTTCGATTGAGGCGCGTGTGAGCGGGTCGCTCCGCGGCTCGACGCGCGAGCGCTCCGCGCTGGCGTACGGGGCGGGCTTCGCGGGCGTGCTCTACCTTTTCCGCTACTCGCTCGCGCCGCTCGCGCTGTCGCTGGCGGGGCCGCACTTGGGGGCCGCGGTCGGGCTTATCTTTGTCTGGGGTCTGCTGGCGCCGGCGGCGCTGGCGCTCTCGTTCGCGGCGGGCGCGTCGCTCGACCGCTCACCGGGGAAGTCGGGCGTGCTGCCGGCGCTCTTCGGGTTCGTCGTCGGCTGGCACGGGATGGCCGTGTGGCTCACGGAACTGGGCGAGCTGCTGAACTACCTGATTCCGCGTTGAGCGGGCGGCGTGGGTGCCGGGTCGTGTCGCCCGAAGGTCGCTGTCGCCGCCCGCGAGCGCAAGGGGCGTGCCGCGTGTTAGAAGAGTCCGGCGACGGCGCGGTAAGTCCAGAAGGAGACCGCGGCGATGAGCGCGGCGAGCGGGATGGTCAGGACCCACGCCCAGACGATGCGCCCCGCCACGCCCCACTTGACCGCCGACAGGCGGCGCGTGGCGCCGACGCCGACGATGGCACCCGTGATGGTGTGCGTCGTCGAGACGGGGATGCCGCCGAGTGTGACGCCGATGATTGAGACGGCCGCGGCCGTCTCCGCGCTGAACCCGCTCACCGGCTTGAGCTTGGTGATGCGTGACCCCATCGTGTGGACGATGCGCCAGCCGCCCGAGAGCGTCCCCAGCCCGATGGCCGCGTGACAGGTGAGCACCACCCACATCGGGATGTCGCGCGTCGCGTCCGGGTTGAGGTTCGAGGCGACGAGCACGCCGGCGATGATGCCCATCGTCTTCTGCGCGTCGTTGCCGCCGTGGCCGAGGCTGAAGAGCGCGGCCGAGACGAGCTGCCCCTTGCGGAAGAATTTGTCCACGCGGTGCGGCGACCAGCGGCGGAAAATCCACATCACCGACACCATGATGGTGAGTCCCAGCAGCGCCCCGATGAGGGGCGAGAGGACGATGAAGATGAGCGTCTTCGTCCACCCGGAGGGGAGGATGACGCCGAAGCCCGAGGCGGCGATGGCCGCGCCCGCGTAGCCGCCGACGAGCGCGTGCGAAGAGCTGGAGGGGATGCCGTAGTACCAGGTGACGAGGTTCCAGACGATGGCGCCGATGAGCCCGCATAAAAGCACCCAGAGCTGCCAGTCCCCCGGAATCGCCTTGATGTCCACCATGTCCTTGCCGATGGTCTTGGCCACGGCCTCGCCGAGGACGACGAACGCGATGAAGTTGAAGAAGGCCGCCCAGACGACCGCCGCGCCGGGCGAGAGCACGCGCGTCGAGACGACGGTCGCGATGGAGTTCGCCGCGTCGTGGAACCCGTTGATGTAGTCGAAGATCAGCGCGATTACGACGATGATGACGACGAAGATGATGGTGGCATCCATAGGCGAGGGGACGGGGGGCCAAGGGCGGAGGTGGAAGTGAGGACGGCCTCCACTTCACCCCTCACCCTTCGCCCCCCCATCCTTCTCCTTTCAGACGTGCTTGATGATGACGGACTCGATGATGTTGGCGGCCTGCTCGCAGCGGTCGACCGCGCCCTCCAGCTTGTCGTAGAGGTCCTTCCAGCGGATGACGCGCAGCGGGTCGGGCGTGCCCTGGAACAGCTCGCCGATGGCCTCGTGGTAGAGGTCGTCGCCCTCGTTCTCGAGCCGGTGAATCTCGACGAGGCGCGGGGCGATGCCGGCCGGCCGCTCCAGCGTCGAGACCACCTCGTGGAGCTGAACGGCCATGCGCTGGAGCACGTCGCCGAACTGCCGCGCGTAGTCGGTCGCCTCGCGCACGTTGTACATGACGACGGCGCGCGCGACGTCGTCGATGAGATCGACGATGTCGTCGAGCGCGCCCGACAGCATGTAGATGTCTTCGCGGTCGAAGGGGGTGATGAAGGAGGTGTTGAGCTTCTTCGAGATCGAGTGGGTCAGTTCGTCGCAGGTGTGCTCGATGTCTTTGATCTTTTTGAGGTGGGCAGGGAAGTCCTCCTGCTTGGCGGCCAGCATCTCGCAGAGCGCGGTGGCCGCGTCGTAAATGTGCGAGGTCATCTCACGGAAGAGGGCGAAGTACTGCTCCTCCTTCGGAATCAGGCTGAATCGTGCCATGAACAGATTTCTCCCTGCCCGTATGGTCTTGCTGTTGTGGAACGAGAGCCGAAATATAGAACAACGCCGCCGCGATGTCTATCCGCGCGTGAACACGGTGTGAACGCGGTCTGAACGGGCGGAGTGGGGAACCGCCACGGCATCCCCCGCCCGGCCGGGCGGCCGGTTGTCGCGCCGCGGCGGTTCGTCGTATGCTCTTCGCCTTGAGCCGATGAGAGAATCCCACTACGAACAGGTCGTCGCGCTGCTGCGGATGGAGGCCGAGGCCGTCGCGCGCACCGCCGCGCGGCTCGCGCCCGCCGAGGTCGAGCGCGCCGTCGCGCTCCTCGCGGAGTGCCGCGGCAAGGTCGTCACGGTCGGCGTCGGCAAGTCCGGCCACATCGCGCAGAAGGCCGCGGCCACGCTGACGAGCACGGGCACGCCCGCCGTCTTCCTGCACCCCTCGGACGCGGCGCACGGCGGCATGGGGATGGTCGGCGCGGGCGACGTCTGCGTCTTCGTCAGCAACAGCGGCGAGACGGCCGAGCTGTTGGAACTGCTGCCGTACCTGCAACACAGGGGGGCGCCCGTCCTCGCCGTCGTCGGCTGCACCACTTCAACGCTCGCGCGGCGCGCGGACGTGGTGCTCGACGCGTCGGTCGAGCAGGAGGCGTGCCCGCTGAACCTCGCGCCGACGGCGAGCACGACGGTCGCGCTCGCCGTCTGCGACGCGCTGGCGATGGCGCTGATGTCTGTGAAGGGGCTGACGCCCGAGGACTTCGCGCTCAACCACCCGGGCGGGCGGCTCGGCAAGCGCCTCACGCTCAAGGTCTCGGACCTGATGCGCGGGGGCGATGAGAACCCGGCCGTGACTGCTTCGGCTTCGCTGCTCGAAGTGGTGCAGGCCATCGGCCGTGGCGGGCTCGGGGCGGTCTGCGTGCTGGGCGAGGGCGGGCGGCTGGAAGGCATCGTGACCGACGGCGACCTGCGGCGCGCCCTGCAGCGCGTCAGGCCCGAAGACCTCGCGGGGCTGACGGCCGAGGGGCTGATGACGCGTGAGCCGGTCGTCGCCGCGCCCGACCTGCTCGCGCACGCCGCGCTCCGCCTGATGGAGAATCGCCCGTCGCAAATCTCCGTGCTCCCGGTGGTGAACGCCGACGGCCGCGCCGTCGGCCTGCTCCGCCTCCACGACATCGTACGCAGCGGACTCTGAGATGAAAGCCCTAGCCACACTGTTGTGTTTCGTGTTGACGTTCGCGCCCGCGCCGGCGCTCGCGCGGCAGGAGCGCGTGAGCCGCGCGGGCGAGGTCGTCGTCGTGCTGAACGAGGAGTTTTTGAACTCGCTGCTCGTCGCGGTCGCCTCGCGGCCGGAGCCGCCGAGCTTCCCGCTGTCGAAGGGCGGCGGGGGGAAGTGCGAGAGCCGCGTGCAGCTTCTGCCCGAGGCCGGCGGGACGCGGACGGGCGTGCGCTTCGTCGAAGGCCGCATCACCGCGCCCGTCGCCTTCCGCGGCTCGTACGACGCGCCGCTCGTCGGCTGCCTGCGGTTCGAGGGCTGGGCGGACACCTCTTTCCAGTTGGAGTTCGACCGCGCGCGTCAGACTCTGGGCGCGCGCGTCACCGTCCGCGACCTGAAGCTGAAGAACGTCCCGACCTCTCTCATCGGCGGCGGCCTGACCGGCCTCGTGCAGGACGCCATCGACGACCGCGTCAACCCGGTCGAGATACTCCGCGCCGAACAGCTCGGCGCGCGCGTCCCGGTCACGCGCACAGACGAACTGCGCCTGCGCGCGGCGGACGTCCGCCACGAGGTCGTCGGCCGCGAGCTGCGCCTCCACATCGTCTACGAGCTGGTTCAGGCGAACTGAGAGGGAGGGGTGAGAGTTTAGTAGTTGAGCCTTGCCCGCGGCCGCCCTCAACGGGGGCGGGCGCGACGGCAAGGCTCTTTTATTGAACGCCGTGTTATCGCGCGGTGGCGAGCGCCGCGCCGACCGGCATGCCCACGATCTCCCAGGCCGACTCGTCGCGGAGCAGCTTCGACATCAGCGCGGCGTGGAGGAGGTGGCCGCTGCGCTCCGCCCGCACGAGACCCAACAGCGGCATGCCGAGCAGCGCGAGGTCGCCGATGATGTCGAGGACTTTGTGGCGGACGAACTCGTCCGGGCGGCGGAGCGGCGTCTCGTTGAGCATCCCGTCGGGCGTGAGCACGATGGCGTTCTCCAGCGAGCCACCGCGGATGAGGTTCGCGCGCCTGAGCGCCTCGATCTCCTCGGTGAAGCCGAAGGTGCGCGCCGGCGAAATCTCGCGCAGGAAGGCGTCGGGGTCGAGCGCGTCGAAGCGCATCCGCTGGACGCCGACGAGCGGGTGCGCGAAGTCGATCATGCACTCTATCTCCCACCCTTCGAGCGGCTCGACCGAGACCCGTCTCACGCCCTGCTCCACCTCCACCGGGCGGCGGACGCGCAAGGCCCTGCGCGCCGCCGGCTGCTCGGCCACGCCCGCGCGCAGAATCATCTCCGCGAAGTCGTCCGAAGACCCGTCCATGATCGGCAGCTCGAGGTTGTCGACCTCGACGTAGCAGTTGTCCACGCTCAAGCCCCGCAGCGCGGCGAGCAGGTGCTCGACCGTCGAGAGCATGACGCCCGTGCGCATCAGCGTCGTCGCGTACGAGCAGTGCGCGATGCACTCGACCGAGGCGGGAATCTCGAAGTCGTCGAGGTCGGTGCGGACGAAGACGTGGCCGGTGTCCGGCGGCGCGGGGCGCAGCCGCAGCCGGACGGGCGCGGCCGTGTGGAGCCCGAGCCCGCTCGTCTCGACGGGCGCTGAGATGGTCGTCTGTTTCATCAAGGCGAGGCGTTAGACCTTTCGTCCGCCGGGCGCGCGGAGTCGCCCGCTGTATGAATGAACGCAAAATATAAGAGCAACGCCCGTGCCGCCTTCGTTGCACGCGAAAACGCTCACACTTTTCACCATCATCATCCCGCCCTGTGGCACGCGGGCGACAAACCGCGCCCCGGCGTGTGGCACTCGCGCCACACGTGCCCACAAAAATCTTGCCGGCGCCGCGCCGCGGATGGATAATGACCCACATCGGCCCAGAGCTGAAACAACATGAGCACACTGACCACGAACTACCTCGACATCATCGAGCGCTTACCCGCCGGCGCCAAGCTCGAACTCCAAAACATAGATTGGGACGAGTACGAGCACCTGCTCACTCAGATGGAGAGTTTTCATCCCGGCCACCGTCTGAGCTACGACCGCGGGAGGCTGATTATCGTGGGCCCTTCACCAGAACACGAGCATTACAAGGAATTCATCATCAGATTCGTTCAGACGCTGTCTGACGAGATGGATATAACCGTGGAGTCTTGGGGCGGGACTACTTTTATGCGGAAGGCTTTGAAGAAGGGCGTTGAGCCTGACACCTGCTTCTTCGTACAGAATGCCGCGAGCGTCATCGGCCGGCGTAACTTCCCGCGTCGTGAGTACCCGCCCCCGGATGTCGTCGTCGAGATAGACATGAGCCACGACTCGCTCGACAAGTTCCACATCTACGCCACGCTCGGCGTGCCCGAAATCTGGCGCTACGACGGAGAGAACACGCGCTTCTACAAACTCACGGGTGAAAGCTACGAGGTGATACAAAACAGCCGCGCCTTCCCGACCCTCAGGGCCAAAGTCATCACGCAATACCTCGAACTGAGTAAGACTGACGGGCATACAGCCGCTCTGAAGGCTTTTCGCCAGATGTTGCGTTCGCGCGCCTCTTCCTGAGGGTGCGCACGCCCGTAGCTTGTCACCCGCCGCCGTCATTCCTTATCATCGGGTCACATGCCGTCGAAAAAATCGAAGCCGAAAGAGCCGACCGAGCGGGTCTTTCTCATCGACTGCCGCGGCCAGGTCACGCAGGCCGTCTTCGTCTTCACCAACATGCTCCGCAAGCTCCTCTCGGACGAGAAGCCGCACTACATCGCGGCCGTCTTCGAGTCGGGCGTGCCCACGTTCCGCCACGAGATGAACGTCGGCTACAAGGCCAACCGCGTCGCGCCGCCCGAGGAGCTTGAGTCTCAAATCCCCTACATCGTCCGCGTCTGCGAGGCGTACAACGTCCCCGTCCTGAACGTCCCCGGCTTCGAGGCCGACGACGTCATCGGCGCGCTCGCCGTCCAGGCCGCCGAAGCCGGCCTCCAGTCCGTCATCGTCTCGAACGACAAGGACATGACGCAGCTCGTGCGCGACCCGTGGGTCGTCTGCATGCGCAACAACTCGCAGAACGTCAAGCGCAAGGAGCCGGTGCCCCCGGTCGAGTGGTGCGACGAGCAGTGGGTCGAGAACAAGTTCGGCGTCAGGCCCACGCAGATCGTCGACCTGCTCGGGCTGATGGGCGACTCGGTCGATAACATCCCCGGCGCGCCCGGCATCGGCGCGAAGGGCGCCGTCGCAATCGTCCAGCAGTTCGGCTCCGTCGAGAACGCTTTGGAGCGCTGGGAGGAGGTCAAGCACAAGACCTACCGCGAATCTCTGCGCGACAACCGCGACCTCATCCTCCAGTCGAAAGACCTCGCGACCATCCGCACCGACGTCAACATCAAGCTCGACCTCGACAGGCTCCGCTGCAAGGCGCCCGACCGCGCCGCCGCCTACAAGCTGTTCCGCGAGCTCGAATTTCAAACCCTCACGCGCGAGTTCGCCGACGCCGCCTCCGAGGTGGACATGGGCGCGGCCTCGAAGGTCTACCTGCGCGTGCGCAAGGTCTCTGAGCTGGAGGCGCTCGTGCGCAAGCTCTGGGAGGTTGACCACTGGACCTTCGCCGTCTCCGACTCGACGCCCGCCGGGGCGGGTCAGCAGGTCTCTGTGCGCGACGGGCAGCCGACGGGGCTCGCCATCTCCCACGCGCCGAACACGGCGCACTTCATCGACTTCGCGGAGTTCGAGGGCGGGCACGACCAGGCCGTCTCGATGCTCAGGGACGCGCTCTCGAACGGGCTGCTCTCGAAGTCCGTCCACGACCTGAAGCGAGCGGTGGCGCTGCTCGCGCCGCTCGGCGTGGAGCTGGAGGGCGTGACCGACGACACGCTGCTCGCCGCATACCTGCTCGACCCCGTGCGGAGCCGCTACGACCTGGGCGACCTCGCGCGCGAGGCTCTGAATCTGGACGAGGGCTGGTCGGACGCGCCCGAGGGCTGGGCGGCCGAGCACTGGCGCGCGGCCGAGGCCGCGGACCTCACCGCGCAGGTGGCGGACGTTCTGCACGGGCGCGTCCTCGAACAGGGGCTCGAAGCCATCTACAACGAGATCGAGCTGCCCATCGCGCCGCTGCTCTACCGCATCGAGCGCGCGGGTCTGAAGGTCGACACGTCCGTCTTAGGCGAGCTGTCCGCGCTCTTCGGCGCGGAGCTGGAGAAGCTGACCGCGCAGATTTACAAGGTGGCGGGCCGCGAGTTCAAGATCAACTCGCCCAAGCAGGTCGGCGAAGTCCTCGAAGAGCTGAACATCAGCACGAAGCGCAAGACCGCGACGGGGCAGGTCTCGACGAGCCGCGCCGTGCTGGACGAGCTGGCCGCCCAGGGGTACGAGCTGCCGCGCCTGCTCATCGAGTTCCGCGAGCTGGACAAGCTCAAGGCGACCTACACCGACGCGCTGCCCGCGCTGGTCGGCCCCGACGGCCGCATCCACTCCGAGCTGAACCAGGCGGTGACGGCCACGGGGCGGCTCTCGTCCTCCAACCCGAACCTGCAGAACATCCCCATCCGCACCGAGCTGGGGCGCCGCATCCGCCGCGCCTTCATCCCCGAGAAGGGGAACGTCTTCGTCGCGGCCGACTACTCGCAGCTCGAACTCCGCCTGCTCGCGCACGTCACGCGCGACGAGCAGATGCTCGACGCCTTCCAGAAGGGCGAGGACATCCACGAGCGCACGGCGCGGCTCGTCTTCGGCGCGAGGACGAAGGAGGAGCTGAAGGAGAAGCGGCGCTTCGCCAAGATCGTCAACTTCGCCATCGCCTACGCCGTCGAGCCCTTCGGCCTCTCGCAGCGCGTCGGCATCTCGCGCAAGGAGGCGCGGCAGGTCATCGACGACTACTACGAGACCTACTCGGGCGTCCGCCGCTTCATGGAGGAGGTGCCCGAGAAGGCGCGCGAGACGGGCCTCGTCCGCTCGAAATATGGCCGCATCCGCCCCGTCCCCACCATCAACGACCGCAACGGCAACATCCGCGCCCGCGCCGAACGCGAGGCCATCAACATGCCCATCCAGGGGACGGCGAGCGACATCGTCAAGATCGCGATGCTGAAGGTGGACGAGGCGCTGCGCTCGGCCGGGCTGAAGGCGCAGATGGTGATGCAGGTACACGACGAGCTGCTGGTCGAGGCGCCGAAGAAGGAGGCCGAGCAGGTCAGGGAAATCCTCTGCCGCGAGATGGAGACGGCCGTCGACCTCGACGTCCCGCTCGACGTCGAGTCGGGCACGGGCGACAACTGGATGGACGTGAAGAAATAGTTTCAAGTGTAGAGTTCAAGGTCGCGGGTCGCGTTTGTTATCGGGCCGGCGGACTTCGCGGCTCCGACTCTGAACTTTGAACTTGAAACTTTAAACTCCCATGGCCGACGAGAAGAAGGACAAAGGGCGCGTCGTTTACAGCCGACCCGAGGAGGGGGGCGGCGAGGAGGGCGCGCGCCCGTCCGTGTTCCGGAAGGCCGCGGAGGCGGCGACGCGCAGGGACTACGCGCCGCTCTGGCGGACGCTGGTGCCCCTGCTCGTCGGCTTCGTGCTCCTCGTCGGCCTCGTCATCGGGCTCGGCAAGCTCAGCGTCAACAAGATGCAGGACGTCTCGCGCGCCACACGCTCCGACGAGGGCCGCCTCACGCTGACCTCGAACACGCTGCTCAACCTGCGGCTCGCGCTGAGCCGGCTCGACACCGAGGCGCGCATCCGCGGCCGCATCGAGGCGGGCACGGGCGGCGTCTTGCTGCCGCCCACAGACCTCCGGCTGCGCAACGAGCGCGGCGAGGTCGAAAGGCTCCTCGCGGAGTTCGACCGCCTGCCGCTCGCCGACGCCGCGAAGAAGCGCGAGGTGCATGACCGCGTCGCCGAGTACGTCGGGACGACGAGGGACCTGCGCGAGTACTCGCTCAAAGGCTTTCCGCTCGCGCGCGACCTCGACGAGAGCCTGCGCGCCTTGATGAAGGACGTGGCCGAGGAGCGCTCGCGGCTCGACGACCAGCGGCACGACACGCTCACGCGCGCCGAGTCCGAGATCACGAACCTGATGTGGCTGGCGGCGCTCACCGGGCTCGTCGTCGCCACGGCCACGTTCCTCGAAGTCTGGCGGCGCTTCCGCCAGCTGCGGCGCGGCTACGCCGAGCTGCAGCGCGAGCGGCAGTTCAGCACGCAGATGCTCGAAGGGATGCCGAGCGCGGTGGCGGCCGTCGACCGCGCCGACCGCATCCGCTCGGCCAACGCGGCCTTCTTCGGCGTCTTCCCCGGCGCGTCGGTCGGCGCCTCCATCCACGCCAAGTTCACGACGGCCGAGGGGCTCAAGCTGCTGGCCGCCGCGACCACGACGCGCGTCAGGCGCACGGCCTACCACGGCCGCTTCCACATGCCGGCCGAGGGCGACGGCTCAGACCACGCCTTCGACGTCTACTCGTCGCCGCTCGAGATAGACGGCGAGATGGGGCAGCTCTTGACGCTGGTGGACGCGACCGAGGTGGCCGAGGCCGAGCGGGGACTGAGGCGCCAGGAGGCGCTGGCGGCCGTCGGGCAGGCGGCGGCGCAGGTCGCGCACGAGATAAAGAACCCGCTGGGGAGCATACGCCTCGGCGTCGCCATGCTGCGCGACATGACCCGCGACCGCGAGGCCATCACCACCATCGACCTCGTCGAGCGCGGCATCGAGCACCTCTCCAAGCTCACGCTCGACGTGACGCAGTTCTCGCGCCGTCGTCAGCTCACGCTCGACGACGTCGACCTCTCCGACCTGCTCAACGAGAGCCTCGACCTCATCGCGGAGAAGCTTCAGGAGAAGCGCACGCCGGTCGAGCGACACTTCCCGGCGGAGCCCGTGCAGGGCCGCTGGGACGAAGACCAGCTGCGGCAGGTCTTCGTCAACCTGCTCGCCAACGCGGTGGACGCGGGGCCGGCCGAGAGCCCCGTGACGGTCTCGGTCGAGCGCATCAGCCTGAGCGCGGGCCCGCGCGCGAACGGCGAGGGCGGCCGGCAGGTCTCGGGCGCGCGCGTCTCCGTCACGGACCGCGGGCAGGGGATGGACGAGCGCACGCGCGCGCGCATCTTCGAGCCGTTCTTCACCACGAAGAAGAAGGGGACGGGGCTCGGGCTCGCCATCGCCAAGCAGATCGTCGAGCAGCACGGCGGCAACATACGCGTCGAAAGCGCCCCCGGCGAGGGCACGCGCTTCACCATCGAGCTGCCGCTCTCGCCCGACGCCGTCTGAACAATCGAGAAGCAGCTCACGGCCTCGCCGCCGCCAGCACCTCCGCGACCGCGAGCCCCGACTCGCCCACCTCGCCCCCGTCCTCCACAGACCACCAGTAGGAGAGAACGGCCTGCGCCAGACCCCAGCCGCGCACGCGCTCCCGCTCCAAACCGAGTTCTTCGGACAACTGCGCGATGCGTCTTTCAGTCACGCGCGCGGGGTGAGGGAAGCGCAGCAGTTGCGGCAGGGGGTTGCGCAGGAGCGCGCCGACCTCGTAGGCGGGCTCGCCGACCACGCCCTGCGGGTCGACGGCGAGCCACGCGGCGCGCGCGGCCGCGAGGATGTTGCCGTGATGCAGGTCGCCGTGAAGAAGAACCGGCGCGGCCGACGACGCGAGGAGTTCCGCGTACAGCGACTCGGCCTCTTCAAAAAGCTCTCCGGGGAAAGGGCCGCAGCCCCCGCCGAAGTGCGCGCGACACCGCGCGAAGCCGAGGCCCCAGTCGGCGGCGGTCGGGAAGGGGTGCGGCTGATGCAAAGCGGTGCGCCGGAGCATACGCATGACGGCGGCGGCCGCCGAGGTCGCCGCCTCGTCGTCCGCTTCGCAGAGCGCGACGAGCTGCGTCCCCGGCTCCAGCCTCTCCAGCAGCAGCGCGCCACGCGCGGCGTCCGAATCGACGAGGCGCGCCGCGCCGCGCCCACCGAACGCGAGCAGCGCTTCTATCTCGCGTAGTAATCCGGACGAGGGCACGCCCAATTTCAGGACGAACCTCTCGCCGCCGGGGCCTTCGGCCGGCGCGGCGTAGTTGTATGAGAGGGGAGCGAAGGGCGCGCCGACCTTGAGCGACCAGCGCGCGGAACAGTCTTCGACAAGCGCGTGCAGGCCGTCGAGCCACAGCCTCCCGGCCTCGCCGTGGAGCGCGATGGTCACGCGCGCGAACTCTTCAGGGACGGGGGCCACTTCGTGCCGTCAGCCTCAGAGCGCGCGGAAAGCCTTGCGCGCGGCCTCGGCGGTGCGGTCGAGCAATTCGTCGGTGTGCGCGAGGCCGATGAAGGCGGCCTCGAACTGCGAGGGCGCGAGGTAGACGCCCTCTTCGAGCATCGCGTGGAAGAAGCGGCCGTAACGCTCGCGGTCAGACTTCGCGGCTTCAAGACGCTCGTAGACCGAAGCGTCGCGCAGGCGCCGGAGCACGGCGAGCCCCGCCGTCATCGCCAGTGGGTTTCCCGAGAGCGTGCCCGCCTGATAGACGGGGCCGGCCGGCGCGACCCGCTCCATGAGGTCGCGCCGCCCGCCGTAGGCGCCGACGGGGAGGCCGCCGCCGATGATCTTGCCGAGCGTCGTGAGGTCGGGCGTGACGTCGTAAAGCTCCTGCGCGCCGCCGCGCGCGAGCCGGAAGCCGGTCATCACTTCGTCGAGGATGAGCAGCGCGCCGTGACGCCGTGTGACGTCGCGCAGGGCTTGCAGGTAGCCCTCGCGCGGCGGGACGCACCCCATGTTGCCGACGACCGGCTCGACGATGACCGCCGCCACGTCGCGGCCGTGCTCGTCGAAGACGCGTTCGAGCGCCTCCACGTCGTTGAAGGGCGCGGTGATGGTGTTCTCGGCGACCGAGGCGGTGACGCCGGGGCTGTCTGGAAGCCCCAACGTCGCCACGCCGGAGCCGGCCTTGACGAGCAGGCTGTCGCCGTGGCCGTGGTAGCAGCCCTCGAACTTGACTACGCGGTCGCGCCCCGTGGCGCCGCGCGCGAGGCGGAGTGCGGACATCGTCGCCTCCGTCCCCGAGTTGACCATGCGCACCATCTCGACCGAGGGGACGGCGTCGATGATCTCCTCGGCCATCTCTATCTCGAGCTCGGTCGGCGCGCCGTAGCTCGTCCCGCGGCCCAGAGCCTCGTGCAGCGCGTCGATGACCTCGGGCGCGGCGTGCCCGAGAATCATCGGCCCCCACGAGCCGACGTAGTCGATGTAAGTCCGGCCTTCGACATCCGTCATCGTCGCGCCGCGCGCTTCCGCGATGAAGCGCGGCGTGCCGCCGACGCCGCGAAATGCGCGGACGGGCGAGTTGACGCCCCCCGGCATCAGCTCGACCGCGCGCGCGAAAAGCTCCTCGGAACTCCTCTGCCTCTCTCCCTGCTTTGCGCTCATGCGCCCATGCTAAATGCGGCGGGGTGGAAAAAGCAAAATCGGAATCAGCCAAAGACGCTGCGCCAGCGGCGGTCGAGCGCCGGGCCGAAGAGGAAGGTGACGAGCGAGGGCGACTCGTGCGAGCGGTCGTAGCCGACCAGCTCGACGTAGGCACGCCCCCGCACGGGTCTGTCGCCGCGCGTCCCCTCGACCACGCACGCGCCCTCCCAGTAGACGATCATCGTCGTGCCGCGCGTGTCCAGCTCCTGGTCACGGAGGACGGGCGTGACGTTGACATCGACGCCGACGCGCGGGACGCGCAGACGCCAGCCGCTCGGGTAGGTCGCGCCGGTGTGCGGGCTGCGCCAGAGGGCGGTCGCCTCAAGCTCGAAGTCCTCGCGCGCGAGGTGCGTGCGTCCGCCCTCGGCGTCCACGAAGGTGCCGCTGGAGAAAGTCGAGGGGCGCCCGTGGCGGTCGCGTATGTGGTAGACCATCAGCTCGGTCTCGTCTTCGAGCTGGAGGCTGAACCAGTCCCAGCCCTTCTGCCCGTCGGTCGGGGCCCAGGTGCCGAACTCCCTGTCCATCCACGCGTCGCCGCGGAAGCGCTCGGTCACGCCGCCCCAGGTGATGTCGCCCTCGGCCGACATGCGCGTGTAGGAGAAGTAGCGCGAAGCCTCGCCGTGGTCTTTGAAGCTGACGCCCGCGCCCTCGCGGCCGTTGAGCGCCGCCGGCTTCGCGGGCCTGAGCGCCGCGTCGAAGACGAGGTCGTCCCCGAGCGTCGCGCGCAGCAGGTGCAGGCCGTGCGCCTCGCGCACCGTCCAGTCGCCGAGCCGCAGGTAGAGGCGGCGCGAGTCGGCGCGCCCCGGCGGGTCGAGCAGCCCGTTGGCGCTCTTGCGGTGGTCGTAGCCGAACCGGCCGCGCGACTCGTCGGTGACGGCGAAGTGCGCGAGGTAGAGCGGGTTGCCGATGAGCCGGAGCGGGACGGGACCGAAGCGGTCGAGGTCAGTGCGCCGCTTGAAGAAGACCAGCTCGAAGCCGAAGCGCCGCCCCGAATCGGTTCGGGCGTGTCCAGTGTAGTACCACCACTCGGTCTGCGCGCCGGCGTGCGCGTAGAGGTCGCGCGGCAGCACGACGCCCGCGTGCTCCGTCCCGTCGCGTAAGCTGGAGGCCGGCCCCGCCACCACGTCCGCCAGCCCGTCCAACAGCCCCGCCGCCGTCTGTCCGAAAGTCTCGATGAGATTGCTGCTCATAAAATTCCCCTTGAACTCCCTGACAAAATTCCGCCCGAAGCTAGCCCGAGGGCTTCGCGAAAGTGTGCGCCATTTGCAAAGTCGGAGTGAAGATACGCGCCGGGGCGGCGGGCGGATTGGCCGAAGTGCTCAGATGCGCTCGATCTCTTCGGCGGGCTCGACGAGGAGCGTGCGGAAGCTGGAGAGGTAGACGAGGCCGGGCGCGGCGCCGCGCGGCTTGGAGACGAACTTGCGCTGCGTGTAGTTGACGGCGACCTTCGCGTCCTTGCGCGCCTGACTGAAGTGCGCGGCCAGACGCGCGGCCTCGACGAGCGTGCGGTGCGGGACGGCCTCGTCGCGCCCGCGCGCGCGGACGACGACGTGCGAGCCGGGGTAGTCGGCCGCGTGCATCCAGGTGTCGTACGAGCGCGCGACGCGGAAGGTCACCTCATCGTTCTCACGCGCGCCGCGCCCGACGACGACCTCGTAGCCGTCCGACGAGCGGTAGCGGCGGAGCGTGCGCCCCTTTTCCGCCGAATCCTTTCTCGACGCCTTCGCGCGCGCCGCCGTCCTGGCGCGGGCCGAGCCGGCCTTCGCCCCAGACTTTCCGGCCGCGTCGCCGCCGACGAAGTCTGACAGCGCGGCCTCGTCGCGCGCCGCGACGATTCTCTCGAGCCCGGCGCGCCTCTCTTCGAGCGCGGCCAACTCGGGCTCTATCTTCGCGAGCCGCTCCGAAATCTCGCGCGCCGCGCGCTTGGCCTTCGAGTAGCGCGCGAACCTGCGACCCGCCTCATCCTGCAAAGTCCGGTGCCCGTCAACTTCGACCTCGACCGTCGGCGTGTCCTCGGCGTAAAAATCCGTGACCCGCACGGTCGCGCCGTCGCGGACGGCCGTGCCGAGGTTCGCGAGCAGCAGGTCGCCCACGCGTTTGTGCTCGTCGGCGTCGCCGTGCGCCGCGAGGTCGCGCGAGAGGTTGTCGCGCAGCTTGCGCAAACCCGAAATCTGCTGCCGCAGACGCGCCGCCGCGGCCGCCGCGCGCGAGTCGAAGGCGCGCCCGGCGTCGAGCTTTTGATAATGCCGGTCGAGCGCCTCGGACAGGGAAGAGAAGCCCTCGCGCGGGACTTCGGCCGTCTTGCGTGCGGGCTTCGGCTCGCCCGTCTCCGTCCCCGTCATCATCGCCGCGACGCGCGCGCGAGGCGGGCTGTAAAGCTCGCCCTCCCCCTGCCCCTCGCCGCGCGCGGGGCGGAGCGAGGCGACGACGCGCCCGCCCGCGTCGAGCAGGAAGAGGTTCGACGTGCGCCCCGTCAACTGCGCGACGAGCGTCGCCGCGTGCCCCTCGCCGGCCGCGTCGGGGACGGAGAAGTCGAAGCGCACGACGCGCTCGCCCTCGTCCCGCGTGAGCTTTCGCAGCGTGCCGCCGCCTAAGTGTTTTCTGAGGATGAGCGCGAAGGGCGTGGGTGTGAGAGCGGCCTTTTCAAGCTCGCGGACGGTGCGCTCGACCATGTGCAGGCGCGGGCGTGAGGGGTCGGCCGAGAGCAGCAGGTAGCGGCCGTCGCCGGTGCGAAAGTCCACCGCGAGCGTCGCGCCGTCGAGCTGGAAGACCTTGCCCCACGGGCGGCCCTCGAGCGCCGGCCGCAACTCCTCCATGACCTCTCTGATTAACTGCTCGTTCATCCGTGTGTGCCGTCTCCGTTTCGCGAAGAGGCTAACAGACTCGGGCACGGAGACAAAAAGGGAGGCGCGCCCGCGCGGGCGCGCCTCCCCCTCGCGAGTTGAATTTGAAGACTACTTCCTGACGACCACCGTGCCCGAGAGGATGTCGTGCGCGGTGCGCCCCTCTGCGTCGAAGAGCGCGTAGATGATGCCCAGCCCGGCGGTCGCCAGCGAGAGCATGTAGACGAGCGCGCGGCGCATACACTGCCCCGTCGTCGGGACGCTCGCCTTGCGCGCGTCAACGGCCTGGAGCCCGCAGAGCGACATCCCGAGCGTGCGGCCCGCCAGCGCGACCGAGCAGGTGTGGTAGAGGAACATGACCAGCGCCGCGATGAGCGCCATCGAGCCCCACACACGCTGGTCGCCCCAGTTGCTGACAGTCAGCTCGATGGCCGCCGCGAAGGGCGCCGCGAAGAGCGCGACCGCGAACAGGTCTACGAGCGCCGCCGCCAGACGCTTCGGGCGCGGCGCGCGGTCGTCGTAGCTCAGCTCCCGCTCCGCGACCTTCGGCAAAAGCTCGATGCCCTGACGTTCGAGCCAGAACTCGTCGAGCACGCCGTCGATGTGCCTCGGCTGGCGCGAGCCTGACTGAGGCTCCGCCACGGCGGCGGTCTGCGAAGGGGACGGAGACGCTGGCCGCGCGGCTTCCGTCTTCGCGCGCGCGACTTCGGCCCTCCTGTCGGTCACGGCGGCCGCCGTCTCCTCGGTCGCGGCGGCGCGTGCGGGAGCCCTGCGCGTGGGAGCCTCGGGTTCGACGACCTCTGCGCGGGGCGCGGCCGGCTCCGGCCCGGAGGCTTGCGGCGTCGGCTCGGGCTTAGGCTCGGGCTTCGGGGCCTGCTTCGGCTGGACGACGACGAGCGGCGTCGGCTGCGGCGTCGGCAAGGCCGCTTCCGCCAACTGCTGCTCCGGCTGCTCCTCGACCACGCGCGCGGCGGCCGCCTGCGCCCTTCCCGAGCCGTGACGCGCGTAGGTCTGCGACTGCGCGCTCGCACGCGCGCGCTCGATGCGGGCCAGCGCGGCGGCGACGATGGGGTTCGGCTCCGGCTCGGCGGGCGGTGGGACGAGGCCGAGCTGCTTGGTCGCGGACTCGGCGGCTCTTCCGGCCGCGGGCGTCTCTTCGGGGGCGGAGAAAGTCTGCGCCGAAGGCGCACGGCGCGGCGCCTCTTCGCCGTCGGAGTCGGACTCGCGCGCGCGCCGCTGCTGGATTTCGCGGAAACGCTCGCTCAACTCCCTGCGCCATGCGGGGCGGTTGACGCCGGGGAATTCGATGAGGGTCGAGCCGTTCGGGCTCTGGGCGGTGCGGGTCGTGACGTTCGAGTTATCGGTCATAGCGGGAGCGTCGGCCTTCGGCGCGTGCGTGGGCGCGTCGGGCTCTTTTACAACTGCTGCTGCGGGGGAAGCGGCCTGCGCCGCCGCCCGGCATTGAGGGCATCCGTCGAGTGCTCCCGGTATTTCTTCGCTGCACACGGCGCACTGCATTTTTGACGAAGTGCCTTCCTTTGTTCTGAAAGTTTCGTTTCGAGGGGCGACGGGCACATGCCTGTAAATCCATGCCCACTGCGGAGTCGCGCCGGATGCTATCAGAAGTTACTTTAAGTCGTCAACCAGAAAATGTACAAGCCACTGTATTTGAGGGCGTGAGGGGCACAACATTTAGCGTGGCGGCCTCGGGCGTTTCGGGTGGGAGGTCAGGCGAACTAGCGGAGCAGGGTGCCGATGCGACCCCAGCGCGTGTTCCTGAAGAAGTCGCCGACAAAGCCGACAAAGCCTTCGGAACGCGGCGCGCTCTCGTCGTAAGACCAGATGACGAACATCGCGCGGCCGACGACCAGCTCGCGCGGGACGGTGCCCCAATAGCGGCTGTCCTTGCTGTTGTCGCGGTTGTCGCCCATGACGAAGTAGTGGCCGGCGGGGACGCGGAAGGGGCGCCGGATGGCGTGGAAGAAGCCGCTCTCGTTGGGCGCGGGCGAGTAGTAGACGGTGTAGGGCTCGCCGGCGCGCGCCGGGAATTCGAGCCGCGTGAGCGGCGCCTTGTCGTTCCCGAGCTGCCGGTCGAGCACTCTCACACGGTACTCGGGCAGCGGCTGGCCGTCGATGAGGATTTGGGCGCCGCGCACCTCTATCGTCTCGCCCGGCAGGCCGATGACGCGCTTGATGAAGAGCGTCTTGTACTGGACTATCTGCTCGGTGGGGACGGACTCGGCCGGGTACTTGAAGACGACGATGTCGCCCCGCCGTATCTCGCGCTGCGGGAGGATGGGGAGGGCCGGCCCCGGCGCGAAGATGAACTTGTTGATGAGGAAGCGGTCGCCGACGTAGACGGTGTTCTCCATCGAGGCCGAGGGGACTTCGGCCGCCTGCGCGACGAAGGTCATGAAGAAGACGGCCATGACGAGCACGACCGCGCCCGACTCGAAGTACTCGCGCAGGAGTCCGCGCGGCGGCCCCGAGGCTTCCGGCGGCGCGTCTACGCCGCGCTCGCGCGTCCCCCCGCCATCCTCTTCCACCTTCGTCGCCAATTCGGATTCGTCTCTCGAAAAATGCCGGACGCGCTAGAGCGGCTGCCGGCCCCCGAAGCCGGCCTCCAGGTCGTGCCACCACTCGAGTTCGTCGCCCTCGCCCATCTGCCAGCAGAGCAGAACGACGCGCCCGTCGCGCAGCGTCGGGAAGTCGATGAGCCCGCGCTCGTAGTCCTTAATCTGCACGCCGAGCGCCTCCAGCTCGCCCGAGGCCTCGGCCAGCTCGGTCAGCGCCAGCACGTAAGCCGTGCCGCCCTCCATCCCGCCGCCGCCGCGCGCCGCGCCCTCGGCGGCGAGCCGCGCCTGCGCCTGCGCCGCCGCGACGCGCGCGTACGTGCGCTGCACCCGGCGGACGATGCCCCGCACGGTCGGCAGCAGCGCGTTGGCGTCTTCGACGGTGAAAAGCTTCATACCTGTCACTGGTCATCCGTGACGCGGATGAAGTCGGGGTTGTGCGCGAGCAGCTCGCGGTCGGGGCCGCCGGGGTCGGCGACGAGCTGCGGGACGGCCTCGTCGAACTCTTCGGTGCGCCGCGAGTCGCCGGCCTCCTGCTCGGCGCCGTTCAGCAGGTCGCGTGCGTGCGACATCATCTCGTCCGAGTTGGGCTGCGCGGGCTGCGCGTGATTGGCGTAGGGGCCGGGGGCGTGGTGCTGCGGCTCGTGCGCGTGGCTGTTGTCGTAGTAGCGGTGCGAGTGCGTGGGCTCCTTGCGCACCTTGTCGGCGATGTCGCCGAGGTCGATGAAGTAGTCGGCCACGTCGATGAGCTTCGGCGCGGTGTTCGAGCGGAAGCCCGCGACCTCCACCCGGCAGCCCTTGTAGGCCACGGCGTTGACCGCGTAGACGAAGTCCTCGTCGCCCGAGACCAGCACGGCCGTGTCGTAGCGCCCCGCGAGAGAGAGCATGTCGACGGCGATCTCGACGTCGAGGTTCGCCTTGCGCGTCCCGTCGTAGAAGGTCTTCAGCTCCTTGTGGATGACGCGGAAGCCGTTGCGGCGCATCCAGAGCAGAAAGCCCTGCTGGCGCTCGGCGCCGACATCGACGCCCGTGTAGAAGAAGGCGCGCAAAAGCCTCCCGTCGCCCAGGAGGACGCGCAGGAGCTTGTTGTAGTCGATGTCGATGTTGTGGAACCGAGCCGCGTGAAAAAGGTTGTTGCCGTCGATGAAAACCGCCACCCTGCCTCTGTAACCTAACTGCCAGGAGATGTTGTTAGTGGGATCATAATGCATGCGAAAGACACCCCATTCGAGTTTTAAACTTACGAGATTTCAAACAACCGCTTCGCTTGAGAAGCCGCGCCCTGATTTCTGAACTCCCGCCAAAAACATCCGACTGCGCGGCGGCAAGTTATTTAACCACGAATTTTGGCGGCCCGACAACAGGAGGGGGAATGAAAGGGGAAAGGCGAAGGCGGAAAGCGTAAAGTCTCTTCGACCCTTTGCCTTTCCGCCTTCGCCTTTCCCCCAGGAGCTTTCAACCTTCCTCGACGACCCCCGCGCTCGCGCCGAGCACGTCGCCGGTGGCCGCGTCCACGTAGACGAGCAGGGGCGTGTCGGGCGCGCCGGCCGAGACCTCCCAGGCGACGTGGAGTTCGAGCGCGGCGGGGTTCGTGTCGCGCCTAACGGGGAAGACGACGAGCTGCCGCGCGGCCGCCGCGTCGGGCTGCGCGAGGGTGCGCGTCTGTTGCGCGCCGGCGCGGTCGGTGAAGGTGACGGGGCGGTTCGCGAGCGCGGCGACGGCCTGTTCGGCCGTCAGCGTCTTCGGCACCGCCGCGAGCGTGCGGCCGAGCGCGGCGGCGCCGGGGATGGCCGTGCTCGAAAGCCCCACGACGCGCAGGTCGGGCGTGAAAGTCACCTCGACCACGCCGTAGCCGTTGCGCAGCGGGTAGGCGAAAGGCGTCTGCCGGTAGGTCGCGCGGCGCGCGGCCGTGCCCGCGCCAGGCGCGTCCGACACCCCGACGAGCGAAAGGTGCTTGAGGTCGAAGCCGAGCAGCGGCGCGGCCGTCGCGAGGAAGCGGCGCAGTGCCTCGCGCGTCTCCTCCTCCGACTGGCTCTTCTCGTCTTCGATGACGACGAGCGGCAGGCGCGGGTAGTCGCTCAGCCCCGAAGGAAGCCCGGCGAGCGTCGCGGTCACGGGGCGCAACTCGGGCGCGGCGGCGGCGGACTGCTCGCCGACCACTGTCTTCCAGTTGGCGAGCGCGGCCGCGCGACGCTCCTCGCTCGCGGCGAGCACGGCGAAGGGCGGCGGCGCGTCGGCGCGCGGCCTCTCGGGGCTCGCCGTCCGCGAAGCGGAGGCGCACGCGCCGGACAGGAGCGTCGAGGCGGCGAGCAGGCACGCGCACGCGATTGGTCGGGCGAAGTTCATAAGGCTGACCGTGGTGTCGGCTATAATGTTGAAGGGGAAACGGACGAGAGGGATTATACTCAAGAACCTTCGTGGGGCAATCCGTGTCGTCTGGAATCCGAAAGGGTCGGGGAGGGGAGCTTGGCGCGCGAGGAGGACGAGTGGGCGGGGACGGACGGGCCGGGGCGGCTTGACGCGCGCGAGCCGGAAGCGGCGCGCCCCTTCGCGCCCGAGCAGATGGTCGCCTGCGAGGAGTGCCTGCGCGCCAACCCGCCGACGCGCCCGAGCTGTCTCTACTGCGGCGCGACGCTCCCCTCGACGCCGGACGCCGCGGCGCTCCGCCGTCCCGTCCTGAAGAAGCTCGAAGAGTGGGAGCACGGCTTCAACGTCGTCACGCTCGCACGCGCGGCCGGGGCGCTCACGTCGGAGGCGGCGGAAGAGGCGGCGTCGCTGCTGCGTCTCGACACGGGCGGGCTCAAAGAAATCGTCCTCTCGGGGCGTGCCATGCCGGTCGCGCGCGCGGCGTCGGCGGACGAGGCCTGGCTCATCGTCGAGCGGCTCCGCGCGCTCGGACTCAACACAGAGGTCTTCCCGGACGAGGTGCTGGCGCGCGGGCCGCTGCGGGTTCGCGCGTTGGAGTTTGAAGAGGACGCCCTCGTCTGTCGCCCCGGGCCGGAAGCTGAGTTGTCGCGTGTGCCGTGGTGTGAGGTCGTGCTGTTTGTGAAGGGTCGCGTCGTGTCGAGGCGCGTCGAGGTCGCCGAGCGAAGGCGCGGCTTCTCGGGCCGGAGCGAGACGGTCGAGACGCGCGAGCTTGCGTCGGACGAGGCGGTGCTCGACATTTACACCGCCGTCGGCGAGGAGCATCCCACGTCGGTCGGCGCGGCCGCCGGCTTCCGCGTCATGGCGGGCGGTTTCGACTACACGTGCCTCGGCGGTGACAAGCGGCTGCTCGCCGCCGAGAACTTCGACACGCTGTTCGCGGCGCTGCGCGCGCGCGCGCCGTCGGCGGTCTGCGACGAAGAGTACGCGCGGCTGCGCCCGCTGCTCGCGGAGGTGTGGCCTTCGGCCGAGCGCACCGAGTCGCTGGGCTTAAGGCGCGAGCGCGCGGGGCGCTACAACACGGAGGCCGTGACGACGGTCAGCAACGGGGGACAGTTCACGCGCTACGCGCGGCTGCGCCAGATGCTGGTGCTCCGCGCGCGTGCGGAGAGTTTATGAAGCACCACGGCGGGAACAGGCGCGGCCCGGGGCGGCGCGAGGGCGGCGGCGGCGAGCACGCGCGCGGCCGCGCGCCGCGCACACAGGACGCGCATGCGCGCCGGGGCCAGGCCGACGCACACCGGCGCGGGATTGACGACGACAATAAGAATATCGGCGCGCACCGGGACGAGAAAAACGCGCACCGGCTTGATAATGACGCGAACCGGCGCGATGTCGGAGCCCGCCGAGTCGATGCGGATGCGCAACGGCGTCATGTTGACGCGCGCCAACAGGATAAAAGTGCGCACCGGCAAGAGAAAAACGCGCACCGGAGCCGTGCGGGTGAGCACCAGGGCCGTGCGAACGAGCAAAGGGGTCGTGAGGGTGAGCACCGGCGCGGTGTCGAATCGCCCGGCGAGCGTGTGGCGCGCGCTTTCGGCGTGAGGGACGAGCGCGCCCCCGTGGGGCGGTTCCTGGAAGGAGAATCGCGCGAGCCGGCACGGCGTCCGCCGGTAGAACCGGCGCGGCGGCCGCCGTCGGAAGACGACGGCGCCCACATCTTCGGCGTGCAGCCCGTGCTCGAAGCCCTGCGTGCGGGGGCGCGGCCCGTCGAGCGTCTGACCGTCGCCGAGGGCGCGCACGAGACGCGCCTGCGCGAGATACTTGAGATAGCGCGCTACGCCGACATCCCCGTGCGGCGCGTGCCGCGCGCGGAGCTGCAACGCCTCGCGGCGGGCGCGAACCATCAGGGCGTTGTCGCCACCATCGCCGCCGCGCACTACACGCACACGGACGACCTGCTCGACGCGCTCGCGGCGCGCGTCGGCACCAATGAGCCGCCGCTCGCGGTCGTCCTCGACGGCGTCGAAGACCCGCGCAACCTCGGCGCGGTCATCCGCACCGTCGAGTGCGCGGGCGCGCACGGCGTCTTCGTCCCCGAGCGCCGTGCGTCGGGACTGACGGAGACGGTGGCGAAGGCGGCGGCGGGAGCGCTCGAATACGTGCCGGTGGCGCGCGCGGCCAACGTCGTCCGGCTCATCGAGGAGCTGAAGGGGCGCGGCATCTGGACGGTCGGCACCGCGGCCGGGGCCGAGACTTCATACGCCGACTGGGACTGGGCGCAGCCGTGCGCGCTGCTGCTGGGCGGCGAGGGCGAGGGGTTGCGCCGCCTCGTGCGCGAGCGCTGCGACGTGCTGGTGAGCATCCCCCTGCGCGGGCAGATCGAATCGCTCAACGTCTCGGTCGCCGCCGGCATCGTGCTCTACGAAGCAGTCCGCCAGCGAACCGCGAAACGCCGTGAACCGTAAACCGTAAACCGTGACGAGGAAAAAACCGTTCTTCATCTTGTCACGGTTCACGCTCTTGTCACGGTTTACGGTTTACGGTTCACACTCTCTGAGGAGGTTCACGGATGTTCTGCCCGAAGTGCGCGACGCAAAATCTTGAGGACGCGAAGTTCTGCCGTTCGTGCGGCACCGACATCAGCCTCTTGCCGCAAGTCATGACGGGTCAGCTCGCCTCGCGCCTGTCGGCCGCGGACGACACGCGGACGGGGCGGCCGGGGCGGCGCGAGCGCCGCGACGAGGTGAGCATCGAGCGCGCGGTCAGACACCTCTTCATGGGCGTGGCCTTCTTCTTCATCGCCTTCGCGGTCAAGACGTGGGCGCCGGCCGGCCACATCTGGTGGTTCTGGATGTTCCTGCCGGCGGCCGGGCTGCTCGGCGACGGCGTCTCCACCTACCTGCGTCTCGGCATGGAAGCGAAGAACCGGTCTCAGCCGACGGCCCCGCTCGCGTACGCGCCGCCGCAAACTTCGGTCGCGCCGCCGCGCACGGTCGGCTCGCTCTCGCCGGCCGACACGGGCGAGATGATTCCGCCCCCGAGCGTCACCGAAGCCACCACGCGCCACCTCGCCGTCCCCGTTGAACGCGAACGCCGCGACGTCTGAAGCCGCCGTCAGAGGCGCCCATGCCCCGCGCGACCCGCGCGGTGTATAGTCTCCAAAAGGTGTTCTCGTGATGAGAGAGACGAACCAGGCACGCGTCTGCGTCCCCGTCTGCGTGCGGCGCGCGGACGAGCTGCGCGCGTCGGTCACACGCGCCGCCGAGCTGGCGGACGTGGTCGAGCTGCGGCTCGACTGTCTGGACGCGGACCAGCTCGCCCCCGCGCGCGGTCTGCTGGGCGCTCTGCTCGGCGAGACGCGGCCGCCCTTCATCATCACCTACCGCCCGCGCGAGCAGGGCGGCGGCCGCGACGTGAGCCTCGGGGAGCGCGCGGACTTCTGGCGCGAACTGCCCGAAGCGCTGCGCGACGTCGGCGGGCGTGAGCGCGACTTCGTTGACCTCGAACTCGACCTGCTTGAGTCGCCGCACGCCGCATCGCTCGGCGAACTCTTCGAGAGGTTCCGCGTCATCTGCTCACACCACGACTTCCGGGGGACGCCCGCCGGGCTCGAAGAACTGTTCGGCCGGATGGCGCGCACGCCCGCCGAAATCCTGAAGGTCGCGACGAAGGCAAACTCCGTGACGGACTGCGTCGAGGTCCTGCGTCTGTGCGAGCGCGGTCGGCGCGAGGGGCGCGAATGCATCGCGGTCTCGATGGGCGAGGCGGGGTTCATGACGCGCGTGCTGGCGCCGGCCTTCGGCGCGTTCCTCACCTACGCGTCGCTCGACGCTTCGCAGGCGACCGCGCCCGGTCAGATTACGGCGCGCGAGCTGCGTGAAGTATACCGCGTAGGCGAAATCAACCCGCGCACGCTCGTCACGGGGCTCGTCGGCTCGCCCGTCGGCCACTCGCTCTCGCCGCACATGCACAACGCGGCGTTCGCGGCCACGGGTCTCGACGCCGTCTACTTGCCCTTCGAGGTCACAGACCTGCCGGGGTTCATGCGGCGCATGGCCGATCCGCGCACACGCGAGCTGGGCTGGAACCTGCGCGGCTTCAGCGTCACCGCGCCGCACAAGCAGGCCGTCATCCCGCACCTCGACCGCGTGGCGGAGAACGCCTCGCGCGTCGGCGCGGTCAACACCGTGGTCGTCACTGAGGGGCGCGGGCTGGAAGGCTTCAACACGGACGCCGCCGCGTCGGTCTTCCCGCTGGAGGGGCTGGTCGAGTTGCGCGGCGCGAGCGTGGCGGTCATCGGCGCGGGCGGCGCGGCTCGCGCGCTGCTGTGTGCGCTCGGCGAGGGCGGCGCGTCGGCGACGGTCTTTGCGCGTGACCCCGCGCGGGCGCGCGAAGTCGCGGAGGCGTTCGGGGTCGAGTGGGGCACGCTCGAAGGCGCGCGCTTCGGCCGCTTCGAGGTCATCGTCAACGCCACGCCGCTCGGGACGCGCGGCTCGCGGGAAGCGGAGACGCCCGCGCTCACCGAACAACTGCGCGGCGTGCGCGTCGCCTACGACCTCGTCTACAACCCCGCCGAGACGCGCTTTCTGCGCGAGGCGCGCGCGGCCGGCTGCCGCACGGTCGGCGGATTGGGGATGCTCGTCGCGCAGGCCGAAGAGCAGTCCCGCCTCTGGACGGGGCGCGAGCCGCCGCCCGGCGTGATGCTCGCGGCGGCTGAGAAGAAGTTGTCGGGTCAGTGAATGGAACGTTACAGCAGGCAGATTCTGTTCGAGGGCATCGGCGAGGAGGGGCAGCGGCGCCTCCGCGCGTCGCGCGCGCTGGTCGTCGGGTGCGGCGCGCTCGGGTCGGCGCACGTCGAGATGCTGGCGCGCGCCGGCGTGGGGAGGCTGCGGGTCGTCGACCGCGATTTCGTCGAGGAGTCGAACCTGCAAAGGCAGACGATGTTCACCGAGCGCGACGCGCGCGAGCGCACGCCCAAGGCGGTCGCGGCCGCGCGCCGGGTCGCGGAGATCAATTCCGAGGTCGAGTGCGAGGCCGAGGTCGCCGACGTCAACCAGTCGAACGTCGAGCGGCTGGTCGAGGGCTGCGACGTGGTGCTCGACGGCACCGACAACTTCGCCACGCGCTTCCTCGTCAACGACGCGTGCGTCAAGCGGGGCGTCGCGTGGGTCTACGGCGCGGCGGTCGGGGGCTACGGCGTGACCCTGACCGTCAGGCCGCGCGTCACGCCGTGCCTGCGCTGCGTCTTCCCCGAAATTCCGGCCGCGGGCTCCGCCCCGACGTGCGACACGGCGGGCGTCATCATGCCCATCATCTCAATCGTCGCGGCGGTGCAGGTCGCCGAGGCCCTGAAGCTTCTGACCGGGCGGACGGAGAGTCTGCACGGCGGGCTGATGCAGTTCGACGTGTGGCGCAACGAGTGGCGGCGCATCTCCGCGGGCGCGCGCGCGGCGGACTGCCCCGCGTGCGCGCTCGGACGTTACGAGAGTCTGGAGGCGGAGGCGGGCGACGTGGCGACCGTGCTGTGCGGTCGCGACGCGGTGCAGGTCTCGCCGCGCGGGGCCGTGTCGCTCGACCTCAAAGCTCTGGCGGCGCGTCTGCGCGCGGCCGGCGAGGTCAAGTCGAACGAGTACCTGGTGCGGCTGCGCGCGGGCGGCTACGAGCTGACGGTCTTCCGCGACGCGCGCGCCATCGTGCGCGGGACGGACGACCCGGCGACGGCGCGCTCGGTCTACGCGCGTTACGTGGGCACCTAGCCGGCTTGCTTCCTGGTTTCGCGGGCGGGGCTTTCGGGTTATGATTCATGGGGGCGGATGCGAACGAGCGCCGCCCCGTCGCCACATTGAAAACGAATCTCTGCACTTCATGAATAACAGACGTATGCCCCTTCGTACCCTTCGACCCTTCATCCTCTCGACAGCGGCAGTCCTTCTCTTCGCCCTCGGCGCGCGCGCCGGCGGCCCCGTCCTGTGGGAGACCGACACGCGCGCCGAGATGCTCAACGGCGAGTCGCGCGGCGTCTCGGTCACGGACACGGGCGCGCTCATGCTCGCGCCGCGCTTCACGCAGGTCTTCGACACCGAGCAGGCTTTCGTCTGGTCGAGCGCGGCCGACTCAGCGGGGAACGTCTACCTCGGCACGGGGCACGACGGGCGCATCTTCCGCGTGGCCCCCGACGGGCGCGGGGCGCTGCTCTACGACGCGGCCGAGCTGGACGTGACGGCGCTCGTCGTGGGCCGCGACGGCGCGCTCTACGCCGGCACGTCGCCCGAGGGCAAGGTCTACCGCGTGACCTCGGACGGGCGTGCCGAGGTCTACTTCGACCCGCCGGACAAGTACATCTGGTCGCTGGCGCTGATGGGCGACGGCTCGCTCGCCGTCGGCACGGGCGACACGGGCCGCCTCTACCGCGTGCGCGCGGCCGCCTCTAAGCCGGAGACCTCGCTCCTCATCGACACGAACGAGACGCACGTCATCTCGCTCGCGGCCGACCGCGCGGGGAACCTCATCGCGGGCACCGACCCGGGCGGGATCGTCCTGCGCGTCTCGCCCGAGGGCAAGGCGTTCGCGCTCTTCGACTCGCCGCTGCGCGAGATACACGCGCTCTCGCTGGCGGCCGACGGCTCGATCTACGCGCTCGCGCTCGGCGACGCGGCGACGGGGACGCGGCCGTCCGCGTCCACGGCCAGCGTCACGACGCAGAGCGTGAGCGCCTCGACCTCCGGCGGGACGGTGACGGGCACGGTGACGACCGACGACGGGAGCGGCGCCCAGGCCGTCGCCTTCGGCGCTCAGCCGCAGACGCCCGCGCGCAGCCGCAACGAGTTGAACGGCGCGCGCAGCGCCGTCTTCCGCATCATGCCCGACGGCGGCTCGGACGTTCTGTGGAGTTCGCAGACGGTGACGGCCTTCTCGGTCGCCGCCGCGCCGGGGCGCGCCGGCGTGCTCGTCGGCACGAGCGACAAGGGGCGCATCTACTCGGTCACGGACGACGGGCGCGACACGCTGCTCCTGCAGTCGAGCGAGGACCAAATCTCCTCGTTCGTCGTCCGCGGCTCGGACGTGTTCGCGGCCTCGTCGAATCAGGGCAAGCTCTTCCGGCTCGGCGGCGAGGCGCAGGCCGAGGGGACTTACGAGTCGCCCGTGCGCGACGCGAAGTTCGTCGCCTCGTGGGGGCGCGTCTGGTGGCGCGGGCGCGGGCAGGTCGAGTTGCAGACGCGCACCGGCAACACCGAGCGCCCCGACATGACCTGGAGCGACTGGAGCGCGCCCTACCGCGACCCGGCCGGCGCGGGCGTCGCGAGCCCGCGCGCGCGCTTCATACAGTGGCGCGCGGTGCTGCGCGCGGCCGGGGGGGCGGACGCGCGCGTCGAGGGCGTCAGCGTCTCGTACCTGCCGCGCAACGTCGCGCCCGAGGTCTTGCAGATTCAACCGCTGCCCGTCGGCATCGCGCTCCAGCCGGCGATGCAGGTGCCGGTGGACCCGAACATCGAGGCTTCGGGCATCGACCCGGCGCTCATCGGGCCGCAGCCGCAGATACCGCCCCGCCGCCTGTTCCAGCGCGGCGCCGTCTCGCTGCAGTGGCAGGCCGAAGACCGCAACGGCGACCAGTTGCTCTACTCGGTCTTCTACCGCCCCGTGGGCGAGGGCACCTTCCGCCTGCTCAGGGAGAACCTGCGCGACAACTTCTTCTCCATCGACGGCGCGACGCTCGGCGACGGGCGCTACGTCTTCAAGGTCGTCGCATCGGACGCGCCCGAGAACTCTCTGGGGCAGGCGCTCGTGGGCGAGCGCGTGAGCGAACCCGTCGAGGTGGACAGCACGCCGCCCGTCGTGCGCGCGGCGGGCGAGCCGCAGGCCGGGGCGGACGGACGCGCGCGAGTCCGCTTCACCGTCGAGGACGCGAGCGGACGGCTCCGCCGCGCAGACGTCTCGGTGGACAGCGGCGAGTGGCGCGCGGTCTTCCCCGAGGACGGCATCGCCGACGGCCCGCGCGAGTCCTACGCGCTCGACGTGCCGCTCTCGGGCGCGGGCGAGCACACTATCTCCCTGCGCGCGATTGACGGCAGCGGCAACGTGAGCAGCGCCAGAATCGTCGTAAGGCGTTAGAAAGTCGTCGGAAGACATTGAATGGCGGGCGGCGCACCCATACCGTACACGATACGGTGCGACCCCCGACGATACGGTGCGAGGGGCCTAAATTCAGCCACCCAAAGGCTTGAAAGAACGGCGCGGCAGGGCGTGGCACTGGCCTTGCAAACTTGAGCGGGCGAGACTCGCGCGTCTCTCCTCCTCCCTCCCGTGCGCGAACGGACGTACATGAGGAGGCAAAGGTTAGAACCATGAAGTTTTTCAAGCAGTTCATCATCACGGTCTTAGCTTCCTGCGTGCTCGCCGTCGGCGCGATGGCGGGCGAGCCGCAGAAGGAGCAGAAGCCGCCCCCGCCGCCGAAGGAGAAGCAGGACGTTCCCAGGCCCCCGAAGGAGACCCCTCCCCCTCCGCGCGGCGGCAACGACAACGGCAACAAGGGCGGGGGCGACAAAAAGGGGGGAAAGCCCTGAGGCTCCCCGTGTTGAGCTTCGCGACGGCGCCCGGAGGGGCGAACGGAGCGGGGCGCAACGCGGGCGACGGAAGGCGGCCCGGCTACGCGAGGCGGAAGGGTCAGAGACAGCAGGCGCGCCGTCGGAGGCGTTGAAGAAACCCCCCGACCGACGCGCCTGAACTTTTTCGCGAGGGGGACAAAGTGGTGAAGGGAAGAATTCTGAGGGCAGGTATTTATACGCTCGTGCTTGGCGGCGCGCTCATGTCGCCGCTCTCGCCGCTCGCGGGCGAGGCGCGGGCGCAGTGGCGGCGGCGCGCCCCCGTCGTCCAGCCGACCGCGCGGACGCGTGGCGCCGACCCGCGGCTCATCGCGCAGGCCGAGCGCGTCGCGGGCGACCGCTTCCAGTTCGAGACGCTTTCGCAGCGCGGCGTGCGCGTCTACTCGGTGGGCCGGCCGATCCCGGCGACGCTGCGCGCCATCGACGGCGGGCTCGCGGAGCTTTTCGCGGTCGCGCAAAGGCGCGGGTACAGGCAGCGCCTGAACTACTCTGACTACACGGTCTTCATCGGCCGCCCCGACCGCCAGCGCGACTCTTCGGGCGCGTACTCGCCCGACATCGCGGTGGGCGCGGCGCAGTACAGGGGGAGCGTCTACGACAAGGGCGGCTACGTCTTCGCCGCCGGGATGGTGCTCTCGATGGAGCCGGGCGCGTTCCTCATCGCCGAGCACGAGCGCGACTTCGGCCGCGTCGCCAACGTCGCGCGCTACGAGGGCGAGCACATCGTCCTCTACCACAACGACCGGCGGCTCTACCAGCAGACCTACGACCACAGCCGCGGCGGCAGCCACCCGATAATTCAGTAGGCAGTAGACAGTAGTCAGTAGTCAGTAGAAAGACTTCGGCGGGCGTCGGGTTTTAACCCTCAACGCCCGCCGAAGTTGTTTTCCCTACTGACTGTTGCCTACCGCCTACTTGCTCGTCCCGGCCGAGACGATGACGACGACGCTCTTGTCGGCGATGCTGGTGGTGCCGGCGACGACGCGCTCGCCCTCGCGCATCGAGACCGGATTGCGGAAGCCGACGTTCTCGTAGACCATCTTGTCGCCGCCGAGCCAGAGCGGGACCTTCAGGTCCATGTGGAACTCCTCGATCTGTACGCGCGGCTGGCCGCCCGCGCGGTCTACCGAGACCGAGCTGAGCTTGTAGCTGTAGTAGATCGGGTTCTTGTTGGCCGGCGTGTCGTTGGCCATCCGCAGGTCGGCGACGCCCTTGTTCGTGTTCTCGCTCCGCCCCTCCTTGCCGCGCACGATCTGCGCGCCGATGAGGCTGAAGTTCTTGTAGCCGAGCGACGTCTGGAGCTGTTTGACGACCTCGGCCAGCTCGGCCGGGTAGCGGCTCGGGGTCGCCTCGTCGTTCGAGGCGACGAGCATGTGGACGTGGAACTCGATGGCCGGGCGCGCGACCTCGGGCGTGTCGAGGCGGCGGATGGCCTCCTCGATGACGGCGATGTTCTCGGGGAAGTCGCGCACCGAGATGGTGCGGAACTCCGGGTTGGGCGAGACGAGCGCGCCGCGGAAGCCGCTGGTCAGCGGCGCGAGCACGCGCGCGAGGCTCTGCGGGTCGCGGTTCTTGATGTCGAAGACGCGGTTCTGGAACATCTTCTGGGTGACGAAGTTGTCCTCCTGCTTCGGCTGCTGCGTCTGCGCCCGTGCGGCGCCGGCCGCGCACAGCGCGAGTGCGAGCGCGAGAAAAATTCTGGGTCTGGCTGAGTACATGTTCTCTCCTTCTTCCGGGGTGTTGGTCTGCCGACCGACGCTCGCCAACCTTTCACGCGCGCCCTTACGAAAGGTTGCAATGAATTCATCAAAAGTGGTGGACGCGGCGCGGGGCCGCACGTACAATGCCCGCGCCGGCGCTTCCGGCCGCGCGCCGAGTGCCTCCCCGGCACGGGCGTCCGGGAGCCGTTTCTCCAGCCAGCCAGGAAAGGACTTTTGAGCCTTCATGTCGAAAGAGCGTTTAATGCGCGGAGTCGTGTGCGCGGCGCTGACACTCGCCGCCTCGTTCGCGCTGTGGGGGCGCGGCTCCGCGCAGGGGCCGCAGGTCGCCGACAGACCCGTCGAGCAGACGCGCAAGAACATACAGGTCTTGAAGGGGCTCCCCGAGTCGCAGCTCCTCCCCGAGATGAACTTCATCGCGGCCTCGCTCGGCGTCCAGTGTGGCTTCTGCCACGTCAACAAGGGGCGCGACCCGCAGACGGGTCAGACCAACTGGGTCTGGGAGAGCGACGAGAACGAGCACAAGAAGATAGCGCGCGAGATGATGAGGATGGTGCTCACGGTCAACGGCGGCCAGTTCGGGCTGAGCCGCGGCCAGGTGACCTGCTACACCTGCCACCGCGGGCAGGAGCACCCGCCGAGCCTGCCGACGCTCCCGCTCGCCGTCTCGGGGCACGAGCCCGCGCCAGCCGCGCGCCCCACGCCACCGGCCGGCGCCGCGCCCGGGGCGAACGCGCCGCGCCCGGCGCAGCCGACCGTCCAACAGGTCTTCGACAAGTACGTCGCGGCCGTCGGCGGCCAGGACGCTCTGGCGAAGACCGAGACGCTGACGTTCAAGGGCACGCGCGAGGCTTCGCAGGGACGCGTGTGGCCGTTCGAGGCCACCGTCAAGGGGTCGGACAAGTTCCTGATGGTCGTCGAAATCCCGCAACAGGGGAGGTTCTCGCAGGCGGTCAACGGCGCGGCCGGCTGGGTCGTCAACCCGCGCTCGCATCGCGCGGTGACGCCGAAGGAGTTGGGCGACATTAAGGGCGTGGCCGATATGTTCCGCGCCGTCAAGTTCACGCCGGCGCAGACGATGCGCGTGGCCGGACGACGCAGGGTCGGCGACCGCGACGCCGTCGTCGTCGTAGACCGCCCGTCGGAAGGCGTCCAGCGCCGATACTTCTTCGACGCGCAGACGGGGCTGCTCCTGCGCATCTTGACGCTCACCGACGCCATCCTCAATCAGCTCCCCGAGCAGATAGACTTCGAGGACTATCGTGAGGTCGAAGGGATCAAGCTGCCGTTCACGATGCGCACGTCGGCCATTGACACCTATAACAGCTTCACGCGCAAGCTCACGGAGGTCAGGGCCGGTGTCTCCGTCGAAGACACTCTCTTCAACATGCCGGCGCAGCCCGCGCCGAAGCCGTAAGAGAGTAGACAGGAGTCATTAGTCAGTAGACAGTAGAAGAATCTTTAAGAGCCGGGCGGCCGGCTTGTCATCGTCAACGCACATCAAGCGGAGCCTATTGACTACTGACTCCTGTCTACTGATTCAACATGCGACGCATCGATCTCACGAAGGCGCAGGCGGCGCGGTCTTCGACGATCCGGGACATCAACCGGCAGTTCGTCCTCAACTACATACGCGACCGCGAGCCCATCTCGCGCGCCGAGATCGCGCGCTCGACCGAGTTGCAGCGCTCGACCGTCTCGACCATCGTCGAGGAGCTGAAGGACGAGGGGCTCATCGAGGAGATAGGCGCGGGCGCCTCGACCGGCGGGCGCCGCCCGACGCTGCTCCGCCTGCGCGCCGCGGGCGCCACCGCCATCGGCATCGACGTCACGCCCTCGCACACCACCATCGCCACCAGCGACCTCGTCGGGCGCGTGCTCTCGCGCGAGAGCTTCGAGAACAGCCCGCGCCCCGAAGAGCTGGCCGCGCAGGTCATCGAGCGGCTGCGCGAGATAGCCGCGCGCGAACATCAGGGCACCATCGCCGGCGTCGGGGTCAGCCTGCCCGGACTCGTGGACACCGGCAACGGCCGCGCCATCTACATCCCGTACTTCCGCTGGCGCGACTGGCCCATCGCCGAGGAGATCGAGCGCGCGACGGGTCTGAAGGCGCGCGTCGACAACGACGCCAACGCCGCCGCGCTCGCCGAGCTGTGGTTCGGGCGGCCCGAGGTGTCTGAGGCGCGCGACTTCATCATCGCGCTCGTCGCCGAGGGCCTCGGCACCGGGATAGTCTTCGACGGGCAGATTTACCGCGGCGAGCGCGGGGCGGCGGGCGAGTTCCGAGACGGCGCACTACCTCGGCATCGGCATCTCGAACCTCATCGTCGGGCTCTCGCCCGAGGCGGTGGTCGTCGGCGGCCAGATCACGCGCGCGTGGCCCATCATCGCGCCCTCGCTCGAAGAGACCATCCAGCGCAGCATCCGGCGCGGCCTGCCCTCGGCGCGCATCGTCGCCTCTACTCTGTCGGAGCCGACGATGATGGGCGCCATCAGCCTCGTCCTCGCCAGCAAGTTCGGCCTCGCCGAGACTTAAGACAATGCGGACAGCCGAAGTCGTCATCGTCGGTGGGGGCGTCGTCGGCGCGAGCGCGGCGTACCACCTCGCGGCGCGCGGCGCGCGCGACGTGCTGGTGCTGGAGCGCGGCGCGCGGCCGGGCGCGGGGAGCACGGGGCGAGCGACCGGCGGCTTCCGCGCGCAGTTCGGCACCGAGGTCAACGTCCGCCTCTCCATGCTTTCGCGCGAGAAGCTGCTGCGCTTCGAGGAGGAGACGGGTGTTGACCCGGGCTTTCTTCAACGCGGCTACCTCTTCGTCGCCACGGGCGAAGCCGAGTTGGACGCGCTCGTCGCGGCGCAGTCCGTGCAGCACGAGTGCGGGCTCCTCGAAGCGCGCGCCCTGACGGCCGAAGAGGTCGCGCGGCTCAACCCGGCTTTGAACACGGAGGGCGTGGCGGGCGGCGTCTACTGCCCGACCGACGGCTTCGTCCGCCCGCTCGAAATCATGCGCGGCTACGCGGAGGCCGCCGCGCGGCTCGGCGCAAGGTTCGAGTACGGCGTGTCGCTCGAAGGCGTTGAAGTGGACGCGAATGGGAGAGTCCGCACGCTTCGGACGAGCGGCGGCGAGGTCTCGGCGGGCGTCGTCGTCAACGCGGCGGGCGCGTGGGCGGCTGAGGTCGGGCGTTTGGCCGGCGTCGAGATTCCGGTGACGCCGCTCCGGCGGCAGATCGCCGTCACGCGCCCCACGGAACTGCTGCCCGAAGAGATGCCGATGACCATCTACGCCGGTGACGGCTTTCACCTGCGCGTGCGCGACGGGCGGGTGCTGCTGCTCTGGCCGGATGAGCCGCCGCACGGCGCCGACCCGTTCGAGACGGACGTGGACGAGGAGTGGCTGGCGGCCGTCGTGTCGAAGGCGCGTGCGCGCGTGCCGTGTCTGGGCGCGGCGGTGATAGACCGCGCGGCGTGCCGTGCCGGGGTCTACGAGATGTCGCCCGACAGGCACGCGCTCCTCGGCCCGGCGCCCGGCCTTGAGAACTTTTATCTCGCCAACGGCTCCTCCGGCCACGGGGTCATGCACTCGCCCGCGCTCGGTCAACTGCTCGCCGAACACATCCTCGACGGCGACGCACACACCTTAGACGTTCACGCCCTCCGCCCCACGCGCTTCGCCGAAGGCCGGGCCAACACCGGCGCGGCTTTGCTTTAGCGGCGCATCAGTGACTCAGCCGCGGTCTTACTTCGTGCCTTTGCCCTGCGTGAGCGTGAGCGTCTTGTCCACGGCGGGCGCGGCGAAGGTCTCGGCGGAGCCGTCGGGCCATTTGACTTCGAGCCTGTCCACTCTGGTCGCGGCGCCGAGGCCGAAGTAGAGGCAGGGGTCGTTCTGCGAGGAGTAGCTGCCGCCGCTCGTCACGTCCGCGCGCTGGCGGAGTTTGCCCGTCGTGACGTAGACGGTCGCGCCGGTCGCGTCGCGCGGGCTCTTGCGCGCGGGGTCGCCGACGAGGCGCAGACGCAGCCAGTGGTTCTTCGCCCCCGTGCCGCTCGTGACGTTGCGGAGCAGGGCGGGCGGCGCGTCCGTGTTGTTGAGGACGAGGTCGAGCCGGCCGTCCTGGTCGAGGTCGGCGACGGCGAGGCCGCGGCTCGGCCACGCCTCCGCGAGAGCCGAGCCGGGGGCGACGCCGACGCGCTCGAACTTGCGCGCGCCGCGCGCGGCCTGCTGCGCGTCCGGGTGCGCGTTGTTGCGGAAGAGCAAAGGCTGCTGCGCGTAGGACGTGCCCCACTGCTGCCCGTCGACGTCGGGGTAGACGTGGCCGTTGGCGACGAAGACGTCCTTCCAGCCGTCGGCGTCGTAGTCGAGGAAGGCCGCGCCCCAGCCGAGGAACGGGATGGACGGCTCGCCCATCCCCGTCTGAAAGGTCACGTCGGTGAAGTTGCCCTCGCCGTCGTTGTGGTAGAGCGTGTTCGAGTCGTCCGAGAAGTTCGTGACGAAGAAGTCCACGCGCCCGTCGTTGTCGTAGTCGCCGACGCCGAGCCCCATCCCCGCCTGCTCGCGCCCGTTCTCGTTCAGCGCCACGCCCGAAGGGTAGCCCGTCTCCTCGAACGTCCCGTCGCCGTTGTTGATGTAGAGCTGGTTGGGCGTCGAGTCGTTGATGACGACGAGGTCGAGCCGGTCGTCCTCGTCGACGCGCACCCACGCCGACGAGAAGCCGTAATAGCGTGAGGCGTCGTTCACGCCCGACTTGTCGGAAACGTCCTCGAACGTCCCGTCGGCCTTCTGGCGGTAGAGCGAGTCGGTGTCGCCCTTCAGCCCGCGCGGGCCGCACATGACGGGGACGCCGCGGAACTGGCAGAAGTTCTGCGTGACCTGCCCGGGCCGGGGCGCGTCCGAAGGCGACGGCGGGAGGTTCTCCATGTCGAGCGCGACGTAGCCGGGGACGAAGAGGTCGAGGCGGCCGTCCGCGTCGTAGTCGCCGAAGCTCGCGCCCGTAGACCAGCCTTTGCGCGCGACGCCTAATTTGGGCGCGACGTCGGTGAAGGTGCCGTTGCCGTTGTTGCGGTAGAGGCGCGACGTGCCGAAGTTGCCGACGAACATGTCCGCGAAGCCGTCGTTGTCGTAGTCGCCCACGGCGACGCCCATGCCCCAGCGCCCGTTGGCGACGCCGGCGCGCTCGGTCACGTCCTCGAACTTCCAGCCGCCGAGGTTGCGGTAGAGCGCGGCGCGCGCCGGCTTCTCACGCCCGCGCTCGGCCGCCATCGTCGAGCCGTTGAGGAGGTAGACGTCGGGCAGCCCGTCGTTGTCGTAGTCGAAGACGGCGACGCCGCCCGAGGTCGTCTCGACGATGTAGTCCTTCTTAGGCCCGCCCGCCGCGTGGCGGAACTGCGCGAGCGCGGTGCGCGCCGTCACGTCCTCGAAGACGACGGGCGCCTTCGCGTCGGTGATGCCGGCGGTGCGCCGCGTCGCGGAGACGAGCCCGGTGCCGGTCGAGACGCCGCCCGTCTGCGCGGGCTGGGCGGTCTGCGCCGGGAGTCGCGCCGGGAAGAGAAGGAGCGAGGCGAGGGCCGAGAGGGCGAGAGCGCGCGCGCCGCGGGCGGAAGGGGACGGACTTTTCATCTGCGTTACTTCGGAGTTCAAATCAAAAGGGGAATTCAAATCAAAAGGCGTCCGCCGCTCAGGGCTGCTCGCGGACGGTGTGGTATGTGTCCAACGCGGGGGAGTTGAGCGTCTGCGCCTTGCCGCCCGGCCAGCGAACCTCGACCGTGCGGACGCCGGTCTTGCTTCCGAGGCCGACGAGCAGGCGCGTGTCGTTTGAAGAAAGATAACTGCCCGAGGCCGTCACGTCAAAGACCTGCCGCGCGCCGCCCGAGTCGGTCACGGTCACGCGCGCGCCGAGGCCCTGCCGGTTGCCGCGCGCGCCCGCGAGCGAGAGCCCGAGCCAGCGGTTCTTCGCGCCCGAGTTGCGCAGGACGAGCGCCGCGCCGTCGGTCTGCGCGACGACCGCGTCGGTGTCGCCGTCGTTGTCGATGTCGCCGAAGGCGGCGCCGCGCGCGGCGAGCGGGCGCGCGAGCCCCGCCGAGGCCGAGACGTTGACGAACGCACGGCCGGTGTTTCTGAGCAGCAGCGCCGGCTGTCTGTAGGCGACGAAGCCGGTCGTCTTCTCGATGGTGTCGAGGACGTGCCCCTGCGCGACGAAGATGTCGCGCAGGCCGTCGGCGTCGAAGTCGGCGAGGCGCGCGCCCCAGCCGGAGTAGGGGACTGTGATGGCCGACAGTCCCGTCGTCCCCGTCGCGTAGTTAAAGCTCCCGTCGCCGTTGTTGCGGAAGAGCGGGTAGGTCTCGTTCGTGAGCGCGGTGACGAAGATGTCCACGCGGCCGTCTCCGTCGAAGTCGCCGGCGTCCACGCCCATCCCGGCGAAAGACTTCCCGTTCTCGTCATAGCCGACGCCGGCGGGGAGCGCCACTTCCTCGAACGTGCCGTCGCCCCTGTTGCGGAAGAGGAACTGCCGCGCGTTGTCGTTGGCCTGGAACACGTCCGTCCGTCCGTCGCCGTCGAAGTCTGCGAAGACGACGCCGAGCCCCTTGCCCTCGGGGTCGGCTATCCCGGCGCGCGCGCTCACGTCTTCAAAAGTTCCGTCGGGTTTCTGATGGAGGAGGACGGGCGCGGCGCCGCGGAAGTTGTCCGGGTGGCAGTAGGCGCGCGCCGCGTCCGAGCCGCAGTGGAGCGAGCCCGCGCGGAAGTCCCACTCCATGTAGCGCGCGACGAAGAGGTCGAGTCGGCCGTCGGCGTCGTAGTCGAACCAGCCGGCGCTCGTCCCCCAGCCCGCCACCCCTGCGTTCAACTTCCGCGTCACGTCCTCGAACGTGCCGTCGCCGCGGTTGCGGTAGAGGCGGCCCGCGCCGCCGAGCGCGGCGACGTAGAGGTCTGTCCGTCCGTCGCCGTCGAAGTCGCCGGCGGCCGCGCCCATCGAGTAGCCCTCGCCGCGAAGCCCCGCGCGCTCGGTCACGTCCTCGAAGGTGCCGTCCGGCTTCTGCCGGTAGAGCCGGTTCCAGAAGCGCGGGTCGCGCTTGTCGGGCGCGCCCGCCTCGGGCATCGGGTCGGCCAACGCGGCGCCGTTGGTGAAGAAGAGGTCGAGGCGGCCGTCCGCGTCGAAGTCGAAGAGCGCGACGCCCGCGCCCATCGTTTCGGGCAGGTACTTCTGCGAGGTCGGCGAGGCCGCGTGGCGGAAGTTCACGCCGAGCCGTGCGGCCGCGTCCTCGAAGGTGACGGGCGAGGGCGATTGCGGCGCGGGCGTCGCCGCCTTGCGCGCGGGCGGCGGCGCGCTCTCGTAGGAGCGACCCGTCCGGGGCGCGGGCGTCTGCTGCTGCGGGGTCGGCGTCTGCCGCGGCGCGGGGGACGGGCGCGCCTGCGCGCAGAGGGGCGCCAGCGCGGACAGGATGAGACAGCGCAGGAGCTTCGACGCCTTGCCTTGAGTCAGGGACATTAAAGTGGGAACTTTCTCTCGTGAGTCGGCCGACGCCGGCGTCCGGGGACGCGCCCGCGCGGGCGTCGGTTTACGAGGTCGTCATAGTAACCGCTCCCGCTCGGGGACGGCAAACGGCCCGCCAGTCGTCGCGGCGCGTACCGTTACGAAACGTCCTCACGCCGTACAAGCGGACGTTTCCGCGCGCGTTTCTCAAAGATGGTTTGATATTTTCGCCGGAATTTTTACGCGATTAGCCGTAGAGGATGTCGCGGCATATCGGTTGCCATGCGAAATACCACGAAAGCTTTTCCGTTCGACTCAGGAGCCTTGAGATGAGAAGAAGAAGCCTTGCAAGTCTGTTCGCGGTTCTGTTGGTGCTCGCGGCGTACGCGCCGGCTCTGGCGGCCTCCGACGGCGAACAGCAGAAGGACACGGACGTGCGGATGGTGGACGCCAAGGTCGTCGAGGTCAGCCGGCGGCACATCTCCATCATCGCGCGCAGCGGCGTCGAGCACGTCATCGCGACCGACGCGGCCGACACGCACGTCACGCTCAAGGGCAAGCGCATCGACCTGAAGAAGCTGCGCGTCGGCGACATGGTCACCGTCGACCTCGACGTGGAGAACCCGCAGAAGTTCGCGCGCCGCATCATCATCGGCGCGCAGTCCGGCGAGGTGCTGACCGCCGCTCGGAACTGAAGAAGATTTTCCGGCGCACGCGCGCCGCATCAGGATTGTCGCCCGTCGCCGTTGACCTCCCTCGGGAGAATCCGCTGACGCGCGGCATGACGAAGGCCGCCCGGCTCCCTCGCTCTTTGTGAAGCCGGGCGGCCTTCAGTCTGTCCGCACGCCCGCGGCCGACCTCAGCCCGCTCAGCGTGTGAAGCAGAGTCCCCGCCGCAAGGATGACGACCCCCGGCGGCGTGAAGTGTCGCTTGAGCCCCGGCTCGGCAGGCTCCGAGAAGAACGCGGCGAGCATCAGCACGGGCGCGAGCAGCACGAGCGCCGAGCCGAGCAACTGCAAAGACCCCCGCCAGCCGCTTTTCTTATCACTCATCACTTATCACCCCGGTCACAGCCTGTAGTGGATGTGGCCGCGCGCGCGCGCGTCCTCTTCGAGGCCGACGTTCTGGAGGCGGAGCGAGACGTCCGCGTCGAGGTCCAAACCGTCTCTCAGTCCGGCGAGGAGTTTGACGGTGCCGGCGGCGGCGATCATCGCGGCGTTGTCGGTCGAGAGGTGGCGCGAGGGGAAGTAGACGGGGACGCCCAGACGCACGCCCGCCTCGCGCGACGCCTGCCTGAGAGCCTCGTTGCAGGCGACGCCGCCCGCGACGATGAGCGTCCGGGGCCTGTGCTCGGCCGCGAGCCGCTCGGTCGTGCCGACCAGCGAGCGGATGACCACGCTTTGAAAGCTCGCCGCCAAATCCTTGACCGCCCGCGAAGGCTCCTCGCCCTCGGCCACGGGCTTCAGCCCGGTCTCGCGGACGTGCTTCGAGACGGCGGTCTTCAACCCGCTGAAGCTGAAGTCGGGCAGTCCGTCGCCCATGCGCGGCACCGCGAAGCGCACGGCGCGCGGGTCGCCGTCGCGCGCGAGGCGTTCGATGACGGGGCCGCCGGGGTAGCCCAGGCCCAGCATCTTCGCGACCTTGTCGTAAGCCTCGCCCGCCGCGTCGTCGCGCGTGCGCGCCAGCACGCGGTAGCGGCCCGGCTCGGGCACGAGGAAGAGGTTGGTGTGTCCGCCCGAGACGACGAGCGCGAAGGCCGGGTACTCGATGGGCGGGTTGTCGAAGACGACCGAGTAGATGTGCCCCTCGATGTGGTTGACGCCGACGAAGGGTTTTTCGAGCGCGTAGGCCATCGCCTTCGCGAACGAGAGCCCGACGAGGAGCGAGCCGACGAGGCCGGGCCCGCGCGTGACGGCGACGCCGTCGATCTCCTCCTTCGCCACGCCGGCGCGCGCGAAAGCCTCCTCGACGACGGGGACTATCTTTTCGAGGTGCTCGCGCGAGGCGAGCTCCGGCACGACGCCGCCGAAGCGCCTGTGAATCTCGACCTGCGAGGAGATGACCGACGAGACCATCTCGCGGCCGTCGCGCACCAGCGCCGCCGCCGTCTCGTCGCACGAGCTTTCGATGCCGAGCACTAACATGATGAAAGAGTCCGTGTAAAAAACTTCGGTGTTACTTCCGCTTCCAGCGGACGCCGTCGCGTGTGTCTTCGAGGGTGATGCCGCGCTCGGCGAGCTGGTCGCGTATCTCGTCGGCGCGCGCGAAGTCGCGGCGGTGGCGCGCCTCCTGCCGCTCGTCGATGAGCCGCTGGATGTACTCGTCGAGTAGGACGGCCTCGTCCTCGGGGAAGACGTTGAGGACGGAGTTGAAGCGTTCGAGCAGCGCGAGGATGTCGCGCCGGTCGTCTTCGCGCAGGACGCACGAGTCGAGCGCGGTGTTCGTCTCGCGCCGGAGGCCGTGGACGGCGGCGAGCGCGACCGAAGTGTTGAGGTCGTCGTCCATCCCGGCCTCGAACTCTTCGAGCGCGCGCGCGGCCGCGGCCTTCAGCCCCGCGTTAGAGCCGGGCTCGGTGCGCGCCTCGCGCAGCCGCGCGCGGAACGTGCGCAAAGACTCGACCGTCCTCTCGGCGCCCTGCAGGCCCTCGAAGGTGAAGTTGAGCTGCTTGCGGTACGGGACGCTGAGCAGCAGGTAGCGGATGGCCGTCGGGTTGAAGCCCTTCTCCTGCAGGTCGCGGAAGGTGTAGTAGTTGCCGAGCGACTTCGACATCGACTCGCCCTCGACCTTCAGGTGCTCGGCGTGGAGCCAGTAGCGCGCGAAGGGCCGGCCCGTCGCGCCCTCTGACTGCGCGATCTCGTTCTCGTGGTGCGGGAAGACGAGGTCGATGCCGCCGGCGTGGATGTCGAAGGTCTCGCCGAGGTACTTCATCGACATCGCCGAGCACTCGATGTGCCAGCCGGGGCGCCCCTTGCCGATCTCGGTGTCCCAGGCGGGCTCGTCGGGGGCGTCCTGCGCCTTCCAGAGCGCGAAGTCGCGCGCGTCCTCCTTCTCGTACCTGTCGGTGGCGACGCGCTCGCTCCCGCCGACGATGTTGCCCGCGAAGTTTATCTTCGAGAGCTTGCCGTAGTCTTTGAACGCGCCGATGCGGTAGTAGTACGAGCCCTCGGACTCGTAGGCGTGCCCCGAGTCGCGCAGCCGCTTGATGATGTCGACCATCTCCGGGATGTGGCGCGTCGCGCGCGGCGTCACCTCGGGGCGCTCGGCGCCGAGCGAGTCGAAGTCTTCGAGGAAAGCCTCGGTGTACTTCGAAGTGTACTCGTCGATGGTCTGCCCGCGCTCGGCCGAGAACTTGATGATGCGGTCTTCCACGTCCGTGATATTCATCACGTGCGTGACGCTGTAGCCGCGGTACTTGAGGTAGCGGCGGAGCACGTCGCCGAAGGCGGCCATCGTGCGGAAGTTGCCGATGTGCGCGAAGTCCCACACGGTCGGGCCGCAGACGTAGAGTTTGGCCTCGCCCTCGACCATCGGGCGGAACTCTTCGAGCTGACCGGAGAGGGTGTTGAAGAATTTGAGCATCTCAGATTCGTTTGAGGCAGATGCGAGAGCGCGCGCCGGCTGAAGCCCCGGTGGAGGACGGGCGGCGCGCCCTCGCGTCCGAGCTATTGGAGCGAGAAGTGGTAGTTGATGGTGCCGCTGACCTTGACGGGGCGGCCCGAGAGCCGCGTCGGGGCGAAGAGCGCCTCAAGCGCGGCGTCCTCCGCCGCCTCGTGCAGAAGCTTCGGCCCGCCGTAAGCCTCGGCCGAGGTCACTCGCCCGCTTACGTCAACGACGACGCGCACGGGCACCGACCCGCGCACGCGCGCGGCCCTCGCCTCGGTCGGGTAGACCGGGGCGGGCAGGCTGTGCGCCTTACCGTTCAGGATGCCGCCCTCAACCACGGCGGCCTCGTCGCCCTCCCACTTGGCCCGCGAGTCGCAGTGGGTCGGGCCGTACATGGCGGGCGGCGGGTGCGGAAGCTCCTTTTGCAGCTTGACGACGAACAGTTGCTGGTTCGTCTCGGTGCGGAATTGGCGGCACGCGGGTTTCCCCGAGCCGAGGAGCCAGCTGGCGGTGGCGCCGACCGCGAAGGTGATGAGTGCGACGAGAAGACGAAGGCCGTAGACGAGCATTTAGTTCCTCCTTGCTGAACGACACGTGAACGGGGAGCGCTTCGTGGACTCAGTCTAGGCAAGGAGGGACGGCGAGTCAAACCTTTCTCGAAACGCGCCGACCCTCACGCGCGCCCGAAGTGCTCGAAGCCGCCGGGGCGGAGCAGCCGCGCGCGGCCTCCGCCGACGAGTCTGACCTTCCCGCGCTCGCCCGTGACCTCGCCGACGCGCGTGACCGGCACGCCCTCGACCTCGCGCGGGAGCCGCGACGCCTTCCGTGGGCCGGCGGTGAAGAGCAGCTCAAAGTCTTCGCCGCCGTCGAGCGCGAGCTTGAGAGCTTCTTCGGCGTTAACACCCGAAGCAGCAAGCAGCGGGTCGAGTGGAAGCAGCGAGGCTTCGACGCGCGCGCCGACGCCGCTCTCGCGGCAGACGTGCGCGAGGTCGGACGAGAGCCCGTCGCTCAAATCGATAAGCGCCGACGCCAGCCCGCGCTCGCACAAGAGCGCGCCCCACTCGACGCGCGGCAGGGGGCGCGTCTGCCGCCGGACGAGTCCGCGCTCCGCGCGCGTCAAAGAGACAGTCGGAGCCGAAGCGGAAACGCCCCGACGCGAGCCCGGACGGCGATTTCCGACACCAGCCCTCTCAAGAACCTTCAGCCCGGCGGCGGCCCCGCCCAACGCGCCGGTGACGAAAATCTGGTCGCCCGGCCTCGCGCCCCCGCGCGTCAGGGCGCGCCCGCGCCGCACCTCGCCCAGCACGATCGAGTCTACGACGACCGCGTCAGGCGTCCGCGAAGTGTCGCCGCCGATGACGCGCACGTCGTGTCGCGCCGCCAGCGCGCGCACGCCCCGGTAGAACTCATCGGCGAAGCCGCCACGCCAGAGCGCGCGCGGCACCCCGACCGACATCAGGCAGAAGCGCGCCCGCGCCCCCATCGCCGCCACGTCCGACAGCGAGACCGCGAGCGCCTTGTGCCCGAGGTCGCGCGGCGAACTCCAGCCCGCTTCGAGGCGGAAGTCAACGCCCTCGACGAGCATGTCCGCCGTGATGACCGTGTCGAAGCCCGCGCGCTGTCGGAAGACCGCCGCGTCGTCGCCGATGCCCCGAATGAGTGATGAGTGATGAGTGGTGAGCGATGAGTGTTTGGCTTTAGTGACGCGCGCGAGTTCCCGGCGGCGGAGGCGCTCGATGAAGTCGAACTCGCCCCCGCCGGTCAACTCATCACACATCACACATCACTCTCTTAGAGGTTTCGCCGGAGTGAGTCGAGCCCGGCCTGAATCGTCTCGGGCGAGGTCGAGAAGGAGAAGCGGAGGTGGCCTTCGCCGTGCTCGCCGAAGACGACGCCGGGGACGGTCGCGACCTGCGCGCGTTCGAGCAGGAGGTCGGCGGCGGCGCGGCTGTCGCCGTGGACGCGCGAGGCGTCCGGGAAGGCGTAGAACGCGCCGGCCGGCGGGTCGCAGGCGAGTCCGAGTTCATTCAAACCGTTGACGAGCAGGTCGCGGCGCGTGCGGTACGCGCGGCGGATGCCTTCGTAGAACTCTGTCGGCAGGCCGAAGGCCGCGAGCGCGGCGTACTGCGAAGGCGTCGAGACGCCGTTGGTCGTGTAGAGCAGGCACTTCTTGAGACCCGTCAACCACGGCTCGGCCGCCGCGGCGTAGCCGACGCGCCAGCCCGTCATCGCGTAGGACTTCGAGAGCGTGTAGCAGGTGATGGTGCGCTCGAACATCCCTTCGAGCGAGGCGATGGAGCAGTGCTCGCCCTCGTAGACGAGGTCTTCGTAGGCCTCGTCGGCGAGGACGACCAGGTCGCGGTCGCGCGCGAAGCTCGCGACCGCTTCGGCCTCCTCGCGCGTGAAGACGAGCCCCGTCGGGTTCTGCGGCGTGTTGAAGTAGACGGCGCGCGTCCTCTCGCCGGCGTAGCGCGCGAGCGTCTCGCGGAACCCGCCGCGCCGCGCCTCGGCGCTCGGGACGAGGACGGTCTTGCCCTCGCAGTGCGCGATGAGGTCGCGGATGGGCGTCCAGAAGGGCGAGAAGACGAGCACCTCTTCGCCCGGGTCAACGACCGACTGGAAGGCCGCGAACAGACCCTGCATCCCGCCGTTGAGGACGATGACGTCCTCCTCGCGCGCCGGGATGCGGTTGCGCTCGCGGAGCTTGGCGGCGACGGCCGCGCGCAGCTCCGGGATGCCCGACGAAGGGGCGTAGCGCGTCCGGTTCTCGGCCAGCGCGCGCGTCATCGCTTCCTTGATGGGCTCGGGCGTGTTGAGGAAGGGCTCGCCGCCCTCGAACTGGTAGACGGCCGCCCCCTGCGCGCGCAGCCCCATCACCTTATTGCGGATTTTGACGATGTCGGAGAACCCGACATTCTCAAGTCGCCTCGACAGGCGGAAGACGGAAGCGGACGTTGACACGGCGCGGGGGGGACCTCCATTTGCGTTCTTGGGCAAGCGCGGATTATAGCCCCACAGCCGATGGGGCGTCCAACCGTACGCCAAAGCTCAGGCTCCGCACCGCCGGGCCAACACTCAAACATAAACTCCCGCCGGGTGAGGATATCGTCAACGCGCGGCCCCATATCGTGTACGCCCGCCGGGTCGTCCGGCGGGGATGGTGAAGCGTCTTCTTACATTTTGGAGACAAAACGATTGCGGCTCGGCCGAAACCGCCCCAAGTCAGCCCAGGTTTGCTAGATTGTCCGTGCGGCTGTCGGCGGGCAGGTCAGAGGAACGGCAGTTGCCACTCTCCCCGGTGTGTACGCTCATTCACGTGCGTCCTAAAAGTTCATTCGACAATCGAGGAGACACTGACCAATGACGACTTCAAACAAGGTTCTACCCGTGGCGCTCGTGGCGGCACTGCTCGGCGGCACCGTCGGCGCGTTCGTGATGCGCCCGAGCAACAACACCCCGGAGGTCGCAAAGGCCGAAGTCCAGAAGCCTCTGGTGGCGGGCGAGACGGCCGTCAACCCGGCCGACGAGCAGAAGAATACGCTCGAAAATGAGCTGGCGGACGAGACCAAGAACATGACCGAGGAGGAACGCGCCGCGTTCCGCGACGGCTTCATGGAGGGCGTCGAGGCGGCCCGCGAGTCGAACCTGACGACCGCCGCCGCCGCTACTACCGCGCCGGCCGCGACCCGCGTCGTCCAGCGCAGCTCGGCACGCCGCACGGTCAGCCGCAACAGCGCCCCGCGCCGCGTCTACTACGATTATGGCCAGACCAAGGGTCGCTCCTTCTGGCAGAAGCACCGTGACAAGCTGACGGTCGCGATGGGCGCGGGCGGCGGCGCCGTCGTCGGCGGGCTCGTCGGCGGCAAGAAGGGCGCGGCCATCGGCGCGCTCGCGGGCGGCGGCGGCTCGGCGCTCTACACCTACAAGCTGCGCAAGCGCAACCGCAACTACTAAAGGGCGACGCCGATGCGTAGAAGTCTGAAGACAGCCCTCGCGGGCGTGACTTCGGCTCTGCTCCTCCTGGCGCTGCTACTCATCGGGCGGGCGGCCCCCGTGAACGCGGGGGCCGCCCTTTCCCGTCTGTGGCAGGGGGAGGCGGGGCGGAGGGGCGCGCTGCCCGAACCCGTCGGCTTCCACGAGTCGGGCGGGCGCGGGCTGCTCGTCAAGACCTGGGTCAACGGCGCCGGCCCCTACACCTTCGCCCTCGACACGGGCGCGGGCGCGTCCATCCTCTCACGGCGCGCGGCCTCTGAGGCGCGTGTCCAGGTCGAGGCCGGCGGGCACGGCATCGAGATCGGCGGTCTGAGCGGCGCACGCTCCGGCGGCGCGCAGAAAGCCTTCGTCCGCAACGTCGCCCTCGGCACGCGCGAGAACACATTCCCGGCGCGCGGCCTCTTCGTCGTCGCGCCCGGGCTCCCCTCTGACGTGGACGGCATCCTCGACCCCTCGGAAATTTTCGGCACACTCGGCTTCGTCATCGACATGCCGGCCGGCCGGCTCAGCTTCTTCGACCCGCGCACACAGCCGCTGCGCGCAGCCGCGACGCCGCCGGGCGGCGCCGTCGTGCCCTGGCTGACCGAAGGCGGCGCGCGGCGCCCCTTCGTCATGCTCGCCGAAGGCAGGCGCGCTCTGCTTGACACCGGTTCCGGCTTCGGCCTCGCGGTCAACGAGCCGGCCGCCCGCGCCCTGGGTATTTTGATGACTCAGGGGCGCGAACGTCGCGGCACGCGCGACCTCGCGGGCGGGGAAGTGTCCGCGCGGCGCGTGCGCGCGGCGACCGTGAGCATCGGCCCGCTCGTGCTGCGCGACGTCCCGACGGACGTGCTCCTGCGTGCCGAGAAGGGCGCGCCCGTCATCCTCGGGCGCGACGCGCTCCGCCCCTTCCGACTCACCTTCGACCCCGTCAACCGCCTCGTCATGCTCGACCCCGCCGAGGACTGACCCGCCCCGTACGCTAACAATAACGTTGACAAGGGTTTGAGCCACTAGTAACATTGTCCCGTATTTCCCCCACGGCCGCCTCCGAGCGTCGGCGAGCCGCCAACGTCCAAAGTTCAGACGAGTGTGAAGCGTGGCGCGGGCGAAGCGCCCGGTGCGGGACTCCTTTCAGTTATGAACAGAGCAGCCGTCTCCATTCCCGAAAAGCTCTTCTTCAAGATCGGAGAGGTGTGCGACATCACGGGGATTCAGGCGCATGTGCTCCGCTACTGGGAGTCGGAGTTTCCGATGCTCGCGCCGCAGAAGAACCGCGCGGGGCAGCGCACCTACCGCAAGCGCGACGTCGAGATGGTCCTGCGCATCAAGGAACTGCTCTACGAAGACCAGTACACCATCGCCGGCGCGAAGAAGCGTCTGACGAACGAGCTGCGCGGCGCGAGCAAGCTCAAGGTCGTCACCCCCGAGATGGGCGCGCAGGTCTCAGCCGCCGCGCCGGCGCCGCAACTCGTCCCCGCGCCGCCGCCCGAGATGGAAGAGTCTCCGCGCCCCTTCGCGGAGACGCGCCCCGACGCCGCGCCTGCCGAACCCGGCGGGCGCGCCTACGCCGCCGAGCCGAAGGCTCCCGTCTCGAACGAGAGCCGCGCCGCGCTCCGCCGCCTGCGCGAGCAGTTGCGCGCCATCATGCTCCTCCTCGAAACCGAAGAGCCGCGCTCCGGCTCACAGCGCCGCTGAGCGCCTGGCCCCGCGCCCGCCTCGTTTGACCAAATAATATTTTCCGGTGATACTAAACGCCGTCACGGGATGTGGCGCAGCCTGGTAGCGCGCTCGCTTGGGGTGCGAGAGGTCGCTGGTTCGAATCCAGTCATCCCGATACACAAAAGCCTTCAGCCGGCGGCGGGTTGGAGGCTTTTGCTTTGCGGCAATCACTCAGACGGGGAGACTATTTCCGCGCGGGGGACGAGAGGGTGATGAGCCTTTGGAGTTTCTCGGCCGTCTCGGGGTGGAGCTTCTTGAGCGCCTCGTGCTGTTCGTTGGCGGCGGCGAGGTTGCCCTGTTTGAGCTGGACGGAGGCGAGCATGAAGCGCGCGTCGGCGTCGGCGGGGCGGACGCGTATGGCGGCCGCGAAGGCCGACGCGGCGTCCTGCGGGCGGTTCAGCTTGTCATAGGTGTTGCCGAGGTTGTAGAGCGCGTCGGCGTCCCGCGGGTTGAGGCGCGCGGCCTCTTTGAACGCGGCGGCGGCCTCCTCCTGCTGTTTCAACTCGTCGTGCGCGTTGCCGAGCTGGAAGAAGGCGTCGGCGTGCTTCGGGTCGAGCCTCGCGGCCTGCTTGAAGGCGGACACGGCCTCGGCCGTCTGCTTGAGCTTGAGGAGCGCGAGACCTTCGAGGTAGAAGCTCTCGGCGTTTCGCGGCGAACTCTTCCGAAGCTCGCCAATAGCCTCCGCGAACTTGCCGCCCTGGTAAAGCTCCTTCGCGGCGGCGTTCGGCTCAAGCCGCTGCAACCTGGCGCGCAGTGCCGCCGCCTCGGCCGCGCGGCCCGTCTTCTCGTAGACCTCGGCCAGTCGGCGATGCAGCTCGGCGTTGTTCGGCTGGAGCTTGAGCGCGGACTTGAAGGCGTCGGCCGCTTCCGTGTGCCTATTCGCGGACGCGTAGGCGATGCCCATCCTGGCGAAGGCGTCGAGATTTCGCGGCTCCTTCGCGGCGACCGCCTTGAACTGCTCGGCGGCTTCGGCGAACTTGCCGCTCGCGAGGTAGACGGTGCCGAGGTTGTAGTGCGCGACGGGGTCGCCGGGGTTCTGCTCCAGGTCTTTCCGGAAGGTTGCCTCGGAGACCTCGACGGCGCCGGGCGGCGGGGTCGCTTCGGCGTTCGCGGCGCCGGCCGTCCCGCCGGCAGCTTCGGGGCTCGCGCCCGTCGCGGCCGTCGCGTCGGGCTTGCTCTCGGACTTGCAGTTGGCGGCGGACAGGATGAGTGCGGAGAGTATCAGGAGCAGGGCCGGACGTTTCATCTGGTTCATCTCGAAGGGCGCGTGTACGAAAGAATCGACGCCGAACATTTAAACAGTCATCAGCCGGTCAGGCAAGAACGCCGGGGGCTTCGCTCACCTCAGCTCGGTGACCGCGATCTCGCTGGTGAGCGTGCGGTGGACGGGGCAGCGGTGCGCGATCTCCAGCAGGCGCGCGCGCTGCTCCTCGTCGAGGTCGCCCTCCAGCTCGACGGCGCGCTCCATCTGGTGGATGAAGCCCCCGACGTCGCTCCCGCACTCGGCGCAGTCCTTCGAGTGGACGCGGCGCTGGCGCAGGCGCACGCGCACGCGTTCGAGCGGCCAGCCCTTGCGGCGCGCGTACAGCATGAGCGTCATCGAGACGCAGCTGCCGAGCGCGGCCAGGAGCAGCGTGTAAGGGTCGGGCCCCGCGCCCTCGCCGCCGAGCGCCGCCGGCTCGTCGGTCACCAGCGTCTGCCCTTCGCCGTAGCTGACCTCGTTGCGCAGGTTTGAAAGGGAAGTCACGACCACTTCGCTCATGATTCTTCTCCGGGTTGGTTGGTCAAGGTCGGGAGCGCACGGCAGGAAGGTTAACGCGTCGGGGCGCGGGCGGCAACGCCGCGGCGCACAAAAAAAGTTCCGCGGGACGAACGCGTGTCCGTCCCGCGGAACCTCTTCACTCAAAAGGATGCAACCGTCTTCTAAAACGCTTATCGAGACCGGCCGGTTCTGGTGTAGAGGCTGACCGCAAAGAGCACCGTTAGAGCCAACGTCATCGCTTCACCTCGCCCGTCTTGATGTCTGAAAAAGACGCTTAATCACGACCGGATTCCAAAAAGCTGAGCGGTCAGCTTGCAGCGTTGAGCCTGAGAGTCCTTGCACGGTTTCAAATCAACTTGACTGTCCCGCGGGCGGGAATGCCGAAAGCAAAGGCCAACCGCTGACGGCCTCACTTGCGATAGCGAGGGGCGTGCCGGTACACTCGTCGGCGTTCCGATACAACCAAAAACATTTGCGCGCGGCGGGCCTCCCGTCTCGCCGCCGAAGGGGCCGAGGATGAAGATTCACGAGTACCAGGCGAAGGAGCTTCTGAGTAAGTACGGCGTCGCGGTGCCGCGCGGGATAGTCGCGCGCTCGCCCGAGGAGGCTTACCACGCGGCGAAGGAGCTGGGCACCGAGGTCGTCGTCGTCAAGGCGCAGATACACGCGGGCGGGCGCGGCAAGGGTGGCGGCGTCAAGCTCGCCAGAAGCGCGGACGAGGCGCGGGAGGTGGCCGGTAAGATTCTCGGCATGAACCTCGTCACGCACCAGACCGGCCCCGAGGGTCGAAAGGTTCACACGATCCTCATCGAGGAGGGTCTGCCCATCGACAGAGAGTTCTACCTCGGCATCGTGCTCGACCGCGCCACGGGGCGCCCCGTCTTCATGGCCTCGTCGGCGGGCGGGATGGACATCGAGGAGGTCGCGGCCGACACCCCCGAGCTGATTCTGAAGGAGACCATCGACCCGGCCGTCGGCTTCCGCGCCTTCCAGGCGCGCAAGCTCGCCTTCGGGCTGGGCCTGCCCGCGAACCTCGTCAACCAGGCGGCGAAGTTCATGCAGCAGCTCTACCACGCCTACGAGCAGACCGACGCTTCGCTCATCGAGGTCAACCCGTTCCTCCTGACGAAGGACGGCAGGCTCATCGCGCTCGACGCCAAGATGACCTTCGACGACAACGCGATGTTCCGCCACCCGGACTTCCACGGCTTGCGCGACCTCAACGAGGAGGAGCCGCTGGAGATAGAGGCGTCGAAGTACGACCTCAACTACATCAAGCTCGACGGCAACATCGCCTGCATGGTCAACGGCGCGGGGCTCGCGATGGCGACGATGGACATCATCAAGCTGGCGGGCGGCGAGCCCGCCAACTTCCTCGACGTGGGCGGCGGCGCGAGCCAGGAGCGCGTCGAGGCGGCCTTCCGCATCCTGCTCGCAGACCCCGCGGTGCGCGCCGTGCTCATCAACATCTTCGGCGGCATCGTCCGCACCGACATGGTCGCGCGCGGCGTCATCGAGGCCGCCAAAAGTATCGGCGTCAAGGTGCCCATCGTCGTCCGGCTCGAAGGCACCAACGTCGAAGAGGGGCGCCGCCTCATCAGCGAGTCCGGCATGAACTTCACCGTCGGCGAAGGCATGAAGGACGCCGCCGACAAGGTCGTCGCCCTCGCCAACCAGCAGGCGGCTTAGACGGCGCTTATCACGGTCGGAAGAATTAACACGGATGGACAGGATGAACAGGATGGGGACTTAAGATTTCAAATCTCAAATTTCAAACCTCTTATCCTGCCTGTCCTGTCCATCCATGTTAATTCCCACTCCCGCGACGCCGCCCGCTTAAACTTCAGATGAGAGGTCGCAAACTCCTCAAGGTGCTCGCGCACGTCAGCCGCTTCGGGCTCGCGGCGCTCTTCCTCTTCGCGGCCGGCGCGAAGCTCCTCACGCTCTCGGACTTCGCCGCCAACCTCTCCAACCTCGTCGAGGCGCGCTGGGTCTGGCCCGCGGCCTTCGCCGTCATCGCCTCCGAACTCCTCGTAGCCGCGCTTCTCCTCCTGCCGCGCACCGCGCGCCTCGGGGCGCTCGTCTCGGCGGCGCTGCTCGTCGGCTTCGCCGCCTACGCGCTCTACTACGTCTACGTCCTCCGCGGCGAGCCGCTCGAATGCGGCTGCTTCGGCCGCCTCATCGCCAGCCAGCTCGGCGTCTCCACGGCGCTGCGCAACCTCGCCCTCCTCCTCCCCTGCGCCCTCGTCCTCTTCGGCCTCCCGCGCCTGCGTGCGGAGCGGAGGGTCGAAGTGTAGAATCGCCGCGCGTTAATTAACCCTTCAAACGAATTTCAAACGGAGGCGGGATGGCTACTCTGAGTTTCTGGGGTGGGGTGGGGACGGTGACGGGGTCGAAGTACCTGGTCGAGGGTGGCGGGAGCCGGGTGCTGGTCGACTGCGGGCTGTTTCAGGGGTTGAGGGAGTTGCGTGAGCGGAACTGGGAGGACCCGCCGTTCGACCCGAAGAGTCTGGACGCGGTCGTCATCACGCACGCGCACGTCGACCACACGGCGTACCTGCCGCGTCTCGTCAGACTGGGGTTCGGCGGGCCGGTCTTCTGCTCGAAGGGGACGGCCGACCTGTTGAAGCTGCTGCTGCCCGACTCGGCGCGTTTGCAGGAGGAGGAGGCGGAGTACAGGAACCGCAAAGGTCTGACGCGGCACCAGCCGGCGCTGCCGCTCTACACCGAGGAGGACGCGCGCGCGGCCATCAAGCTGATTCGCACCTGCCCCAACACCGGCGAGCCGACCGAAGTTGCCGGGGGGGTAAGCGCCTCGTTCCACATCGCGGGGCACATTTTGGGGTCGAGCCTCGTGCTGCTCGAAGTGGACGGCGCGGGTTCGGACGGCGCGGGGCGGCGCGTGCTCTTCTCGGGCGACCTCGGCCACTACGACCAGCCCATCATACCCGACCCCGTCGCGCCGCCCGCGTGCGACTACATGCTCGTCGAGTCGACTTACGGCGACCGCCTGCACGACCCCGAAGACCCGAAGGTCGCGCTCGCGCGCGTCGTCAACGAGGCGGTCGCGCGCGGCGGCCCGCTGCTCATCCCGGCCTTCGCCGTCGGGCGCACGCAGGAGCTGCTCTACCACCTGCGCGAGCTGGAAGACGAGGGGCGCATTCCCGTCCTGCCCGTGCGCGTGGACTCGCCGATGGCGGCGGCCGCGACGCAAATCTACTCGCGCCACCGCGACGAGCACGACGAGGAGTACGCGAGCGTCGTCGAGGAGAACCGGCACCCTCTGCGCACGCGCTCGATGGTGACGGCCTCGACGCGCGAGGAGTCGAAGCGCCTGAACGACGAGCAGGGGACGCGCGTCCTCATCTCGGCGTCGGGGATGATGACGGGCGGGCGCGTGCTGCATCACGCGCGGCGCATCCTGCCGGACGAGCGCGCGACCGTCCTCTTCGTCGGCTTCCAGGCGGCGGGCACGACGGGGCGGAAGATTGTCGACGGCTCGAAGTTCGTACGCATCATGAAGGGGGACGTGCCCGTCCGCTGTCACGTCGAGCGCATCGGCGGGCTCTCGGCTCACGCAGACTGGAAGGAGGTCCTGCGCTGGCTCGAGCCCTTGAGGGAGACGCCGCCGCGCCGCTCCTTCACCACGCACGGCGAGCCCGAGGCCGCCGCCGCCATGGCCGGACACATCCGCGAACACTTCGGCTGGCGCGTGGAAGCGCCCGAGTACGGCCAGGGCGTCGAGCTGGAGTGAACGGGCTCGCGGGCGCAGGGCGGCTTTTTCGCGGGGCGCGGCCGCGTGGTATACTCCGCGTTCAAACAAAGAAATAAAATTCGGTCTTGAGGAGCGAGACGTTGAGCGTACTTGTAGACAAAAATACGCGGCTCGTCGTGCAGGGCATCACGGGCAAAGAGGGCACGTTCCACACGAGGCAGATGGTCGAGTACGGGACGCAGGTCGTCGGCGGCGTCACGCCGGGTAAGGGCGGGACGACGCACGAGGGCATCCCCGTCTTCAACACCGTCGCGGACGCCGTCAGCGAGGCCGGCGCCAACGCCTCGGTCATCTACGTGCCGCCGCCGTTCGCCGCCGACGCCATCATGGAGGCGGCCGACGCCGGCGTCCCGCTCGTCGTCTGCATCACCGAGGGCATCCCCGCGCTCGACATGGTGAAGGTCAAGGAGTACCTCGCCGACAAGCCGACCCGTCTCGTCGGCCCGAACTGCCCCGGCGTCATCTCGCCCGGCAAGTGCAAGATCGGCATCATGCCCGGCCACATCCACAAGGAGGGGCGCGTCGGCGTCGTCTCGCGCTCGGGCACTCTCACCTACGAGGCCGTCGGGCAGTTGACCAAACTCGGTTTGGGTCAGTCCACCGCCATCGGCATCGGCGGCGACCCCATCGTCGGCACCACGCACCTCAACGCGCTCGCGCTCTTCCAGGACGACCCCGAGACCGAGGCCATCGTCATGATCGGCGAGATAGGCGGCACCGCCGAGGAGGAGGCCGCCGCGTTCGCCAGAGACAACGTGACCAAGCCCATCATCGCCTTCATCGCCGGGCAGACCGCGCCGCCCGGAAGACGCATGGGGCACGCCGGCGCCATCATCGCCGGCGGCAAGGGCACCGCCGCCGAGAAGATGAAGGCTTTGGAGGAGGCCGGCATCCGCGTGGTGCGTTCGCCCGCGGACATCGGCCAGGCCGTCAAGGACTCGCTCGGCTCGGGCGCGACGGCTTAAAAGTTTTTCCAACCCAACTCATCCAAGAGGAAATTGATGGCAGAGCAGGCAGGCAATCTCACTTTCGGAATCATCAAGCCCGACGCGGTGCGGGCGGGGCGGACGGGCGCGGTCTTACAGCGCGTCCTCGACGCGGGCTTCCGCCTACGCGCGATGAAGCTCATCCACCTGACGCGGCGCGAGGCCGAGGGCTTCTACGAGGTACACCGCGAGCGCCCGTTCTTCGGCGAGCTGACGGCGTTCATGTCTTCGGGGCCGTGCGTCGTGCTGGCCTTGGAGAAGGAGGGCGCGGTCAGGGCCTGGCGCGACCTGATGGGCGCGACCGACCCGGCGAAGGCCGACGAGGGGACGCTGCGCAAGGAGTTCGCCAGCTCCATCGGCGAGAACGCCGTCCACGGCTCGGACTCCGAGGAGAACGCGCAGATCGAGCTGGCCTACTTCTTCAGCCGGCTGGAGTTCGTCTAAGAGCTGAGGGCTTCGAGGTTGACATGGGCATCATCGGCGACGTGATAGAGAACACGCGGGCCATCATCAAGGGGATGATGACGACCGCCTCGTACATCCCGCGCGAGAAGTGGACGGTGCAGTACCCGGACGAGCCGGTCACGCTCCAGCCGCGCTTCCGGGGCCAGCACCTCCTCCACGTGGACGAGCTGGGGCGCGAGAAGTGCGTCGCCTGTTACCTCTGCGCGGCCGCGTGCCCCTCGGACTGCATCTACATCGTCGCCGCCGACGACCCGCGCCCGCCCAAGGAGCGCACGGGCGTGGACGAGCGGTACGCTGAGGTCTACAACATCGACTACGGCCGCTGCATCTTCTGCGGCTTCTGCGTCGAAGCCTGCCCCAAGGACGCCATCACGCACGGCTTCAACTTCGAGCTCTCGGTCTACTCGCGCGCCGACCTGCTCAAGACCAAGGACGACCTCCTCATCACCAAGCAGAAGCAGTCGCCCAACTACCGCGTCGCCTTCGCCGACGAGGAGATAGACTCCGAGTACAAAGTCGTCTAGCCCGGAAAATAATTAACAGGGGCGGACAGGATGGGCGGGATTTGAGGGTTGAGATTTCAGACCAGAAATCTTAAACCCCATATCCCGCCTGTCCTGTCCGCCCCTGTTAATTTTTACTCCCCGGCGAGGCGCGCGAGGCGCTCGCGGTCGAGGATGGTGATGTGTTTGCGGCCGATGGAGATGACCTGCGCGGCCTTCAGCTCGTTCAAAGCGTTGGTGGCGGTCTCGCGGTAGACGCCGAGGCGCTCGGCGATGTCCTGGTGCGTGAGGCCGTCCACCGCGTCGCCGTCCGACTCGCGCAGCAGCAGCGCGGCGACGCGCGCGGGGAGGCCTTTGAAGACCGTGTCTTCGAGCTGGCGCTCGGCTTCGAGCACGCGGCGGCCGAAAGCTTCGAGGATGCGGCGCGCGATCTCGGGCTTCGACGCGAGCAGGCGGTTCAGGACCGAGCAGTTCATCGTGACGATGACTGAGTCCTCGGTCACCTCGGCGAAGGTGTCGTACATGCCCTGTCCGATGCAGGTCATCTCGCCGAAGAAGCTGTGCGGGAGGAGGTGCGCGATGACGAGCTTCCGCCCCTCGGGCGACATGCGGTAAATCTGCACCGCGCCCTCGCGCAAGAGGAAGAGCGCCTCGCCCGTCTCGCCCGGCGTGTAGATGACGGCGCCGCGCCGGAAGGTGCGCGTCGTCGTCACGCGCTCGACCTCGCGCAGCTCCTCGGGCGTCATCCCCTGGAAGAGGTCGGGGCCGTAGTCTTCGTTGGGTCTCGTGCTCATATCAAACCCGCCTGAAAGTCATCTGATGCGCGCCGGGCTCGCGGCGTTCCAGTGTACGACGCGGGGGGCCGCGCCGCGAGCCGGCCGTGTAATCCCGATTACTGAAGCCGCACGCCGGGGCGGCGCATACTGGCCTCCGCGCGTGGGTGGGAAGCGCCACGCGCTTTTCGAGAACGAGTCAGCGACAGGAGTTTAAAGAGATGAGCCAGTATGTTTCGGCGGTGGACGACGCGGGCTTCGAGCGCGAGGTGGCGGGGTCGGACGTGCCGATGGTGTTGGACTTCTGGGCGGAGTGGTGCCCGCCGTGCCGCGCGCTCGCGCCGACCTTCGAGGAGCTGGCGAAGCAGTACGCGGGGCGCGTGCGCTTCCTCAAGCTCAACGTGGACGAGAACCAGCAGGTGCCGCAGCGCTTCGGCATCAAGGGCATCCCGACGCTCGTCTTCTTCGACGGCGGCCGAGAGGTCGAGCGCGTCGTCGGCGGCGCCAGCCGCGAGACGCTCGCGCGCATCGTCGACAAGTACGCGAAGGTCGCCGCCTGAGCGCCCGCGAAAAGTAAGCTCGCCAACGCGGACGCCAAAGACACGGCCGAAGGCATGAAGTGCCTTCGGCCGTGTCTTTGGCGTCCGCGCGGTTAAATCCTCTGTCCTCGCCCCGCGCCGTTTCGTGATAATCTCCGCGCTGCTTTTGAGTCCTTCAACCCTCAACCCCTGCAAGTGAGGTGAGTCCTGATGTCAGAGAACGTCCGCCCCGTGATGACGCTCGAATCGCTGCGCTCGGTCCCGCTCTTCGCCACGCTCGACGACGAGGCGGCGTCGGGCCTGCGCGAGCTGCTCAGGCTGGAGCTGAGGCCCGCCGGCAGCGTCCTCTTCCGCAAGGGCGAGCCCGGCGGCGCGATGTACCTCATCGAGGGCGGGCGCGTCCGCATCCACATCCGCGACGACGACGGCGACGAGGTGACGCTCGCCGAGCTGGCGGCCGGCGACTTCTTCGGCGAGATGTCCATCCTCGACGGCAAGCCGCGCTCGGCGACCGCCACCGTCTCGGAGGACGCGCGGCTCGCGGTGCTCTCGCGCGAGGGCTTTCACGCCTTCGTCGGCCGCACGCCGCAGGTCGCGCTCTCGATGCTCGCCGCCATCACCGAGCGGCTGCGCGCGACCGACGACATGCTGCGCCAGCGCGTCACGCGCAACCTCAACGAGGTGGACGAGGAGCGCCAGACCTTCTCCGACCGCATGGCGCACGCCCTCTCGGAGTTCGGCGGGAGCTGGAAGTTCATCGCCGCCACCGCCGCCTTCATCATCTTCTGGGTCGTCTACAACACGGCCTGGCGGCAAGACCAGGGGCTCGACCCCTTCCCCTACTCGTTCCTCGACGTGTTGAACGGCATCGTCGCCGCGCTGCTGGCGCCCATCATCCTCATCTCGCAGAACCGGCAGAGCGACAAAGACCGCCTCCGCGCCGACCTCGACTTCCAGGTCAACCTCAAGAACGAGCTGGCGCTCAACGAAGTCATGCGCCGCCTCGACCTCCTCGAATCCGACCGCCTGCCGCACCTCTTCTCCGAGCTGCGTGAAGAACTAAAAAGTAGACAGTAGACAGCAGTCAGTAGCCAGTAGAACTCAGCTAGCTTCTACTGGCTACTGACTACTGTCTACTGTCTACTCCCTGATACAATAAGCGCGTTCTACTCAACTCCGGACAAACGTTTTCGCTTGAGGTCTAATGATTCAGGCCGTCTTTTTTGACTTCAACGGCGTCATCGTCGACGACGAGCCGTTGCAGATGAAAGCCTACCAGGAGGTGCTGGGGCGCGAGGGGATGACGCTGACCGAGGCCGACTATTACGGGTCGCTCGGGATGGACGACGTGACGTTCCTGCGCGCGGCCTACGGGCGCGCCGAGAGGGAACTGGACGACGAACAGCTCGGCCGCCTCTTGGAAGCCAAGACGGCCGCGCACCGCAAGCTGCTGGAGGGCGAGCTGCCGCTCTTCCACGGCGTCGTCACCTTCATCAAGGCCTGCTCACGCCGCTACGCCGTCGGGCTCGTCAGCATGGCGCGCCGCACCGAGATCGACCACGTGCTCGAACGCGCCGCGCTCGCGTCTTACTTCGAGGTCGTCGTCAGCGCGGGGGACGCCACCGCCTGCAAGCCCGACCCGTCCTGCTACAACAGCGGGCTCGAACTGCTCAACCGCAAGCGCGGCGAGGCGCACATCATCCCCCTGCGCGCGGACGAGTGTCTCGTCGTCGAGGACTCGCCGCCCGGCGTCCGTTCGGCGCGCGCCGCCGGGATGCGCGCGCTCGGCGTCACCAACACCGTCCCCGAAGCGGCGCTGCGGGAAGCCGGCGCCGACTCGGTCACGCGCAGCCTCGCCGACTGGACGACCGACGCCGTCCACCACGTCTTCGACACCGAATGGGGAAAGCGATAAGAAAAGCCGTGAACCGTGAACCGTAAACCGTGACAAGAAAAAACGGGTTCTTCTTGTCACGGTTTACGGTTCACGGTTCACGCTCTTACATATGACTCCTGCTGACAAGCTGGCGGCGGCGGAGGTGCGGCGGCGGTTCGCGTCGGAGGCGTCGCGGCCGGAGGGCGCGATCGACCTCGGGCTGGCGGCTCTGCTGATAGGCGCCGAGGAGGAGCCGCGCCGAGCCGACGTCGGGCGCTGTCTCGCGCGCCTGGACGAAATGGGCGAGGAGGCGCGCTCGCGCGCGGACGGTTGGGGCGGGTCGCGCGTCGGGGCGCTCAACCGCTACCTCTTCGACGAGCTCGGGTTCGCCGGCAACGAGGCCGACTACTACGACCCGCGCAACAGCATGCTCCACCAGGTGCTCGGCCGCCGCAAGGGGATTCCCATCACGCTCTCGGTCGTCTACGCGGAGGTCGGCCGCCGCGCCGGCCTCCGCGTCGAGGGACTCGGGCTCCCCGGCCACTTCATCGTCCGCGCGCGCGAGGGCGGGGGCGAGTGGGTTCTGGTTGACCCTTTCAACGGGCGGCAGACCGACCAGGAGGAGTGTCAGGCGCGGCTCGACCTCATCTACGAGGGGAAGATCGCGCTTGAGGACGCGCACCTGCGGCCGGTCGGGGCGCGCGCCATCCTCGTGCGGATGCTCGGCAACCTGAAGGCCGTCTACGCGCGTGCGCGGCTCTACCGGCGCGCGCTCGCCGCCGTCGAACGCATACTCCTGCTCACGCCCCAGGATCTCGAAGAGCGGCGCGACCGCGGAATGCTCCTCGCCCAGCTCGGTCGCCTGCCCGAAGCCGTCGTCGAGACACAGCTCTACCTCAACCTCGCCCCCGAAGCCCCGGACGCAGACTCCGTCAGCGAGCAACTGACCAGAATGCGTGTGAAGCAGGCGATGTTGAATTAAGAGTCTGGAGTCTGAAGTCCGGAGTCTTGGGCAGGAGATGAACCAAGTCTGAGTGGCGTGCTGTCTTGACTTCAGACTCCAGACTCTTTCATTCAGGCTTACCCTTGCAGGTGGGGCCGAAGAGGGCGGGTATCTTGCCGCTCAGGATGGGGTAGTCCTGCGCCGTGGCGTTGAGCGGGAGCCAGTCGGCATACTGCTCGGGGAGCGACACGTCTGCGTAGATGGCCTCGACGGGGCATTCCTCGTGAAAAGCCTCGACGGGGCAGACCGCCGCGCAGTCCGTGTACTTGCAATCGACGCAGTCCTCTGTCACCACGTAAGTCATCGCTCGATAGTTTCCTTCGGCTGAGATGGGCGTTCCGGCGAAGTGTGATTTTACGACGCAACGCGCCCGTGTCAAACGGACGAGCCGGATTGGCGGGGAAATGAATTAACATGGATGGACAGGATGAAGGGGATAAGAAATTAAAGATTTCAAATCTCAAATCTCTTAATCCTGTTCATCCTGTCCATCCATGTTAATTTATCGTCTCAGCGGGTCAACGGTTCGACTTGCAGCCCGGGTGGTCGCAGGTGCAGACCGAGGTGGGGTCTGAGTCGTTCGCGTCCTCGCAGTAGTCGCTGCAAAACCTGCGCTCGCCCCCGACCATGCAGGTGCAGGTCTGGTGCGCGCACTTCTTCTCGTCCGTCCTGACTGGGTCTGGCATCTCCGCTCACCTCCCTGTTGAAGTTTTAGCGCCCCCCGTTGCCGCCCTCGCGCGTGTCGGCCGGGCCGGGCTGCGTGTCGGTCAGGTTCGAGGCGTCGCGCACCTGCTGCGGCGCGCTCGCCTCCTGCACGACCTCGTTCTCGCGCTCGTGCATCGCCTGGTTCTTCTTGTCCTTGCGCCCGCCGTCCTTCTTCTGCCTGTCCTTGTCTGACATCTGTCCCTCCGTTCGGTGTTGGATGAAAACTTTTAGCCGGCGGTCGTGTCGCCGCCGAGCAGCGTGAGTACCTCGCCCGTGATGTAGCTCGAATCCGCCTCGGAGGCGAAGAAGACGTACGCGGGCGCCATCTCCTCGGGCTGCGCGGGGCGCTTGAAGGGCGTGTCGGCGCCGAACTCGGCCACGTCCCTGGCCGCCTTGTCCGCCGGGTTGAGCGGCGTCCAGACCGGCCCCGGCGCGACGCAGTTGACGCGGATGCGCCGCTCGACGAGGTTCTGCGCGAGCGACTTGGTGAAGGCGTGAATCGCCCCCTTCGTCGCCGAGTAGTCGAGCAGCTCCTTGCTCCCCTCGAGCCCCGTGATGGAGCCGGTGTTGATGATAACCGCGCCCTCGGTCATGTGCGCGAGCGCGGCCTTCGCCATGTAGAAGTAGCCGTAGATGTTCGTCTTGAAAGTCCGGTGGAACTGCTCGTCCGACACTTCCTCTATCGTCTTCTGGTGCTGCTGGAAGGCGGCGTTGTTGACGAGGATGTCGAGCTTGCCGAACTCCCCGACCGTGCGCTCGACGGCCTCGCGGCAGAACCCCGCGTCGCGCACGTCGCCCGGGATGAGCAGCGCGCGCCGCCCCTCGCGCTCGACCGCCGCGCGCGTCTCCTCGGCGTCCACCTGCTCCACGGGCAGGTAGACCAGCCCCACGTCCGCGCCCTCGCGCGCGAACAGCACGGCCACCGCGCGACCGATGCCGCTGTCGCCGCCGGTGATGAGCGCCGCGCGGTTGTTGAGCTTGCTCGACCCGCGGTAATGCGGCGCCTCGTAACGCGGCTTGAGCTTAAGCTCGGCCTCCAGCCCCGGCTTCTTGAGGTGCTGCGCCGGCATCGGCGACTCCGGCTCCTCAAGCACGCGCGGCGGGGACCCCCTGCGCAACGCGGCCAACTTCTCCGCCGCGGACTTCGCCGCCGACTCTGGGGGGGACTTGGCCGCCTTCTTCGCCGCGCCGCCCTTCCCGCCCGACTTCGCCGCGCCCTTCTTCGCACCCTGCTTGTTCGACTTTGTCGCCATCAGTTCTCCCGTTGCATGAGATTGCCGCCGGCGGGCGCGTCCTCGCGCGGACGTAGGCCCGAAAGTTTTAGCGGGGGAGTTCGGTTCAAGGGGATTTGGTACGGCGGGATTATAGGCAGGCGGGAGCACGGATTTCTAGTCGAACTATCAAGTTTCTGTCCTGAAGGCGAAAGGGAGGGTGAGAAGCAGCGTGCTTCTCACCCTCCCTTTCGCCTTTGCGGCCGGGCCTCAGGCGCGCTTGAGGTTGCGTGCGGCCTGCGCGCGTGCGGCGGGCTTCTCGTCTTCGACTTCTTCCGTGGTCTGGGCCATCTTGACGCGCTCGGCGCGTGCGGTCATGCGGCGGTCGAGGTCCGCGACCTGCTCAGGTGTCAGGCGGTAGATGTTCGGCTGGTTGTGGTAGACGCGCGCGCCCGTCACCACGTCGGCCTGCTTGAAGCCCAGGCGCTCGGCCTTCTCGACCAGCTCCTGCACGGTCATCGTCGGCTGGACGAGCGTGAGCGGCTGCTTCTCCTCGATGGTCTCGGGCACCGAAGCCGGCTTCGGCGCTTCCATCGGCAGGTCGCCGCCGTGCTCGCGCTTCATGTGGTCGAGGAAGTCCTTGAAGGTGACGCTGCCTGTCAGCTCGAAGCCGACCTCGAAGGCCGGGCTGTTCGACTTCACGACCTGGAAGACGCGGACGATCTCGCCGTCGCGCTCCTGCAAAGAGACCTCCACCATCACGTCAACGAAATACTCGAGGCCCGAGGCCGTCATCGGCAGCACGCGCCCGATCTCGTTGTCCTCCTTCTGCTCTTTGCCCTTCGCCGGAATCTGGTCGACGATGACGACGGACTTGCCCGACTCCATGCAGAGCCGCCGGAGCACGCCCTGCAAGACCATCTGGTCGGCCGCAAGCTCCTCGGCCGTGGGTTGTGAGAGGGTGTCGCCCGTGCGGTCGCGGACGGCCTTGATGGTCTCGGCGTGCTTGGCGCTGAAGTAGGCCGCCCACGAGTCGAGCCCGAAGCAGCCGTAGTTCTGCTCCTTGCCCTCGCCCGACAGGGCCCAGTCGATGAACTCGGGCAGCTCGTCCGGGTGCTCGATCTCAAGACCGTCGAAGTGGTTGCCGACGCCCGCGAGGAGGCGCGTCTTGCGCTCCACGTCGAAGATGCAGAGGCGGCCGAGGCCGGCCTCCGCGAGCGAGCGCAGGAACCAGCTCTTGCCCGTCCCGGCGCCGCCGCGCACCGCCATCACCAGACGCTGCTGGCGCGGCCGCCGGCTCAAAGGGTTAATTCTCGGTTTCGTCGTATTGCTCATCACTCAATTCTCCTCAAAAGCCGGTTGCGGCCTGAAAATGCTGGAGGGGGGCCTCTCTTGCTGCGCCTGACCGGCGGAGAACTCTTCCCGGAACTTCGGGAGTCGCTCCGCGATTCTCGGGCACTGTATCACAGGTGAAACAGCGGCGCAACGCTTTTTCACACATGAAACGGCCGGGGGGGAGATTTTTTTCCGGGAAGAAAAGAGGGGCGGCCGTTTGTGCGGCCGCCCCTCGCAGGGTGAAAGGTTAACGGGGAAGTCCCGCGCCGGTCTTTAGAAGTCGAACCGGAGCGCCATCTGGATGACGCGCGGGTTGCTGCTGAAGACGCGGCCGGGGCGGTTGAAGTCAGTGTTCCCGGCGAAGATCGTGTTGACCTGACCGACGCCCGTGGTCGGGAGCGGCGACACGTCGTTCGGCAGACCCGGGATGTACTGCGGGTGGTTGAAGGCGTTGAAGAAGTCGGCGCGCACCTGTATGCGCCGGCGCGTGTCGCCCCCGAAGTGGAAGTTCTTGAAGAGCGACAGGTCGATGTTGTTGATGCCGGGCAGCTGGAGCGTGTTGCGCGCCGAGTTCGAGAGCGCGCCCAGGCCGGCCTGGATGTACTCGGCGTTCGGGTCGTCGGCCAGGTAGCCGACGACCCGCCCGCCGCTGTTGGTCAGCGCCGTCACGGTGCTCGCCGTGTTGCGCAGCCCGGCCGGGTTGCGGATGGTGCGGTCGGCCGCCGCGTCGCCGTTCAGGTTCGAGTCGATGCCCGAGAGCACCGTCGCCCTCTGACCCGATTCGGCCATGTAGGTGCCGGCGAGCTGGAAGCCGCCGAGCGCCGTGCGGACGAAGCGGCTCGAGTGGTTGCGGAAGAAGGGCAGCTCGTAGATGGCGCCGACCGTAAAGCGGTGCCGGCGGTCGAGCGCCGAGTCGGCGCGCTCGCGCCTGAGGTCCTGGAAGTCCTCGACGCGGCGCGGGCTCAGGACGGTCGAGAAGACCTCGGCGGTGGTGTCGTCAATCAGGTGGCTCCAGGTGTAGGCGGCCGTCATCTGGAACCCCCGCGCGAAGCGGCGCGAGAGCGAGGCCGACGCGCCGTGGTAGGTCGAGTTGCCGTTCGACAGGAAGCCGACGACGCGCGCGCCGTTGAACCCGGCGGCCTCGTAGCGCGGCTCGTAGTTCGAGCGCGCGTTGATGGCGTCGAGCGTTAAGGGCAGAGCGTCGAGCTGCGCCTGCGACGGCCTTTGAAGGAACGTCGGCAACCCGCCGAGCGAGGGCGACGCCTTCGGCTGGCTGTTCAGACGGTTCTGCGTGAGCAGGTGGACGCCGCGCGTGCCCAAATAGCGCGCCTCGAACGACCAGTCGTTAAGGAACTGGCGCTGGTAGCTGAGCGACCACGTCAGCGAGTAGGGCACCTCCTGGTCTGGGATGAAGGAGGCGGTGTTGGCGCGCGCGGCGGCCGCGTCGCCCCCGACGTCGACCGGCGTCGGCGGGATGGCGCCGCCGGCGATGAAGCCGGGGAGCGCCGCGTCCGGCTCGACGGCGACGGTCTGGTTGCTCTGCGGTGGCAGCGCGAGGATGTAGAGGTTGTCGAAGACGTAGTCGTACGCCATCGAGAAGCCGGCGCGGATAGAGCTCTTGCCCTGCGAGCCGAAGACGCGGCCGAGCACACCTTCGCCGAAGTTCGGCGACCAGACGATGCCGGCCTTCGGGGCGAAGTTGTAGAGCTGCTCCTTCGGCTCGCGGAACTCGATGAGTCCGGGGACGCTGGCGATGGCGTTCAGGGTCTGGAGGTTCGCGCCCTTCGGCACCTCCTGGTAGGCGTAGTTGACCCCGAGGTTGAGCGTCAGGTTCGGGCGCACGCGCCAGTCGTCCTGCGCGAAGGCGTAGAGCAGGTGCTGGTCGCCGTAGTAGGGCGACGCGCCCACCGTCCGCTCCGCGAGGAAGTCGGGGCTGATGTCCTGCAGGAAGAGGTCGAAGGTGTTGTACTGGTAGTCGCCGCGCTGGCGCTGGACGAACGACTGCGGCGAGATGACGCGGCGGAAGTCGCCGCCGAACTTGAACGAGTGGTTGCCGCGCAGGTAAGTCATGTTGTTGACGACCTGGTAGTTGTTCTCGACGTAGGTCTGCGGCGCGTTCGGGTTCGGGCCGATGTCGAGCCCGAGGTCGCGCAGCCCGATGTTCGGGAACTGGTCGAGCCCCGGGAACGAGAGCCCCGACGGCACCGTGATGGGCTGCGCGAAGCGCCGGTAGGCGAGCCGCGTCTCGTTGATCAGGCTCGGCGTGAAGTTGTGCAGCAGCGTGTAGGAGAAGAGCCGCCCCGGTATCGGCAGGGCGACGAAGAAGGCCGGCAGGTTGGCCGTCGTGTCGATGTCGGCCGTGTTGGTCATCGTGAAGCGGAAGCGGTGCTGCGTCGTGGCCGACTGGTTGAAGTCGAGGTTCGCCACGACGTGGTTCTGCTTGGTGAAGTTCGGCGAGGGCACGGCCACGTCGCCCACGGGGATGTTGATGGACTGGCCCGAGGGACACTCGCCGCCCGCGCGCGGGACGAGGCAGAAGGGCACGGTGCCGGTCTGCGTGGGCGCGACGGGGACGTAGGTGTTGAAGACGGCGAGGTTCGTCGGCGACAGTCCGGGGAGCGACCGCAGCGTGGCGAAGCCCGCGGCCGTCGGGGTCGTCAGGCCGCCGACGCCCGCCGCCGAGCCGAGCTGCAAGCGCTCGTAGCCGAAGAAGAAGAACGCCTTGTCGCGCCCGCTCCAGTAGCGCGGGCCGCCCTCGCCGAAGCGCGGGAGGTAGACCGGCCCGCCGAGGTTGAAGCCGCCGCGGAAGAAGTCCGAGCGCGGCATGAAGAGGTCGCCGTCGGCGCGGTTGCGCGTGATGCCGGCGGCCTTCTGGAGCGTGTCGAGCGCGTTCAGGTAGCGGTTGCGGATGAAGCCGAAGGCCGAGCCGTGCAGGTCGTTGGCCCCGGACTTGGTGACGGTGATGAACTGCCCGCCGTTCGAGCGGCCGAACTCGGCGGAGAACTGGTTCTGGAGGAGCGAGAACTCGGCGACGTTCTCCGGCGAGACGTAGACGGTGGGCCCGGTCACGTCCTTGCGGTTGTTGTCCACGCCGTCGAGCATGAAGTTGTTGTTCCGCGGGCGCTGGCCGCCGACCGACCCGCCGGTGCCGACGCCGACGCCGCCCGACGAGGTGACGTTGGGCGCGAGCAGCGCGAGGTTGTTGACGCCGCCGCCGAACGCGCCGCCGACGTTGGTGATGCCGAGCTCGACGACCTGCCGCTCGCCGAACGACTTGGCGAGCGTGTTGTCGGTCGTGTTGACCAGCTCGGCCCCGGCGGCCGAGACCTCGACGGTCTCGCCCTGGAGCCCGAGCTGGAGCTGCACCGGGAGGTCGGTCGTCTGGTTGAGCTGGACGCGCACTTCGCTGAGCGTGGTCGTCTTGAAGTTGGCGGCCGAGACCTCGACGGTGTAGTCGCCGGCGAGCAGGTTGTTGAACTGGTACTCGCCGCTGTCGTTGGTCTGCGCGCTCTGCGACTGGTTGGTCTGCTTGCTGGTGATGGTCACGCGCGCGCCGGTCACGGCGGCCCCGTTCGGGTCGGCGACGACGCCGCGCACGTTGCCTGTCGTCTGTTGTGCGGCGGCCGTCGCCGCCAGGCCTGTGATGAGCGCGACGACGCTCAACAAGGCACACGTCACCCTGAGCAATTTTGCCCTTCTCATAACTCTTACTCCTTGTTTCCCTCCGAGCCCCGGTCATCCCGCCGGGCTCGTCCAATTATTTGAAACACGCCGGGGAGTCGGCTTTGGTTCGGGGTGGGTGCCCGCTCCGTTGTGAAGGTTTAAGACAAGAAGCGTGCCCGACGGGTGTGTTTCTCGTGACGCGCGCAAAGATGGGTGAGCGTCGAACGGACATTCAAAGAATCCGCGCGCGGCCATTGCCGAAAATGGATAACGCCGCGCCCGCTTCAAAAATTCGGCGGGCGCGGCGCGTCCAGAAGTTTGCACGCGTGCGTCCGCGCTTCGGGAGGAAAATCCGAAAACGCTTGACGCGGCGCGGCGCCGGCTCAGCCCAACTCAGCTCAGCATAGCTCAGGGGAGGAGATTCGAGATGAGGTCGCCGAGCCACTCGAAGTCGACGGGCTTGGTGACGAAGGCGTCGCAGCCCGAGGCGAGCGCGCGGGCACGCAGGTCCGGGTCGTGGTGGGCGGTGACGGCGATGATGACCTTCTCTTTCAGCTCGGGGTTGGCGCGGATGCGCTCGGCCGCGCCGAAGCCGTCGAGCACGGGCAGGTTCAAGTCCATCAGCACCACGTCGGGGCGCATGACGGCGGCGACCTCGACGGCGCGCGCCCCGTCCGAAGCCTCCAGGATGTGGTAGCCCTTCTGTTCGAGCGCGAGGCGCATGGCGAGGCTCGTGTCCTCGTAGTCCTCGACGACGAGGATGGTCAAATCTTCGGGCTGCCTCCCGGCCATTCGTGGATGATTCCCTAAACGATGATTCTTTTCAACCGGGGGGCGGCAAAATAATAGTTCCGCAACGACAATGCAACTTCCGCGTGAGGGCGCGCGTGGTAAACATTCACCCGCGCTTCGAGGCGAGCGCCGTGCCCTCCCAGCTTTGCAATACATTTAAAGAGGAAATAGCGAGGTCAACCCGACTTGAAGAGCGAGCAGGATTACCGTCTGCGCGAGTGCGTCCACCGCGCGAGCGGCGCGCCGGGCGGTTTCTACCACGGCGGCACGTACGTCAAACACCTCCAGCGCCTGCCGTCCGCGGCGGCCGTCCGCGCCGCCGCGTAAGACCGACCCGCCCGCCACCGCCCGGCGTCCCGACTCAACTCGTCAAAGGTTTCCCGCAGCGGTTGCAGAAGCGCGCGGCGGGGTCCTTCTGCTGCGCGCCGCAGGAGGCGCAGGTGGGCGCGGCCTTGACGCTCGCGCCGCAGCCCGAGCAGAAGGCCGAGCCCGAGCTGACCGTCGTGCCGCACGTGCCGCAGCGGCCGGGCATCGGCGGCACGTAGCCGCCGGCCTTGCGCGCGACGTGCGCCTCGACGATCCTCCACGCGTCCTCGGTCACCTTGTGCTGCCAGTAGGCGCCGAGCGCGGGCAGCGCCAGCAGCGGCGGGAAGACGACGAAGGCGACCGCGGCGACCGCCGCCTTGTCGAACCACTTCTGCATCCCCATCTCGACGCGCGTGCCGCCGTGCTCGGGCGTGACCTTGATGGTCAGCGCCGCCGAGAGCCCCGTCAGGTCGCGCAGCGTCCCGGTCTTTCGCGCCTGAAGGACGGCGGTCGCAGAGACCTGCATCGTCTGGATTTCGTAAGCCGGGTCGGCGTCGAAGAGTGCGCGCAGCTCTCTCTGGAGCGGCGCCGCGTCGGCCTGGACGCCGGGGTAGAATCTGCTCTCCATAAACTTTTTCCGCGTTTCCTTTCGCGCCCTATTCTACGACACAAACGGCCGGGCGGTTCGGGACCGGCGAAATTAGTCGAAATAAAAAAGGCGGCGCGGCTTTCTTGTAGAAGCACGCGCGCCGCCCGGTCGCCCCGGTCAAGCTCCAGACCCCGACTCAGTTGTCCTTCTTCACGGCCTTCGCCTTGGCCTTCAGGTCTTCGGCGTTGACGCCGCGCTCCCTGGCGGCCTCGGCTATCTCCTGCGCCGTCTCGAGCGCGCGGTCGAGCTGGTCGGCCTCGGCCTCCTCCGTCACGCCCGCGCGCAGCCTCGACAACTCGGGCAGGATGCGCCCGGCCGCCTGCGCGAGCATGAAGAGCGACTTGCGCAGCAGCGGGCTGGCGGGGTCGTGGACGGCGACGTCGTCGACGTTGACGACCGCCTCGTCGAGAATCTTCGAGATGTCGTAGAAGAGCTGCGCGCGCGTGCCCTTGACCTCGCCCCACTTCTCCTTCTCCTTCGCCGCGTTCTGCGCGGCCTCGGCCGGTTTGGTGACGGCGAGCAGGCGGCGCTCGGCGGCCTTGATGAAGACGCCGGTGCGCGCGTCGAGCACCTGGTTGTCGCGCACGAGTTCTATCTCCTCGGGCGTCAGGTGCTCGCGCCGCCGCTGCGCCGTGGCGACCGACGTGAAGGCCAGGCAGAGGCAGAGCGCGAAGAGCAGGGGTGCGGCGGCGCGCAGTCGGCAGAGGCGTGCGCGCGTCGGAGTGTGCGGGCTGTTCATGACTGCTTTGGCGTCGCGGCTAGCGGCGCGGGTCGGGCTTCTTCTCGTCCTCGGGTCGCGCCCCGGTGTTGCTCGTCGCGCGCTCGCCGGTGGCGTTCGTCACCGCGGGCCGGCGCGGCTCGCGTAAGACGGAGTCGTCGTAGAAGGCGCCGAGCGCCTGGTCGCGGCTGTCGCGGACGAAGTCGATGGCGTCCTTCAAGTAGACGGCGTGCTGCGACGGCAGACCCCGCCGGATGGTCTCGAGCCGCGTGACGTGCGTGCGGAGCGTGATCTCGACGCGCTTGAAGATGTCGCGCAGCTTGTTGCCGGGCCGCCCCGGCTTGTGCAGGAAGCCGAGCGTGTCCTCGACGACGGCCTGGTAGACGCCGACCTGACCCGTGGCCGCGATGAACTGGTCCTGCTCGGCGAGCCGCGCCGCGCGCTCGAGGCACTCCTCGGCGATGAGCATCCCGAGGCGCGCGCGCGCCTTCGGGTCGCGCTCGGCGTCGAGGCGGCCGCGCACCTCCGTCGGCAGGTAGCGCATGGGCGGCGGCCCGCCCTCCTCTTGCGGCGTCGGCTGTGGCGCGGGCGCTTCCTGCGCGCCGGCCTCGGCGTACGCGAGAGCGACGAGAGCCAAAAGGAGAATCAGTCGGGGCGCCCGCCGCCTCGCGGCCGCGGGCGGCTCGGGCGTTAGCATCGCGCTGCGATTCGTGTTCATCACTGCGCCCTCTTGTCCTTCTTGACCCCCTCGCCGCGCTTGACCTGGTTGCGCAGCGAGGGGAGCCGCAGGTTGACCTTCTCGATTTCGAGCTGGTTGAGCCGCGCGTCGGCGCGCGCGAGGAAAGTCTCGTACGCTCCGAGCGCCGCCTCGTACTCGCCGAGGCGGTCGTGCGCGGTGGCGATGAAAAAATGGACGACAGACAGCTCGGGCCGCGCCCGGCTGAGCCATTTGTATTCCACAACGGCCTCGTTGTAAAGCTTCATTTCGTAGAGGGCGGCGGCGAGGTTCGCGTGCGCCTCGTACTTGTCGGGTGCGGCCTGGAGGACGCGCCGCAGGATGGAGGCCGCCTCGGCGAACCGTCGCTGTTGGACGAGCGCCGCCGCGTAGCCGACCGCGTGGTCGACGTTGCGCGGCTCGGCCTCGAACGCGCGCCTGTAGAAGTCGGCCGAAGCGGCGGGGTCTGACGTGCGCGTGAGCAGCCCGAGGCAGGCGAGCGCGGCCGCGTTCCGCGGGTCGTCTGCGACGAGCAGTGCCAGCAGGGAGCGGGCATGGGGCGTGTCTTCGCACGGCGCGGCGGCGAGTGCGGCGAAGAGCTTCCTGCCGGCCTCAGACTGTTTGGCCTCTCCGGGGAGAGACTCGTAGACGCGCCGCGCCTCCCCCTTTTGCCCGAACAGCCCGTAGCGGTCAGCGACCCTGATGGCGAGCCGCCAGTCAGACTTCGCTTTCGCCTCGGCCGCGCGCAGGTCTTCGAGGGCGCGCTCGCGCTCGCCCATGACAAAAAGCAGGTCGGCGCGCCCGACATGCGCCTCGACCTGTGACGGGTCGAGGGCGAGGGCGCGCTCGAAACTCCTGAGCGCGGCGGCCGACTCCTTCGCCCAGGCTTCGACTACCCCGAGCGAGGTCCAGAGCGAGGCGTCGCCCGGCTTTAGCTCGGCCGCGAGGCGCGAGAACTTGACGGCCTCGGCGGCGTCGCCCGCGCGCGTGCGCATCTCGGCCAGCCCGACGGCCGCCGTCAGATTCTTCGCGTCGAGCTCGAGCGCGCGTCGGAACAGAGGCTCGGCCTCGCGCTCGCGCCCCTCGATGCGCACGAGCAACAGGCCGAGCGCGGCGTGCGGGAGCGACCATGTCCGGCGCAGCTCAATCGCGCGCCGGTAAGACTTCTCGGCCTCGGGCAGACGCTTGAGCGCGACGAGCGCGCCGGCCTTCTGAAACTCGGCCTCGGGGAACTCGGGCCGGAGCTGCAAAGCCTCTTCGTAGAGTTCGAGCGCGCGCGCGTAGTCCTTCTTCGCGTGCGCCTCCTGTGCGCGGTTGAAGAGCTTGACGGGGTCGGCCGCCGTGTCGCCGAACTCGTCGGTCTCCTGCGCCCGCGTCGCCGGCGCGCACAACAAGACGAGCGCGAAGGCGAGCCGCAGTTGGCGAGAGACTGAAGTCATCTGAAGCGTTGTGTGGCGGGGGAGCCGAAACTGCCCACGTTGGGAGACGCGCGCGTGAGTTTCGCGCCGAATATAGCACGCGCGCGCGGGGCCGTCTATCGAATCACCGACTCCGCGACCGCGAGCGCGCCGCGGGCGTCCGGGTTGCGTGCCCCGCGCGCCTGCGATAACATCCGAGCTTGCAAGACTCCTACATCAAAACAACTTGAGACAGCGCGCACGTTCGTAGCGCCGCCGCTCGTCTACGGCGAGAGGCCAAAAGGGAAGCGTGAACAGTCTGACAGCCGAAGAAGAGTCCCCGGGCGTGGAAGTCGCCGAAGCTCTCGCCGAAGAGGAGCGTGCGGCGCTCGCCAAAGAGGAGGCTCTGCGCGCGCTTCTCGACGGGATGGGCTCGGCGCTGATCGCCTTCTCGGGCGGCGTCGACAGCACCTACCTCGCGCACTTCGCCAACCGGGTGCTCGGCCGGCGCGCTCTCTGCGTCACGGGCGTCTCGCCGAGCCTCGCGTCGAACCAGCGCGAAGAGGTCGCCGCGCTCGTCTCCCGTCTGGGACTTCACCACGAGTACACCGAGACCGGTGAGATGGACGACCCGCGCTACCTGCGCAACGAGTCCGACCGGTGTTATTTCTGCAAGTCAGAACTCTACTCGAAGCTCGCGCCGCTGGCCGCCGAGCGCGGGTACTCCTTCGTCCTCGACGGCTCGACGACGGACGACCTGGGCGACTACCGCCCGGGTCGCGCGGCCGCCGGCGAGCGCGGCGTGCGCAGCCCGCTCGTCGAGGCCGGCATGAGCAAAGCGGACGTGCGAACCTTGAGCCGGCGCGCGGGGCTCCCGACCTGGGACAAGCCCGCGAGCCCGTGCCTCTCCTCGCGCCTCGCCTACGGCACGCCCGTCACCATCGAGCGTCTGAGAACCGTGGACACAGGCGAACAGGTCATGCGCGAGCTCGGCTTCCGAGAGTTCCGCGTGCGCCACCATGACGAGCTGGTCAGGCTCGAAGTCGCGCCCGCCGAGCTGGACAAGGCGCTCAGGCGCGAGGTCGCCGACGAGCTGGCGCGGCGCTTCCGCGCGCTCGGCTTCCGCTACGTCACGCTCGACCTGCACGGCTACCGCACGGGCGCGATGAACGAGATTTTGAAAAACAGGGAGTCAGGGGTAGGGAGTCGGAAGCCGGAATGAGCGGAGGCCGCCGAAGCGCCTCTGCTTTTTTTCTCGCCTCGATTCCGGCCCCCGTCTTCCCGGAGAAGAATAATGACAAAGGCAATGATGGACGACCCGCGGCGCATCAGGGAGGAGAACCCCTTCGAGTCGATGATGGAGCGCTTCGACCGGGCCGCACAGCTCCTGAACCTCAACCCCGACCTCTACGCCGTGATGCGCGTCCCGAACCGCGAGCTGAAGGTCTACATCCCCGTCCGCATGGACTCCGGACGCATCGAGGTCTTCGAGGGCTACCGTGTCCAGCACAACTTCGCGCGCGGGCCGGCCAAGGGCGGCATCCGCTACGCGCCCGACGTCACCATCGACGAGGTGCGAGCGCTCGCGGCGTGGATGACCTGGAAGTGCGCCGTCGTCAACGTCCCGTTCGGCGGCGGCAAGGGCGGGGTGGTCTGCGACCCCGCGCAGATGTCGCTCGGCGAGCTGGAGCGCATGACGCGCCGCTACGCCGCCGAGCTGATAGATTTCATCGGGCCCGAGCGCGACGTGCCCGCGCCCGACATGAACACCAACGAGCAGACGATGGCCTGGATCATGGACACCTACTCCATGCACGCGCGCCACACCGTCAACGCCGTCGTCACGGGCAAGCCGGTCGAGCTGGGCGGCTCGCGCGGCCGCCGCGAGGCGACGGGGCGGGGCCTGCTCTTCGTCATCAACGAGGCCATCAAAAAGTTCAAGCTCTCGCCGCCCCAGACGAGGGTCGCCGTCCAGGGCTCCGGCAACGTGGGCGGCATCGGGGCGCGGCTCCTGCACGAGGCCGGCTACAAGGTCGTCGCACTTTCGGACATCTTCGGCGGCATCTACAACCCCGACGGCATAGACATCCCCGCCGCGCTCAAGCACCTCCAGCAGACCCGCTCGCTGCAGGAATTTCCCGGCGTCAAGCACGTCTCGAACTCCGAGTTGCTCGAAGTCGAGTGCGACGTGCTCGCCCCGTGCGCGACCGAGAACCAGATTCGTTCGGAGAACGCGGGTCGGATCAATTGCCGCATTCTGGCCGAGGGGGCGAACGGGCCGACTACCGCGAACGCCGATAAAATCCTGCACAATAAAGGGATTTTTGTCATCCCCGACATCCTCGCCAACGCCGGCGGCGTCACCGTCAGCTACTTCGAGTGGGTGCAGAACCGGATGGGCTACTTCTGGAAAGAGGATGTCGTCAACGAGCGACTCTCCGATGTGATGGTGGCGAGCTTCAACGACGTGGTGAAGTACGCCGAGAACCACAACGTCGACACGCGCACGGCCGCCTACATGCTGGCCATCGACCGCGTGGCCTACGACACGCGGATGCGCGGCATCTACGCGTGACGAAAATGTGAACTGTTTTTTCGAGCTAACTTGCGAAAAACTCTTGATTTCCGCGACTAAGAGGTGTATGGTCTGGCGGAACTTGGTACGCCCCCGGCATCTGTCCGTGTAGGGTTTTCTCGGCGGCGTCGGAGGCGTTCCTCCCAAAGTGTTGACAGCGGTGCACCCGTTCTGTATAAGCAGGTGCGCTAAACAACGCACAAAGTTCACTCAGTTGAGAGGCGCTGTAGAGGCAGTGCAATAGCGCCCGACGGATGCCGACCAGGCATTCCGAAGCTCCTCTCGCTGCTCCGCTCCATCTACAAGACGTTCGAGTTCGAGGGCGGTAGCAGTTTCTTTGACTTAAAGGGTTTACGCTTGTAGTTGGAGCGCCCGCGCCCCAGGATTAAGGGTCGCCCGGTCGCGGCCAGCGGCGACACCGTGGGCCTGACACTAGAGCAGGCCGCCCGGCGCCGAGCTTGCCGCCGCCGCGACTTCGGGGAGCACGGTCGCCCCCTTCCGCAAAATTTAAACTCATTTCGCAGGAGGAATGCGATGAGACTCGCGAGAAGAGCGCTCTTTGCCGCGCTCGCCACTTTAATCCTGTTGTCGGCAGTGACGGCTCAGACTCTGCGCCCGGGCAACGACCCGCGCAACCAGGCTCCGACTGTCGGCACGGGTGGCCCTCCGGGAGGGCCGACCGGACTCTTCACCATTTACGACGGCGACACGCTGCGTAAAGGGGAGTTCACCTTCAGCCTTGCCTACAGCAACTACGACCGCGACCCCGGTAACGTTGACATCAGCGTTATCCCGCTCAGCTTCAACATCGGCATCAACGATCATCTTGAGCTGTTCTTCAGCACCGAGGGCTACCGCGGGGTCAAGGTCAACAACCCGAAGCACCTGTCGAGCTTCTACCTGCCGAACTCGCAGCTCTTCTTCGGCTCGGGCTTCGGCACGCTCGGCAGCGGACCCGCCATCATCCTCTCCCCGCAGAGGGTGAGCGGCGCCACCGCCTTCCCGGCCAACTCGGCGATCTTCCGCCCGGCGTTCAACCAGCCGTTCGTCCAGTTCCCGTTCGTCGGCGGCCCCGGCCCCAACTTCGGGCTGACGGGCAACACCATCGCGCCGCCGTTCACGTCGCGCCTCGGCGTGCCGACGGGGCAGGAGCAGGGCAACTTCAGCGGCGCCTCGAACTTCCCCGGCGTCGGCTCGCCCTGCGGCTCCATACTGCCGGGCGTCGTGCTGACGACGCGCACGATTCCCGCGAACCTGACCTTCAACACGCTGACGGTTCCGGACCTGTTCACCATCTGCCCGAGCTACATCGCCGACGCGCCCTTCGTCAACAGGCTCTACGGCGAGTCGGCCTTCGGCACGATGCAGGCGGGCGCGAAGATTCGTTTCACGGGCCCGAACAACCCGCTTGGCGTCGGCCTCGTCGCCTTCTACCGCTTCTACACGGACAAGGCCGACGACTTCTCGGGCTTTAACCAGCTCCAGCGCGGCGCGAGCCCCGGCGGCGACATCGGCGACATCGGTCTCGTCGGCTTCGTCTCGGGACGGCTCTCGCGCTCGGTCAGCCTGTCCGCCAACTTCGGCTACATCCTGAACTCGAACCCGCAGTCCGAGGCCTTCGGCACGGGCAAGGTCTCCTTGCTCGACCGCCCGGACGAGATCGTCGCGGGCGTCGGCTTCGACTTCGCGGTCAACCGGCACTTCCAGATCATCACGGAGTTGAAGTCCATCCACTACGCGGGCGGCCGCACGCCCAACGCGTTCCAGAACAACCCCGTCGACTTCCTCGGCGGCGTCCGCGTCTTCCCGCGCCGCTGGTTCGGCTTCTCGGCGGCCTACCGCGGCCACCTGAACCAGCAGGGCAAGACGTTCACGGACTTCCTCGGCTTCGGCGACGACGAGGCGAACCAGGGCTTCCCCGCGGGCTTCCGCCCCTCGGACGACCCGCACGGGTTCATCTTCCAGTTCTTCGCCGGCCGCCGCAACGAGCGGCTGCCGACCGTCTTCCCGAACCAGCCCCCGACCGTCAGCCTCTCGGCCTCTTCGAGCCGCGTGGTGCTGCCGGCCGAGTGCCCGACGGGTCAGAGACCGAACCCGAACTGCACGCCGACCGCCAACACGGTCCAGCTCTCCGCGACCGCGACCGACCCGGACGGCGACACGCTGCTCTACACCTACTCGACGACCGGCGGCCGCGTGACGGGCGACGGCCCGAACGCCACGCTCGACCTGACGGGCGTCGCGCCGGGCACCTACACCGTGACGGTCGAAGTGGACGACGGCTGCGGCTGTATCGCGTTCACCTCGACGACCGTGACGGTCGAGCGCTGCGACTGCATCATCGAGGATGTGAGGCCGCCGTGCCCGACGGTCGACGTCAGCTGCCCGTCCGATCCTGTCAAGCCGGGCACGCCCATCACGTTCACCGCGAGCGTGTCGGGCGGCGACTCGAGCGTGACGCCGACCTTCAACTGGACGGTCTCGGCCGGCACGATCAGCAGCGGCCAGGGCACCAGCTCGATCACGGTTGACACGACCGGGTTGCCGAACAACTCGAACGTGACGGCGACCGTCGACGTCGGCGGCTACGACCGTAGCTGCCCGACCTCCGACAGTTGCTCAACCGGCATCACCGAAGCGCCGGGCCCGCGTAAGATCGATGAGTACGGGAACATCAACTTCAACAACGAGAAGGCTCGCCTTGACAACTACGCCATCGAGTTGCAGAACGACCCGACGGCGCAGGGCTACCTGGTCTGCTACGGCGGGCGCAGGGGCCGGACGGGCGAGGCTCAGCGTCGTTGTGACCGTGCGAAGGACTACCTCGTGACTACCCGCGGCGTCGATGCCTCGCGCATCGTGACCGTGGACGGCGGCTTCCGCGAAGACCTGACGGTCGAGCTCTGGATCGTCCCGTCGGGCGCCACGCCTCCGCCGAGCAGCCCGACGGTCGACCCGTCCGAGGTGCGCCCCACGCGCGCCCCGACGCGTCGCCGCCGCGGCCGCGACGACGACGAGGAGTAGTCGTTAAACTAGACCCGCGCCGCCCTTAACGGCGGCGCGGCCGAAACCGAAAGCGGGCGGCGCTTCTTAAATCGGAGCGCCGCCCGCTTCGCGTTTGCGCGGCGCGGAGATTTTCGATTCCTCCCGGCCCCCGAGACTTTCGTACAACGGGCAAAATTAAGCCGGCATCCTACATTCCCCAGCCCGCGCGGCGGGCCGGGCTTTGCAAAGTCGCATTTCGATAAGGATAATAGCCGCGCGGTTCCATTAACCCCCCGCCGCGAAGCTCGTAGAATTTGAAAACCGTGGTGTTAAAAATGAAGAATCGCCTGCTCCGAAAGTTATCCTCCGCTCTCGTCACCCTGACCCTGCTCGCCTCCTGGGCGACTCTGGGGAGTCCCGCGCTCGCCGCGGACGACGCCGACTCGGTCGCCGAGAGGCTGCTGAACTGGGAGGCGACCGGGCCTCTGGGCGGGGACGTCCGTTCGCTCGTCATCGACCCGCAGGACCCGAAACGGCTCTACTTCGGCACCATCGACGGCCAGATTTACACCTCCGCAGACGCGGGCGAGACCTGGTCGCGCGTCGCCGGCTTCAACCGGCCTGGGCTACTCATCGACAACCTGATCGTCGACCCGCGCGACTCCAATGTCCTCTACGCCGCCGCGCACAGGCACAAGGAGGCGGGCGGCTTCTTCAAGACGACCGACGGCGGCCGCACCTGGCGCGAGGCGGAGCAGCTCAGGGGCGACGGCATCCACTCGCTGACACAGGCGGCGAAGGACCCCGACCTGCTCCTGGCCGGCACGAACCGCGGCATCTGGCGCTCGCGCGACGCGGGCGACCGCTGGGAACTGCTCGACACGAAGGCCGCGCCCGGCCTCATCAACATCGAGTCGCTGGCCGTAGACCCGCGCGACACGAACGTCGTCTACGCGGGCACCTGGTACCTGCCCTACAAGTCGACCGACGGCGCGCCATCCTCCAGAACCCCGCCCGCCCGGACTCCATCTACGCGGGCACGACCGAGGGCTTCTGGATGAGCACCAACGGCGGGACCGACTGGAAGGTGACGACGAGCCGTCAGATTTTCGAGGTCAACTCCATCGCCGTCCACCCGTCGAACCCTGACGTGGTCTACATCGGGACGAACAACTACGGCGTGATGGTCTCGCGCGACGGCGGGCGCAACTTCGTGCCGTCGAACGACGGCTACTCGGGGCGGCGCGCTTACGCCATCGTCCCCGACCGCGAGAAGCCCGGCCGCGTCTACGCGACGACCATCAACACGGCCACGGGCGGCGGCTACTTCTACGTGTCGAACGACGCGGGCGAGACCTGGCAGCTTTCGGGGCGCAACATGCCGCCGCGGCTGATCGCCTACTCGATCCTGCAGGACGCGCGCGACGCCAACGTCATCTACCTCGGTACGAACTACGGCCTCTACCGCTCGGCCGACCGGGGCGCCTCCTGGGCGCCGATGGGCGCGCCGAAGCCGAAGGCCAAGCCGAAGAAGGGGAGGAAGGCCGCCCCGGCGCGCGCCTCTTCGAGCGCGGCGTCGCGCGACGGCGCGGCGGTCGCCGCCCCGACCGTGGCGCCGCGGCCGGTCGCCAGCGACGGCGTGAAGCGCGCGCAGGAGGCACTGAACCTCGCGGGCTACGGCGTGGGCAAGCCCGACGGGGTGGCCGGGACGCGCACGGTCACCGCGCTCAGGAAGTTCCAGACCGACAAGGGGCTGTCCGTGACGGGGCAGTTCGACGCCGCGACGCTCGGCGCGCTCGGGCTCGGGGGCGGAATGCAGTCGGCCGGCGCGGCGGCCGTGGCGGTGCAGATGGCGCCGGTGTTTCTGACCGACACCATCAACGCGCTCGCCTACACGGGCGACGAGAGGGGCGGCATGCCCGGGATGCTCGCGGCGACCAACGCCGGCCTCTTCCGCAGCTACGACATCGAAAAGGGCTGGGAGATCATCCCCTACGGGCCGCGGCTCGACGTGCGCACGCTCTGCGTCTCGACGAGCCCGCTGGAGCCCGAGACCATCTTCGTCGGCACCTCGAACTCGGGCGTGCTCGTCTCGCGCGACAACGGCAAGACGTGGGAGCAGGTGAGGGGCATCCCCTCGGAGGCGCCCGTCAACGTCATCGAGCGCGACCCGAAGCGAGCCCAGAACGTTTACGTCGGCACCACGCAGACGCTCTACGTCTCGCACGACGGCGGCCAGCGGTGGCTGCGCCGCGGCGGCAACCTCCCGCTCGGCAGTTTCACCAGCGTGCTCGTCAACCCCGAGAACCCGGACGAGGTCTACGTCGGCAACCCGCCGCTCCCGAGCCGTCGCGTCTGGGCGCTCGCCTTCGACCCGCGCGACCACGGCCGCATCTTCGTCGGCACGCACTCGGCGGGCGTCTACGTCGCGCGCCGCGGCGCGGACGCGGCGGCCACGAATAGCAAGTAAAGAATGAGGGTCGCGGGTCGGGGGTTAAAGGGTCGGGGGAGAGCGTGACTCCCCACCTTTACCCCTGACTCATTCCCGCCGACCCCCTCTACTGCCTTGACACGGCCTTGCCTGCCTGTGTAAATTGCTGCCTTACCTGGCAGAATAGCGAGGTGATTGGCGGATCACGCGGGTGGTCCACGGGCGTGTGGAAAAACAGAAACTTCGGTTTACTTCTTTTCTTTTTCAACGGCTCGCATCTCCCGCCTCAATCCTCCGGAATCCGTCAATCGCCCCAAGCTACTCTCGGCATCACTGAAGGCGCCCGCGCGCGGCAACGTCCGCCGAATCGGGCGCCGACGTTGCGGCCGCCGGGTAGGCGCGGGGAGTAGCCCGACGCTCGCGCCAGACTAATCCAGCAGGAGTCCCACGGAGTTCATGTCAACCGAAAACGAAAAGCCTACCAACGGCGACAACACCAGCGAACAGCCCGCGACCGACGCTTCCTCAGGCGAGGCCGGCGAGCGCGGCGAAACGGCGACGGCGAGCGCGGCCGCGGCCAGTGCGTCAGCCGCCGTCGCGGCGGAAGAGACCGCCGACGCCCCGGCCCCAGAGCAGGTGCCCGCAGAGGCGTCCGCCTCGGCGGCCTCCGACGACGACGACGAGCCACGCGGCGGCGGCGAGGCTTTCGACTTCGGCGCGATGCTCGACCAGTACGAGCAGGAGCAGGCCCAGTACCAGGAAGGCTCCGTCGTGCGCGGCACCGTGGTCGGCGTCACCGAGCGCTCGGTCGTCATCGACTTCGGCTTCAAGTCGGAAGGCGCCGTGCCCCTCGAGGAGTTCATGGAAGAGGGCGAGCTGACGGTCAAGCGCGGCGACGAGGTCGAAGTGCTCATCAAGAGCATGGAGTCCCAGGAGGGCGTGCCCATCCTGTCGCGCGCCGACGCCGTGCGGATGCGCGCCTGGGACGAGCTGGAGCGCGCCTACCGCGAGGGCATCCCCGTCAAGGGTCGCATCGCCGAGCGCGTCAAGGGCGGGCTGCGCGTGGACGTTGACGGCGTGGCGGCCTTCCTGCCGGGCTCGCAGGTTGACGTGCGCCCGATCCGCAACCTCGAATCACTCCGCGGCCAGGAGATCGAGGCCAAGGTCATCAAGCTCAACCGCAAGCGCTCGAACGTCGTACTCTCGCGCAAGGCCATCCTCGAAGAGGAGAACCAGGGCAAGAAGGGCGAGACCTTGAACGCGCTCGAAGAGGGCATCATCGTCGAGGGGCAGATCAAGAACCTGACCGACTACGGCGCCTTCGTCGACCTCGGCGGCATCGACGGACTGCTCCACGTCACCGACATGTCCTGGGGGCGGTTGCTCAACCCCGGCGAGATGTTCCGCGTCGGCGAGAGCGTCCAGGTCAAGGTGCTGAAGTTCGACAAGGAGCGCGAGCGCGTAAGCCTGGGCTACAAGCAGCTCCTGCCCGACCCCTGGGAGTCGGTCGCCGAGCGCTTCCCGTCGGGTCAGCGCATGAGCGGCAAGATCGCGAGCGTGACCGACTACGGCGCGTTCATCGAGCTGGAGCCGGGCGTCGAGGGGCTCGTCCACGTCTCCGAGATGACGTGGTCGAAGCGGATGAAGCACCCGTCGAAGCTCGTCAACGTCGGCGACCCGGTCGACGTCGAAGTGCTCGGCGTGGACCCGAAGAACCGCCGCATCAGCCTCGGCATGAAGCAGACGCAGCCGAACCCGTGGGAGACGCTGCCCGAGCGCTTCCACATCGGCGACCGCGTCCGCGGCCGCGTCCGCAACCTGACCGACTTCGGCGCCTTCGTCGAGGTCGAGGACGGTGTGGACGGCCTCGTCCACGTCTCGGACATCTCCTGGAACAAGCGCATCAAGCACCCGGGCGAAGTCCTCAAGAAGGGGCAGGAGATCGAGGCGGTCATCACCAACATCGACATCGACAACCGCCGGCTCTCGCTCTCCATCAAGGACACCGAGCCGAGCGCCTGGGAGAAGTTCATCAACGAGCACAAGCCCGGCGACATCGTCCACGGCAAGGTGACGCGCTTCGCCAACTTCGGCGCGTTCGTCGAGCTGGCCGAGGGGCTCGAAGGTCTCTGCCACGTCTCGGAGCTTTCGGACGACCGGGTCGAGCGCCCCGAGGACGCGGCGCAGATCGGGCAGGAGCTCGACTTCCGCATCCTGCGCATCGAGCCGGAGTCGAAGAAGATAGGGCTCTCGCACCGCGCGGCCAAGCACGACGAGCCGGTCGTTGACGTGAAGAGCTACACGACCGACGCTGGCGGCGGCATGGCCTCTTTGGGCGAGCTGGCCGACTTCTTCAACAAGCGCGGCAGCGGCCCCGAGGAAGAGAACCGCTAGTCCCCGACCGTACGAAGAACACGAGCCCCGCGCGGAATCAGCCGACTCCGCGCGGGGCTCCTTCTTTGCGGGGCGGCGCTAACTTGTTGGCCGCGCGACCGTTTACCCTTGTCAGGCGTTCCCCGTATCTGCTAAGTTACAGCCCGGTTCTTGTACCCCTTACTCATTGACCTGCCTGTGTTTTGCGGCGGAAGCTTTCACCGAGAGGCCGGAGAGGTGGAGACCATGACGAAAGCAGAACTGGTTGAAGACGTGGCCCGCGCGGCCGAGCTGACCAAGAAGGACGCCGAGCGCCTCGTCGAGATCGTCTTCGAGAGCATCATCGAAACGCTCAATCACGGCGAGAAGATCGAGCTGCGCGGCTTCGGCTCCTTCCGCGTGCGCGAGCGCGGCGCCCGCCGCGGCCGCAACCCGAAGACCGGCGACCCCGTGGACATCCCGGCCAAGCGCGTCCCCTACTTCAAGCCCGGCAAGGAGCTAAAGGAGCTGATCAACGAGGATGACGGCGCAGAGGCCTCCGCCCCTTCAGACCTCCCGGCGTCAGAGGCCGGCGCGGGCGGGGGCGGCGAGCCCGGCTCGGCCGACGGCGGCGGCCAGAACCCTCCGCTGATGTGAGCCGCCCGCGCGGGTGACTCGGACGACAAGGGGGAGACGGTTTGGACAGGCTCTACACGCCCTGGCGCTTCGACTACATAAAGGGGGCGAGCGGCGAGAAGACCGGCCACGGCGACTCGTGCGTCTTCTGCGCGCTCCCTGCG
>JAIVJI010000119.1 GCA_020200135.1 Acidobacteriota bacterium | reverse complement strand
CATCAGCTCGAACCTCGTCCCGCTCCCCGCCTCGGTCGTCGACGCGCAGGGGCGCGCCGTCGCCGACCTCAAGGCCGAAGACTTCGTGCTGAAAGTCGACGGCGAGGTCAAGCCCGTCGGCGACGTGAGCCGCGCCGAGACGCCTGTGAGCATCGCGCTGCTCTTCGACAACAGCTCCAGCCAGGTCTCCGCGCGCGACTTCGAGCGCCAGGCCGGCATACGCTTCCTCAAGTCCGTCGTCCGCCCCGTAGACCGCGCCGCGGTCTTCTCCATCTCGACCGACCCGGAGCTGTCGCACCCCCTGACGAACGATGTGCCGCGTCTGGTCCGCGTCATCGAGGGCTTCCCGAGACCCGAGGCGGCGGCGACCGCGCTCTTCGACACGGTAGCGATGGCCGCCGAGTACCTCAAGCCGCTGCGGACGCGCAAGGTCATCGTCATCATCTCCGACGGCGCGGACACGGTCAGCGAGCTCGACTTCGACACGACGCTCAGGCTCGTCCTCGCCGACGACTGCCAGGTCTACGCCGTCCAGACCGGCAACAGCGAGAGCCCGAACCTGCACGACCTCGCCGGCTCGCACCGCCTCAAGGAGTTCGCCGCGCAGAGCGGCGGCGCGGTCTACGTCCCCCACACCAACGAGGAGCTGGGGGCGGCCTTCAAGCAGATAGCCACCGACCTCTCGCAGCAGTACGTCCTCAGCTACTACCCGCCGGGCGACCTCCGCGACGGCCGCTTCCGCACCTTCACGCTCGACGTCAAGTCCCGCCCTGGCCTGCGCGTCCGCACGCGCAAGGGCTACTACGCCCCGAAGGGCTGAATGGTGAATAGGAAATAGTGAATAGAGTGCCGGCGGCAGCCCCTAAAAATTCTATTTACCATTCACCATTTACCATTTACCATTCACCCGCATGGAACAACTGATCGGACAGTTCCTCGAACACCTGCGCTACGAGCGCAACGTGAGCGAGCACACGCTGAGGAACTACGCCATCGACCTCGGCCAGTTCCTCGAACACCTCGCGCCCGCCGACCCCGCGACGGGGGAGCGCCGCGAGCTGGACGTGCGCGACATCGATCACATCACCGTCCGCGAGTGGCTCTCCGAGCTGCACGACGCGCAGAAGAAGAAGACTTCCATCGCGCGCAAGCTGGCGGCGCTCCGCACCTTCTTCCAGTTCCTCATCCGCGAGGGCGCGGTCGAGGCCAACCCGGCGAAGCTCGTCTCGACGCCGCGCCTGGAGAAGAAGCTGCCGAACCACCTCTCCATCGAGGACGCCGTCCGCTTCATCGAGACGCCGGACGTGGCGACCGACCTCGGCAAGCGCGACCGGGCGATTCTGGAGATGCTCTACGGGACGGGCGTCCGCGTCTCGGAGCTGGTCAAGCTCGACCTCAAGGACGTCGACTTTCGCAACAAGGTGGTGAGGGTCAAGGGCAAGCGCCGCAAGGAGCGCGTCGTGCCCTTCGGCGAGCCCGCGCTCCACGCGCTGATGAGGTATCTGACCGAGGTGCGCGGCACGTTCCTCAACAACGCGCCCGTCGCCGAGCGCGAGCCCGACGCGGTCTTTCTCAACTACCAGGGCACGCGCATCACCACGCGCTCGGTCGGCCGCATGGTGGACAAGTACATCAAGATTTGCGCGGGCATCCACGACATCAGCCCGCATAGCTTGCGCCACTCCTTCGCCACGCACCTCCTCGACAGCGGCGCCGACCTGCGCGACATACAGGAACTCCTCGGCCACGCGCGCCTCTCCACCACGCAAATCTACACGCACGTCTCCATGGAGAAGCTCATCGAGGTCTACGACAAGGCGCACCCGAAAGCCTGACGGCCGTAAACCGTAAACCGTGAACCGTGACAAGAGAAGAACCCTGTCTTCTCTTGTCACGGTTCACGGTTTACGGGCTTTTAAAGCGTGGCGTGCTCGTCCTCGCCGGTGTTCTGTTCGAGGAGCGCCTGGCACTCGGCGTCGTAGCGCGCGGTGGGGACGGCGTCGAGCCGGCGCTCGGGGATGTCTTTGCCGCAGCGCGCGCAGACGCCGTAGCTGCCCTCGTCGATGCGCAGCAGCGCCTGGTCGATGTCGGCGATGACCTGCGAGGCGCGCTCGCTCAGGCGGTACTCGATCTCCTGGCTCACGTCCTGGACCGACTGGTCGGCCACGTCCTTGACGCCGTCGTCGTTGGCCGCGAACTCAAGGGCGTCCGCCTGGTTGCCGCGCGCCGACTCGCTCTGCTGCCGCAACTGCTCCAGCAGCACCGTGCGATAGTGAGGAGACGCGGGGACACGGCCTTTGTCTAAGCCGTGTCCCCGCGTCTCCTGTGTCGATTCTTTCCGGCCGCCTTAGAACCTGACCTTGAGGCCGCTCTGGAGCAGGCGCGGCTGGCCGGGGATAATGCCGCGCGAGCGGTCGGCGATGTAGAGGTGGTCGAAGACGTTCTTGACGGTGACGAAGAAGGTCGTCTTCAGCCGCTCGACCGAGTAGTTCGCCGTCGCGTTCCAGACCGTGTAGGAGGGCACGTAGCCGCGCTGCCCGTTGGCCGTCGGGTTGACGGTGTTGAGGTCGTCCGAGAACTGCCCGCCGACGTAGACCGACTCGATTAGCGCGTCGAACCCCGAAGGGTGCGAGTAGCCGGCGGTCGCCGTCAGAAGGTGCTCGGGCGCGTAGGGGAGCCGCCGCCCCGTGATGACGGTCGCGGAGTCGATGCTGCTCCGGCGCACGCCGCGAAACTCCGCGACGGGCAGCAGCGTGTAGGCCGCGCGCAGGTAGAAGTTGTGGCGCGAGCGCGTGAGCGCGCCCGTGTCCACGCGCCCCGAGAGCTCGAACCCCTGGTGGCGCGTCGCGCCGCCGTTGGTGAGCGTCGCGCCGACGCCGCCGGCGAGGCTCGCCGGGACGATCTGGTTCGCGTAGTCCATGCGGAAGAAGGTCGCCTCCACGCGCAGCCCGTCCGCCGGCGCGACCCGCGCGCCGACCTCGTAGTTCCAGCTCAGCTCCGGGTCGAGCTCCACGACGCCGCCCGTCGTGTTGTTGATGACGTCCTCCGTGCGCGGCGGGGCGAACCCGCGATGCACGCCCGCGAACACCGTGAGCCGCGCCGACGGCGCGTATGAGACGCCGACGCCGGGCACGACCTGCGTCAGGCCGGTGCGCCCCTTCACCCCGTTCAGGCGGTTGGTGCGCTGGTACTCGACGTGCTCGACGCGGACGCCCGGCGTCACGGCCCAGTCGCCGAACTGGAAGCGGTTCTGCGCGAAGGCCGAGTAAGCCTGGTTGCGCCGCTCGTTGTGCTCGACGAGCGTGCCGGCGCGCGAGGTCGGCAGGTCGCCGTTCTCCTGTCGGCGGTCCTGCGTCTCGTAGTGCGCGCGGACGCCGAAGTCGGCCTCGCCGCGGACGCCGAAGAGCCGGTGCGTCAGACGCAGCCGCGGCTCGACGCCGAAGAAGTAGTACTTGCGCAGACGCCCCTGGATGCCGCACGTCGTGTCGAGGTCCTGCATCCCGCGGCAGTCGGGGTCGCCGCCCGCGAGCGTGCGCAGGCGGTTCGGACGCTCGCCCGAGTTCGACGACTGCCGCCACCAGTGGCGCTTGAAGTACGAGCCGTAGGCGCTCGTCGTCAGCACGGCCGCGGGCGAGACGTCGTGCCGGCGCTGAAGCCGTAGTTGACGTGGCCGTTGAAGTAGTCGCGGTTGCCGCCCGTCAGCGTCAGGGAGCCCGACGGCTCCGTCGGCGGGTTGCGCGTGATGTAGTTGATGACGCCGCCCACGGTCTGCGGGCCGTAGACGACCTGCCCCGAGCCTTTGAGAATTTCGACGGTCTGGAAGCGGTCGATCGGCGGGTGGTAGTACGAGGCGTTGTCGCCGTAGGGCGCGTAGGTGAGCGGGACTCCGTCTTCGAGCAGCAGCACCTTCGTCGAGCGGGTCGGGTTCAGGCCGCGGATGCCGATGTTAGGGCGCAGCCCGAAGCCCTCCTCGTCGCGGACGTTGACGCCCGCGGACTTCCTGAGCGCCTCGGTCGTGCTGAAGACGCGCGCCTGTTCGAGTTGCTCCGTGCTCAGTATCTCGACCGAGCCGGGGATGCGCTCCAGGACTTCCGGCGTGCCGGCGATGCGCGTGGACGAGACGACGACGTCCTCCGCCAGGTCGGCCGGGCGCAGCGCGAGGTCGAGCGCGCGCGCCTCGCCCGAGGCGAGGGACAGCCCCTCGGACGACACGGCGAAGCCCTGCCCCGAAGCGCTCAAAGTGTACGCGCCGGGCGCGAGGTCTTTGAAGGAGTAGGCGCCCGAGTCGTCGGCGGTCGCGGCGAACTCGACGTGCGTGCCCGCCTGCCTGAGCGTCAGTCGCGCGCCGGGCACGGCCGCGCCGTTCTGGTCGAGCGCGCGACCGGAAAGTGTGGCGCGCGCCGTCTGGGCGAAGGCCGCGGGTACGGTGCCGAAGACGCAAAAGAGCGCGGCGAGGAGCAGGAGACTTTTAAGGACGCGAGAGTTTGGGACGGAGTTCTGAGACATTTGAACACCTTCAGTCGCACGCGCGGGCGTTCGGGCGCCGGCTCCGGAGGCACGGCGCGGGGCGACGGCCCGGGCGACGCGCGCTCAAGCACGCGGCTGCTTTCGACTGCCTTCTGGAGAAGAGCTGAAAGAACTTGAAAGAATAAAATTGAAAGTGGATTTCAATTTCACCAGGAGTATAAGTCTCCGGGCGTGGGCTGTCAACAGGGAGATTCACGGAAGCGGTTGGGCGGCGGGAACTGACTTCGGGGGCGGGCGGCGGAGGGGCTTTCGAGTCGGAGGGCGCGTCTATTCCCGCGCGTCGCCGCAGAGGAGTTCGGCGGCGAGGAGCGGGATGGTCAGCTCGTGGTGCCCGGTGACGGAGAAGCCGCGGCCGGCGCCGCCGCTCGTGGGGCGGCGGACGACGTTGGTGAGCGGGCGGTAGGACTGTATGAAGTCGAAGTTGGCGGTGGTGAAGTCTTCGAGCGCGTGGCCGAGGTTGCGCACGAGCGTGACGCACTTGAGGAAGACCTCGGGCAGGACGACGGCCGAGCCGACGTTGAGGTAGACGCCGCCGCCGCTCATGCGCCGCACGAGTTCCGCGAGCAGCCGGAAGTCTGTGTGCGACGCCGCGCCGAGCGCCGCGCCGTCCGCCAGCGGGTGGAAGTGCGCGATGTCCGTCCCGACCGCGACGTGCGCGGTGAAGGGGACGCGCGCGCGGTAGGCGGCGCAGAGCAGAGAGATTTCCGCGTGCTTCGGCACGGAGGCGAGGAGCGCGCGCCCGAGCGCCTCGCCGTAGCCCACGCGGTCGCGCGCGGCGTCGCGCGCGGCCTCGTTGAGGAGCCGCCCCGTCTCGTCGGCCGCGCCGAAGGCGCCCGCGCCGAGCGTCGCGTCGACGTCCTCCGAGGTCGAGCCGACCAGCGCCACCTCGGCGTCGTGGACGAGCACGGAGCCGTTGGCCGCGACGCCGTTGACGAAGCCGCGGCGCATGAGGTCGATGACGAGCGGCGCGAGCCCGGTCTTGACGACGTGCCCGCCGAGTCCCCAGACGATGGGCTTCCCCAACTCGCGCGCGCGGCGCATCCGCGCGGCTATCTCGCGTATGGACTGGACGGCGAGGATGTTGGGCAGGCTGTCGAGGAAGTCGCGGAGGCTCGCGTCACCGCCGAAGGGGCGCGCGAAGTCTTCGACCGTGACCTTGCTCGGGCGCGACTCGAGCGGGTAGGTACTCACGCCTTCGAGCCCGAGCGGCCGTATGTCGTCGTAGATGGACACGGGGTTCTTCAGTCGGTCGCTTCGGGGAAGAGTGTGCGCTCGACGAGGTCGCAGAGGACGTGGCCGACGAGGTTGTGCGTCTCCTGTATGCGCTGCGTGTCGGCGCTTTCGACGACGAGGGCGAGGTCGCACAGGCGGCGTATGCGGCCGCCGTCGCGCCCGAGCAGGCCGACGACCTTGACGCCGCGCTCGCGCGCGGCCGAGGCCGCCGCCTCGACGTTCGGCGAGTTGCCGGAGGTGGTGATGGCCAGCAGCACGTCGCCCTCCGAGCCGAACGCCTCGACCTGGCGCGCGAAGACGCGCTCGAAGCCGGTGTCGTTGGCGATGCAGGTCAGGACGCCGCCGTCGGTCGTGAGCGCGAGCGCGGGCAGCGCCCGCCGGTCACGGACGAGGAACTGGTTCACGAACTCGCCCGCGACGTGCTGCGCGTCGGCCGCGGAGCCGCCGTTGCCGCAGACGAGGAGCTTGCCGCCCGAGCGGAAGCACTCGGCGATGACGGCGGCGGCGCGCTCAACGTCTTCGGCGTGCGACGCGAAGAAGCGGCGTTTGACTTCGATGCTGTCGGCGACGGCCGACGCGACGTGCCGGCCCAACGGGCCGGCGTCACTTGCCGAGGTTGTTGGCTCTTTTATACTCATAGACGAAGGCCCGCACGAAGTTCGTGGTCGGGGCTCTCTCGATGAAGGACTCTTTGCTGTTCGCATAATACATGAGGAAGCGCCGCTTGTCCGGGCCGGCCAGCTTGATGACCCAGCCGTGGCCGTGCTCGACCTTGAGCGGCACGCCGCTCCTCCTCCCGTCCTGCCCCTCCGCCAGTTGCAAGGTGCGGGAGCCCTCGAACCTCAGGATGCACTCGGCCTGCCCCGGCCTGTCGACGACGACGAGCTGCGGCAACTCCTTCAGAAGCTCGCCCGTGATCGCGCCCCGTACCTCGCGGTCGCCGTCGGCGTCGACGTAGAACTTCGTCAGCCCCTTCAGCTCGTCGGTCGTGCCGTTCTCCTGCGTCGTGACCTGAAAGCTGTAGACGGCGACGTAGGACTGCGAGACGGGGACGCCGTCTTTGGTCGCGGGCATGAAGGTGATGCGCCGGGCCGCCTTGAGCGACGCGAAGTTCTGATTCTTCGAGAGCCCCTCGAGCACCTGCAAGTCGGTGACGCGCCCCGAGGCGGAGAGGACGACGCTTATCTTCACCGCGCCCGTGAGGTCGAGGAGCTTCTCGCCGGAGTTGTGGTAGACGGGGTCGGGCATCGAGACGATGACGGCGGGCTTGCTCACCTCCTCGCGCGTGTAGACGCGCTCCTGCGCGCGCACGGCACTCGCGGCAAGGAGCGCCGACATGAAAGTTAAAAACAGGATGCGGCGGCGGGGGCTTCGGGCGAGGCTCGTCATGGGGGAACTCTCCGTTGGCTTGGGCGCCTTTTAAGAGGGCGCGGGACGTGGCACGGCGGGGGGATTATACACGGCGGCGCGAATCAGGCGCCGCCTTTTCGGCCGCGGCGGGCGGGCGCCTTCCCGTTCGTGCCGGCCGGGTTCTCCGCGGCGGGGGCGGCGGGCGCGTGGCCGTTGCCGTTGGTCAGGTGGCCGTTCAGGAGCGGGCGCAGCGCCTGGCCCGTGTGGGACTTTCGGACGCGCGCGACCTCCTCGGGCGTGCCGCAGGCGACGACGCGTCCGCCGTTCGAGCCGCCCTCGGGGCCGAGGTCTACGATGTGGTCGGCGCTCTTAATCACGTCGAGGTTGTGCTCGATGACGATGACGGTGTTGCCCAGAGAGACGAGCCGCTGCAACACGTCGAGCAGCTTGTGAACGTCGGCGAAGTGGAGCCCCGTCGTCGGCTCGTCGAGGATGTAGATGGTGCGGCCGGTGGCGCGCTTCGACAGCTCGCGGGCGAGCTTGATGCGCTGCGCCTCGCCGCCCGAAAGGGTCGTGGCCGACTGGCCGAGCTTGATGTAGCCGAGGCCGACGTCGAGCAGGGTCTGGAGCTTCTGCTTGATCTGCGGGATGTTCTCAAGGAGCGGCATCGCCTCTTCGATGGTCGTGTCGAGGAGGTCGGCGATGGACTTGCCCTTGTACTTCACGGCCATCGTCTCGCGGTTGTAGCGCGCGCCGCGGCAGACGTCGCAGAGCACGTAAACGTCGGGCAGGAAGTTCATCTCGATGCGCTTCATGCCGTCGCCCTCGCACGCCTCGCAGCGCCCGCCCTTGACGTTGAAGCTGAAGCGGCCGGGCTTGTAGCCGCGCTCGCGCGACTCGGGCAGCATCGCATACAGCTCGCGGATGGGCGTGAAGAGCCCCGTGTAGGTCGCGGGGTTCGAGCGCGGCGTGCGGCCGATGGGCGACTGGTCAATCTCGATGCACTTGTCGACGTGCTCCAGCCCCTCGATGGAGTCGTACTCGCCCGGCTCTTCGAGCGAGCCGTAGAGGTGGCGCGCCAGCGCGCGGTAGAGGATGTCGTCCACGAGCGTCGACTTGCCCGAGCCCGAGACGCCGGTGACGACCGTGAGCAGGCTGAGCGGGAACGTGGCGTCGATGGACTTGAGGTTGTTGGCGCGCGCGCCGCGGACGGTGACCGCGTTGCCGCCCGCGGGGCGACGCCTCTGCGGCACCTCGATGGCGAGCTTGCCGCAGATGTACTGGCCCGTGACCGAGGCCGGGTTGCAGGCGACCTCCTCGGGGGTGCCGGCCGCGACTATCTCCCCGCCGTGCGCCCCGGCCGCCGGGCCGAGGTCGACGACGTAGTCGGCGCGGCGGATGGTCTCCTCGTCGTGCTCGACGACGAGGACGGTGTTGCCGAGGTCGCGCAGCGCCGAGAGCGTTTCGAGCAGCTTCTGGTTGTCGCGCGGGTGCAGGCCGATCGACGGCTCGTCCAGAACGTAGAGCACGCCGCGCAACTGTGAGCCGATCTGGGTGGCGAGCCTGATGCGCTGCCCCTCGCCGCCCGAGAGCGTGGCCGAGGCGCGGTCGAGCGAGAGGTAGCCGAGGCCGACCTGGTTGAGGAAGCGCATCCGGTTGCGTATCTCGCGCAGGACGAGCCCGGCGACCTGCGACTCGCGCTCGTTGAGCTTGAGCTCGTCGAAGGCGGCGACCGACTCCTCGATGGGGAGCGCCGTGTACTCGGCGATGCCGCGCCCGCCGACGCGCACGGCGAGAGACTCGGGCTGGAGGCGCCGACCCTGACAGTCGGGACAGCCGACCGGCGAGACCAGCTCTTCGAGCGCCTCGCGGACGCGCTCGCTCGGCGCGTCGTGCATCCGCTCGGAGAGGTAGCGCACCGCGCCCTTCCAGTCGCTCTCGTACTTGTAGAGGCCGTGGCGGAAGGTGAGCTGCCCCTCGACGCCGTGGAAGAAGCCGTCGCGCACCTGTCGCGGCAGCTCGGCGAAGGGCGTCTGCGGGTCGGCCCTGAAGTGCTCCGCGACGGCGACCAGCGCCGCCTTCAGGTACGCCGCGCCCTGCTTGTCCGAGGCGGCGAGCGCGACGAAGAGCTTGTCGGCGCGCTCGGTGGCGTCGGTGACTATCTTGGCCGGGTCGATCTCCAACACGGTGCCGAGGCCGTGGCAGCGCTTGCACGCGCCGTAGACCGAGTTGAAGGAGAACGAGCGCGGCTCCAGAGGCGGGACGTTGATACCGCAGTTGACGCAGGCCATCCGCTCCGAGTAGAGCTTCTCCTCGCCGTCCACCACCGAGACGAGCACCGCGCCGCCGGTCAGCTTGAGCGCCGTGCGCACCGACTCGGTCAGCCGCTCGCCGATGCCGGGCTTGATGAGGAGGCGGTCGACGACGGCCTCGATGGTGTGGTTGCGGCGCTTGTCGAGCCGTATCTCCTCGTCGAGCGAGACCAGCTCGCCGTCCACGCGCGCGCGCAGGAACCCGTCCTTCTGTAGCTTCTCCAGCTCCTTCCTGAACTCGCCCTTGCGTCCGCGCACGACAGGCGCGAGCACCATCACGCGCTCGCCCTCGGGTAAGCTGAGGACGCTGTGGACTATCTGCTCGACCGACTGGCGAGTGATGGGCGCCCCGCAGATGTGGCAGTGCGGCTGTCCGACCGAGGAGAAGAGGAGGCGGAGGTAGTCGTAGACTTCCGTCACCGTGCCGACCGTCGAGCGCGGGCTGCGCGAGACCGTCTTCTGCTCGATGGAGATGGCGGGCGAGAGGCCGTCGACCGAGTCGACGTCGGGGCGTTCGAGCTGGTCGAGGAACTGGCGCGCGTAGGCCGAAAGGCTCTCGACGTAGCGGCGCTGCCCCTCGGCGTAGATGGTGTCGAAGGCGAGCGAGGACTTGCCCGACCCCGAGAGCCCGGTGATGACCGTCAGCCGGTCTCGCGGTATCTCGACGTTGACGTCCTTCAGGTTGTGCTGGCGCGCGCCGCGCACCGTAATGCGGTCTATTGCCATTGCCTGAAAAGCCCCGCGCGCACTACAGTGGAGAATCCTGAGCGGTGCGGAAACGATGATTGTAGCCGAGTAGTACGGGGCGGGCAAGCGACCCGCCTGAATTCGCCCGCACCCCGGATTTTGCGGAACGCGCCGGCCGCGCCGGCGTTAAAATTGTCGGCCGCGCCCCGAAGCGATACCCTTAAAAACGATAGAAAGGCGGAACCCTCAGATGGCCTCGCAGTCCCGTCGCACGCCGTCGCCCGTCCTCCTCCTGGCTCTCTGCCTCCTGCCCGCCGCCGCGCGGGCGCAGGCGAGCCCGCAGGCCGAAGCGCCGAAGGTCTTCTGCGAGCCGTCGCGCGCCGTCGCGCTTGTCGGCGAGCAGTTGTCGGAGGCGAAGGCGTTCGACGACACGGTCAAGCGCATCGCCGTCATGACGCGCGCGGCGCACGCGCTCTGGCCGCGCGAGCGAAGCCAGGCGCGCGCCGTCTTCGCCGAAGCCTTCGAGCTGGCGTCGCGCCACTACCGCGAGCGCGGCGACGAGGTGCGGCGCGAACAGGGGCGCGCCGACAGCAGGGTCTCGGCGCTGGTCGTCCGGCTCCCCGACCAGCGCTTCGTCGTGCTGCGCGCGATAGCCCGGCGCGACTCGGCCTGGGCGCGCGAGTTGGCCGCCCGCGCCGCCGAAGAGACGCGCGAGGAGATGAAAAAGGCCGAGGCCGCGAGCAAAGAGCGTCACCGGCCGGTCGGCGAAAAGTTCCTGTCGTTCGCGATGTCTCTGCTGGAGTCGGACAGACAGACGGCGCTCGCCGTCGCCCGCGGCAGCTTCGCCGATCCGGCCACGGCGTACCTGGGGGCCTTCCTCTACAAGCTCGCCGAGTCAGACCGCCCCGCCGCCGACGCGCTCTACAGGCACATAGGCGTGCGCCTGCCGCCCGGCTTTAACACCGAGCCCGAGTTGCAGCGGCTGTTCGTCAACTCGTTCCTCGGCCTCGCCGAGCGGAGGGTCGCGGCGCTCACCGAGCAGCCGCCCGCCGGCGTCCCGACCTCCCGCCGCTCCGAGCCGGAGGCCTTCTACACGGCGCTCCGCGTGCTGGCATCGCTCTACGGCGCGCGGCAGCCCGCGGCGCTCGAACGCATCAGCACGCTCGAAGGCCGGGCCGTCGCGCTGCTCTCGGCCGCGGCGCAGCGCAGCGCGTCCGACTACGCGAAGCGCGACCTCGACGGCGGCGACGCCGGCCCGCGCGAAGGCGCGTTCGAGGCGGCGCTCGAACGCGCCGAGAAGATGCCGCCCGACAGGCGCGACCAGTATGTCGCCTCGGCCATCCTGTACTCGTCCGACCACGCGCCGCTCGAAAAGGTCGAGGCCGCCGCGGGGAAGATAGAGGACGCGCAGGCGCGCGGGCAGGTGCTCAACTGGCTCTTCTTCAGGCGCGGGCACGAGGCGGCGTACGCGGGTGATTTCGACACGGCGCGCCGGCTCGCCGAACGCATCGAGTCACTTGAGGGGCGCGCCCTGCTCCTCCTCAACATCGCCACCGTGGGGCTCAGGCGCTCCGACGACAAGCAGCAGGCAGAGGAGTTGCTGACGGCCGTCGTCGCCGCCGCGCGTAAGGCTCCCGACGTGGTCGCGAAGGCGCGCGCCCTGCTCGGGGCGGCGCACCTGTACGCGAGTTTCGATTACCTGCGCGGCTTAGGCGTGATGGGCGAGGCGGTCGGCGTCGTCAACAAGCTGACCGACCCCGACCTCGCGTCGGCGTCACTCCCGTTGAGGGTGCAGGGGAAGAACTTCAGCACGTTCGGGGGGTGGCCCATGCCCGGCTTCACGCTCGAAAGCTCATTCGGCGAGCTGGGCGCGCGCGACTTCGAGGCGACGCTCGCCGCCGCCAACCAGCTCGGCGACAAGAACCTCCGCGCCACGGCCGTCCTCGCGCTCGCCGCGAAGTGCCTCGAAGACTCGGAGAAGCCGTCGCCGCCGCGAAAGCCAGCGCCCGGCGGCCGGAAGCCTTGAGGACGCAAAACCTTTCAGGAGAACTTCGGATGCACCCGCCGCTTCGCCGGATGATGGCCGTCCTGCTGCTCGTCTCGCTCGCCGCACAGACCGCCGCCGCGCAGGCTCAGAAGAAGTCGCCGCCCGAGAAGGCGACGCCTGAGAACCTACGGCCGGCGCCCGCCTGCGACTCGGAGCGCGCGCTGCAACTCGTCTCGCATCAGCTCGCGGACTCGCGTGCGATGGCGAACGGCGAGAAGCGTTCGGCCGTGTTGGCGCGCGGCGCGGAGATGCTCTGGCCCTTCGACCAGCCGCGCGCCCGCGCCGTGCTGGCCGAGGCGTTCGACGTGGCCTCGTCCTACTACAGCGGGCACGGCGAAGTTGTCGAGCGTCGCGCGCCGAAGCGTGCGGACGCGACCTACCCGGGGCCGCCCGCCACACAGCCCGACCCGCGCATGTCCGTTCTGAACATCATCGCGCGTCTGGACCACGCTTGGGCCGAGAAGCTCGCCGTGCGCGCCGCCGAAGAGACGCGGGAGCGCGCGAACGTGGGCGCGGATAAGGAGCTAGGCGAGAGCCGTGCGGCGTCGAGGCTGGTCTCGATGGCGCGCTCGTTCGCCGCGAGCGACCCGGCGCTCGCCGTCTCGCTCGCGCGCGAGGCGCTGCGCTTCCCGTCGGCGCGTTTTCTCGGGAGCTTCATCTACTCTCTGGCGTGGACCGACCGCGCCCTGGCGGACGCCTTCTACGCCGACGCGCTCCGCGCCTACGCCGAATCGGGCGTCGCCTCGCTCCTCGAAATCTCCGCGTACCCCTTCGCGCTGAACAACAACTTCGGGATTCGGCCCGGTTACAACTCGGCCGGCACCGCGCCGCCCGACTTCAGGCCGAGCCCGGAGTTGCAGCGGCAGTTCGTCGCCGCCTTCCTGCGCGCGTCCGAGCGGAGCCTCGGGGCGGCCGCCGGCCAGCCGCCGCCGGCGGACAACCCACAGCACGCCTCCGACCCCGAGCTTATCTACGCGGCGCTCACCGCGCTCGGAACCCTGTACGGCCCGACGGACAAGTCTTTCACGGCGGTCGCCGAGCCGCTGCGGCAGATGGCCGGCGGGATGCTTTCGGGCGGCGGCCTGCGGCGCGCGACCAACAACGCGGAGAGCAGCACGCGCCCGAAGCCCGAGCCGGCGGCCGGGACCGACCGCATCGCCAACGTCCTGGCGCAGGCCGAGAAGATGAAGGAGCCTGACCAGCACGACCGGCAGATCGCGATGGGGCTGTGGGGCTACCTCGGCGACGAGCCCGTCGAGCGTCTCGAAGCGGCCGGCGACAAGATAAAGGACGAGGCCGTGCGCGCGCAGTTCCTCGACTCGGTCTACTTCTCGCAGGTGCTCAGGGCTTTGAAGGCCGGGCGGGCCGACGAGGCGGCGCGCGCCGCCGAGAAGGTGCGTTCGCTGGAGCAGCGCGCGGTGCTGGCGTGGGAACTGACGGCCGCCGAGCACAAACTGACGGGCGGCGGCGACGCCGCGCGCGCGGTCGCGGAGTCGGTTTACAAGTCGGCGCAGCGCGCGCCCGAGTCTGAGGAGAAGGCGCGCGCCCTGCTCGGCCTCGCCTACGTCCAGACCAGACTCGACCCGCCGCGCACGACACAGCTTCTGGCCGAGGCCGTCTCGGCCATCAACCGCCTCCCGAGTTTCGACCCCTTCAGCCAGACGGTCATGCGCAGCGTCGACGGGCGGACCTACTTCTTCTACACGTACAGCCCGGCGCCGGGCTTCAGCCTTGAGGCGGTGCTGCGCGAGCTGGCCTCGCGCGGCGACATGGACGCGGCGCTCGAAGCCGCTGGCGCGCTCGACGATAGGTACGCGCGCTCGATGGCCGTCTACACAGGCGTCTCGAAGTGCCTGACGGACTCAAGGCCGCGGAGGCCCGCGGCGAAGAAGTCCGACGACGCCCCGCAGCCGCCCGCGCAGCCGAAGAAGCGCCCATGATTTACACCCGGCCGCGAACTGCTATACACTCCGCCGTCTAGACCGAAAGGCGCGGGCGGGCGAGCGGGCCGCGGACACGTTAGAGGAGAGGGAGCAGGGAGGGACGTGCTGAATCTTCCGAACGCACTGACGCTGTCGCGCATCTTCGTCGTCCCGCTCCTCGTCGTCGTCCTGCTCACGCCCTTCTCCGAGAACTGGTTCGGCGTCCAGCGCCACCTGCTCGGCGTCGCGCTCTTCCTCGCCGCGGCGGCCACGGACTTCCTCAACGGGCACATCGCGCGCAGCCGCCGGCAGATCTCGCGCTTCGGCATCCTGCTCGACCCCATCGCCGACAAGCTGCTCATCAGCGCCGCGCTCATCTCGCTCGTCGAGAACCGCCTGGCGCCGGCCTGGGCCGTCTGCATCATCGTCGGGCGCGAGTTCGCGGTGTCGGGCCTGCGCAGTGTGGCGGCCGCCGACGGCGTGGTCATCTCGGCCTCGCGGATGGGGAAGTTCAAGATGGCGGCGCAGGTCCTGGCGGTCGCGCTCCTCATCGCGTCGAGCACGGCGGGCGCGCCGCCCGTGGCGAACTTCGGCCACGCCTTCCCCGCGATACAGTTCTGGACGGTGCCGGAGCTGCGCACGGCCCTCGGCCACCTCTTCGGCGCCGGCGCGGTGACGGCGACCGACTGGCAGGTGCTGCTCTACACGGCCGGGCGCGCGATGCTGTGGGTCGTGGTGCTCTCGGCGTGTCTGTCGATGTACGAATACTTCCGCGCTTTCTACCACGCCGCGCTCGAACGCAACGCCCCCGAACGCGACGCGGCCCCGCTCCCGACTCCCGCCGCCGCGCGCACGCCGACGCCGAACCGTTAAAGGCCGTAAACCGTAAACCGTAAACCGTGACAAGAGAAGACTGCTTCTCCTTGTCACGGTTTACGGTTTACGGTTCACGACTCTGAGGTGAGCTACTGGACTTCGACCGCGTCGCCGGTGTGTATCTCCTGCGCGACGCGCGTGACGACGGCGGTCGCCGTCCGCCCCTCGACGCTCAGGACGACTATCTCGCCCACGACCTTGCGCGGGACGGGCGGGCGCCGCCGCTTGATCTCGGGCGTCTTGACGGTCGGGCCGTACATCGAGCCGTCGATGTCTTTGACGCGCTGCGCCTGGTTGGAGTGCCCGCCGCCCTTAAAATCCTCGCTCTGGAAACCTCGGCGCGCGCTGGCGGCAATCTCTTCCCCGTATTCGACGAGCGTCCCGTGCTTCATGGGGCGGTAGACCGTCAGGTAGTCGCCGGCCTTCACGCCGTCCTCGCTGCCGAGGTCGATGAAGACGACCTCGTCGCGCGAGACCAGTTCGCGGCCGTCGCGCGCCAGGACGATGCGCCCGGTCTGCTTGCCCGTCGGCTCCGCGAAGCGGTCGAGGCTGACCTCCGCGCGCGAGCTCGGGACTTCGCGGCTCACGGCGGGGCGGAGCAGGTCGCCGACCAGCATGTCGCTACAGGCGACCGTCACGCGCGCCACCGCGACGCGGTCGCGCACGCGCACGACGCGCAGCCGCCCCAACTCCTGCGAGTAGACGCCGAGCGGCCCGCTCTTGCGTGAGAACTTCGAGCGGAAGCGCCCGCGCGGCCGCACGACCGAGAACTCCTGCCCGACGCGCGCGCCACCCTGTGCGCCCATGTCCACGAAGACCAGGTCGCCCTCGCCGAAGACGCGGCGCTCCGCCTCCTGCTCGGCCCCGACTATCTGGCCGGCCGCCTGCTGCTGCGCCTGCTCGATGAAGCCGGCGCAGGCCGACTCGCTCGGGAGCGCGGCCGGTCTGGGCTGGCGCGCCTCGGGCGCGATGAGAGTTGCCTGCTGCTCGCGCCTCTGTGCCGGGCCGGGGCCGGGGCGGGCGCCGCCCGTCTGGCCGCTTGCCGCGGCCTGTGCTAAGGCGCAAAATACGAGTAGCAGCAAAAGCAGAAACACTTTGCGGACGGGGAACGTGTCGCAGCTACGCACGGGAATCTCCTTGTGTGGTTGTCGCATCAAAGGTGTCCGAAATCATCTGGACGTTCTGGCCTGGAGTTTACTGCGGGACAGCGGGGCTGACTGAAGAGGCGCGGAAAGCGACCGATTCGTCGCGGACGGCCGCCCACGAGCGGGCACTTCTCATCCTACTGTCTGGCGCGAGCGAGCGTCAACATGTTTGTTCGCGGCCGGGTCGGCGCGTCGGGGCGGGGTGCGCCCGTAGCGGCTTGCCTTTTCCGGAAGGCGTTGCTAGTATTCACGTTTTGCCGGAAGGCGCGGATTCTGACCGTGATAGGCCGGTGTAGCTCAGGGGTAGAGCGGCAGTTTTGTAAACTGCGGGCCGGGGGTTCAAATCCCTCCACCGGCTTGTCGGATGTTTTGACATTCAGCAGGGGTGGTCGAGTGGTTAATGGCACCGGGCTGTAAACCCGGCCGGCGAAAGCCGTACGTAGGTTCGAATCCTACCCCCTGCACCAGTAAAGGCAGATGCCGGATGTCAGATGCTAGACGTCAGTAAGTTTTCCGCTGACGTCTAGCATCTGACATCTGTCATCTCGCCGTCCGGGCGGGAGTAGCTCAGTTGGTAGAGCATCAGCCTTCCAAGCTGAGGGTCGCGAGTTCGAGCCTCGTCTCCCGCTCCAAACACAAAAGCGCGGTCGTTTCGCGCCCGAGTAGCTCAGGGGTAGAGCGCCTCCTTGGTAAGGAGGAGGTCATGGGTTCAAATCCCATCTCGGGCTTAAGCTAAACCGAAGAACTCCACCGAGAAGAGGGAAGAGGGAAATGGCGAAGGAGAAGTTTGACCGGTCGAAGCCGCACGTGAACATCGGGACGATCGGGCACGTCGACCACGGGAAGACGACTTTGACGGCGGCGATCACGAAGGTTTTGGCGAAGCACAACCCG
>JAIVJI010000005.1 GCA_020200135.1 Acidobacteriota bacterium | reverse complement strand
GGCGACTTATAGTCTTTCAGGAGTTCGTCGAGGAGTTCGGGTGTAATCGGCATCATGGTTCCTTTCCGCAAGCGATAGCTTGCATCGGTTAATGCCGTTTACACAATCTATCTGACACCCTCCAGAAAGAGCGCGAAAAAGGGAAGCGGACTACTTAGCCCGCTTCCGCTTACCCGCGACCTGCTTCACCGTCTGAATGAACCGGTCGGCGTCCTTGCCCTTGCGCTCGTTGAACCTGAAAGCCTGCTCGTCAAGGTAGCGGAACAGGTGAAAAGGTTCGACCGAAACATACGTGCCTTTAATCGAACGCTTGAGGAGCGACCAAAAGTTCTCGATGCCGTTCGAGTGGACGTTGCCGCGCACGTACTCTTCGGCGTGGTCTGTGAACTCGTGGACGTAATCGGCGCTCAGCCCCAAGTAAGACCTGTGAGCGTCCGTGTAGACGTTGGAGCCGGGTTCGACGTGGCATCTCACTTCGCCCTGAAGCGTCTCAGACGACCTGTTGAAGATAATCTTCGTCCGAACCTTGCTGCCGTCGCCGTGGCGCTCTAGCAGGCCGAATACGATGGCCTTGCCGCAGCCGCCCGGCCCCGTAATCTTCGCCTCGCGCGCGTGCTTGTGCATGTTCTTCGACAGCCCGCCGATGAACGTCTCATCGGCTTCGACCGTACCGCTCATCTTCTCGAACGTGCCGGTCTGCATGGCGAGGCGGATGCGATGAAGCAGAAACCATCCGCTTTTCTGAGTCACGCCCAACGCGCGGTGAATCTCGTAGGAACTGACGCCGTTCTTCGCGTTCGCAATAAGCCAGATGGCCGCGAGCCACTTATCAAGGCCGATGGCCGAGTCTTCCATGATAGTGCCGACCTTGACGCTGAACTGCTTATGACACGCCTTGTTCATGCACTTCCATGTGCGGCGGGTAGACAGGTAAGATACGGCCTTGCCTTGACAGTGAGGGCAGGTGACGCCTTCCGGCCAACGAAGCTGAGCCATGAACGTGACGCACGTATCAGCGTCGGCAAAGAACTTGATGGCCTCTTGGAGCGTCTTGGGAAACTTGGCTTCGTGTTCCATGCGAAGAGTATCGCACAGAACTCATGGTGAGTCAAGTATATTATTACCTCAGTCGGCGTACTGGCGCTGCGTGCGCCGGTAGAGCGTGAGGCCGAACCAAAGCTCCCAGAAGATGGCGAGGACGACGAGCGCCGAGACGACCGAGACGAGCGACGACTCGGTCACCTTCCGGACGACGACGTAGACGTCGCCCGCCAGACTGAGCGCCAGCGGGACGAGCGCCGCCACGAGTATCTTCGACGCGAAGCGGTGGAAGTGCTCGGTCTCCTCGCCCCGCTCGACGAGTCGGTGGTAGGCGGCCGGCGTAATCAGCAGCACGATGGTCAGCGCGTTCAGCCCGAGCGCCGCGAGGTGGATGTACTTCGAGAGGTTCGGCAGCCTGTCGAAGCTCTCCGTCAGGATGACGACGAACTGGAAGCCGAGGAGCGCCTGCGCGCCCGGCAGCACCACGCGGCACTCGGTCAGCACGTGCTTGATCTTGTCAGTGAGCTTCGTCTTCCCTCCCGGCCCCGCATCCTTCTCCTCGCCCATCTCGCCCTCCTCCTCGTCCCGCGACTTCTTCTTCTCGGCGGCAATCTCGTCCGCACGCTCGCGGCGCATGTAGAAACCCAGCAGGTACCAGAACGACGACGCCAGCAGCCACCCGAGAAGCCCGGCCGCCGCGCCCGCCTTCCACCCGAAGACCTTCTGAACCGCCACGAAGAGGTCGACCCCCAGCCCGAGCGCGAACGGCAGCAGCGCCCACGTCATCAGGTTCGACGTGTAGCGGTGTTGCTCCTCGGTGTCCTCGCCGCCCTCGACGAGCCGGTGATAGGCCGACGGCGAGATGATGAGCCCGAGCGCGACGAGCATCAGCGCGAGCCCCACGAGCTTCAGGAGCTGCGAGGGGAGCGAGAGCGACTCGAACCCCGGCTCGAAGACCGAGCGGAACTGGAAGCCGATGAGCACCTGCGCGCCCAGCACCAGCATTCGCGCCTCGTCGAGCGCGTACCCGACCTTGTCCTTAATCTTTGCCATAGAACCAGAGACTTCCTGCTTGCGTCTGCCTACCGACTCTGCCGCCACAGTTGCTGAAGCTCGCGCTTGAGCACCTTGCCCGTCGGGCCTTTCGGGAGCGCGTCGACGACGCGGACGGCCTTGGGGCACTTGAAGTCGGCGAGGTGCTCGCGGCAGTAGGCCGCGACATCTTCCCCGCCCGCCTCGCGCCCCTCCTTGAGCACGACGAAGGCCGCGACCTCCTCGCCGTACAGCTCGTCCGGCACGCCGAAGGCGGCGGCCTCTGCGACGGCCGGGTGCCTGTAGAGCAGCTCGTCTATCTCGCGCGGGTAGATGTTCTCGCCGCCGCGGATGATCATGTCCGACTTGCGGTCGATGATGTGGTAGAAGCCTTCCGCGTCGCGGTAGCCCACGTCGCCGGTGTGAAACCAGCCCCCGCGGAATGCGCGCTCCGTCGCCTCCTCGTTGCGGAAGTAGCCCTTGAAGACGTTCTCGCCGCGCATGACTATCTCGCCCGCCTCGCCGTCGGGAAGCTCTCGGTCATCCTCATCCACGACGCGCATCTCGTTCCCGATGGGCATCCCGCACGAGCCGGGGCGCCGCCGTGCGTCCGGCGGGTTGAAGGTCGAGCGGCAGGTGGACTCCGAAAGCCCGTAGCCCTCGACGACGAGGCAGCCGAACGTCTCCTCGAACCGGCGCATCACCTCGGCCGGGACGGGCGCCGAGCCGCACATGGCGAAGCGCAGCCGCCCGATGTTAAGTCCCTCGGGGACGCCTTCGGGGTAGGTCGCGAGGAGCATCGAGAGCATCGTCGCCACCGAGCCGAACGAGGTGACGCCGTAGTCGCTGACGACCTGCCAGTGGCGCGAGGCCGAGAAGCGCGGGCTGACGACGGTCGAGCCGCCCGCGTAGAGCGCGCTCGCGGTCGTCACCGAGACGGCGTTCATGTGGAAGAGCGGCATCACCGTCAAAAGCCTGTCGTCCTCCGTGAAGCCGAGCCATTCGACTATCTGCCGCGCGTTGGCCAGCAGGTTCCAGTGCGTGAGCAGACACCCCTTCGGCTTCCCCGTCGTCCCCGAAGTGTAGATGATGATGGCCTCGTCGTCGCGCTTGAGGTCGGGGACGCGCCAATCCCCCTCGCCCTTACCGTCCAGCCCCGCCGTCGCGCTCGCCTCGTCGTCGAAGTCCTGCACTGAGTCGAGCGCGGGGACTTCGCGGCGGACGTAGCCGACCTTTTCGGCGAACTCGCGGCCGAAGAGCATGTAACGCGCCTCCGAGTTGGCGACGACGTAGGCAATCTCCTCCGCCTTTAGCAGCGAGTTGACGGGGCCGGCGATGGCGCCCGACTTGAAGCAGGCGAAGTAGGCGATGATGTACTCGGCCGAGTTCGGCAGTAGCAGGCTGACCACGTCGCCGCGGCGGACGCCCTGATCGTGGAGGAGACGGGCGGTGCGGTTGACCGCCGCGTCGAACTCGCGGTAGGTAAACTGCCGCCCGTCGGCCTCCGAGGAGAGGAAGACCTTTTCGGGCGACGCGGCGGCGCGCCGCTCCAACAGCTCACGCAGATTCTCGAAGCTCACGACAGTTCGTCTCGCCCGGCGCGGGTCCTCCGGGGGGCCGCAGGTTTTGAAGGACGCCCGACATCATAGCGGAGGTTTGCGAAGATTGGCTAAGCCGCGCCTCTTTTTTCGCGCGGGGCGCGGCCGGCGTGTGTTATATTTTCGCGGTCTCCGGCAGCCGCGCCTGTATGCTGACGCTTCCGTACCGGGCGCCGAAAATTCAAATTTAAAAGTTACCGTATGGACACCTACCGCAACTTCGTCAAGGGTGAGTGGGTCGAATCGTCCTCCCCCAGAACCGCAGAGAACGTCAACCCCGCGAACACCGAAGACGTGCTCGGCGTGGTGCGCCTCTCGACGCGCGAGGAGGCACGCCGCGCGGTCGAGGCCGCGTCGGAAGCCTTCCGCGGCTGGCGCTCGACGCCCGCCCCCGCGCGCGGCCGCATCGTCGCACGTTTCGCCCGGCTCCTCGAAGAACACAAGGAGGAGGTCGCCGCCCTGCTCACGCGCGAGGAGGGCAAGACCGTCTCCGAGTCGCGCGGCGAGTTGCAGCGCGCCATCAACGTCGCGGAGTTCTGCGCCGGCGAGTCGCGCCGGATGAACGGCGAGACCATCCCTTCGGAGCTGCCCTCGAACTTCGCCTACACTATCCGGCAGCCGCACGGCGTCGTCGCCGTCGTCACGCCCTGGAACTTCCCCATCGCCATCCCGGTCTGGAAGCTCGCGCCCGCGCTCGTCGCCGGCAACACCGTCGTCTTCAAGCCCGCGACCAACACGCCCGCCACGGCCGTCCGCATCGTCGAGCTGTTCGCAGAGGCCGGCATGCCCGCGGGGGTCCTCAACCTCATCCTCGGCTCCGGCTCCGAGGCGGGCGACGAGATTGTCGGCCACCGTGCTGTGCGCGCCATTTCCTTCACGGGCTCGAACCAGGTGGGCGTCGCGCTCTACGAGCAGGCGGCGCGGCGCGGCGTCCGCGTGCAGTGCGAGATGGGCGGCAAGAACCCGGTCGTCGTCCTCGAAGACGCAGACCTCTCGCTCGCGGTCGAGTCCACGGCGCAGGGCGCCTTCGGCTCGACGGGTCAGCGCTGCACCGCGACCAGCCGCGCCGTCGTCGTCGAGTCGGTCGCGGACGAGTTCGTCCGCCGCATCAGCGAGCGCGCGAAGTCTCTGCGCCTCGGCGACGGCGCGGCGCCCGAGACCGAGGTCGGCCCGCTCGTGGACGCCAACCAGTTCAAGAACGTTCTGTCCTACATGGAAGTGGCGCGCGAGGACGGCGCGGAGCTTGTGGCGGGCGGCGGGCCGGCCGACGGCGCGGGGCTGCGCAAGGGCTTCTTCGTCCAGCCGACGGTCTTCGACCGCGTCACACCCGACATGCGCATCGCGCGCGAGGAGGTCTTCGGCCCCGTCCTCTCCGTCCTGCGCGTGAAGGACTTCGACGAGGCGCTCGTCGTCGCCAACGACAGCGAGTTCGGCCTCTCCTCATCCATCTTCACCAACGACGCCGCGCGCGTCTTCCGCTTCGTGGACGAGATAGAGACCGGTATGACGCACGTCAACTCGCCCACGACCGGCGGCGAGGCGCACGTCCCCTTCGGCGGCATCAAGGCGACCGGCGTCGGCGCCTTCGAGCAGGGCTCGACCGCGCTCGACTTCTACACCGAGCTGAAGGTCGTCTACGTCGATTACACGGGGCGCAAGCGCGAGGGCAACCTCTACTAGCGCCGCCCCCAAAAGAGACCGATGAGCACCGACACCACCTCGAAGACAGTCACCGTCAACTGCCCCGCCTGCCAGACCGTCAACCCTGACGCGGGCATCAACTCCGCCTGCTCGAAGTGCGGCGAGCCGCTCGCGGCCGCCGTCCTTCAGCCCACCCTCAATGAACTCCTCGTGGGTCAACCGCACGCTCGGCGGCCCGCTCGCCGGGCTGGCGATGATCGCCTCAGTGGCGTGGGCCGTCAACGTCATCTTCTTCCGCATCCAGAACGACTCGAAGGCTTACAAGAACGCCGAGAAGGCTTGAGACGTCCCGCAGGCCACCTTTCCAACTGTCTCTGACGGAGAACGAACCATGAGCACCGCCGAACCCCAACTCAACGCGACCGAGACCGCGCCGACCAACTCCGCGACGGTCGAGAAGCACAAGCAGTTCCTCTTCCCCGCCGTGGCAATGTACTACCAGGAGCCGCTGGCGCTCGTGCGCGGCGAGGGCGCGTACGTGTGGGACGACAAGGGCGACCGCTACCTCGACTGCTTCGGCGGCGTGCTCACCGTCAGCGTCGGCCACTGCCACCCGAAGGTGACCGACGCGGTCGTCGAGCAGGTGCGCACCATGCAGCACACCTCGACGCTCTACGCCAACAAGCCGCAGTCCGACCTCGCCGAGAAGCTCTACCAGATCACGCCCGGCCGCCTGCAAAAATCCTTCTTCACCAACAGCGGCACCGAGGCCGACGACACGGCCATCCACGCCGCCAAGACCGCGACCGGCCGCCACGAGATTGTCGTGCTGCGCCACAGCTACTCGGGGCGCTCGGCGACCGCGCTCTCGGCCACGGGGCATTCGACGTGGCGGCCGCTCCCGCCGCAGGTCGCCGGCATCGTCCACGCGCGCGCGCCCTACTGCTACCGCTGCCCGTTCAAGCTCTCGCCCGAAAGCTGCGGGCTTGAGTGCGCCAACGACATCGAAGAGTTGATCATGACCTCGACCACGGGCGAGATCGCGGCCTTCATGGCGGAGCCGATATTAGGCGTCGGCGGCTTCATCGTCCCGCCCAAAGGTTACTTCGAGCGCGCGGTCGAGATAACCCGCAAGCACGGCGGCCTCTTCATCGCCGACGAGGTGCAGACCGCCTGGGGGCGCACAGGCAGTAAGTGGTTCGGCATCGAGCACTGGGACGTGGAGCCGGACATCATCACCTCGGCCAAGGGGCTCGGCAACGGCGTCCCCGTCGGCATCACGGTCGCCACCCCCGAGGTCGCGGACAAGTTCCCCGGCCTCACCTTCTCGACCTTCGGCGGCAACCCCGTCTCGATGACTGCCGCGCTCGCCGTCATCCGCGTCATCGAAGAGGAAGACCTCCGCCGCAACGCCGCCGAGGTCGGGGCGTACTTCCGCCAGCGGCTCGAAGAACTCAAGGAGAAGTACACGGTCATCGGCGACGTGCGCGGCCTCGGCCTCATGCAGGCGCTCGAACTGGTCAAAGACCGCGAGACCAAGGAGCCCGACCCGCAGTCCGTCCTCCGCGTCTTCGAGGAGACCAAGCGCCGCGGCGTCCTCATCGGCAAGGGCGGCCTCTACGGCAACGTCATCCGCACCGGCCTCATGCTCAACTCCACTCGGGACACGGTGGACGAGCTGATTCAGGCGCTCGATGCCGCTCTGGCAACCGTTTGAGGAACATTTGATGAGAACCCTGATTCGCAACGGGCGCGTCGTCACCGCCGTGGACGATTACAAAGCCGACGTTCTGATCGAAGGCGAGACGGTCTCGACCATCGGCGCGAAGCTGGACGTGGAGGCCGACGTGGTGGTTGACGCGGCCGGCAAGCTGGTCATCCCGGGCGGCATCGACCCGCACACGCACATGGAGCTGCCGTTCGGCGGGACGGAGGCGTCGGACGACTTTCGCACCGGCACCGTCGCGGCGGCGCACGGCGGGACGACGACCATCATCGACTTCGCGGTGCAGTACAAGGGGCAGGCGCTCAGGGAGGGCTTGGACACCTGGCACGCGAAGGCCGAGGGGAAGGCCGTCGTAGATTACGGCTTCCACCTCATCGTCACCGACCTCGAAGACGAGCGCGTGCCCGAGCTGTACAAGGCGATGGACGAGGGCGTGACGAGCTTCAAGCTTTTCATGGCCTACCCCGGCGTCTTCCTCGCCGACGACGCGACCATCTTCCGCGCGATGTCGGCGGCGGGCGGGCGCGGCGGGCTCATCTGCATGCACGCCGAGAACGGCATCGTCATCAACGAAATTATCAAGCGCGCGCTCGCCGAAGGCCGCACCGCGCCCAAGTACCACGCGCTCACGCGCCCGACCATCGCCGAGGCGGAGGGCGTCCACCGCGCCATCCGACTGGCCGAGATGGCCGAGGCGCCCGTCTACATCGTCCACCTCTCCTGCGCCGACGCGCTCGCACAGGTGCGCGAGGCGCGCGACCGCGGGCTGCCCGCCTTCGCCGAGACCTGCCCGCAGTACCTCTTCCTCTCCATCGACGACTACGGCGAGGGCTTCGAGGGCGCGAAGTACGTCATGACGCCGCCGCTCCGCGAGCGTTGGAATCAGGCCGAGCTCTGGAAGGGCTTGCAGACCGACGACCTGCAAGTCATCTCCACCGACCACTGCCCCTTCTGCATGAAGGAGCAGAAGGAGCTGGGGCGCGACGACTTCTCCAAAATCCCGAACGGCGCGCCCGGCGTCGAGCACCGCATGTCGCTCATCTACGACGGCGGCGTGGCGGGAAACCGCGTCTCCTTGAACCGCTTCGTCGAGCTGACCTCGACAGCGGCCGCCAAGATGTTCGGCCTCTTCCCGCGCAAGGGCACCATCGCCGTCGGCTCGGACGCCGACATCGTGATCTTCGACCCCGAGCAGGAACAGACCATCAGCGCCGCGACGCACCACATGAACGTCGACTACTCGGCCTACGAGGGGCGCAAGGTTCGCGGCACGGTGGAGACGGTGCTCTCGCGCGGCCGCGTCGTCATCGAGAACGGCGAGTTCAAGGGGCGCGCCGGCGCAGGGCAGTTCCTTAAGCGCGGGACGTGCGTCACGATGTGAGGCGGCCCCGGCTTACGTCAAAGGAGAAACCAGAGATGCGACTCATCCCCCGGCTTTGTTTATTCGGCCTGCTACTGGCCGCACTTACCCCCTGCGCGGCCGCGCAGGACAGGAGCGCGCCGCCGCTCATCACGGTCTCTGGTCAGGCCGAGCTGCGCGTCCAGCCCGACGAGGCCGTCCTCAGCCTCGAAGTCGAAAAACTCGACAAGGACATCAACGTCGCGCGCCAGCAGGCTGACGACAGCGTCGCGCAGATTCTGGCGCTGGCGCGCCGCAACGGCGTGCCGCAGCAGGGCGTGATGACCAACTACATCACGGTCGGGATGAAGTACAGCACAGACCTCGTGGACGACTCGGACGACGAGGACGCGAAGAAGGTCAAGCGCGAGTTCGTCGGCTACGAGGTCTCGAAGTCGGTCACCGTCCGCCTGACCGACCTCGCGCGCTTCGAGGGCTTCTTCGCGGAGGTTTTGAAGGCCGGCGTGAGCAGGGTCAGGGGCGTCACGTTCTACACCTCGCAGCTCAGGAAGTACCGCGACCAGGCGCGCGCCGCCGCCATCCGCGCCGCGCGCGAGAAGGCCGTCGCGCTGAGCGCCGAGGTCGGGCAGACGATAGGCAAGGCTTACAAGATTAGTGAGGAGGACCCCTCGCGCGGCTCGGCGATGTCGAACAGCGTGAGCTACATCCCCGGCAACTACTCCTCGGACGAGTCCTCGGCCTTCGCGCCCGGCACGATTGCGGTCAGCGCGAACGTCACCGTCAGCTTCATTCTCAACTGAGCGCGGGCGGGCGGCCGCCCCGCACGAAACTGATGACCACCGAAGCCACCGGCAACGACGCCGCCGACGCGCCCCGCGACTTCGTCGAGCTGCACGAGGACGTGTCGGGGAGCCCGCTCTGGAACCGCGACCTCGCGCCGACGACCATCCGCGAGCGCACCTGGACGACGTGGAACATCGCCGCGCTCTGGATAGGGATGAGCGTGGTCATCACGACCTACACGCTCGCGGGCGGCTTCATCGAGGCCGGGATGAACTGGTGGCAGGCGATGCTCACCATCCTGCTCGGCAACACCGTCGTCCTCGTCCCGATGATTCTGAACGCGCACGCCGGGACGAAGTACGGCGTCTCTTTCCCGGTGCTGTGCCGCGCGAGCTTCGGGACGAAGGGCGCGAACGTGCCGGCGATTCTCCGTGCGATAGTCGCCTGCGGCTGGTTCGGCATCCAGACGTGGATCGGCGGGACGGCGCTCGACGCGCTGTTCGGGACGATGTGGCCGGGCTGGGGCGGCCTGGGGGGGGACGCCCACGTGCTCGACATCGCGCTCCACACCTGGGCCGCTTTCTTCCTCTTCTGGGGCATCCAGGTGCTCATCATCGTCAAGGGCGTCGAGGGCATCAAGCACCTCGAGACGTGGTCGGCGCCGCTCCTGCTCGGCGGCGGCGCGGCGCTGCTCGTCTGGGCGGCGTGGCGCGCGGGCGGCCTGGGGCGCGTGCTCACAGAGTCGGCCGCCCTCCAGAAGCAGCAGAACAACTTTTGGACCATCTTCCCCGGCGCGCTGACCGCGTCGGTCGGCTACTGGGCGACGCTCAGCCTCAACATCCCCGACTTTACGCGCTACGCGCGCTCGCAGCGCTCGCAGATGGTCGGGCAGGCTCTGGGGCTGCCGCTGACGATGACGGCCTTCGCCTTCATCGGCGTCGCGGTGACGAGCGCGACGCTGCTCATCTACGGCCGCGCCATCCCCGACCCCGTCGAGCTGATGAAGGAGTTCGACAGCGTCGCCGTCATCCTCTTCGCCACGGCGGTCATCTTCGCCGCGCAGCTCTCGACGAACATGGCCGCCAACGTAGTCTCGCCGTCGAACGATTTCTCGAACCTCAACCCGCGCCGCATCTCGTACGTCACGGGCGGGCTCATCACCGCGCTCATCGGCGTGCTGATGATGCCGTGGAAGCTGATGAGCTCGGTGGGGTCTTACATCTTCACGTGGCTCGTCGGCTACTCGGCGCTGATGGGCGCCATCGGCGGCATCATGATCTGCGACTACTGGGTGCTGCGGAGGCAGCGCCTCGACCTCGCAGAGCTGTTCCGCCCCGCCGGCCGCTACTCTTACGCGAACGGCTTTAACTGGCGCGCGCTCGTCGCCTTCGCCGTGGCGGTCGCGCCCGTCGTCCCCGGCTTCGTGCGCGCGGCGGCCACGCCCGGCGGGCAGGTCGCGTCGCCCGACTTCTTTGACCACCTCTACACCTACGCCTGGTTCGTCACCTTCGGCATAGGGTTTTTCCTTTACTACGTTCTGATGAACGGCCACCAGAGTCTGAAGGAGGAGTAATCAAGGCCATGCCACGCACCGTCAAATGCGGTCTCATCCAGGCGGCCAACGCCGCGCCGACCGACGCCCCCATCGAGGAGATCAAGCGGCTCAACATCGAGAAGCACCTCAAGCTCATCGAGGAGGCCGGCGCCCAGGGGGTACAGATTCTCTGCATGCAGGAGGTCTTCAACACCCCCTACTTCTGCGCCGAGCAGCAGACGCGCTGGTACGAGGCGGTCGAGCGCATCCCCGACGGGCCGACCGTCCGGCTCATGCAGGATGTCGCGAAGCAGCACGGGATGGTCATCGTCGTGCCCATCTACGAGGAGGAGATCGTCGGCGTCTACTACAACACGGCGGCCGTCATCGACGCCGACGGCAAGTACCTCGGCAAGTACCGCAAGAACCACATCCCGCACGTCAACCCGGGCTTCTGGGAGAAGTTCTACTTCCGGCCGGGCAACCTCGGCTACCCGTGCTTCGACACGGCCTACGCGCGCGTCGGCGTCTACATCTGCTACGACCGCCACTTCCCCGAGGGCGCACGCGCGCTCGGCCTGAACGGCGCCGAGATAGTCTTTAACCCCTCGGCCACTGTCGCCGGGCTTTCGGAATACCTGTGGCGGCTTGAGCAGCCGGCGCACGCCGTCGCCAACGGCTACTTCGTCGGGGCCATCAACCGCGTCGGCCACGAGCAGCCGTGGGACATCGGCGAGTTCTACGGCCAGAGCTACTTCTGCGACCCGCGCGGCCAGATCGTCGCCGAGGCGCCGCGCGACCGCGACGCGCTCGTCGTCGCCGACCTCGACCTCGACAAGATTCGCGAGGTGCGCAACACCTGGCAGTTCTACCGCGACCGCCGCCCCGACACTTACCAGTCGCTCGTCGCGGACTGAGTTATTATTAGGCAAGAGGCGATGTCGGTTAGGACGAAAGAGGATGTCTTCACGCTGCTGCGTCAGAATGGCGAGCAGCTACGGCGCTTCGGGGTCGGGCGAATCAGTGTGTTCGGCTCGTTCGCCCGTGGTGAACCGAACGACGAGAGCGACGTTGACATCCTCGTCGAATTCGAGCCGGGCGGGAAATCCTTTGATAATTTCCTCGCCCTTGCCGAGTTCCTCGAAGAAATATTTGAGAGAAAAGTTGACCTGCTGACTCCGGAATCGCTCAACCCGCGCTTCGGTCATCACATACTCAACGAGGCCGAACATGCAACCATCAACGCGTGAATTCTTGGAGCACATTCTCGATGAGGCGAAGTTCTTACTCGACACAAGTAAAGGCGTCGACTGGGAGACATTCAGACAGGATGGGCTTCTCAAGCGGGGGTTCGTTAGGAGCCTAGAGGTGATGGGCGAAGCCGTCAAGCACATACCCGATTCCATCCGGCAGCAGTATCCGAGCGTCGAATGGCGCGCGATTGCCGGAATGCGGGATCGCTTGATTCATGCATATTACGGGGTGAACTACGAAATGGTCTGGGACGCGGTAAAGAACAAAGTCCCGACCCTCGTCGAAAACATCGAGCTGGTCTTGCAGCGTGACGACATTTAATGTTTGAACGCCGGCCTCAATAACATGTCTACACACCAAGTCACACTTCTGCCGGACGAGGAGATCGAGCGGAACTTCCGCGAGATCGCGCCGGCGCTGACCGATGCCGAGGCGCTCTTCGAGGCGAACCGGTGCGTCTACTGCTACGACGCGCCGTGTACGCACGCGTGCCCGACGCACATCGACGTACCGTCCTTCATCAAGAAGATCGCGAGCGGCAATCTTCTCGGCTCGGCGCGCGCCATCTTCGACGCCAACCCCATCGGCGCCACCTGCGCGCGCGTCTGCCCCGTCGAGGTCCTTTGCGAGGGCGCGTGCGTCGAGAAGACGCTGATGCATAAGCCCATCGAGATCGGGCGGCTCCAGCGCTATGCCACCGACTTCGTCCTGGCCGCCGGGCTCGACGTGCTGAAGGCGGGCGCGCCGAACGGCAAGTCGGTCGGCGTCGTCGGCTCCGGCCCCGCCGGTCTGACCTGCGCGACCTACCTGGCGCGGCTCGGCTACGACGTGACCGTCTACGAGCGCAAACAGCTCCCCGGCGGCCTCGACACCTACGGCATGGCCGAGTACAAGATGACGCAGCGCGTCTCGACCGAAGAGGCGCGGGCGGTCGAGCGGCTCGGCGTCAGGTTCCGCCTCGGCGTCGAGGTCGGCCGCGACATCTCGTTCGAGGAGCTTGAGGCGGCGCACGACGGCGTCTTCCTCGGCGTCGGGCTCGGGGAGACGGGACGGCTCGACATCCCCGGCGAGGAGCTGGAAGGCGTCTACGACGCGCTGTACGTCATCGAGCGCATCAAGTCGCGCCGCTGGGAGACGGTGCCGCTGGGGCGCGCGGTCGCCGTCGTCGGCGCGGGCAACACGGCCATCGACGCCGTCACGCAGGCGCGCCGCCTCGGCGCCGAGCGCGTGATGCTCGTCTACCGGCGCGGCCCCGCCGAGATGCCCGCCTACGAGTACGAGTACACGCTCGCCAAGCAGGACGCGGTCGAGTTCCTCTGGCAGACCGCGCCGGTCGAGGTCATCGCCGACGCGGGCGGCAAGCGCGTCGCGGGTCTGCGCTGCGTGCGCACGGAGCCGGGCGAGCCGGACGCCTCGGGGCGGCGCTCGGTCAGGCCGGTCGAGGGCTCGGAGTTCGACGTGCCGGCCGACACAGTCATCAAGGCGACGGGGCAGCAGAAGATGCGCGAGTTCTTCGCGTCGGTGCCCGGCGTCGGGGTGGACTCGGCAGGCCACGTGCAGGTCGACCCGGAGACGATGCGGACGGGCAACCCCAAATTCTTCGCCGGCGGCGACTGCGTCAACGGCGGGCGCGAGGCCGTGGACGCCTCGCAGATGGGCAAGCTCGCCGCGCAGGGCATCCACCTCGCTCTGACGGGTGAGCGCGTCGAGTTCGCCGGCGCGCGCGTGCCGCTGCACGAAGAGACGCAGAACCTGAAGGCGCATTAAGGCGGCCGAGGAAGACTTTGCGAGGAGTTAGCTCATGGCAGATTTAAGTGTGGATTTCGCGGGTATCAAATCGCCCAACCCCTTCTGGCTGGCCTCGGCGCCGCCGACCAACATGGGCTCGATGGTCGAGCGCGCGTTCGACGCCGGCTGGGGCGGGGCGGTCTGGAAGACGCTGGGCGAGCCCATCCGCAACGTCTGCTCGCGGCTGGCCTCGGTCGACATGGGGCCGCAGCGCATGATGGGCCTGAACAACATCGAGCTCATCACCGACCGCCCGCTCGACGTCAACCTCCGCGAGATACGCGAGGTCAAGCGCAAGTACCCGAAGCACGCGCTCATCGTCTCGCTGATGGTCGAGTCGAAGCGCGAGGCGTGGCACGACATCGTCAAGCGCTCCGAGGACACCGGCTGCGACGGGTTCGAGCTGAATTTCGGCTGCCCGCACGGGATGAGCGAGCGCGGCATGGGCGCCGCGATGGGTCAGGTGCCCGACTACACCTGCATGGTGACCGAGTGGGTGAAGGAGGCGGCGACGCTCCCCGTCATCGTCAAGCTCACGCCCAACGTGACGAGCATCAACCCTCCGGCGCGCGCGGCCGTGCGCGGCGGGGCGGACGCTCTCTCGCTCATCAACACCATCAACTCGGTGATGGGCGTCAACCTCGACACGCTCGTCCCGCACCCGAACGTCAACGGGATGGCGGCGCACGGCGGCTACTGCGGCCCGGCGGTCAAGCCCATCGCGCTCAACATGGTCTCGGAGCTGGCGCGCGACCCCGAGGTGTCGGTGCCCATCTCGGGCATCGGCGGTATCTCGACGTGGCGCGACGCGGCCGAGTTCCTCGCGCTCGGCGCCTCGAACGTGCAGGTCTGCACGGCGGTGATGCACTACGGCTACCGCATCGTCGAGGACCTCATCGACGGCCTCTCGAACTACCTCGACGGGAAGGGGTACGCTTCGGTGCGCGACTTCGTCGGCGTGAGCGCGCCGCGCATCACCGACTGGGGCGCGCTCGACCTCAACTACAAGACGGTCGCGCGCATCGACCACGCCAAGTGCATCCAGTGCAACCTCTGCCACATCGCCTGCGAGGACGGCGCGCACCAGTGCATCCCGCTCGTGCAGATGAACGGCACGCGCTACCCCGTCGTCGACGAGCACGAGTGCGTCGGCTGCAACCTCTGCTACCTGGTCTGCCCCGTCCCCGGCTGCATCTCGATGGTCAGGCTCGACGACGGCACGCAGCCGCTCACCTGGCGCGAGCTCACGACCCAAAGGGAGGCGCCGACGGCCGGCGATTGAGCCGCGTCGGGGCCGGCCGACTCGTCCGACGCTCTAACTCTTCCGTTCTCGGGGCAGCAAACATGCCCCCGCCAACACCACTCGCCGGGCGGGCAGTCCTTCCGCCGCCCAGCCCCAGCAAAGGAGAATTGAGATGGGTCTCTTAGACGACGCAAAGAAAGCCGCTCAAGGCACCGTGGACGCGGGGAAGCAGGTTGTGGGCGCGGCAAAGGGCGCTGCGGAGGATACTGCCGGCAAGGCCGCCGACACGGCGAACGAAGTCGCCGATGCCACCAAGGCCGCCGCGGATAAGGCCACCGACACCGCGAAGGAAGTCGCCGCCAGGGGCGCACAGAAAACTCAGACGGTGGTTCGCGACACGATCAGGGCTGCTGTAAATAACATGCCGCGCGCGACGGCGCAGCCGGAGATAAAACTCGCCCCGCCGCCGCAGGAGCGTCTTCTGACGCAGAAGGAAAAAGACCTCGCGTGGAGCGTTTACCGCGACACGCTTCCGTACGGCGCGATATACCTCTCGAACAAACTCGGCGCGCAGGAACGCCCCTACGCCATCCCGCACCCTGTCCACCTCGGCTCCTACGTGATCCACTTCGGCGAGACTGCCTTCGACGTGAGGGCGGGCGGGGCGACGCAGGAGAACAGACGAAAGACCTTCATCCACGAGCTGGCGCACGTCTGGCAGGGCGAGCATTACGGGAAGACGCCTTTGGACTACGTCTGCAATTCCGTGGCCGACCAGGCGATGACCGGGGGCGGCACTTACGACCACACGCCGGGGCAGAGATGGAACTCCTACACGGTCGAGCAGCAGGCTTCGATCGTCGCGAAATGGTTCGCGGACGGCATGAAGGAGGACGATAAGGACAAGCGCTGGCCCTACGTCCGCGACACCATACGCCCGGCCGGCAAGCGCACGCTCCCCGCGCCACAGTTCAAGAAGTAGAAGTCCGAGGCGGGACTACAGACTAAATTTCGCACAGGAGCTTTTCGAGGCGCTGCTCGCGGATGCCGTAGAACTCTTTGAGGGCGCGGAAGTCTGCGAGCGCGGAGGCCGGGTCTGCCGCGTCGTCGCGGCGGACGGCGGCGATCATGGTGTTCTTGCGCGTGTGCTCGCTCGTGACGAACTCGAAGACCTTGACGCGGTAGCCGGCGGCTTCGAGCAGCAGGGCGCGCAGCGAGTCGGTGACGGACTCGGCCTCGCGTTCGAGCAGGTGGCCGTGGCGCAGGACGCCGCGCAGCGCCTCGGGCGCGCGCATCTGCGGCCTCACCTCCTTGTGACAGCACGGCGCGGTGACGATGACCGACGCCCCGGCGACGACGCCCTTGTGGATGGCGTCGTCGGTCGCCGTGTCGCACGCGTGCAGCGCGACGAGCAAGTCCGCCGCCGGCAGCTCCAACTCCTGTACGAAGCCCTTCCTGAAACTCAGCCGCTCGAAGCCGGCGCGGCGCGCCACGTCGTTGCACAGCTCGACCAGCTCCGGCCGCGCCTCGACGCCGGTGACTTCGGCGCGCACGCCGCGCACATTGTTGAGGTAGTCGTAGACGGCGAAGGTCAGGTAGCCCTTCCCCGACCCTACGTCCACCAGCGCGACCTCCTCCCTCCCGGCCAGCGGCGATGAGTCGTAGAGTCCGGCCACTATCTCGACGAATTTGTTTATCTGCCTCAGCTTGTCGCCCATCGCCGGGCGCACCTCGCCGCGCTCGTTCGTGACGCCGAGCGCGTGGAGGTAGACGTTCCCCTCCGTCTCGACGGCGCGGCGCTTACGTCGGTCGTGCTCTTCGGCGGCGGGTGTTGAGAAGGTCGGGGGCGTTCTGGAGAGTCGCGCGTCGCCCTTGCGGCTGAGGTCGAGACGCAGGTCTTCGGCCGTGGTGAAGAGGTGGCCGCCCGCGAAGCCCGACGCGAGCAGCCCGCGCACGAGCCGCGCGCCCTGCGCGCGCGTGTGGTTCTTGACCGCGTCCCGCGTCCGGTAGCGGTAGAGGAAAGAGAGCCGCCCGCCGCCCTTGAGCGTGACGGGTCGGACGTAGACGTTCTTCAGTCCCGCCTCCGGCCCACGGTACTTCGAGAGCGTGAGCTTGACGAAGCGGCCGCCCGCCAGACTCTCGTCCAGCGCGGCAAGGAACTGCTCCCGGTCGTCGTCTGCCATGCCGGGATTTTAAAACAGGCGGGGGCGCGCGCGTGAACGGGCCTGCGGCCGCGCCCTCCCGCGTCGCGGGGGCGCGGCGCTACATGTCGCCCCGGAACCCCGGCTTCTCCGGCGCGCCGCCCTCCGCCTCCTCCGTCTTCTTTCGTAGGCTGTTGGGGCGCCTGTCCGTCCAGACTTCCTCAATGTAGGCGAGGCATTCGGCCTTCGGCCCGCTCTTGCCCGCGTCGTTCCAGCCCAGCGCGTTCTCGCGGTCGGCCGGCCAGATAGAATACTGCTCCTCTTGGTTGACGACGACCTTGTAAATGGCCCTGTCTTCGTCGTCGCGTTCGCTCATGCTCATCTTGAATTTTTCTCCTTCGCGGTGCTTCGTTGTTTCGACCGGAGACTTTAAATTAAAGGAGTGCCGGCGTCGATACTTTTCATCCGCCCGACAGCTCGGACATCAGCGGCGGGATTTCGGCGGGCAGCTCGCGCGCGAGGAAGCCGAGCAGACCCACGCGGCGCGACAGCCTCTCGCCCGCGAGCGCGTGCAGGTACACGCCCCAGGCGGCGGCGTGTGCGGCTTCGGCGCCGCGCGCGACGAGGCCGGCGATGACGCCCGCGAGCACGTCGCCCGAGCCGGAGGTGGCGAGCCCGACACTCCCGGCGCGGTTGACGTAAGCCGAGCCGCCGGGCGAGGCGATGAAGGTCTCGCGCCCTTTGAGCACGACGACCGCGCGAAACTCATCCGCCGCGCGACGTGCGGCGGCGAGCCTGTCGCCCCCGACGCCCGCCGTCTCGCCGCCGTATATCAGCTCCAGCTCGTCCGCGTTCGGCGTGACGACCGCGCGGCCTTCGAGCGCGTGGAGCAGATTGCGCCCGCCGCCTCCGAGGCACGCCACCGCGCCCGCGTCGAGCACGACCGGCACCTCCACGCACATTCGCAGCGTCGCCTCGACGAAGCGCGCGACCGACTCGTCCTCGATCAGCCCCGGCCCGAGGAGGACGCACTGCGCCTTCGACAAATGCTCTTCGAGCTTCGCGCACGCGGCCTTCGACAGCTTCCCCGCCCTCGTCTCGGGCAGTGCGAAGACGCGCGCCTCGGGAAGCGCCGAGGCGACCAGCGCGGCGTTCGACGCGCCCGTCGCCACCTGCAACTTGCCCGCGCCCGCGCGCAGCGCCGCCGTGCCCGCGAGCACGGCCGCGCCCGGCGTCTCGCGCCCGCCGCCGACGACGAGCACGCGCCCGCGCGCCTCCTTGTCGCCGCCCTCGTCGGGCAGCGGCAGGGGGATTTTTCGCAGGACTCCCCCTGTGATGAGGGTGGGTTCGCTCATCGTCGAACGCGGGCGGTGCGGCCTCAGCCCCGCACCATCTCGTTGTTCCGTTGCGCGGCCCACTCGGTCAGCGTCGTCAGCACCGAGGGCGCGAGCGCCGACTCGCTCTCGCGCCCCTTTGCGCGCGCGCGGCCGATGCCGCCGGGGCCGGGCAGCAGGCGGTTGACTACCGCGAGCAGTTCGGCGGCCGCCTCCGGGAAGAGCGCGCGGAACTTGACGGCCAACTGCGCCTGCGTCGTGATGACCAGCTCGGCGCGGCCGTGCCGGCACGCGTCTATTATCTGCGCGGCGGCGCGCTCGGCGCCGATGGACGAGACGGGGAGCGAGTCGCTGATGGCGAACCACGCGTACTCGGCGCGGTGCTGACCCTTGAAGCTGGCGTTGCGCGGGCTCCCCGTCCGCATCAGGCCGGGGAAGACGGAGGTGACGACGACGCCGTCCTTCGCAAGCTCCGCGCGCAGGCCGTCGGAGAGGCCGGCGAGCGCGAACTTGCTCGCGCAGTAGGGGACGAGGTGCGGGACGCTTATCTTGCCGCCGATGGACGAGACGTTGACGACGCGCCCGTCTCGGCGGGCGCGCATCTGCGGCAGCACGGCCAGCGTCGCGTAGAGCGGCCCCCAGAAGTGTACGGCCATCGCCTGCTCGTAGTCTTCGAGCGTCATCTCCTCGACGGGGCCGACCTGTATGACGCCCGCGTTGTTGACCAGCACGTCGACGCGGCCGAAGTGATGTGTGACGACATCGACCAGCTCTTTGACCTGCGCGCGGTCGGACACGTCGCACGGGAAGGCGAAGGCGTCGGCGCCGCGCCTGGCGAGGTCGGCGCGGGCGCGCTCAAGCTCTCGCGGGTCGCGCGCGCAGACGGCCACGCGCGCGCCCTCCGACGCGAAGCCGCGCGCGAGCACCAGCCCCAGCCCGCGCGAGCCGCCGGTGATGAGCACGGTCTTGCCCCTGAAGTCGTAACCGTTAAAGCGCCTGTAGACGGCGCGCGCCGCGAGGTAGCCGCCGGCGCCGGCCGCCGCGAGCTTTAGTGCGTCACTCAAACCCTCTCTCATAAAACTCCCCTTCGGAAGCCGCGCGCCGCCTCAGGCCTTGGCGAACTCGGCCAGAACCGGCGTGTGGTCGGACGGGCGCTCCCAGCCGCGCGGCTCGCGGTCTATCCACGAGCGCTTGCAGCGCGCGGCCAGAGGCTCCGAGACCCAGACGTGGTCGATGCGCAGCCCCGTGTTGCGGCGGAACGAGCCCTGTCGGTAGTCCCACCAGGAGAAGTGTCCGCCGCCGGGGTTGTGCTGGCGGAAGGCGTCGGCGAAGCCCCACCCCCTCACGTTTTCGATGGCCTCGCGCTCGGGCTTGCTGAAGAGTATCCGGCCGCGCCAGAGCTGCGGGTCGTGAACGTCGATGTCTTCGGGCGCGACGTTGAAGTCGCCGCAGACGAGTACGTCGTCGTCGGCCCAGTACTCCTCGTCGAGGTGCGCGCGCAGGCGCGCGAGCCATTCGAGCTTGAAGCGGTACTTGTCCGTCCCGACCGCCTGCCCGTTCGGCACGTAGATGTTGACGAGCTTCACGCCCTGAACCGTCGCCGCGATGACGCGCGCGTGCGCGCCCTCCTCGTCGCCCGTCATGCCGCGCCGCACGTCTTCGATCTTGTGGCGCGAGAGGACGGCCACGCCGTTGTAGGTCGGCTGGCCGTTGACCGCCGAGTGATAGCCGGCCTCCGCGAACTCGGCCGCCGGGAAACGCTCGTCCACGCACTTCACCTCCTGGAGGCAGAGCACGTCGGGGCGCGCCTCGGCGAGCCAGCGCAGGACGAGCGGCAGGCGCGCCAGCACGGAGTTGACGTTCCAGGTCGCGATAATCACGGTGCGTGTATCATAGCCAACTCGGCGGCGGATTTGTAGGGGGTCGGGCGGGGCGTGTTATAAATTCAACAAAGGCGGGAAGAATCCGAAGCGTTTACCGAAGGGCGGCGCGTGCTTTGACCGAGACGGTGCATCGCATTCTGATAGTGGAGGACGACGAGGCGCGCTGCGCCTGGTTCCGCGAGCGGCTGGCGGGCAGCCGGCTCGACGTGACGTGCGACGTGCGCCAGGCCGTCCGCTGGCTCGCCGAGCGCGACTACCGTGCGGTGCTGCTCGACCACGACCTCGCGGACGAGCACTACTTCTCCAACGAGCCCGACGACGAGCGCACAGGCTACGCCGTCGCGCGCTGGCTCGCCGAGAACCCTACGCGGCAGCGCGACGCGCTCATCGTCGTCCATTCGCTCAACTACACGGGCGCGCGCCGCATGGTCGAAGTCCTCCGCGACGCCGGCCGCGAGGCCGAGCACATCCCCTTCCCCTACCTGCAAGGCGGCCTGAGGATGTGAACGGCCGAGGGCCGCCGCGTCCGTATGCCCTAACGGAACGTGAAGCGTGCGACTGTCGGGTCGTGGTCGCTCACCTGGTCGAAGAATTCCGAGTTGACGTGTACGACGTCGAACGAGGCGAGCGCGCGGAGCAGGCTGCGGCTGACGAGCATGTGGTCGAGCGCCTGCGCGTTCCCCTCGAAAACGTAGGTGTACCGCTCGCGCGGCGGGAGCCTTTCGATCAAGCTGGTGAGGCCCGCGCCCTTGAGCGCGCCGAGCGTGGGCGAAAAGTCGAAGTCGTTCAGGTCGCCTAAGACTATCACGCGGGCGAGCGGGTCCCTGGCGAGGATTTGGCCGACGAAGCCGGCGACCACCTGCGCCTGCCGTCTGCGCCGGGGCTCGGTCAACTGCGTGGGGGGCTGGAAGCGCCCGAAGACGGGGTTGTCGCCGCCCTTCGAGGCGAAGTGGTTGGCGATGACGAACACCTTCCGGCCTCTGAAGGTGAACTCGCCCGCGAGGGGCTTGCGGCTGGCGGCGAAGTCCGGGTTCGACGGGTCGAGCCGGCCCGGGCTTGAAGAGAGCTGCGGATTGCCGGCCGTACCGACGACGCGCGTCGCCGTGGTCGGCCCGCCGCCGGGCCGCGCGACGAATTGGAGTCCCCGGTCCGTGCGGAACAGGAGGCCGATGCGGATGTTGCCGCCCGGCTCCCCGCCGTCCTGATCGTCGACGGGCGGGATGTCGCGGAAGTCGTAGGCGGGGCCGCCGGCCGCGCGGATCGCCGCGACGAGTTTCCTGAACGTCTGCGTCGCGTCGACCTCCGCGTCGTTCACGCTCCCGTTGTTGTCCTGAACCTCCTCGACCGAGATCAGGTCGGGCGACCTGAGGTTAAGCACGACGATTCGTGCGAGGCGGGCGAACTTCGCGTCCTCGTCGCCCGGGTCGAGGTTCTGCACGTTGAAGGCCGCGACCGACATCTGGTTCCTGTTGGCCGCCGCGGTTGTCTCGACCCGAATGCCGCCGGCGGAGGAGGCCACCGCGCCCGTCAGTAGAACTCTGTAGTTGCCGAACGAGTAGTCGAGGACGCCCGCGACGGGCCCGCCGAGGCGGTCGCCCACGTTCATTTCGGCAAGCTGCGACGTGTCGCCAGCAAGGATGATCCGCTCCGGGTTGAAATCGTCGGGCCGGACGATGATTCCGCCGCGCCCGGTGCGCAGTCCCGCGCCCGCCCCCCCGTCGCCGACGACGACCACTTCCCTGTTATCACGCCGCGTCCTCGACGGGCCGATGGCCACGGCGCCGTTGACTCGGGCGAGCATGCCTTCGAGGCTCTCGTAAAAATCCAGCCCGTCGGTTCCGGGGTCGAAGACCCCGGAGACTTCCACGTCCCCGCCCGCGTCGTCCTCGATCACGCGCCGCGGGGGCACGCGCCCGCGTGTGCCGATGATGACCGGCGCCGGAGGCGGGTTATCCGAAGAGACGACTCTCACCCTCGACGCGTCGACCTGGGTCACGGAGAGGTTCGCGTTGCCCGGCGCGAGCGCGCCGGGTCTGAACTCCCTGACGGTGCCTTCGACCTCCACCTCGTCGCCGGCGTTGACGGCGGCGGGCGCCGAGGTGTTGACGAAGACACCCTCGGAGGTCTTCTCGTCGGCGTCGGGCCGCGGGTCCTGCATGAAGAAGCCGCCGGCGCGTTTTAAGGTGACGACGCCGCGGACGCCCGCGACCGCCCTGCCCCTGAGGGGCGAGACGTGGGCCGCGCCCTGTATGTCGCGAATCCGCACGGGGGCGTTCGCGCCGCGGCCCGGCGCCGTCAAAGACTGTGAGACGGCGAGCGCCGCCAGGATGCCGGGCAGGCAGGCGAGCCCCCGCGCGCGCGTGAAGGCCCGCGTCCCTTTTTTTGAGGAGATTGTTTTCATCACGTCACCTGGTCACGATGCGCCAGTTGTTCGTCGCCTCGGCCGGGATGCGCCCGCTGCGCTCGACCCATTCTATGATTAATTCCCGAATCTCCTCGCCGGAGCGGTAGACGACGGGGGCGTCGGCGTACATCGTGAAGCCCCCGCCGCCGTTAACGCGATAGTTGTTCGTCGCCAGCCGGAGCTTCTGCGAATCACTCAGGGGTTGGCCCTTGAAGCGCAGGTTTTGGATGCGGTCGCCGGGCGGCCTCGTCAGGTCGAGGTCGTAGCTGACGCCTTCGGCGATGTCGAAGTTGTAGCCCGGAATCTTCTCGTCGACGAGTTCGGCGGGGCTCGCGCCGGGCGTGTAGGGGCGGAAGTACTTCGCCGAGTGCTCGAGCGCCTCCTTCAACTGCCGCCCCGTCACTTCGAGGACGACGAGCGTGTTCTCGTAGACGTAAAGCCCCGCGATGTCTCGCACCGTGACGGGGCCCCGCGGGATGCGCGCCTGCGGGTTGAAGACGGCGGCCATCGAGACGTCGGCCTTGCCCACGTCCATTTGTACGCGGTGGATGAGGTCGAGGATGGCGCTGTCACGGAAGCGAGCGTCCTCGGCGCTCAGTTCGGCGGCCGACGCCCCGATCTCCTTGCTCAACCAGTTCTGGGTCTCGCGGTCGTACGGCGCGATGAGTCTTGCGGCCTCCGGGTCGACGGCAGTCCTGTCCGTCACGGGGATCGTGCGTGAGGACTTGGCCGCGAGACGCCAGCGCCCCCCGGCCTCGTCCCTTTCGAGGTACACGTCGACGCGGGCGACGTGGCGGCCCCACGCGTTGGCTTGGGCCAGCAGCACGCCGTTGATGAAGAGGGCTGGCACGTCCCTGTGCGTGTGGCCCATCAGGATGACGTCGACGCCGGGCACCTCCTCGGCGAGTCGGACGGCCGAGTTCTCGTTGGGGACCTGCGACGGGTTCGTCTGGCCGGTGCGCAAGTCCTCTTCGAGGCCGTTGTGCATCGCGACGACGACAAGGTCGGCGCGCTCCTTCTCCCGGAGCACGGCCACCCACCTCTTCGCCTCCGCGACGGGGTCGCGGAACTCCAGCCCCGCGTAGTTCTGTGGGTTCTCCCAGTTGGGGATGCCGGGCGTCGTCAGGCCGAGGACGCCGACGCGCACGCCGCCGACCTCCCTGACCAGGTAGGGGTCGAAGTAGGGGCGGCCCGTGCCTTTCTCGTAGGTGTTGGCGGAGAGCCAGGGGAACCGCGCCTCGCGCCTCGCCTTCTCCAGCACCTTCAGCCCGAAGTTGAATTCATGGTTGCCGACGCCCATCGCGTCGAAGCCGAGCTCGCTCATCACGAGCATCATCGGGTCGGGCGGGGCGTTGTTCTTCCGGTTGTGATAGAAGGCGAGCGGCGTGCCCTGGATGGTGTCGCCCGAATCGAGCAGGAGGAGGTTCGGGTTCTCTTTGCGCGCCTGCCTGATGATGGTCGCCGCCTTGGCGAGGCCGCGCTCGTCGGGGCGGTTCGTGTAGTAGTCGACCGGGAGGACGTTTCCGTGGAGGTCGGTGGTCGAAAGGATGGTGACGTGCGCCCGCGCGGGGGCGCCGCTCCCGGCCCGGCCCGCCAGCACGCACGCGGCCAGCAGAATCGTCAGCGATAGCCACGACGACAAATTTATGCGCCGTCGTTTCTCCGTCTTCATCGCCCCTCCTAACGGTACAGCAGCGCGCGCGCGCGGGCGCGGCGGAACTCCGCGAGTCGCGGCTGCCACGAGCGCTCTATCGCCTCCGGCTCGTCGGCGCGCTTCACACGTTCGAGCGTGTCGGCGTTGACGAGCAGGCGCGCGTACGAGTCCACCTTCCAGTCGTTCGGGTAGAGCCGGCGGAGCGCGACCGCCATCTCGATTCCGGTCCGCACGGGGCGGAAGCGCGCGCGGTCTGTGACGACGACGTTGACGCCGCCCAGCTCCTCGCCCTTGTAGACCGAGGCGCTCGGCTTGAAGCGCACGGGGACGAAGCGCACGCCGGCGAGGCCCCGCCCGTTGAGGTGTGCCGCAAGCCTGCGGCCGTCTATCCACGGCGCGCCGACCACCTCGAAGGGCGTGTCCGTCCCGCGCCCGACCGAGACGTTGGACGTCTCCAAAAGCCCGACGCCGGGGTAGAGCGTGGCCTCGGTCAGGCTCCGCATGTTCGGCGAGGGGTTGACCCACGTCTGCCCCGTCGCGTCGAGCCACATCCCGCGCCGCCAGTTCTCCATCTGCACGACGCGCAGGTCGCACCCGATCTTGCGCTGCTCGTTGAAGAGCCGCGCCAGCTCGCCCATCGTCATCCCGTGCCGGACGGGTATCGTGTGGTAGGCGGTGAACGAGAGCTTGTCGTCGTCGGCCACGGGGCCTTCCGTATCGACGCCGCCGATGGGGTTCGGGCGGTCGAGGACGAAGACCGGGATGCGCGCCTTCGCCGCCTCCTCCATCGCGTAGCCGAGCGTGGACATGTAGGTGTAGAAGCGCGCGCCGATGTCCTGTATGTCGAAGACGAGCGCGTCGAGGTTCTTCAGGTGCTCGGCCCGCGGCCGACGCGTCTCGCCGTAGAGAGAGTAGACGGGGAGCCCCGTCTTCTCGTCCGTGGAGTCGGAGACCTTGTCGTCGAGCTGGCCGCGTATGCCGTGCTCGGGCGAGAAGAGCGCGACGAGCTTGACGCCCGGCGCCTCGCGCAGCACGTCTATCGTCTGCCGCCCCGCGAGGTCGCGCCCCGTGTGGTTCGTTATCAGCCCGACGCGCAGATTCTGCAACTCCTTGAAGCCGCCGCGCGCCAGCACGTCAATGCCGTTGCGGACTTCCGCCTGCTCGGGCGCGAGCGCGCCTTCCTGCTCGGCCCTGCGCGCCTCGCCCACGGCGGAGGTGAACCTCGCGAGCCCGGCGAGCATGTGCTGGACGTACTGCGCCTGCTCGGCTTGCGCGCGTCCGACCGCCGCCGCGTCCGTGACCGCGCCCGCGACGACGTTGGCCACGCGCGCGCGCAAGGGGCCCACGTCGCCCTTGCCGTCGGGGTGGACGCGGTTCGAGAGGAAGACGACGAAGGTCTCGCTCGCCGGGTCGACCCAGACCGAGGTGCCCGTGAATCCCGTGTGGCCGAACGAGCCCGCCGGGAAAAGGTCGCCGCGGTTAGTCGAGAACGTCGTGTTGACGTCCCAGCCGAGGCCGCGCGCGCCGCCGTCTTCGGTCACCTGTCGCGGCCGCTTCATCTCGGCGATGCCGAGCGGCGACAGTATCCGCGCGCCGCCGTACTCGCCGCCGTTGAGAATCATCTGGCAGAAGACCGCGAGGTCGTCGGCGGTCGAGAAGAGTCCGGCGTGGCCCGCGACGCCGCCCATGCGGTTCGCGGTCGGGTCGTGTACCTGCCCGCGCAACATCAACTCGCCCGCGCCGCCGGCCTCGCCCGTCCCGCCGAGGTAGCTGTTCATCGCGCGCACCGTCTCGGTCGGCGCGACGCGCGCGAGGACGGCCGCGTCCGCGCCGGAGCCGGCCGTCTGGTTTTCGATGCGCCGAAAGCCGGTGTCCTTCATCCCGAGCGGCCGGAAGATGTTCTTCGCGGCGAACGAGTCGAGCGGCTCGCCCGCGACGCGGCCGACGATCTCGCCGAGCACGATCATGCCGATGTCGCTGTAGACGAAGCGCGCGCCGGGCGCCGCGCGCAGCGGCTCTGTGTAGAGACGCTTCAGCATCTCCTCGTGCCCGCGCCAGCGCTCGCCGAGGTCGAAGTCGGGCGCGTAGCCCGAGCGGTGCGTGAGCAGGTGCTCGACCGTAAGCCTTACGCCAGACGACGCCGCCGCGCCGCGCGACGAGGACGACCGCGCCGGGCAAATCCTTCCGCGCCACCGCCTCGGCGACCGCCGCGTCGATGAAGGCGAGCCGTTCGGCCGCCATCGAGACCTTCGCCGGCTGCACCGCCGGCAGCGCCGCCGCCGGCGCGTTGGTCGTGGAGGCGAACGTCAGAAGCAACGCCGCCGTCAGTCGAAAGCGCTTCGATATTTTCGGAAGAAGTTTTTTCATCGGTTGGTCGCGGCTCCGGCGGCGGGCGTTGCGGCTGGTGTGGCCTTCAGTTGTATCCCCGTGCCGCGCGGGTGGAGGCCGGGGAGCGAGATGGGCAGCCGGCCGCTGAAGCCCGCCTGCCCCAGCAGCGCGCGCGCCGCCGCGCGTTGCAGGCTCGGCATGTCGCCGTAGGCGACGACGTATGTGCGCAGGCCCTGAAAGTTTTGCAAAAGGTAAGGGTTCCCGAAGCTGACGCCGACTACAGGCACCTTCTTCTCAAGCAGCGCCGAGAGCACGCGCGCCCCCTGCTCCGGGAGCCCGACGCTGTTGGTCGCGCCCGACCGCACGCGCCCGTACATCGAGGCGACGACCACGTCCGCCTTCTGCGCGCGCTCGAGGGCGTCTTTCACTTCATCCTCGGACGAGCGCGCGTCGAGGGTGACGGTCTCGGCCCTGTTCCCCAACCGCGCCAACTGCGAGACGAACGGGTTGGCTATCCAGAAGCGGTCTTCGCCGTTGGTGATGGCGAGGTTGAAGACGCGCGTGCCGGGGCGCAGCCCCCCGCCGCCGCCCTCGCGCTGCAAGAGCTTCGCGTCGTCGCGGACGAGCGTGACGGCGTGCTCGGCAATCTCGTCGGCCAGTTTCAGGGTCTCAGGGCCGGAGACGAGCGTGTCTATCATCTCAAGCGGCGTCACGCGCTGGCGGGTGAGGCCGAGGTCGTACTTGGCCGCGAGTATTCTGCGCGCCGACTCCTCGACGCGCTTCTCGGTCAGTCGCCCCGACTTCACCGCCGCGACCAGGCCCCGCAGCATCGCGTCCGGGTCGGCGGGTTTGAGGAGCATGTCGGCGCCCGCGAGGACGGCGCGCACCGCCGCCTCGTCCTGCTTGAAGTAGATGGTCAGCCCGCTCATGTCCATCGCGTCGGTGACGATGATGCCGTCGAAACCGAGGTCTTTGCGCAGCAGCCCCCCGGTGATGACGGGCGAGAGCGTCCCCGGCAGCACGGCGTTCTCGACGAAGACCTCGCGCTCGGCGTAGGTCGGGCGGACGATGGCCTCGCGCGGGAGCGGGGTCACCTGCGTCGGGTCTATCTGCGGGAGCCCGATGTGCGCCGGCATCACCGAGCCGACGCCCGACTTGATGGCCGCGCGGAACGGGACCAGCTCGACCGCGTCGAGCCGCGCGCGCCCCACGTCGATGACCGGGAGGCCGCGGTGCGAATCGACCGCCGTGTCGCCGTGTCCGGGGAAGTGTTTGGCGGTGGCGATGACCCCGGCGCCCTGCGCGCCCTCGACGAAGGCGGCGACGAAGCGCGCGACCTCCGAGGGGTCTTCGCCGAAAGAGCGGACGTTGATGACGGGGTTGCCGGCGTTGTTGTTCACGTCGGCGACGGGCGCGAAGACCTGCTGGACGCCGAGCGCGCGCGCCTCGCGCGCGGTCAGCTCGCCCTGGCGGCGCGCGAAGTCGGGGTTGCCCGTCGCGCCGAGCGCCATGTTCCACGGCAGGTTGACCGTGTCCTCGAAGCGCATCCCGGCGCCGGCTTCGAGGTCGGCCGAGACCAGCAGCGGCACGCGCGCGAGCTGCTGCATGCGGTTGACGAGGTGGACGGACTCGTAGACGGGGCCGCGGAAGAGGATGATGCCGCCGACGTGGTTCTGCTCGACCTGACGGCGCAGCTCCTTGAACTCGGCGCTCTCCTGGTTGAGGAAGCGCGCGTTGATGCCGACCGAGATGAGCTGCCCGGCCTTCTGCTCAAGCGTCATCGCCCTGAGTTGTTGGTCGGCCCACTTGAGCGCGTCCGCGCTCGCCTTCGGCCGGTAGGCGCTCGCCACCTCTGGATTTTTCTGTGCGCGTGCCCTCGGGGTCACGGGCGGCGCGACGGCCGCCGTGCCCACGGCCGCGAGCAGGAGCAGCGTGCGCGCGAGTCTTGAAAGTTTCTTGCTTGTCATTAAAGTCTCTTGCTTCTCAACCGGAACTGAACCTTTTAGTCCGCCTGTCTGCCGGCCGCGCCGGGCGCCAGCTCGTCCCGGCGCTCGACCGGCGCGGGCGCGAAGGCGTAGCTTGCGAGCCACGCGACGAAGAACGTCACGCCGCTCCCCAGAAGCACGTACCACGTCCACGCCAGCGGCGTGTAGAAGCGCACGTAGAGCATGACGACGATGCTCGCGACCATGCCGACGAGCGCGGGCGGCTCGCTCACGCGCCGCAGGAAGGTGCCGACGAGGAAGACGCCCAGCACCGGGCCGTTTATCAGCGACGCGACCGAGAGCGCCTGGTCGAGCGCGGAGCGCCCCTGCCGCATCGCGACGATTGCCACCGACACCTGCACGCCGCCCCACAGCATCGTCAGCCAACGCGAGACACGCAGGTAGTGTCTGTCCGGGCGCCCCGGCCGGAAGGGTTTGTAGAGGTCGTTGACGGCCGTCGCCGCGATGGAGTTGAGCGACGACGAGAGCGCGGCGGCGAAGATGGCGGCGACGACGAGACCCGAGAGCCCCGTCGGCATGTGCCGCGTGATGAAGTCGGGGAAGATGGTGTCGGTCGCGACCCTCTGGAACGTGCCGCCGACGGGGAGCGTCGCCACGCCCGACGGCAACTGGCCGTAGGCCGGGTCGACCTGCGGCCCGTAGAAGGCGAAGAGCAGGACGCCGATGAAGAGGAAGCCGACGAACTGCGCGAAGACCACCGCGCCGCTCGACAGCAGCGCCGCCGCCGCGCGTCGCGGACGGTCGGTGCAGAGGTACCGCTGGACGAGGTACTGGTCGGTGCCGTGCGTGCTCATCGTCAGGAAGCAGCCGCCGATGACGCCCGCCCAGAGCGTGTAGGTCTTCGTCAGGTCGACCGGGAGCGTGAACTGCCACTTCGCGTCGGTGAGGGGCAGCCCCAGCGAGTGGATCGTGTCCCGGAAGCCGAGGTCGACGAAACTGAACTTGCCGTACTGCTCGCCGAGCGCGACGGCGCCGCCGAACCCTCCGGGGATGTGCGACGCGAGGACGAACACGGCCGCCAGCGCGCCCGCCAGGTAGATGCCGAGCTGCACGACCTCGACCCAGATGACCGCCTCCATCCCGCCGTAGTAGGTGAAGACGAGCATCACGAGGCCGAGCAGGACGACCGAGGCGATGATGATGGTGCGGGCGTCGGCGCCGGGCTGGAAGGCCGTGTAGACGGCCGCGAGCACGATGGCCGTCAGCAGCAGCCGGATGCCGTCGGCGATGTTGCGCATGACGACGAAGAGCGCCGCCGCCAGCATCTTGATGCGCCCGCCGAAGCGCCGCTCGAGCAGCTCGTAGACCGTCAGCAGCTCGCCGCGGAAGTAGGACGGGATGAAGAGGAGCGAGATGACGACGCGCCCCAGCATGTAGCCGACCACGAGTTGGAGGAACTGGAAGTTGCCGCCGCGCGCGAAGGCGACGCCGGGGACGCTGATGAAGGTGATGGTCGAGGTCTCGGTGGCGACGATGGAGGCGGCGATGGCCCACCAGGGGACGCTGCGGTCGCCGACGAAGTAGTCCTCGGTCGTCTCCTGCTTGCCCGCGAACCAGATGCCGAACAGCGTGATGCCGACGAGATAGCCGAAGATGATGACCAGGTCGAGCGTCTGCATTGTGTACCGGGCGGCCTCTGGGTTGAAGAGCGGGAGTGACTTCGGAATTCGATGGATTCTATTTTCAAACCACGCCCGGAAGCAAATCGCCCAAGCGACGTATGCGCGGGCAGACGGCCTCGGGGTGCATGTCGAGCGGGTCGAGCAGGACGGCGCGCAAACCGGCGGCGCGTGCCGCGAGCGCGTCGTGCGCGTAGGAGTCGCCGACGAAGACCGCCTCGGACGCCTCGACGCCGAGCCGCCCGAGCGCGAGCCGGAAGATGGCCGCGTCCGGCTTCTTGCACCCGACGAGGTGCGAGTCTACGAGCAGATCGAAGCGGCCGCCGAGGCCCGCCGACTCCAGAGAGTCTGTGAGGCGGCCGTCCTCCGTGTTCGAGACCACGGCGACGAGCAGACCCGCGCGCTTCAGCTCGTCCACGACGCGCGCCGCGTCCGCGTCCACGCCGCACCAGATGTGACGCTCGCCGTGCGCCGCGTCGATGCGCCCGACGAGTGAGTCGCACGCCGACTCGTCCAGCCCGAGCCCGCCGTACATCGCGCGGAAAGTCCAGTGGCGGCCGGTCTGGTCAATGGAGCGGCCGCCCGGCCCCGTCGAGCCGACGCACTTCAGCATTTCGCCGAAGGCGCGCCGCATCTCCTCGGCGCCGAAGCGGCGCCCGGCCGCTCCCTCGGCCAGCTCGGCGAGGCGCGGCCAGTCCGGGTGGACGAGCGTCCCGCCCGCGTCGAAGATGCACGCGCGTGCGCCCTGAAGCGAAGGGTGGAGCGTGGGGATCATCTTTTTAGAAGTCGGCTAAGTCCGCTCCGACAGTTCCGCGGCGGCGCGCTCGACCACCCAGCCACAGGCTTCCAGAGCGCGGCGAGCCTCTTCCTGTCCGCGCCCCGTCTTCGCCATCACGAGCGCGACGCGGAGGTCGCCGCCCGCCGCTTCGAGCGCCGCGCGCGCGGCCGCTACGTCGACTCCGGCCTCGGCCGAGATGATGCGCTCCGAACGCGCGCGCAGCTTGACGTTGCCGGGGCGCATGTTCGTCATACGGTTGCCGGTGACGTAGCCGAGCCTGACCATCGTCGCCGTCGAGAGCATGTTCAGGACCAACTTCTGCGCCGTCCCGGCCTTCAGCCGGGTCGAGCCGGCGACCACCTCCGGCCCGACTACGGGGACGATTGAGACCTCGGCCGCGAGCGTGATGGGCGAGCCCGGCGCGCACGTCACGGCCGCCGTGAACGCCCCGAGCCGGCGCGCGTACTCGACCGCGCCGACGGTGTAAGGCGTCCGCCCCGAAGCCGCGAGGCCGACGACGGCGTCCGCGCCCGACACGCCGCGCGCCTCCGCGTCGCGCGCCCCCGCCTCGCGGTCGTCCTCCGAAGCCTCGACGGCGCGGTAGAGGGCGTCGTAACCGCCCGCGATGATTCCCTGCACCAGCTCGGGCGGCACCCCGAAGGTCGGCGGGCACTCCGACGCGTCGAGCACCCCCAGGCGCCCCGACGTGCCCGTCCCGACGTAGAAGAGCCGACCGCCCGCGCTCAAACGCTCGACGACCGCATCGACCGCGCGCCCGACCTCCGGCAGCACGCGCGCGACCGCGGGGGCAACTCCGGCGTCCTCCTCGCTCATCAGGCGGAGGACTTCGGCGGTCGGCAGCCTGCTCAGCCCGCTCGTCCGCGGGTTCTCCTGCTCGGTGACGGGAAGCTCTGGCGGCGTTTCTGAACTCATCGAAAAAAACGGTCGCGTTTCAGCCCGCGAGCGCGAGCTGCAACTGTTCGCCGGCCATGCGCGCGGCGGCCTCGGCGGGCGCGAGCTGCGGCGGGGCGACGTGGGCGCGCGGCGCGACGCTCGCC
>JAIVJI010000068.1 GCA_020200135.1 Acidobacteriota bacterium | reverse complement strand
CTCCAGACGCGCGCGGCCGAAGCCGCGCGGCCGGACACGGCGGAGGCCGGACGATGAGCGGCCCCGCCGGCAACGTCGCGCCGCCGCGCGTCGCCTTCCAGGGCGAGCGCGGCGCCTTCAGCGAGGAGGCCGCCGTCAAGCTCCTCGGCGAGACCGCCACGCTCGTCCCGCGCCCGACCTTCGAGTCGCTCTTCGAGGCCGTGGGCGAGGGCGCGGCCGACCTCGCCCTCGCGCCCGCCGAGAACACGCTCGCCGGCTCCGTCCACCGCGTCTACGACCTCCTGCTCGACAGCCCGCTCCACGTCACGGCCGAGGTCGTCATCCCCATCCGGCACTTCCTCATCGGCTGCCCCGGTGCGGACGAGCGCGAAGTCCGCACGGTCGAGTCGCACCCGGTCGCGCTCGCGCAGTGCGAGCGCTTCTTCGCCTCGCGCCCAGACATACGCCGCGCGGCCGCGGAGGACACCGCCGGGAGCGTCGCCGAAGTCCTCCGCCGCGGCGACCCGACGCGCGCGGCCGTCGCCGGCCGGCGCGCGGCGGAAATCTACGGCGGCTCTATCCTCCGCGCCGGGCTCGAAGACCACGCGGAGAACTACACGCGCTTCCTCCTGCTCGCGCCCGAGGCGGCCGACGCCGACGGCGCCGACAAGCTCTCGCTCGTCGTCAGGCTCGCGCACCGCCCCGGCGCGCTCCACCACGCGCTCGAACCGTTCGCGCGCCGCCGGATAGACCTGCTCAAGATAGAGAGTCGGCCCTTGCGCGGCCGGCCCTGGGAGTATCACTTCTACCTCGACCTGCGCGCCTCGCCGCTCGACGCCGAGGCCACGGCCGCGCTCGAAGAGCTGCGCGAGCGCGCGGCGAGCGTGCGCGTGCTCGGGTTCTACAAGTCTGCCGCCGGGTGAGTTATGAGCCAGACGTTTTGGGACGGCGTGACGGTCGTGGGCTGCGGGCTGATGGGCGCGTCGTTCGCGCTGGCGCTCCGGCGCGCGGGCGCGTGCGGCCGGGTCGCCGGGTGGGACACGGAGCCCGCGGCGCTCGACGCGGCGCTCGCGCGCGGCGCGATCGACGAGGTTGACGAGGCATTCGCCGGTGGCACCGTCTCGCGCGCCGACTTCGTCTACCTCGCCGCGCCGGTGGGTCAAATCGTCGAGACGCTGAGCGCGCGTTCATATCACTTCAAACCCGGCGCGGTCGTCACCGACGCCGGGAGCACGAAGGCCGAGGTGTGCCGCGCGGCGCGCGAGCTGCGGCCGCGCGGCTGGCGCTTCGTCGGCGGCCACCCCGTCGCGGGCAGCCACCTCGGCGGGGCGGCACACGCGCGCGAAGACCTCTTCGACGGCGCGCCCTATGTGCTCGCCGAGGCGGAAGACGCGGCGGACGCCGAGGCGACGGCCGCGCTCGCCGGGACGCTCGAACTCATGGGCGCGCGCGTCCGCGTGATGACGGCGGCCGAACACGACCGCGCGCTGGCGCTCGTCAGCCACCTGCCGCAGCTCGTCTCGTGCGCGCTGGCGTCGGCGGTCGAAGGGCGTGCTGACGCCGAGTCGCTCAAAGACCTCGCGGGCGCCGGCTACCGCGACATGACGCGGCTCGCGGCGAGCCCGTGGGGCGTGTGGCGCGACATCCTCGCGTCGAACGCGGAGAACGTCGCCGGCGCGCTCGACGCGGTCATCGCGCAGCTCGCCGCCGCGCGCGACGAGCTGCGCGGGCCCTCGCGGCGCGGCGGCGTCGGCGAACTCGCGGCGACGCGCTCGCTGTTCGCACGCTCCCGCTCTTCAGTCGGGTCAAATTAAGGGAAGTTATAAAAGCCATGATTCTCATCCTCGAACAGAACGTCGCCGCCGGCGGCCAGACCTACGGGCAGTTGATGGAGCACCTCTCGCGCCTGCCGGGCATCGAGCTGCGCGTCCACCAGGAGCAGGGCGCCGAGAAGGCGCTGACCGAGATTCATCTCATCGGCAACACCGCCGGCCTCCACGTCGAAGACATGCGGCAGCTCCCGGGCGTCGGCCACGTCGTGCGCGTCTCGGAGGAGTACCGCGTCGTCGGCCGCCACCGCGGGGACGACCGCCCCACGCACTTCGACTACAAGGGAGTCCGCTTCGGCCAGGACACGCTCAACGTCTTCGCCGGCCTCTGCGCGGTGGACACGCGCGAGCACGTCGAGCAGATGATGCGCGCGCTCCGGGACGCCGGGCAGGTCTGCACGCGCATGGGCGCCTACAAGCCGCGCACCTCGCCCTACTCGTTCCAGGGGCACGGCCGCGAGTGCCTCCCTTACGTCTTCGAGCTGGCGGGCAAGTACGGCGTTCGCGTCATCGCCATGGAGATCACGCACGAGTCGCACATCGACGAGATACGCGCCGCGCTCGAAGAGACGGGTAGCCCGGCGGGCGTCATGCTCCAGATAGGGACGCGCAACACGCAGAACTTCGAGCTGCTCAAGATAGTCGGCCGCCAGCGCGAGTTCCCCGTCCTCCTGAAGCGCGGCTTCGGCATCACGCTCGACGAGTCGCTCCACGCCGCCGAGTACCTCGCGAGCGGGGGCAACCGCAAGGTCGTCTTCGGCCTGCGCGGGATGAAGACCTCAATCGGCGACCCGCACCGCAACTTCGTGGACTTCGCGCACGTCCCCGTCGTCAGGCGCCTGACGCGGATGCCCGTCTGCATCGACCCCTCGCACTCGACGGGGACGCGCGCCTCCGGCCCCGAGGGGCTGCTCGACATCCTCCACGTCACCGCGCAGGGCGTCGTCGCCGGCGCCAACATGGTTCTCGTCGACTTCCACCCCGAGCCGGGGCGCGCGCTCGTCGACGGCCCGCAGGCGCTCACGCTCGGGGAGCTGCCGCACTTCCTCGAAGACGTGGCGCTGGTGCGCGAGACCTACGTCACCGCCATGAAAGCCCTCGTCATAGACGACAACGAACTGGTGCGCGCCAACGTCGCCGAAGTGCTCCGCGGCGAAGGCTGGGAGGTGTCCGAGGCCGACTCGGCCGAGCGCGCCTTCGAGATGCTCGCCGACGGCAGCTGGCAGCTCGTCTTCTGCGACGTCAAGCTCAGCGACCGCCAGGAGGCCGAAGGCTACGCCGTGCTCCGGCGCTTCGTCGACGAGCAGCCCGAGGCGCAGATCGTCCTGATGACCGGGCACGGCTCGGCCGCGGGCGCCCTCGACGCGGTCAGCTCGGGCGCCTACGACTACCTGATGAAGCCGTTCGAGGTGGAGGACGTGGTGCGCATCGCGCAGGACGTGCGCCGCGCGTTCGAGAAGAAGGAGCGGCCGGGCACGACGGGCGAGCTGCCGCCCGCGCCCGTCTACACCTCGGACATCGACCTCGTCGGCGTCAGCAGTGGCTTCGTCGGCGTGATGAAGATGGTCGGGAAGGTCGCCTCGACTTCCCTGCCCGTGCTCATCACGGGCGAGTCGGGGACGGGCAAGGAGGTCGTCGCGCGCGCCATCCACTGCCGCAGCCCGCGCGCCGAGGGGGCGTTCGTCGCGGTCAACTGCGGCGCGGTGCCTTCGGAGCTGATCGAGTCCGAGCTGTTCGGCCACGTCCGCGGCTCGTTTACGGGCGCGGAGCGCGACCGGCGCGGCCTGCTTCAGGAGGCGGACGGCGGCACCATCCTGCTCGACGAGATAACCGAGACGACGCCCGCCTTCCAGGTCAAGCTCCTGCGCGCGCTGCAGGAGGGCGAAATCCGCCGCGTCGGCTCGAACCACACGCTACGCGTGGACGTGCGCGTCATCGCCGCGACCAACCGCGACGTGGAGCGCGAGATGCGCGAGGGCCGCTTCCGCCAGGACCTCTTCTACCGGCTCAACGCCGTGACGCTCCACCTGCCCCCCCTGCGCGAGCGGCGCGAGGACATCATGCCGCTGGCGCGCCACTTCGCGGAGCGCGCCGCGCCGCTCGGCGCCCCCGTCAGCTTCTCGCGCGACGCCGTGCGCGCGCTCGTCTCCTACGACTGGCCCGGCAACATACGCGAGCTCGAGAACGCGGTCATCCGCGCCGTCGCGCTCTGCGAACGCCTGGTGCGCCCCGAGGACTTGCCCGAGCGCGTGCGCGAGCACGCCGCCGCGCGCGAGGCCGAGGCCGCCGCCCAGCACGCGCAGACGGACGCCGGGCGCGCCGACGCCGCGCCCGCCGCGGCTCCGCCCGCCGGGGAGGAGCCGCTCGCCTCGCTCTCCGAGCTTGAGGGGCGCCACATCGCGCGCGTGCTCGCGCACACGGGCGGCAACAAGCAGGCGGCCGCGCGCGTGCTCGGCATCGACCGCACCACGCTCCAGCGCATGATCAAGCGCCACGGCCTCGACGCCGGCGGCGCGCGCGCCAACGGCGAGGGCAAGGCCCAGCCGAACGGCGACGGCAACCCCGAGGCGCACGCCTGAGCGGTCGGTTCGGGAATAAAGGCCGACAAAAAAAGGGACGCGTCTTAACGCGTCCCTTTCCCTTTCCCCCGGCCCGAAAATTTCAGGCGGCGACGATGCCCTTGGCGCGCGCCTCGCCGCGCCGGGCGACCTCGCGCGCGATGGCGAGCACCTGCGCGGCGTCGAACGGCTTGGTCACCACCCAGTCGACCTGCGCGGCCGTGCGCTCGCCCGACCCGACCGCCTCGCCCCAGCCCGTGACGACCGCCACCGGAATCCGCCCGTCTATCTCGCGCACCGCACGCGCCAGCTCCCACCCGCTCATCCCCTGCATCCCGAGGTCGGTGAAGAGCGCGTCGAACGCGCGCCCGTCTCCGAACGCGTCGAGCGCCTCGCGCCCGCCCGAGGCGAGCGTCACTTGGTAGCCCTCGCTCTCGAGGATGTCGCGCAGCAGCTCGCGCACGTTCTCCTCGTCGTCGACGACGAGGATGCGCGTCGCGCCCGGCCGCTGCGGGACGAGCGAGATGGACGGCGCCTCCGCCGAGGCCGGCTCCTGCTTCGACTGGCCGCGCGCCGCCGGCAGCCTGATGCGGAAGGTCGTGCCCCTGCCGACCTCCGACTCGGCCTCGATGGAGCCCTCGTGGCGCCGGACGATGCCGTAGCTGACGGCGAGGCCCAGACCCATGCCGGCCTTGCCCTTCGTCGTGAAGAACGGGTCGAAGACGCGCGAGCGAACCTCCTCGGCCATCCCCTCGCCGTTGTCCGAGACGGCGATCTCGACCGCGCCCTCCGACTCGCGCGTCGAGAGCGTGAGCGTGCCGCCCCGCGGCATCGCGTCCACCGCGTTGAAGACGAGGTTGACCAGGACCTCGCGCAGCTCGGACTCGTCGCCCATCACGCGCGGCTCGTCCGAGCCGAGCTGTAGTTCGAGGCTGATGTGGACGCCCTCACTCTCGGCGCGGCTCTTCCAGCGGGGGCGCGTTATCTCGCGCACGTCGAGCAGGAGCTGGTCGACGGAGACGGGCTGGAAGTCGTGGTCGCGGCGCTGGCGCGCGAAGTCCTGGATGCGCTTGACCGTGTGCGCGCCGTCCTTCGCGGTCTTGATGATGAGCTTGAGCCCCGCCTCGACCTTCTCCGGGTCTCGCGTCGCCAGCAGGAGCTGCGCGCGGCCGAGGATGCCGGCGAGCGTGTTGTTGAAGTCGTGCGCCACGCCCGACGCCAGCTCGCCCAAAGCCGAGAGCTTCTCGATCTGCGCGTACTGCTCGCGTATCCGCTCCTGCTCGGCGATGTAGTGCGACAGCTCTTCGACGTGGCGCCGCGCCTGCTCGGCCTGCTCGGCGGCCGACTCGGCGCGCGCCTCGGCGGCGGCCTCGGCCTTGGCGGCGGCCGACATCGCCTCGATGTTGTCGAGGTAGGTGCGGTAGGTCAGGTAGACGATGACGATGATGGGCGCGGCGGCCACCAGCGCGTAGAAGCCCGCGGTCGAGGCCAGCTTGACCGTGAGGCCCGCGGCCGACGCCCCGGCGAAGTAGGTGATCGAAGTCCAGAGGTACTTGTTGCGCCAGGTGACCCACAGCGGCTCGCCCGCCTTCAGCGACGTGTGGACGGCCGCCATGCCGGAGTTGGCGACGTACTGCACGAGCGCCATCACGCAGAGCCCGACGACGAAGGCCGCCGAGAAGTCGCCGTCGGCGAACTCCCTGACGGGGCCGAAGAGCCGGCGCATGACGAAGACGGTGAGGAGCGTCGCGCAGGCCATCATCGCCGCGTTGAAGAGGCAGGTGAAGATGCTGAACGGGCGCTTGCCGAAGCGCGAGGCGGCGAAGTTCTCGGCCGCGCCGAGGATGACCGCGACCTCGCCGCCGTAGAGCAGCATCGTCAGGAAGATGAAGGTGTCGGAGAAGGAGATTTGCCCCGTGGTGCGCGGGATGGGGATGCAGAAGCGCGAGCTGACGAGCAGCGTGACCGCGACGAGCGGGACGAGCCGCAGGTCGAGCCGCTCGACCGGCAGGCGCAGCACCACGTACGCCATCACGCACGCGCCCGCCGCGATGAACGCCCACATGTAAGGTCTGACCAGACGCTGCTTCTCCATCCGTCCCCCCGGCACGAGACAGACCGCGCTCGTCACCCGCTCTGTTTATCCGTTAAGACTGGGCGGCGCCGTTCTTGTCGCCGCGCTCGAGGAAGATCGTGTCGTAGTAGCCGCGCAGGCGGTAGCCCGCCTTGAGGAAGAGCGACTGCGCGACGAGGTTCTGCTCGTTGACGAGCGCGCAGAGCGACTCGCTGCGCTCCAGCAGCGTCCGCCCGAGCTGCGACAGGCACCGCAGCCCCACGCCCTGCTGCCGGCTCGCCGGGTCGACGTAGACGCCCTCGACGTAAGTACACTCGGGCGTCTCGGAGGCGACGTCGGCCTTGAAGACCAGCTCGCCGCCCTCGACCAAAACCCACACGCGCCCGTTCTCGATGCGGCGCGCGCAGCGCAGGCGGAAGCCCTGGAGGTCTACGTCGAGCGGGTTGACGCCGCTCTCTTCGTAGGCCATCGCGGCGTGGACGGGCATCACGAGCATCAGGTCTTCGAGCGTCGCCGGGCGCAGCCCCCCGACCGGCTCGCAGGCCCTCACCGGCCACCGCTGCTCGAAGAGCAGCTCGCGGCAGAAGATGCGCGGCTGCTGCCCCGAGGGCGCGTAGTGGCGCCAGAAGCCGCCGATCACCTCCTGCTCGCCGAGGATCATGTGCGCGGCGCGCTCGCCCTGCGCCAGCTCGGCGAAGGCGCGCAGCGCCGCCTCGGTGCGCGCCTCGACGAAGGTGGCGTGCCCGACGAGCGCGACGCCTTCGAGCCGGCCGTCGCGGTCGCGGCAGGCGTAGAAGATGCCCCGGTTGAACGGGCTCTCGAAGCCGTTGTCGCGGATGAGACCGCGCATGACGACCGTCGGCGCCGGGCGCTGGGCCAGGAAGTCGAGCACCTCGGGCTCGGAGTCCCTTTCGGTCAGGGGGTGGACGCGAAAGGCGGTCTCGGCGGTCGGAGCCAGCAGGTGCGCGGCGGCGGCGGCCTTTCTCGATTCGCTGAACTGGGGCATCACGTCACTCCTTAACGGTTCTTCGGGGTCGGGTTGATGACGAGGAGGTTTCGATTAACCGGGGCGCTTCAATACTCCGTGTCGGGCACGGGGGGGGCGGCGTTGGTGGCGTCGCCCTTGGTGGCGGCCGAGAGCGCCTGCACGGCGGCGTCGGCGCCCGCGCCGCCGTCCGTGACCAGCACGCCGTCGCCGAAGACGGCCCTGTTCGCGTCGGTGACGAGCACGCCGTCGGTGACGAGCACCCCGGAGCCCGTCAGCGGGAAGTTGTCCGTGACGAGCACGCCCGCGCCGACGAAGAGCGAGCCGTGGCCGAGCGTGCCGCCGCTGCTCACCAGAATCTTGTCGGTGACGAGCACGCCCGCCGTCAGCAGCGTCCGGTCGGTGACGAGCACGCCGTCGGTGACGAGCACGCCGTCCGTCACCAGCACGCCGTCGGTGACGAGCACGCCGAGTCCGTAAATTTTCTGGTAGGAGGTGATGAGCTGCGAGCCGGTCAGGAACCCGTGTCTGAGCACGAGCCCCTGCGACCACGCGAAGGTCTCGCCCGAGATGGTGCTCTGCGGCAGCGGGGCGGCGCCCGTCAGCAGCGGCGCGCCGAGCGGGGTCTGCGCCGAGAGGTCGGTGCGGACGAGCCTGGCGAGTCTGACAGCGCCCTCGACGTTGAGCTGCCCCGCGCCCTGCTCCAGCATGTTGAAGCCGGCGAGCGGCTGCGCCGTGTACATCAGGATGGACTTGACGAGGTTGGGCGTCAGCCGCGGGTTGGCCTGGAGCAGCAGCGCCGCCGCGCCCGCGACGACCGGCGTCGCCATCGACGTGCCGTTGAGGTACATCATCCGGCGCTTGTCCGAGCCGCTCACGCCCGCGTCGAGCTGCGGGTTGTGCGTGAGGAGGTAGTTGTCCTCGGCCGCCGCGTCGATGATCTTGTTGCCGGGGGCGACGAGGTCGGGCTTGACGAAGTTGTCGTGGCGGCGCACGCCCGACGCATCCACCCACGAGCCGCGCGTCGGGCCGCGCGAGCTGTAGGACGCGACGCCGTCGTCGGAGCGCCAGTCGGTGCCGAAGGAGTTGGCCGCGCCCACGGTGAGCGCCGAAGGCTCGACGCCCGGCGAGTGGATGGCGCCGTAGAGCTTCCGCCCTTCGGCGTCCTTCCCGTTGTTGCCGGCGGCCGCGACCACCACGACGCCCGCGTCAACGAGCCTGCGCACCGCCTTGCAGATGGGGTCGTTCTTGTAAGACTCGACGGCGGTCGTGCCCAAGCTCAGGTTGGCGACGCGTATGTTGTAGGCGGCGCGGTTCTGCAAGACCCATTCGAGCGCGCTCAGGATGTTCGAGACGCGCCCCGTCCCCTGCGAGCCCAGCACGCGGAGGTTGATGAGGTTGGCGTCGGGCGCGACGCCCATGTACTCGCCGCGCGCGATGCGGCCGTTGCCCCCGACGATGGAGGCCACGTGCGTCCCGTGGCCGTGCGGGTCGTCGGTGCGCCCCTCGCCCGTGAAGTCCACGCTCTTGACGACGCGCAGTCTGTTGTTGCTGTCGAGGAAGGCCGCGTGGTTGGTGTCGATGCCGGAGTCGAGGACGGCGATGCCTATGCCGGTGCCGTCGAGGCCGGAGACGTTAATCCCGGTGGTCGAGCGCACGTCGTCGGTGCCCGTCGTGCGCGTGACGTGGCCGAAGGCCCTCGTCTCGCGGTCGAGCGAGACGAAGCGGACGCCCTCGCGCCCGGCGAGCTGCTCGACGAGGCGCGCGGGCAGCTCGACGACGCGCGCGCCGATGGAGTCGAAGCTGGCGCGCGTCCTCGCCTCGCGGCGGAGCGAGGCCGGAAGCCCCGCCCCGTCGTCCTGCAGGATGACGCGCACCCTGCGACCCGAAGACTCGGGGTCGCGCGCGACCTCCAGCAGGTCGGGCGAGATTCTGGCGGCGGCGACCGCCTCGGCGTCCTGCGCCGCGTCCCGCGAGGCCGCCGCCGGGGAGCGGCTGAACCTCAGCCCGGCGCGGGTCACTCCGCCGGGCGCGAGGCCGGTATAGTCGGCGAGGGCGAGCAGCGCGAGTAGAGACAGGGACGCCGCCGCCTTCTTGTGACTTCTAACCTGTTTCACCTTGATCCCTCCAGCCGGCGCGAACCGAAGCGCCGGACGAGACCGTTTTTCTCGAGAGCGTTTGCCGGCGCGGGGTCGGAAGACCGCGCCGGTAAAAGTTTGTCTGGGAAGGCGTCTCCGCACAGACGCAGGCGTCCGCCAGTCGAGGTTTTCTTGCGCGGTCTGGGGGAGAGAGAGTTAGCCGGTAGACCGGACAGGGGCACCAGAGTATCCGGCGGAAACGGCCCCCGCGTCAACCCGCCGGGGCTCACTTCATGCACGGCGTCTCGTCCCCCTCCCACGCGGCCGACCGCGCCTTCACGGTCGTGTCCCCGACCATAATGCCGTCGCCGACCTGTATTCCGTCGCCGACCATGATGCCGTCGCCGACCATGATGCCGTCCGGCAGCGTGTCGCCCGAGAGCGCGCGCACGTCGAGGAGCGGCGTCCCGCCCGCCAGCGTCGAGCCGTCGCTCGTCAAAAGCCACGCGCCGAGCGACACGCCCCCCGTCATCATCGAAGCGTTCAGCGTGTGCCCCTCCGCCCCCTCGGCCGCGCCGTCGCCGAGCAGCGCGCCCCGGCCGTAAGCCTTCTGGTAGAGCGTGTAGAGTTCCGCGCCGTGCGCCGCCGTCCGGTTGAGGACGAGCCCCTGCGACCACCAGAAGGTCTGCCCCGCGACCGTGCTCTGCGGCAGCGGCGCCGCGCCCGCGAGCAGCGGCGCGCCGAGCGGCGTCGAGCTCGACAAATCCGTGCGGACGAGCTTCGCCAGACGTACCGCGCCCTCGACGTTCAACTGACCCGCGCCCTGCTCGAGCACGTTCTGCCCGGCCGCGGGCTGCGCCGTCAGCATCAGCAGCGCCTTGACGAGGTTCGGCGTTAGCTGCGGGTTGACCTGGAGCAGCAGCGCCGCCGCGCCGGCCGTCACGGGCGCGGCCATCGACGTGCCCGACATGTACATCATGCGCCGCGAGGCCGGCTGGTTCGAGTCGACGTGCAGCTCGGGGTGCTCCGAGAGCAGCCGCGCGTTCGGCGCCGCCGCGCCGATGACGCGGTTGCCCGGCGCGGTCAAATCCGGCTTGAGCAGGTTGTCGCGGTGTCGCACGCCCGCGTCGTCCGTCCACGAGCCGCGCGTCGGGCCGCGCGAGCTGTAGGTCGTCACGCCGTCGTCCCAGCGCCCGTCCGAGCCGAAGCTGTTCGACGCGCCGACCGTGACGGCCGAAGGCTCGACGCCCGGCGAGTGAATCTGCCCATAGATTTTGTTGCCCAGCGAGTCCTTCCCGCTGTTGCCGGCGGCCGCGACCACCACCAGCCCCGCGTCCACCAGACGCCTGACGGCCGCGCACGCCGGGTCGTTGCGATAGCTGTCAACCGCGTCCGTGCCCAGTGAAAGGTTGACGACGCGTATCTTGTAGAGCGTGCGGTTCTGCATGACCCATTCGAGCGCCGCGAGCAGCCCCGAGGTCTTCCCGCGCCCGTCGGCGCCGAGCACGCGCAGGTTGACGACCTTCGCCGCCGGGGCGATGCCGGCGTATGCGCCGCCCGAAGGCTGGCCCGAGCCGGCCGCGATGGAGGCGACGTGCGTCCCGTGCCCGTACGGGTCGTCGGTGCGACCCTCGCCCGTGAAGTCAACGCTCGCGGCGACGCGGCTCACGCCGAACGAGTCGCGGAAGACCTCGTGCCCTGCGTCCAAGCCCGAGTCGACGACGGCGATGCCCACGCCCGCCCCGTCGAGCGTCGTGGTCGTCTGGACGAGCCCGAGCAGCGACAACCCCGTCTGCGTGCGGACGGAGCTGGTGCCGGTCGTCGTTTCGATGTGGCCGGAGGCGCCCAAAGGTCTGTCGGGCGACACGTAGCGCACCTCGGGGCGCGCGGCCAGCGCCGCCAGCTCGCTCTCGGGCACGCGCGCCGCGACCAAGCCGAGCCGCCCGAAGGTGCGCGTCACACGCCCGCCGACGAGGTTGAAGACCGTGCCCAGGCTCAAGCCCCGCGCCGCGTCGTCGTCCCCCTCAATGATGACCTCGACCGACCTGCCCCCCGAGCTTTGGGCGCGCGCCAGCAGCTCCGGCGAGAGCTTCCCGCCTGCCCCTTCGGCGCGCGCGCCGTGCGCCCCGCCGGGCGCCGCGTAGACGGAAAGCGCCACCGCCACACACGCCGCGCAGAGCAACAAGCGGGGACGGTAATGCTTCCGAGATTTCACCTCACCCTCCTAAAAACTCGGTTCGTGAAATTGCGAGAATGCTTTTGTAGGGGTGGCCGAGGGGCGTCGGCTATTGTTAAAGCACTCGAACGCGAGCAATCCACGTTCCAGCTTTCGACGACGCGGGACGGCCGTCCCCTCGTCGCTCTCACTCTGACCGAACCGGGACACTCGCGCGTCGGGCGAAGAGTTTGGGCTCTACGCCCGGCGGAAGATTTTTGTTGAAAATACAGGGGGAAACGCCGCAGCGCGGCTTCCGACGCCCGCCCCGAGGCGGTCTGAGATTCGGACACCGGCTCGCCGTGTCTTCACCGCGCGACCCCGCCGCGGCGTCCAGAGTGCGGCGCCGGACGCGGCATTGTGCAGCACGCGCGCGGAATCCTGCCGCTGCAAATTACACGACGGACACCGGATCGGAAGGCAAAAGCTGAAGGGGACGAGATGGCACGACCTTTGCCGACGGGAGGGTCGCCCTGAAGCAATAACCCCCGACAGTTTAATCTCGGTTCGGGAGACGCGGCCGTGGGGGCGCCGCCCACGGGTGAAGTGCGCCCGCGCCGCCCGCCGGCCGCCCGAACCGTCAGACTGAGGGGCACGAATGTCTCTGCCAAAAAATCGTGTGTCAATGAGACTGAGCTGCAAGCCGCTGCCGGCGCGCGGCGCGCGGCTGCTCATCGCCGACGACGACGCGGCCGTGAGGAGCGTGCTCGAAGAGTTCCTCTGTCTCGAACACGACTGCGCGTCGGTCGGCTCGGCCGAGGAGGCGCTGCGGCTGCTCGGCGAGGGCGACTTCCAGCTCGTCCTGAGCGACATCTCGATGGGGGGGATGAGCGGGCTCGAACTCATCCCGCGTGTCTCGGCCGTCTCGCCCGACACGCTCGTCATCCTCGTCAGTGGCTCGCACGACATCGACAGCGCCATCGAGGCCATGCGCGCCGGCGCCTTCGACTACATCGTCAAGCCGTTCGACCTCGAACACGTCCGCCTCTCGGTGCGCCGCGCGCTCGAACACCAGCGGCTGCTCGCCGAGCGGCGCGGCTACGAAACTTACCTCGAACAGATGATCGAGCGGCGAACCGAGGAGCTCGACGGCGCGCTGTGCTCGCTCGGCGACGCCTACCGGACGACGCTCAAGGCGCTCGTCGCGGCGCTGGAGACGCGCGACCAGGAGACGCACGGGCACTCCGAGCGCGTCGTCGGCTTCAGCCTGCGCCTCGGGCTTGAGTTCGGCTTGGACCGCGAGCAGATGCGCTCGCTGGAGTTCGGCTCGCTCCTCCACGACATCGGCAAGATAGGCGTCCCCGACGCCATCCTGCGCAAGCCCGCGCGGCTCACCGAGGAGGAATGGCGCGAGATGCGGCTCCACCCCGCGCACGGCCGGCAGATTCTGAGCGGCATCGAGTTCCTCGCAGGCGCGTCGCGCGTCGTCGCGCAGCACCACGAGCGCTGGGACGGCTCGGGCTACCCCCTGGGCTTGCGCGGCGAGGCCATCGACCTCAACGCGCGCATCTTCGCCGTGGCCGACGCCTTCGACGCGATGACGAGCGACCGCGTCTACCGCACGGGGCGCACCCACGAGGCCGCGCTCGCCGAGCTTGAAAGTTGCGCGGGACGACAGTTCGACCCGCGCGTGGTCGAAGCCTTCGGGCGCGTCCCGCGTGAAGACTGGGAGCGCCTGCGACGCCGCAAGCACTCCGCGGCGGCCGTGGACGGCGGCCCCTCTCGCACGCGCGCCGCTTCAACGTCGACGGCCGCCGCCGCCGCGCGCGCGCGCGCCGCGCCCGCCTCGGAAATTTCGGCAACCGCGCCCGCATTAGACATTTCTAATTCTTGACCCGACCGGGGGCGGCGTCGCCCCGAAAAATCCCAGGCACCGCTCGGATTCGGAGCGGCGGCGCTGTCCCCGGCGGGTCGAGTTAGTTTATGATTCGGCTCGTGCCGGCGCGCGCCGGCCGCGCGGGGAGTTTCCGGACGCGGGAGGCTTGTGATGCAGAGTGAGTTTGCGACGGGCGGCGGGCCGGTGGTGATGCTGGTGGAGGACTTTCAGGACACGCGCGAGATGATGCGGCGGATGCTCGAGCTACAGGGTTGCCGCGTGGTCGAGGCGTCGAACGGGCAGGAGGCCATCGAGCTGTCGCAGCGCGGCGGGCTCGACCTCGTCCTGATGGACTTGAACATGCCCGTGCTCGACGGCTTCAACGCGACGCTGCGCATACTCGAGTACGAGCGCACGCGCGACGTGCCGGTCGTGGCCGTCACCGCCTACGACTCGGCCGAGGCGCGCGCCGCCAGCCGCGCCGTCGGGTGCTGCGACTACGTCGTCAAGCCGCTCGAACTCGAACACCTCGCCGCGCTGCTCGGCCGCCTGCTCCCGACGCGTGCCGAAGCGAAAGCCGACGCCTGACGCGAAGGAGAAATGGGAAAAGGGGAAGGGGCAAGGGATGACGAAAGTCTCTCCCTTGCCCCTTCCCCTTTTCCCCAGACCCCGCGGGTCTCAGAAGGGCCAGATGTTGCCGAGGATACGGCCGCCGTTGTCGCGCACGCCCGCGCCGCGGCTGGCGCGGAGGATGGTCGCGGCGTCGACGAGGGAGCGCAGCGGGACTTCGCCCGCGAAGCTCTGGTCGAAGCGGCGCTCGGTGACGAAGAGCGGGACGGTGAAGCCGCTGTCCAGCTCGTAGGCGACGCGCCCCTGGCTGCGGAACGCAGACCAGACCACGTTCGGGATCGAGCGCAGGTGGACGACCACCGGCAGCCGGACGCGCGAGCCCCTGCGCCCGCCTACCTTCAGGTCGCCGCCGTACACGCCCTCGATGGCGTCCTCGCCCGCGAGCCGCAGCCTGTAGTCGAAGTCCTTCAGCGTGACGGGGACGAGGCTGTTCGTCTCGATCCCGAGGCTCAGGCGCGCGGTCTGGTCGCGGAAGTCTATCGACTCCAGCGTCAGCTCGCCGACCTTCACGTCCACGATCTTGCTGCCCCAGCGCTCGATGGGCGAGCGCCCCTGCGCCTGCGCCGCGACGCCCAGCGTCAGGACGCAGAGCGCGACCGCGAGCGCCCTGCCCGCCGGCACGAAATTCACGAGAGCTTTCTTTAACATCGACTACGTCCTCCGGCCTTTCCCGAACTTGTTTGCCGCCCGCGCACACGCGCGCCGCCGGCCACGTTACACATAACAACCGGCGTGCCGCGACGCGCCCGTAAAAAGGCTTGAGAAACGGAGCTTTTCGACCGATTTCGCGCCCCGAGCCTGCACCAAAAGGGGGCGCGTTGGAGGGTTTCGTGTGCCCCTCATTTTCACTCCGTCGGCGCCGTGCCGGTGCCCCCGGTGTTGTCGAAGTTGCCGCCCGCGCCGGCGTGTGTCGAGGTCGCGCCGGAGATGTCGCCGGTCTCGCGGACGCCCGTCTCGCCGCCCTTGTCGGGCATGTCGCCGGAGGCCACCCCGCCGGGGCCGGCCTTGTCCGTGCCGCCCGTGATGTCTGTGTTGCTCTCGTCTGCCATCCCGCCTCCGTCACCTCCCCGCCGGAATTCTCGCGCGGCGACAATAAACCACCCCGCGCCTTTTTTAAAACGCCCGACGGCCGCGCCCGCGAGACCTCCGGCCGACCAGGGACGCCGGCCCGCGTCGGGCCGTGATAAAATCCCGCCACGACACAGTTCAACTTTGACGGGGGCCGCCACGACCCCGGGGAGTTTCAAGAGATGGCCACGGAAGTCTTAGAGCAGGCGACCGAAGAACGCCTCATCCGCCGCCGAGCGTCCATCGAAGAGTTCTGGTCGCTCCCCGAGTCCGTTCTTCCCACCGAGTACATCGACGGGGAGATCATCATGGCACCTACACCGACCGTTGCTCATCAGAGAACCATTCTGAAAATGGCCTCTGCTCTTCAACAGTTTATCAGTCAAAGCCTATCAGGTGAGATATTCATCTCGCCGCTCGACGTGGTACTGCCGTCCGGTGAGGTAGTGCAGCCGGACATCTTTCTCCTCAACGCAAAACAGACCGGGCGGGCTCGCGCGGCCAACCGGGTTAATGATGCACCGCCGTTCCTGGTCGAAATCCTCTCGCCCGGCTCCGTCAAGCATGACACCGTTACGAAGCGAAATCTTTACGAGAAGAATGGCGTGCGCGAGTATTGGATAGTTGACGTGAAGGAACGAACCATCGCGCAGCTCGTTCTACGGAAGAAGCATTACGTCCTGACGGAGCTGGGCGGGGCTGACAGAATCAAGGGCACGGTGCTGGCGGGCTTCGAGATGACGGTCGGCGAGCTGCTGGGCGACTGAAGCGCCGGCGCGCGGAAGACGGGGGGAACAGTCGGGGGGATGCTGAAGGACGGGCGGCTGCGGGTCGTCACATACAACGTGCACAAGTGCATCGGGCTCGACCGGCGCGAGCGCCCCGGCCGCATCGCGGCGGTGCTGCGCGAGGTCGGCGCCGACGTCGTCGCGCTGCAGGAGGTCGTGAGCGTCGATTCGGACTCGTCGCGTGAGGCGCACCAGGCGCGCTTCATCGCCGAGGAGCTTGGCTGCCGGTACCACCTCGGCGAGAACCGCAAGCACCGCGGCGGCGCCTACGGCAACGTCGTGCTGACGCGGCTCCCGGTCGTCCACTGCCACAACTACGACATCACCTGGCGCTGGCAGGAGCCGCGCGGCGCGCTGCGCGTTGACCTGAGCGTAAACCAGCCGGGCGCGCCCGTCATACACCTCTTCAACGTCCACCTCGGCACGGCCTTCGTCGAGCGCCGCCACCAGGGGCGCAAGCTCGTCGGCGACTCCGTCCTGCGCGACCCGCGGCTCGAAGGCCCGCGCGTCGTCCTCGGCGACTTCAACGAGTGGACGCACGGGCTGGCCTCGCGCCTGCTCTCGCACGAGCTGCGCAGCGCCGACCTGCGCCAGCACCTGCGCACGCGCCGCACCTACCCGGGCGCGCTCCCCTTCCTCCACCTCGACCACGTCTACTACGACCACGCGCTCCGGCTCGAGCGGCTCACGCTCCACCGCAGCGGTTAAACCGCAACGCCCGCCGATGTTTTTCTACCGGCTACTGACTACCGTCTGCTGCTTTCAGCCCTACTTGCGCGCGAGGACGACGGGCGACTCCTCGCTGGCGCGGACGCGGCCGAAGAAGGCGCGCACGTCACCGTACTTGTCGGCGGGGATGGTCGCGGCGCGCTGGACGAACTTGCGCGTGTAGAGGAGCTGCCCGTCCTTGACCTCGTAGCTGGCGGTGTAGCTGCCGAACTCCGAATCTATCTTGACGGGGTCGGGCACCTCGTCCACGTCGAACCCGGCGGGGAGCTTGAAGCGCACCGTCTCGGAGAAGGCGTTGGACTCGAGCACGACGGGGTACTTGCGCGTCGCCGCGCCCGAGAGCTGGACCGAGCTGCCGCGCGCGAGCACCGCCGGGTTGAAGACGAGCAGGCGGTTTTGCATCGACTGCGCGTAGGCGGCGGCGGTGAACTCCACGTCGAGGGCGAAGCGCCCCTCGGCGTGCGCGTCCGCGGGCTCGATCTTGCTGAACCGGGCGCCGGCCGCGCCGCGCGAGACCCAGCGCTCGACGACGCGCGTGTAGTCCGCGGGCGCCAGCCCCTTGAACATGCGGCGCGCGTCGGCCGCCGACTGCCCGACGCTCCGCAGCCGCAGCGTGGCGGTGAGCGAGCCGTCGGCCGCGAGCCCGGCCTCGACCTCGCGGCTGACCATGTTCTCCTCGGGCGCGGTCACGGGCATGCGCAGGAGCGCGCCGCCGTCGCCGGCCGCGACGAGCGCGAAGCTCCCCTGCTCGTGGTCGGGCAGGTCGCCGACGGGCGTCGAGGGGTCGGTCGCGTCGAAGATGAGGAGGCGGCCTAAGGTCGGGTGCTGGACGACCGAGGCGGCCCTCGTCTCCTCGGAGACGCGGACGGCGAGGATGCAGTGGTTGAACTGTCCGGGCGAGACCCACTCCTCGCGCACCCGCGTGCGGTCGCCCGAGTAGATGAGCACGGCGTAGGATTCCACCTTGAGCGCGCGCAGCATCGCGCGCATCAGCGTCGCCTTGTCCTTGCAGTCGCCGTACTGCTTGGCGAAGACCTGCGTCGCCGCGTGCGGGCGCCAGCCGCCGATGCCGACCTGGATGGAGACGTACTGGAGGTTCTGCACGTAGCGGCCGACGGCGCGTATCTTCTCCAGCTCGGTCTTGGCGCCGGCCGTCAGCTCGCGCGCCTTGAGCGCGACGGCGTCGTCGGGCGCGGCCTGCGGGTCGGCCAGCTCGGTGTACCAGCGCGACACGTCCGCCCAGGTGTCGAAGCTCCTGAACGCGCCGGCCGACAACGACGACGCGGCCGGCGGGCCGTACTTGACGGCGAGGTGGGCGGCCAGCGAGCGGACGCTCGGGCTCGCGGGCTCGTCCTCGACGCGCGCGAGCGAGCGCATCTCCCACGTGTAGGAGTTGCCGCTCACGGTCGGCTCGACCTTCGCCGCGTTGTAGACCGTGCCCGACGCGCGCCAGCCCGCGGGGAGCACGAGCGTGAAGCGCGACGAGAGCGCGGGCAGGCTTGCCTGGAACCACCACTCGGCCTGCGGGAACCACGGCCGCGGCTCGGCCGTCGTCGTCTGGAAGCCGAAGACCGCGCCGACCTCGGCGTCGCGCGTCGCGTCGATGTACTTCACGCGCGACTCGTCGTAGAGGTTGTCGGCGTCGGCGATGCGGTCAACGACGTGGTCCTTCCCGTACTTCTTGACGCTGCCGTCGGGGCGGATGAGCCAGGCGCGAATCTCGGTCACCTTGCCGCCGCTGGCGGTGTCGTAGGCGGCGGCGGCCCTCGCGTAGCCGAAGCCCGCGCGCGTGAGGAAGCGGACGGCGTAGGTGGTGACGGTCGTGACGCGGCTGTCCTCGCCGACCGTGATGACCTGCTCGTCGTTGACGACGACGCCGGGCACGTCCTTCTCGTAGGCGGGGGCCGCCCGCCGCGCGTCCGCGGTCAGTTCGACGGCGGCGGGGCGGCGGCCGCCGTCGCGCCCTGCTTGAGCACGAGCGTGTGCGCGTCCTGCTTGTTCACCTGGTCGAAGTAGTTCTTGAGCGAGGGGTAGGACGCGAGGGGGAAGAGCAGCGCCGCGCGGCCGCCGCCCTGGCCGAAGTAAAACTTGCGCGTGTAGACGAGCGTGCGGCCGTCCTTGCTGACGCCCGCCGTCGGCTCGTACTTGCTCAGCTCGCCGCCGTTGAGCGCGCCGGGCGACTCGGCGTTGTCGAGCCCGTAGCCCTCGGGCAGCTCGAACTGCACGCGGTCCTCCTCGGACCACGGGTAGTGGAAGTAGACCTCGTGGCGGCGCGTCGCCACGGGGAAGCGCGCCCCGAGCCCCTTCTGGAAGAAGGCCGGCTGGAGGAAGAGGCGCTTCCCCGTCCGCTGCGCGTAGCCGGGGATGCGGACGTGGAAGGCGTAGACGAGCGGCTTGACGGGGTCGCTCACGTTCTCCATGCGCGCCTCGGTGATCTCGGCCCCCGTGATGCGCGCCTTGAACTTCTCCACTATCGCCTGCTCGCGCTCGGCGGGCGACTCGTCGTCGTAGTACTCCTTGAGGTCGACGGCGAGGTGCCCGGTGTACTCGATCCTCACGTCGCCTTCGAGCGCGCCGTCCTCGGCGAGCTTGAACTTGCCCGAGCGGCGCTCGACAGACTTCTCCGGCCCCGAGAGCGGGGTGACGACGAAGACCGGGTCTTTCGGGTCGGAGAGCAGAGCCTGCTGCCCCTCCTCCTGCCAGCGCAGCATCCCGAAGGGGACGTAGCTCGACGCCGGGTCGTAGAAGCGCCACTGGTCGCCGACCTTGACCGCGATGTCGTAGGTGCGGATGAAGTACGCGTCGGGGAAGCTGGCGTCGAAGAAGGTGTCGCCGCGGTCGGCGAGGTTGACGAGGCGCGCGTCGAAGCCGGCGGCCACGGCGAGCGCGGCGAAGAGCATGTCGATGTCGCGCCCCGTCCCGACGCCGCGCTTGAGCGTGTCGGCGGGCGACTTATTCTCCTTGGCCTTGGCGCGCTGCTCGGCCGTCATGCCGTTGGCGTCGTCGTAGACGTTCTTGATCTGCGACCGGCAGAACTCGAAGAGGCGCTTGATCTTCTCGTCGGGCGTCGGGGCGTCGGCCACCAGCTCGGCGGCCTTGCGCTTGACCTCGTCGCCGACCTTCATCTCGGCCCTGCTCTCCTCGTAGACCTCCCTGCCGTACTCCTTCCAGAAGCGCGCCGGCTCCAGGTTGCGGTCCTCCGAGTAGTAGACGAGCATCCACGGCCTGACCGAGTACTCGGGCGGCATGTAGGGCTCCTCGCGGAAGGCCGGGACGTTCTCGGCCATCGTGCTGTAGTAGCCGTCCTTCTCCTTGACGAACGGCGTGTTCCGCCCGTTGAAGGTCTGCACGCGCATGCCGTAGGGGAAGCCGCGGAGCTGGATGGGCTTGACGTAGTACTTGACGACCCGGACGGGGATGTCGCGCGAGAAGTCGAAGCGGTCGTAGAAGCTGATCTGGTCGCCGCGCACCTCGCGCCAGCGGTACTCGATGATCGAGCCCGGCTCGACCCCGGGGAGCGCGAACGACTTGGCTTTGACCTTGACGCCGCTGGCCTTGACGACCGTGCGCTCGAAGATGTCCTCCTTCTTCAGCTCGACGACGGTGCCGTCGGGCTTGATGGTGCGCCCGGCGATGTCGCTGATCTTTGTCTCGCGGCTGCCGACCTTGGGGGCGAGGATGTCGACCTTGCTCTGCGACTCGCGCCCGCGCTCGTTGAAGATTTTGATGCGGACGTAGTGCCTGAGCACGGTGCGGGGGTCGCCGCCGTCGGCCTCGTCGGCGACCTTGACCTCCCAGAAGAGCGCCTCGGCGTCGGCGTCCTTCTCGACGGTGGGGGCGCCCAGCGCGATCTCGGCCGGGTCGACCGGCTTCCAGTCCTTTTCGCCGCGCGCCGAAGACGCGGGCGGCGGGGCGAGGTAGGCGAGCGCGGCGAGACACACGAGCGCGCCGAACGCTCCGGGGCGCAGACGGGGGAAGTGCGACTTCATCTTGAGAGCCTTTCGGATGGAGAAAAGCCTGGCCGAAAAAGGTCGGGGCGGTCGTCACAGGCGACAAAGGGCGCGGCGGCGGCACTCGGAGGGGTGGCTCCGCGGCCCAGGGAACGGACGGGGGATTTTACGACGCCGGGCGCCCGGCCGCAAGTGTCTGCCGTCGCCTTCGCGGCGCACGCGCGCCCCGCCCCGTTTGCGTTGACCCGGCGCCGGCTGGTAATTTTCACGCCGGGATGAGTTTCAAGACGATGACGCCGAAGGAGTTTGGCGAACGCGTGCGGGGCGGCGACGACCTGCTGCTCGTGGACGTGCGCGAGCCGGAGGAGTACGAGCTGGCGCGCGTCGAGGGCGCGCGGCTGCTCCCCCTGCGCCTCTTCAACGAGTGGGCGCCCTCGCTCGACCCCGAGCGCGAGACGGTCTTCATCTGCCACCACGGCATACGCAGCGCGCAGGTCTGCTCCTTCCTCGCGCGCCAGGGCTTCGAGAAGGTCTACAACCTCGCCGGCGGCATCGACCGCTGGTCGGTGGAAGTCGACCCGTCGGTGCCGCGCTACTGAATGAATTGCTGAGGGCCGAGTGCCGAGGGCTGAGTGGGGGCTCGTTCTTCACTCGGCTCTCGGCACTCGGCCTTCAGCACTTTTTTATGGAAGCTTACACGGACGAGCACGCGCGCGCTTACCCGGCGGAGTACCTGGCCGGGATAGACCTCTACAACGCGGGCGAGTTCCACGCGGCGCACGACGCGTGGGAGGAGCGCTGGCGCGACGACTGCGGGCCGCGCGAGAAGCTGTTCCTCCAGGCGCTCATCCAGTCGGCGGTCGTCTTCCACCACATCGAGATCGGGCGGCGCGGCGCCGCGCGCAGGATGTACGGGATGGCGCTCGAAAAGTTTGACCGCCTCGGCGCGGAGCGTTTCATGTCGCTCGACATCCGCGAATACCTCGCGCGGCTCGCGCGCTCGCTCTCATGGCTCGCCTCGGCCGAAGACCCCCGCGAGGCCGCCCAGCCCGAAGAACTCGACCCGCCGCGCATCCGGCTCATGCCCGGCGCGGACGACTACGACTGAGGCGGCCGACGCGGCCGCCCTTCCGCGCGCGCGCTTTGTGCTTTAGAATCGCCGCAAGCATCGACAAGCAAAAAGGCCGGGAGGACCGAGGATGTCTCAAGTCGAGATACTTGAAGGCGCGGAGGAGTGGCGCGACCGCTACGCGCGCTGGAAGCAGATCAACGAGCTGCGCGGCGACGAAGTGGGCGGGCACTACCCCTGGGTCGAGAACCGGCGCGCGCCCTTCCGCCCGGCGCGGCGCGCGCTCCCGATGCTCAACCTCGCGCTCGTCAGCTCGGCCGGCGCCTACGTCGACGGCACCGAGCCCTTCGACACCGAGACCTTCGGCGGCGACACGTCCTTCCGCGAAATCCCCATCGAGGTCGGCCCCGACGATTTGAAGTGGACGCCGCGCGGCTACGACCCGGCGGCCGTCCGCGCCGACATGAACTCGCAGGTGCCCATCGGCCGCCTCAAGGAGTTCGAGGGCAACGGCATCATCGGCCAGCTCAACCCGATCTTCTGGAGCCTCTCGGGCTTCATCCCCAACGCCGCGCGCTTCGCCGCCGCGGGGCTGCCCGAGCTGGTCGAGCGCGTCCGCCGCTACGAGGTGCAGGCCGTCCTGCTCGTCCCGGCCTCGCGGCTCTGCCACCAGACGCTCTCGCTCGCGGCGCGCGCCATCGAGGTAGCCGGCATCCCGACGATGATGCTCGCCGTCGACCGCGCGGCGGTCGAGCGGGCGCGCCCGCCGCGCGCCGCCTACTACGCGGGCGAGTTCGGCTGCGTCGTCGGCAAGCCGGAGTGGCCCGAGCACCAGCGCCGCGTCCTCGACGAAGCCCTCCGCCTCGTCGAGCCCATCGACCAGCCCAGCGTCCGCAACCTCGTCGTCTCCCTCGAAACCGAAGTCGAGATGGGCCGGGGCGAGCGCTAACACCGCGGGACAAAAGCCGAGCCGCCCGCGCGGGGAGCGTCCCCCGCGCGGGCGGCTTCGTTCGTCGGCCGCGAAAGAAGACCCGGCCGCGCTACTTGCCGGCCGAGACCAGCCTGATCGAATCAAGGAATCCCATCGCGACCTGCTCGAAGTCGTTCTCGTAGTTGGTGCCGTGCTTCTGCCCCTTCCTGACCTCCGCGTAGCTGAAATACATGCGGTTCTTCACGACGAAGAACTTGAGCCGGATGCTCTGGCCGTTGGAGGTCTCGACGTGCAGAAACTTCCCGGCGTGGCCGTCCACCGTGATGTCCGACTCTCTGATGACCTTCGGGTTTACGTCTTTGACTTCCGCCAGCCCCGCGTCGCGCATCTTTTCGAGCAGCTCCTTCGAGGGCATCGCCTTCTCGAAGTCTATGTCAGCCGGGTACTCGTTCACCGTCAGCTCGAGCACGAGGAACGATTCGCGGCGGTAGCTCCGGCTCATCACCGTGCCGAAGGACTCGTTCGTGCTCGTGGTCTTAATCTTCGGCTCGACGGGGAAGCGGAACCTGACGTTGTCCTGCTCGTAGACGTACTCCTTCCAGCGCTGCGGCGAGTAGTCCGGGACCGGCGGCGGCGGGGGCGGCGGGTCGGCCTGCGCGTTGGCGGAGTTCGCGGCGAGCAGCGCGACGAAGGCGAGCGTCAGGAAGAAGGTTAGGCGTCTCATGTCGAGGCTCAATATAGACGCCGTGCGGGCGTCGGGCAAGGAAGGCGCGGCGCGCGGCACGGCCCAACGGCTCAGCCGAACTGCGTCAGCACCTCTTCCACCTGCGCGAAGTCGAAGGGCTTGCCGATGACGGTGTCGGCGGGGGCGTCGCCCTGCGTGCGCGCGGCGTCTTTGCCGTAGCCGGTGACGACGGCGATGCGCGTGCGGGGCGAGCGGCGGCGCACCTCGCGCGCCACCTCCCAGCCGTCCATCCCGGGCATCGAGAGGTCCGTGAAGACGAGGTCGAAGTCGCCTTCGGCGAGCGCCAGCAGCGCGGCGCGGCCGCCGTCGGCGCGGCGGACGTTGTGCCCGAGCACCTCGACCATCTCGGCCAGGGTATTACGGACGTGCTCCTCGTCGTCCACGACGAGGACTGAGAGCGTGCGCGCGGACTCGCCCGGCGCGGGCGGCACGTGGTCGGCCTCCGGCGCTCGCGGCGCGGGCTCGGCGTGCGGCAGGTCGATGGTGAACGTCGTGCCGCGGCCGGGCTGCGACGCGGCCGAGATGCTGCCGCCGTGGCGCTCGACGATGCCGTAGGAGACGAAGAGCCCGAGCCCCGTCCCGTTCACGCCCTTGGTCGTGAAGAAGGGCTCGAAGATGCGCGCGCGCACCTCCTCGGCCATCCCCGTGCCGTTGTCGGCGAAGAGCAGGCGCAGGCGTTCGCCCCGGCGCCTGCAACTGATTGAGAGGCGGCCGCCCGCCGGCATCGCGTCGATGGCGTTGACGACGAGGTTGACGAAGACCTCGCGCAGCTCGGACGCGTTGCCGCGCGCGTGCAGCGCGGCGTCGCCCTCGACCTTGACCTCGTAGCTCAGGCCGCGCGCGCGCGCGTCGTTCTCCCAGCGCGTGCGCGTGATCTCGACGGCGTCGCGCAGAAGCTCCACCACGCGCACCTCCGAGTGCCCCTCGCCGGGGAGCTGGCGCGCGAACGAGCGGATGCGGCGGACTGTGGCGGCGGCGTCCTCGGCCGCCGTGAGGATGATGTCGAGCCCGCGGCCGAGCCCCTCGTCGGCGGTCGAGCGGCGCAGGAGCTGCGCGCGCCCGAGGATGGCGGCGAGCGCGTTGTTGAAGTCGTGCGCCACGCCCGAGGCGAGCTGGCCCAGCGCGCGCAGCTTGTCGGCCTGCGCGGCGCGCTCGCGCTCGAGGCGCTGCTCGGTCACGTCGCGCGTGATGGAGAGCACGCCCGTCGTGCGCCCGTCGATGACGAGCGGCGTCGCGTCGGTCACGGTGTAGCGCACCTCGCCGTCGGGGCGCGCCAGCCGCAGCTCGACCGTCTGCGGCTCGCCGGCGAGCGTGCGGCGGAAGCGCTCCTCGGCCGCGCCGCGGTCTGACTCCTCGACCAGCTCTCTGAAGTGGCGGCCGATGAGCGACTCCTTCGCGTAGCCGCACATCTCGGCGCCCGCGCTGTTTATCCAGAGCAGGCGCCCCTCGGGGTCAGTGGCGGCGATGTTCTCGCGCGCGCTCTCCAGGACGTGCTCCAGCAGCGACTGGCGCTCGCGCGCGACGGCCTCGATCTGGCGCAGCTCCGAGAGGTCGCGCACGGTGCAGACCGTGCCGAGCCGCCCCGAGTCTTCGACGACCGGCTCGGCCGTCACGAGCAGCGTGCGACCCAGGCGCTCGGGCGTGTACTCGATGGTGACGGGGCGCCGCTCGGCGGTCGCGCGCTCGACGATGCAGCCCTCGCCGCGCCCCGAGCGGAGCACGTCGCAGCAGCGGCGGCCCAGCAGCTCCTGCGGCTCGGCCGACTCGAGCCCCGCGCCCGCGCGGTTGACGCGCATCAGGAGGCGTTCGTTCGAGAAGATGAAGATGCCGTCCGACATCGCGTCGAAGGTCGTCTCCCACGTGCGCTTGGCGCGCTCGACCATCTCGAACAGCTCGGCCTGCGCGATGCCGGTGGCGAGCTGCGCGGCGACCGACTCGACGAGCGCGACCTCGTCCTTCGTCCAGCGGCGCAGCCGGTCGGTCTGGTGGATGCAGAGCGCGCCGCGGAACCGACCCTGGACGACGAGCGGGCAGATGACCTTCGAGAGCCCGCCGTTCTGGCGCGCCAGCTCCCTCACCTGCGCGTTCATCTCGGGCGTGCCGGCGTCGTAGCCGAAGGCGTCGTCGATGACGAGCGTGCGTTGCGTCTCGATGAGGTGGCGGCCGACGGGGAGGTGGAAGCTGATGCCGGCGGCGGGCGCCGCGCCGCAGACGGGGCCGGGGGCGCGGTACTCGTACATGACGGGCGAGTCGGCCGGACGCGCCGGGTCGTAGGGCCGGATGTAGACGCGCGAGGCGCCGAGCGCCTGCCCCAGCTCGTGGGTGGCGGCGCGCAGCACCTCCGGCAGGTTGAGCGAGGCGCGGATCCGGTGGCTAAGGCGGTTGACGAGCGCCTCGCGCGCCGAGGTCGCCTCGGCCCTCTGGTAGAGCTCGGCCTGCCGCACCGCGATGCCGGTCTGGTCGGCGACGGCGCGCGCGAGCGCCTCCTCCTCCGGGTGCCAGCGCCGCGTCGCGCCGACCGTCGAGATGACGAAGCAGCCGGGCAGCTCGTCGCCCACGCGTATCGCCACGAACATGATCGAGCGCGTGCCGAGGCGCTTCAGAACCTGCTCGTGGAGTTGGCGCGCGACGGGCTCGCGCCCCGCGTCCTCGAACGCGACCACGCCCTCGCCGCGAATCCTCTCGACGAGGCCGGCGACGAGCGGAAGCGGGTAGACCGCGCCGGCCGAGGCCACGCCGGGCGCGGCGTACTCGGCCGCGCAGCTCGCCACGCCCGACTCCGGGTCGAGCATGTAGACGGTGCAGCGGTCCGCGCCGAGCTGGACGCCCAGCTCGCGCGTGGCGGCGCGGAAGACCTCGCCGGCGTCGAGCGACTGGCGGAGGGCGCGCGTGATGCGGTTGATGAGCGCCTCGCGCTCGGCCTGCGCGGCGAGCTTGGCGGCGTCGCGCTGGCGCGCGATGAGCTGCGCGGTCTGGCGCGCGAACGCCACGGCCGGCAGCACGCTCCGGCGGTCGGGCGCGTGCCCCGAGCGCGGGTCGTCGAGCGCGATCAGCCCGATGAACTCGCCGTCCTGCGCGACGAGCGGGACGAACAGCTCGTCGCCGTCGTGCCAGACTTCGGAGCCGTAGCCGGGGACGGGGCGCGGCAGCCCCGTCTTGAAGCGGGGCGGGGAGAATTCGTCGAGGAGGTGGTAGTGGCTCGGCGGGTAGTAGGCGGCGTAGCCCAGCTCGCCGACCTCGATGCGGACGCCGCGGGCGACGAGGCGCGCGACCTCTTCGCGCGGGTAGGCGCTGGAGCCGACGCGCGCGACGTACTCCCGGGGTACGTTCGACGAGTTGGAAAGGACGCGGTGGCCGCGGCCGTCGTCTGTGAAGAGCATGACGAGGCAGGTGCGGTAGTCGGTCAGCCCCGTGATGGTGTCGGCGAGCCCCGCGAACAGCTCTTCGAGCGCGCGCCCTTCGAGCGGGGCGGCGGCCAGCGCGGTCAGGGCTTCGAGCTGGCGCACGGACGCGCTCAAGTACTCTTCCGGCGCGGGACGCTCGGCGGGGTGGATTTCTGACAGGGGCATGACTTTCTCTCTGCGGAAGAGATGAGAAGACCTGACAGGGTCGCGCGGCTCCGGACGCTTCCGCCTCGGCGGGGCGGCGTCTTCGGCTGAAAGATTGTCGAGAGGAGGGGCTTCGGACCTTCTAAAAGGGTGAGGCGCTCGAGACCTCTTGCTCCAGCCCGCCGGCCTCCCCGCACGGGGCGGCGCCGGCGCCGGTCAAGTCTGAATATAACAAAGCCTTAGCGGCCTTGTCATCCAGAAAAGAGGAAGGCAATGCCGGGCGATGGACGACGAGGGGGCGGCGGTCGGCCTCCCCCTCGTCATTCGTTCACTCCGCCTCGCGCCTCGCCTTTACTTCGACTTGGGGCGGGCGTCCACGGCGCTGCGCGCGAAGTAGCCCTGGCGGTAGGTGAGCCGCAGGTTCTGCTTCTTCAGCTCGGGGTTGGCGACCTCGATCTGCACCTTGCGGAAGGAGCCGTCCTTCGACTTGTTCGAGGGCGAGTAGGCGATGAGGTACTGCGAGCGCAGCTCCTCCTGAATCTGCGCGAAGGCGACGCGGAGGTCGTCCTCGTTGCGCGGGAAGTAGGCGCGCCCGCCGGTGCGTTCGGCGATCTTGCGCATCGAGCCCTCGTCCACGCCGTCGAAGCTGAAGCTGTCGCCGATGCCGACGGCGTAGATGATGGCGTCGGCCTTGAGCGCCGAGTCCACCGCCTCGCTCATCTTGAGCCGGCTGCTGGTGTCGACGCCGTCGGAGAGCAGGATGATGGCGCGGCGCGTCTTGTCGGAGGATTCGGCCAGGACCTCGCGCGAGGTGACCCAGATGGCGTCCCAGATGGCGGTCGAGGCGGCGCGCGACTGGTTGTCGCCCGAGATGGGGGGCGTGCCGACGAGGATGCCCCCGCCGACGTAGCCCGAGGGCGGCGTGAACTCGACCTTGTCGATGGCGCGGCGGATGCGCGCCACACTCCCGGTCAAGCCCTGTTCGAGCGTGGCCTCGCCGGTGAAGCTGAGCACGGCCACCTCGTCCTTCTGCTGGCGGATGACGGTGTCGACGAAGCGCTGCGCGGCCGACTTCTCCTCGGGGAGCGTGCGCTCCTGCGAGGCGGAGACGTCGATGAGGATGGCGAGCGAGAGCGGGCGGTCGGTCTCGCGCTGGAAGGTGAAGACCTGCTGCGGCACGCCGTCTTCGAGGACGCGGATGTCCTCCTGCTTGAGCGCGGTGACGAAGCGCTTGTTCTTGTCGACGGCGGTGAAGAGCACGTTGGTCAGGTCGGTCTCGACGCGCTCCACGTCCTCGTCGTCGAGCGGCACGTCCGGCCGCTGCGGCGGCGGCGCGGGGCGCTGCGGCGGCGGCGCCGTCTGCCGCCGCGCGCTCGCGCCCGCCCCCGCGAACGGCACGGCGCACGCCAGGGCCAGCGCCAGAACTAACACGAACCTCTTATGAGTAGACATCTCTTTCCTCGTGAACCGTGAACCGTGAACCGTGACAAGTAAGATTTGGTTTTACCTCGTCACGGTTTACGGTTCACGGTTTACTTGCTTAACAAATCCCTGTCGGCGGTGTAGCCCTTTTTGGAGTTGACCTTGTACTTCTCGCCGGTGGCGACCCTGACCTCGATGCGGCGGTAGCCGCCGTCGAAGGGGCCCTCGGGGCGGTAGGTCAAAAGGTACTGCGAGCGCAGCTCCTCGCCGATCTTCTTGAAGGCGCGTTCGAGCGCGAGCATGTCGCCGGTGTAGAAGGCGCGGCCGCCCGTCTCCTGCGCCAGCTTCTGCAGCTCCTTGTCGCCCGAGTCCTTGACCGTGCCGGCCTCGACGCCGGGCACCGCGCTCCCGATGAAGCCGCCCTTGGTCGAGATGGAGAAGATGATGGTGTCGGTCTTCTGCGCGATGGCGATGGCGTCTTCGATGCGCGCGCGGCTGTAGGTGTCGTCGCCGTCGGTGATGATGACGAGCGCGCGGCGCGGGCTGGGCACGCCGCGCATCTTCTGGTCGCAGAACTGCCAGATGGCGTCGAAGAGCGAGGTCTGCGTCCCCGGCTTCTTCACGCCGTCGATGGCCTTCCTGAGCAGGTCGAGGTTGCGCGTGAAGTCCTGCCGGAGCTTGACCTCGTCGTCGAAGGTGACGAAGGCGCCCCAGTCCTTGCGCGAGCGCGTGACGACGTCGAAGAAGTTCATCGCCGCCTCCTTCTCGAACCCGAGCTTGCCTGAGGTCGAGCTCGACGTGTCCATCAGGACGCCGATGTAGATGGGGAGCTTCTCCAGCTCCTTGATCTCGCCGAGGAAGTCGAACTGGACGGGGCGCTTGTCCTCGAAGACGAGGAAGTCGTCGCGCGTCAGCCCCGTCACGGGCGTCCCCTTCTTGTCGAGCACGGTGACGGGGACGCGCACCACGCGCGAGACGACCGTGCCCTCGACCTCGTCGCGCGGCGGCGTCGGCGTCTGGCGCGGGGCGGCGGGTGCCTGCGTCTGCGCCCCCGAAGGGCGCGGGGCGGCGGCCGCGCCCAAGAGGGCGCAGGCGAGTGCGGCGAGCGAAAGCCAGAGTCTCGGGTTGTTCATAGGCGAATGAAGGGGAGCGCGGGTGAAACCTCGGGGTTTTCAGCCGATTCGAGCACCCCTTTCGATGCCCGCGGCCGGCGCGGTCGTTGCTTCCCCAGTGCCGGACAGTATAAAGCAACGGCGACCGGGCCGCGAAGCGTGGGGACGAATTAACATGGATGGACAGGATTGACAGGATAAGGATTTAAGATTTTCAATCCCTCATCCTGTCAATCCTGTCCATCCATGTTAATTCCCTCCCGGTTCGAGCGCGGCGAGGAAGTCGGACAGCTCGGGCGGGAGCGGCGCGGTCAAGCTCAGCCACTCGCCCGTCGAGGGGTGGTGGAAGCCGAGGCGCTCGGCGTGGAGGAACTGGCGGCCGAGCCCGCGGACGCGCGCGCGCAAGAGTGGGTCGGCGATGGTCTTGTCGCGCCCGCCGCCGTAGCTCTCGTCGCCGACGACGGGGTGCTTGAGCCACGCGAGGTGGACGCGTATCTGGTGCGTCCGGCCGGTCTTGATCTGCACGTCGAGGAGCGTCATGCGCTCGTAGCGGCCGCGCACGCGCCAGAGCGAGAGGGCCGCCCGCCCGCCGCGCGCGACGGCCATCCGCGTGCGGTTGCGCGGGTCGCGCGCGAGTGGCTCCTCGACCTTCCCCTTCTCCTCCTTCGTCACGCCGTGGACGAGCGCGGCGTAGGACTTGAAGACCGTGCGCGCGCGGAACTGGTCCGAAAGGTGCTCGTGCGCGCGCGCCGTCTTGGCGATGACGATGGCGCCCGAGGTGTCGCGGTCGAGCCGGTGGACGATGCCGGGGCGGAGCGCGCCGCCGCCCGGCGCCAGCCGCGCGAAGTGGAAGGCGAGCGCGTTGGCGAGCGTCCCGCCGGGGACGCCCGACGCCGGGTGGACGACGAGGCCGGCGGGCTTGTTGACGACGACGACCTCGTCGTCCTCGTGGAGGATGTCGAGCGGAATCTCCTCGGGCTCTATCTCGGACGGCGGCGGCGCGGGCAGCTCGACCTCGACGCGCTCGCCCGCCTTCAGCTTGTGCGAGGGCTTGGCCGCGCGCCCGCCCACGAGCACGTCGCCGTCGTCGATGACGCGCTTCAGGGTCGAGCGGCTCACGCCCTCGACCCTCGCGGCCAGAAACGCGTCGAGTCGCGCGCCCGCGTCCGACGCCCCCGCGACGAAGGTGAGCGGCTCGGCCCCCGGCTCAAGGGCGGCGCCGGCCGCGACCGTCCCGGCGTCCGTCTCGGGGTTGTCCTGTTCGTGGCTCATGCGCTGGCGGCGTCCGGCTCGGCGGGCGACGCGCCGGGCGCGCGGCGCCGGCGCAGGAGGAGGAAGACGACGCCGCCCGCGACGACGAGGAGGCTGATGAGCTGCGAGGTCGAGAGTCCGGTCAGAGTCGTCAAGCCGAGGATGTCTCCGCGCGGGTCGTCGCGGAAGAACTCGATGGTGAAGCGCGTCAGGCCGTAGAGCGCCGCGTAGGCCGCGATGACCTGGCCGTCGAAACGCTTGCGCCGGTGGAGAAGGTACAGGAGCAGGAAGATGACGACCGCGGCGAACGACTCGTAGAGCTGCGTCGGGTGGAGGTGGACGCCCGCGGGGACGCCGGTGATGGCGTGCGCGGCCTCGCCGAACTCGACGCCCCACGGCACATCGGTCGGCCGACCCCAGCAGCACCCGGCGGCGAAGCAGCCCTGACGCCCGACGGCCTGCCCGATGGCGACGCCCGGCGCGAACGCGTCCAGGACTTTCCAGAACGGGAGACGGTAGCGTCGTATCAGCAGCACCCCCGTCAGGAGCCCCCCGAGGAAGCCGCCGTACCAGACGCCGCCCGAGCGCAGGAAGTCTATCGAGAGCAGGTTGCGCCAGTCCGCGCCGTAGTCCGGCTCGGCCAGCATCAGCAGCAGCTTCGAGCCGACGAGCCCGCCCAGCAGCATCCACAGCCCGAGGTCGAAGACGCGCTCGCGCGGCAGCCCGTCGCGCGCGCCCAAACGCGACGCCACGAACAGCGCCGCCATGAACGCCAGCGCCAGAAGCACGCCGTACGTGTTGACCGGAAACCCGCCGATGCGGAATAGCTCGGGATACATCTTTGAATCAGTAGACAGTAGTCAGTAGTCAGTAGAAAAGCATTCGTTATATCGAGCCGTCAGGGTGTCAGCGTCAGCATCCGTTGGGCGGAGCCTACTGGCTACTGACTGCTGTCTACCGTCTACTTCTTCTTAACCCCCTTGACGAAGGCGGCGACCTCCGCGAGAAATTTGGGCGCGACCGGGAGCGCGGGGTCGCTGTAGGAGGCGGCCTGTTGCTTCGGGTCGGCGGGCGTCATCTTGAGGACGTGGTTCATGCCCTCGACGAGCACGAGCCGCGCGTCGGGCTTCGCCGCCGCGAGCGCCTTCGCGTCCTCGGGCCGGGCCTGCAAGTCGTGCGTCCCCTGCGTGACGAGGACGGGCACCGCGAGCCTGGCGACCTCCTTCGCCGGGTCGTACTTGAGCCACGAGATGATGTAGGGCTGGATGCTCGGGCGGAAGAGGATGTCGTCGGCCGGGACGTCGGGAATCGTCTTGCCCTCCAGCAGCGACTTGAGGCCCGCCTCGGTCTTCGCGTACTGCTCGGGCGTGAACTGCGGCTTCACCTGTTCGAGGATGACGACGTCGATGCGCCGCCCCGCGCCGGCGACCGAGATGAACCCGTCGGCGCCGAGCGTCCGCGCCGCGACCATGCCGATGAGCGAGCCCTCGCTGTGCCCGGCGACGACGAGCGCGGAGAAGCGCGCGTCGCCGCGCAGCTTCCGGCCCCACAGCACCGCGTCCTCGATGTAGGTGTCGAAGCGCAAGTCCGACTCGGACTTCGCCGCCATCACGCTCTCGGCCACGCCGCGCTTGTCGCAGCGGAGCGAGGCGATGCCCTCCGCGGCGAGCCCTTCGGCCAAATACTTGAGGCTGTTGTTCGCGCCGGGGAGGGCGGCCGAGTTGCCGTTGCGGTCGGTCGGCCCCGAACCCGCGATGATGAGCACGACGGGGTAGGGCGCGCGCCCCGCCGCCGGCAACTCGAGCGTGCCGTGCAGCTTGCCGCCCGGCGTTTCGAGCACGGCCGGCTCGGACTTCGACGCCGCCCGCGCGGGGGCCTGCGCGGGGGCGCCGCCCTGCGCGAACGTCGCGGGCGGGCAGGCCAACGCGCCGAGCAGGACGAAAAGCCCCGCGAGTCCATGTCTCAAAGCTCTCATAAAATCCTCCGCGCCGCCTCAGCCGCCTCGGTGCCGCCCTCGGCCCTGGCCTTCGCCTCGCGCCCCTCGCGCCGCCCCTCGAGGATGAGGTCGAGCGCGAGCAGCGCGGCGCCCGTGCAGATGGCCGCGTCGGCGACGTTGAAGGTCGGCCACTGGTACGAGCCGATGAAGACTTCTATGAAGTCTACGACGTGGCCGAGCCGCACGCGGTCGGTCAGGTTGCCGGCCACGCCCGCGAGCAGCAGGGCGAGCGCCCCGAGCAGGCGGTCTTCCGTCCGCTTCGTGCGGAGGAAGTAAGCCAGCAGCCCCGTGACCGCCAGCGCCGCCAGCGCCGCCAGCATCCACCGCCCGAACTCGCCGCCGCCCTGCAAGCGCCCGAACGCGATGCCGGGGTTCTCCGCGTAGCCGAAGTGCAGCAGGCCGTCGAAGACCTTGACGACCTCGCCGTCGCGCAGGCGCTTCACCGCCCAAGCCTTCGACGCCTGGTCGGCCAGGTAGAGCGCGGCGGCGGCCAACAGGTACGCCGCGCGCCAGCCGACCCCGCGACCCCCGCCCACGCGATGACTGCCCGCCACGCTCACCGCGCGCCCCCCTCGGCCTCTATCTCGGCCAGCGCCTCGACGCAGCGCTCGCAGACGGTGGGATAACGATTAGACTGTCCGACGAACGTCGAGTAGTTCCAGCAGCGGTCACACTTCTGACCATCTGCTCGGCCAACGGCCACTGAAAGAACAGTTCCTAGCATCCCTTTCGGAGGAGGCTCGGACGGCTTTGCTGCCCTACTCAAATGCACCTGCGAAACAATAAAAATAAAGCGTAGTTCATCGCGGTAGTGGCTCAGAAGGTCATACAACTTACCCTCCGTCTCGATGTAAACCTTCGCATCTAGCGAACTGCCAATGGTCTTTGTGCTCCGCGCTACCTCAAGTTGATGAAGAACTACATCACGAACGCCAAACAAATGTTCCCATCTCTCTAGTAGCTGCTCGTCAACTTTCTGCGCGACAGGAAACTCAGCTATGTGGACTGACGGCGGCATCCACCCAGTTCCGCCTGTCACTGCGCTGCGTTCTTTGTCTCCAGCGGCTTCAGCCTCTTTGTCCGCGACAAATGCGTTCCATGCTTTTACTTCGGGCAGGTTCTCCCAGATTTCGTCGGCGGTGAACGAGAGCACCGGCGCGAGTAGGCGCGCCAGCGCGTCCGCGATGTGGTTGAGCGCGGTCTGCGCCGAGCGCCGCGCCTCCGACCTCGGCGCGTAGGTGTAGAGCCTGTCCTTGATGATGTCGAAGTAGCGCGCCGACAGCGTCACCGTGCAGAAGGCGTCGATGACGCGGAAGACCGAGTGGAAGTCGTAAGCCTTGTAGGCTTCGACCGCGCGCTCTATCAGGCGGTCGAGCTCGGCCAGCGCCCAGCGGTCTATCTCGCGCATGTCGCCCAGCGCGACCGAATCGCGCTCGGGGTCGAAGCCGTCGAGGTTGCCGAGCGCGAAGCGCGCCGTGTTGCGTATCTTGCGGTACGAGTCGGCGACGCGCGAGAGAATCTCCGGCGAGCAGCGCATGTCCTCGCGGTAGTCCGACGACGTGACCCACAGGCGCAGGATGTCCGCGCCCGACTCCTTGACGAACTCCTCGGGCGCGACCGCGTTGCCCGCCGACTTGTGCATCGCGCGCCCCTGCGCGTCGAGCGTCCAGCCGTGCGTGACCACCGCGCGGTACGGCGCGCGGCCGTGCGCGGCCAGGCCCACCATCAGGCTTGAGTTGAACCACCCGCGGAACTGGTCGCCGCCTTCGAGGTACACGTCCGCGGGCCAGCGCAGGCCCTCGTAACTCTCAAGCACCGCGACCGACGACACCCCGCTGTCGAACCACACGTCGAGGATGTCCGACTCCTTCGTGAACTCGTCGCCGCCGCACGCCGGGCACCTGAAGCCCTCGGGCAGAAGCTCCTTCGCCTCGCGCCGGTACCAGGCGTCGGTCGTCTCGCGCTCGAAGACGTCGGCGACGTGGTCGATCGTCGCGCGGGAGGCTGTCGCCTCGCCGCACGCGCAGTAGAAGACGGGGATGGGGACGCCCCACACGCGCTGGCGCGAGACGCACCAGTCGGGCCTACCTTTTTGCATGTTGCGCATCCGGTCGGCGCCCCACGCGGGCACCCACCGGACGCGCTCTATCTCGCGCAGCGCCCCGGCCCTCAGAGAGGCCGGCGCGACCTCCTCGTTGTAGTTGTCGGTGAAGTTGCTGCGGGCGCGGCCGTCGTCGTCCGTCTCGACGTCGGCGGCCGGCGCGGCCGCGGCCGCGTCGAGCGAGATGAACCACTGCGGCGTCGCGCGGAAGATGACCGGGTTCTTGCAGCGCCAGCAGTGCGGGTAGCGGTGCGCGTACTCCTCCGCGAAGAGCAGCGCGCCGCGCCCGCGCGCGAACTCGACGATCCCAGGGTTCGCCTCGAAGACGCTCAGGCCCGCGAAGTGCTCGACCTCCTGCGTGAAGCGGCCGGCGTTATCGACGGGGCAGTAGATGTCGAGGCCGTAAGCCTTGCCGATGACGAAGTCGTCGTGGCCGTGCCCCGGCGCGGTGTGGACGAGCCCGGTGCCCGCCTTCCCCGTCACCCTCCTGTCGCGCGCGTCCTTCAGGTCGAGCTCGGTCTCGGCGTCGGCCTCGCCGCCGAGCGTGACGTGGTCGCCGAGCATGAGCAAGGAAGGGCGGTCGAGCCACGCGTGGCGCGCTTCGAGTCGTTCGAGCCGCGAGCCGGGGAAGCGCGCGAGCACCTTCGGGGGCCAGACGACGGCCGAGGGGCTCGGGTCCGACTGCCCGCGCGGCTCGCCCGTCGTCAGGTCGGCGGGGCGTCCGAGGCCGCACTTCTGCGCGACGTGCGTGACCAGCTCCGAGGCGACGACGTAGACCTCGCCGTCCTTACCCTCTATCGCCGCGTACTCGAACTGCGGGTTGACCGCGATGCCGAGGTTCGAGGGGAGCGTCCACGGCGTCGTCGTCCAGATGAGGAAGAAGATGCGGCGCGGGTCGTCCTCGTCGCCGAGGATTTCGCGCTTGAGGGTCTTGGCTTCGAGCGAGTCCTCCGCGAGCGGGAATTTGACGTAGACCGAGGGGCTGGTGTGCTCGCGGTACTCGACCTCGGCCTCGGCCAGAGCCGTCTGGTCGTGGATGCACCAGTAGACGGGGCGCGCGCCCTTGTAGACGTAGCCGCGCTCGACGAAGCGGCCGAACTGGCGCGCGGTCTCCGCCTCGTAGTGGTTCGACATCGTCAGGTACGGGTCCTCCCACAGGCCGAGGATGCCGAGCCGCTGGAAGTCGCGCGTCTGACTCTTGAGCGCGCCAGCGGCGTGCTCGCGGCAGGCGCGGCGGAAGCTCTCGGTCGAGAGGTCACTCTTCTTCTTCCCCTTCTTGTCGAGCGCGCGCTCGACGTGCTGCTCGATGGGGAGGCCGTGGCAGTCGTAGCCGGGGACGTATGGGCTGTCGTAGCCCATCATCGTGCGCGACTTGACGACGATGTCTTTGAGGATTTTGTTCATCGCCGTGCCGAGGTGGATGTCGGCGTTGGCGTAGGGCGGCCCGTCGTGGAGGATGAAGCGCTCGCGCCCGCGCCGCGAGCGGCGGATCAGCTCGTAGAGCCCCATCTCGGCCCAGCGCTTCAGACGCGCCGGCTCGCTCTGGCCCAGGTTGGCCTTCTGCGCGAAGGCGGTCTTCGGCAGGTTGACTGTCTTTTTAAGTTCCAACGGCGCCTGTGTAGACATGGGAGGTCACATCCTTCTCGGAATTTCGATAGTAGCGCAGCCAAACGGCAAAACAAAACTGCGAAAAAATCGCCCGGACTATCGCCTCTGCCGAGGAGGATAGTCCGGGCGCGTTACATCGCCGTTAAGACGTTCAGGTTTCAGCCGATGAACATCTCCTCCTCCGCGTACGACTCGTTGATCTGCTTCGGGGCGGGAGCCAGCATGACCTCGAGGCCGCGCCTGACCCCCGCCATAATCGCGGCGATCTCGCGCGCCGGGTTGATGATGCGCGAGGTGACGTAGTTGGTCGTGACCATCAGCTGCCCGTGCGTCTCGTCTATCGACTGGCTGATGCGCTCGATCTTGTCGCGGGCGGTCTCGGCCGAGAGGCTGAGGACCTGCTTGAGGTCGGCGACCTCGCCGCGGATGAGCGACATCGACTCGGAGAAGTGCATCGTCGCGGTCGAGAGGTGGCCGGACATGACGTTGACCTGCTCGGCCACCTCGCGCCCCTGCGCGGCGATGGCCTGCGCCTGCTCGGCCATCGCGCCGACGCGCTCGGCCAGCGGCCCGACGCGGCTCTCGAGGTTGCGCACCGTCCGCACGGCGCGCCCGACCAGCACCGCCACCGCGACCATCGCGGCGGCGATGACCACGAACGAGACCGCGACGACCACCAGCACCCAGAACGCCGGGTCGTTCGTGCTCAGTTGTAGCGCCGGGAATGACATAAGGGAGTAGACAGTAGTCAGCAGACAGTAGTCAGTAGAAGAATCTTTCGCGGCCGGAACGTCCGGGTCTCTGAATCAACGACCGCAGCGCGGAGCGCCACCGCCTGCTGACTACTCTAAGCGTCCCCGCCTTCGGTGGCGCGGGGCGCGCCTTCGGTGAGCGCCGACGACTCGGTGCGGCGCTTCTCTTCGCGGTACGCCTCGCGCCCGGCCTCGACGGCCGAGGTGAAGCGCTCGCCGCGCCGCGCGACGGCCTCGCGCGCGCCCGACGCCAGCTCGCCCGCGCGCGACGCGGCCGTCCCGTAAACCTCGCCCGCGCGCGCCGAGAGCTGCGAACCCGTCTCACGCGCGCGGTCGACGCCCTTGCGCGTCGCGTCGGCGAGGTCTTCCCTCAGCTCGCGCCCCGACTTCGGCGCGAACAGCAGCGCGACCACCGCGCCGAGCGTCGCCCCGATGGCGAAGCAGGTCAGCTGCGTGCCTAAGTCCGACTCTTCACGTCGGCGGCCGCGCCCGCGCCCGTAATTCTCTGACATAAGACCCTCCTCAAGGGGAAGCAACAGACTTTTTGGAGACCTCTCGACCTTCCCCGCACTATAGCAAAAGCGCGCAAAGCGGCGCAATGAAAGATACGAGGAACAGGTTGAGAGCTTTTGGTGCCATGTGCAAAGTACTATCTTCATCACGATAACGCGTGATTACCGTTGAAGCACGTGGAATTTGAGTTGACTCTAAAACTCTAAAGTAGCCACTGGTGAATGGCAGAAGAAACCTCTTGCCACTGGCGCGGGCCTGTACTATGCTTCCACCACCTTCAACGATATAAGAGTAGCGCAACACCCCGTCGGTGCGGTTCTCCCAAGCACCATGACCTTCACACTTACCGAAAGGAGCTCACATCATGAAACTCACCGCGTCACTTCTGGTCCTCTCATTCTTTTGTGCCTCTCTCATGTTAGTCGCGCCGACCGATGCCACACGCGCGTCGCAGGAACTGTTAAAGAGGTGCCCTTCAGGAACGTTATCAACGGTAAAGATAACCCGTCCGCCGTCGCCGACGCCGTCGCCTACGACCTTTTCTTCCGCTCTCTCGTAGCCTCCCCTCGGGAAAGCGACGCCACGCGGAGCCTGCTCCGGGCTTTGGCCGGTAACATGGGAGTCACCGCGGAGCAGGCCGACGCGATGCGCGCCGTGGCGGAGGAGTTCAGCCAAACCGTCGCGCCCCTCGACGCGCGGGCGGCTGTGATTAAGGAGAAGCACTTGCCGTACCTCACCCCGGACGACGCGAGGCAACTGACGGGGTTGCAGAAGCAGAAGGAGGCGCTCATAGCCTCGACGGTGGCGTCCCTCCCGGGGAAGCTCGGGCGGCAACTCGCCGACAAGCTCCTGCTACACGTGAGAGGTTACGTGAAGCCGCGGGTGAGGAGCCTGCAACCGCCGACTAGCGACCACCGGCACGATCCGCTGAGCCACAGCAAAGGCGGGTCGCCCCGGTTCATGAAAGCCAGCTACGCTCCCACCCAGACGACCTACGACGGCGTCGGCATGAACGGGTACGGACACCTCTACGTGGACGGCTGGCAGGACACTACCGCCGCCGCGATTTACGGATGAGGGCTGGTGACCGAGGACTACAACTCGTACAACCACACGTGGTCAGTGAACGCGAAGATTTACAACCCCGAGGGGACGCGCTCCCAGTCGTGGCTCGTGGAGTGGAACCGCGCGACGACGAGCAGCACGACGTCAATGCCGATATTCGACGACTTCGGCGATTTCTTCATCGAGATCGAGCTTAAGGAGAAGTGCCCCTACATCCTCGGGTTGATAGCCCTGGGCGTATTCCTCTTGAACCCTCCGATAAGCGTCCCTCCCAGCGTGCAAGTAGGGTTTGACAAGGTGTTCTTGCAGGCCCCGAATGACCCTGAAGCGCCGGAGAGCGCGGCGTTCGCCTCTGACGTCTTTGGTCTTACTTTCACGAACCAGGTGAATTTCAACATCAACACCACACAGGGGCCCGCCGCCTGTGCGGGGGAAAGCTTTATTATCCAGGCGTCATTCAGGATACCTGAGAACTCGGCCTTCTGCTGTAACCTGAATAGAGTCGGCCTCTCTGCTGACAATAAATTTGAAAAATCGCCAAACCCGATCACCGGCTTTACGCAGGGAATCTTTACCGACGTCGGCTCACGACAGCCCTTCGTAGCCGTCCGCCTGAGGAAGAGGGGGGACGGGGGAGGAAGCACCAACAGCGTTCACATCAGCATCAGCGGCAGATATGGTAACGGAGACTCCTATCCGGGGCAGGCGACTGTAAGGCTAGTCTGTCCGTAGCAGTAGGAAAGGAAGGGACTCATGATGAGATGCTTTGCGCGGGTCGCATTCCTGATGATTTTGTGTGCCTCTGCTGCGGACGCGCAGCAGGGCGGTGGCCGGAAACAGCAGTACGTCCTCGTCCCCCCTGAACTCGGTATAGCCGCCGTCGCCTCGCAGCCCGACTGCCCCGTGCAGTTCGAGAATGTCAGGCTGCTCGTCAATGTTAATGGCCGCGGGGAGCATGATTTTCGACTTCGCAACCGGGGGAAGAAGCCGATCCGCAACGTCATCTACGCATGGTGGTCTACAGAGGCTACCGGCTCGACGGGTGCCTGGTTCGGAAAACACACGGATGAAGTCGTTATGCCCGGCCAACTGGTTCCGCTAGAGGGGGCGGACAAAGACTACGAGATCGTGCCCCTGACCGAGGAGCTGCGCGACAAGCTGAAGCTGCGCGGCCCTGAGCGGGCGGGGATAGTCACCTTCATAGTGGTGAAAGTGACGTTCGCGGACGGAACCACTTACGACGCCGGGCAGATGTCTGAGGCACTTCGTGCTTACACCGTAAAGCTGGCCGGGTTTGAAGACGAGGACGAGGACTCAAAGAAGCCCCAAAAATGATGGCGAGCAGCGGCGCGCCGCCCGCCACCCGTTTTCGGCCCCCGCCCCTCTTACTCGCCGGCCCCGCCCTCGTACTGTCGGAGCTTGCGGTAGAGGGTCTTGCGGCCGATGCCGGCGCGCTCGCGCTCGCCGCGCGCGCGCGTCCGCTCCTCGCGCGCCCCGCGCGCGATGGGCTCGGGCAGGTCGTCCGGCTCTATCTGGCGCCCCGAGGCGATGATGACCGCGCGCTCGATGGCGTTCTCGAGCTCGCGGACGTTCCCCGGCCAGTCGTACGAGACGAGCGCGCGCACCGCCGCCGCCGAGATGCCCGAGATGAAGCGCCCCGTCTTCTGCTTGTAGTGTTCGAGGAAGTGTATGACGAGCGTGTGCACGTCCTCGCGTCGCTCGCGCAGGGGCGGGAGCTGGATGGGGAAGACCGAGAGGCGGTAGTAGAGGTCGCGCCGGAACGCGCCCTGCTCGACGGCGCGCTCCAGATCGACGTTCGTCGCGGCGATGACGCGCGCGTCCGAGCGCAGCACCTCGTTCGCGCCCACGCGCGCGTACTCGCCGTCCTGCAGGACGCGCAGCAGGCGCACCTGCGCCGAAGGGCTCATCTCGCCTATCTCGTCGAGGAAGAGCGTGCCGCCGTCGGCCTCCTCGAAGCGGCCGCGCCGCCGCTGCCGCGCGTCGGTGAACGCGCCGCGCTCGTGGCCGAACAGCTCGGATTCGAGGAGCGACTCGGGGATGGCGCCGCAGTTGAGCTTGACGTACGGGCCCTCCTTGCGCCGCGAGTTGTAGTGAATGAGGTTGGCCAAAAGCTCCTTGCCCGTCCCCGACTCGCCCTGGATGAGCACGGAGGTCTGCGTGTCGGCGACGTTCAAGGCCAGCTCGCGCGCGCGCAGGATGGCCGGCGACTGGCCGATGATGCGGTCTTCGGCGTGGCGCTCGTGGAGCGCGCTCCGCAGGCGCATCACCTCGGCCGAGAGCTGGTCGCGCTCCAGCGCCGTCCCGATCTGCCGCGCGATGCCTTCGGCGAGTGCGACCTCGTGGCCGTCGAACGCCTCGCGCGGCTCGCCCCAGACGAAGCCGAGCAGGCCGAAGGTCTGGCTGCGGATGGTGACGGGCGCGACGAGCGCGGCGCGGCCGCCGAGCGTCGCGTTGAAGGCGAACCGCACCGGCTCGGGCAGGTCGGCGTCGATGACGCGCAGCGTCCGCGGCTCGGCCAGCAGCTCGACGACCGCGGGGAAGGCCGAGATGTCGATGGACTTGCCGTGCGACTCGATCAGCTCGCGCACGCGCAGCGTCGTCGCGTGCGGCGCGGCCTTGAACGCCGCGAGGCTGATGGACTTGCCCGACGGCTCGACGACGCCGAGCGCGCAGTAGTCGGCGCCGACCATCTCGTTGGCGCGCTCGAGCACGTGCGAGGTCAGCTCGCCGAAGTCCGAGCGCGAGTTGAGCAGGTTGGCGATTTCGAGCAGGGCGCGCGTGCGGCTCGCCTCGCGCTGCTTGTCGGTGAAGAGGCGCGCGTACTGGTAGCCGACCGCTATCTGGCGCGCGATGGACTGGATGAGCGCGACCTCCTCGTCGTCCCAGCGGCGCAGGGCCCTCGTCATGTGGAGGCCGAGGAGCCCGAGCACGTTCCCGTCGAGCACGACGGGGACGATGAGGAGCGAGCGCGTGCCCAGGGAAGGCGGCAGGAGCGAGGCGCGCGGGTCGAGCCCGGCGGCCGCCGCGTCGTCGAGGCGGATGGGGCGCGCGAAGTCAAAGCGCTCGGCGAGCTGGCCGAAGTCCACGGGGAAGTGCGTGCCGAGCGAAGAGGGCACGTCCGAAGCCGCGCGCCACTCGTGGCTGATGCGCAGCTCGCCGCCGCGCGCGAGCTGCACGAGGTCGCAACGGTCCACCTCCATCATGCGCCCCAGCTCGGCGACGACGGCGTGGAGGAACTTGTCGAGGTCTATCTCGGAGTGGATGTTGGGGGCGAGGCGGTCGATGATGGCGTCGCGCGCCTCGTGCATGCGCGCCTTGCGCTCGCGCGTCAGCGTCTGCACGTTCGGGCCCGGAATCGGTCTTTGGGCGGACAACTGCTTGGGGGTACTCCTTCGGCAGAGATTAAGTCTGTTGCTGGCGGGCGTCGCGGCGAATCCGAATGAGGAGAGAGTCCGTCACGCAACCTTCAGCCAAGCGCCCCGTGGATTTTGTCGGGCGCAAATCATAGCAAGGCGGTCGGGCGAAGGCAAAAGCCAAAAGCGAAGAGGGACGAGGAGCGGCGTCGCCCTCGTCCCTCGGTCGCTAAGGATGAGGGGCGGCGCGCCCCTCATCTTCCCTTCGTCCTACTCCGCGGTGGCGGGCACGAGGTTGAAGTGCGAGGCGGCCTCTTCGGGGGTGAGCACGGGGTGGTAGTTCTTGCCGTAGCGGCCGGTGATGATGCGGACGTAAGCCTGGGTCTCGTTGAAGGGCGGCACGCCGTCGTGCTTGTCCACGTTGCCCTCGCCGGCGTTGTAGGCCGCGAGCGCCAGCGTGACGTTGCCGTCAAAGCGCTTGATGAGCCAGCGCAGGTACTTCACGCCGGCCTTGACGTTCTGCTCGGCGTCGTTGCGGTCCTCGCAGCCGAAGCGCGCGGCGGCCGCCGGCATCAACTGCATCAGCCCCTGCGCGCCGGCGTGCGAGACGGCCGCGGGCTTGTACTTCGACTCCTGCCAGATGACGGCGTGGATGAGCCTGGGGTCGACGCCCTGCGCGCGGCCGGTGCGCGTGATGATGAGGTCGAGGTTCTGGTCGCCCGAGGTGGGCACGTCCGAGGGGATGTAATCTTCGACCGAGACGGCCTCGACGGCCATCGCCGAGACGGGCGCGAGCACGCGCGTGAACGGGCTGTCTACAAAATTCGAGACGACGAAGATGGCGATGATGGCGAAGACGACGTTCTTAAAAGAGCGAAGGGGCTTACGAGGGGTAGATGAAGAGATTGCATTCCAGTTGCATTAGCGCGCACTGAACCTTTACATCTAAGTGCTTCAACTGTATGCCTTTAAGGCACGCGCCTCTAAGTCACTGAAGGCTTACAGCTTGTGCCCTCCGCTTCGCCGGATGACGGCCGGGTGACGGCATGTGTGGGAGTTTTGCGTACCGAAGGGGGACAAACGTCTTCGATTTTTCGGCGATAATTTTTCGCGTCAGTTTGATGTAGTAGACGCGAACGCGCCAACGCGCATCGAAGGTTCAAAGACGTTTGCAAGCGGAACGTTTGTCCGTATAATTTCGGCGGTACGTCTAACGAAATAAGCTTCTATATAAGGTCAGCAACGGAGGGCTTGAGAGAAGGTGCCCATTTACGAATACTCGTGTCAGAAGTGCGGCGCGCACATGGAGGTGATGCAGAAGATTTCGGACAAGCCGCTCGTGCGCCACGCCAAGTGCGGCGGCAAGCTCACGAAGGAGTGGTCGCGCACCGGCTTTCAGTTCAAGGGCACGGGCTGGTACGTGACCGACTACGCGGGCAAGAAGTCCGAGTCGAAGGACGGCGGGGAGGCGAAGGAGTCTAAGGAGTCGAAGGCCGACTCTAAGGCCGACTCTTCGGCGGAGACGAAGTCGGCAAGCGCCGAGCCGAAGGGCGAGACGAAGACTAAGGGCGGGAAGAAGTCGGCGGGCGCGCCCACACGGGGCGGCGACTGACCAAGGGTTAAGGAGATGCGCGCAACCTTCAAGGCGGCCACGGCGCCGCTCGTCATCTGCCTCCTGCTCGCGGGTCTCGCGGCCGGGCAGGCGGGGCGCCGCACGGGCGCCGAGGCCGACATCAACAGAGACCGCGGGATGTTCGTCAACGTCACGGCGCTGCGCGAGGACGGCTCGGACGAGCGCGTCACCTCGAAGGACATCGCGCTCTACGACAGATCGAGGCGGCGCTCCCCCTCTTCCGCAAGCGCGGCGAGCCGCGGCTCTTCGACGCGCTCTCGGCGGTCATCGACGACGCCTTCGGCCCGCTCGTCGGGCGGACGCGCAAGCGCGTCATCGTGCTCGTCGCCGACGGGCTCGACCGCGGCAGCCGCACGCACTTCCAGAAAATCTACGACGGCCTGCTCCGGCAGGACATCACGGTCTACGCGCTCCAGATTCCGGACCGCACGGGCGGGGCGCTCAGGCGCGACCGCCTGAAGCCGGCGCAGGCCATCCAGAAGCTCACACACGACACGGGCGGGCGCGTGCTCTCGGTCAACGACTCGCGCGACGCGGCCAAGGCCATCTGCGACGAGCTGCGCAAGAACCGCTACGTGCTCGCCTACACGCCGACCAGCCTCCCGCTCTTCGACGCGCGCCGCCTCCTCGTCGTCCCCAGCGAGGGCGTCGCCGTCCGCCACAAGCTCCAACAGCCCGGACAGTGAGAAGTGGTGAGTGACGGGCGATAAGAGAAGACAAGCCCCGCTTGTTTCTTCTTATCGCCCGTCACTCACCACTTCTCACCCTTCCGGCCGTAGACGTAGAACATGACGCAGATGACGAGGACGAGCAGGACTTCGAGCTGGACGAAGTACTGGAGGTCGAAGCGGCCGGCGTCGTCGCGCGCGAGCGGGTAGAGCGAGAAGGTGCCGAAGAGGAGGCCGACCCCGAGCCAGACGAGTTGTCGCTTCCTGTCCCACATCGCGCGTCGGCCTCAGTAGCTTTGCAGCTTGCGCAGGCGGTCGGCCGCCGCTTCGAGCGTCTCGTCCTTCTTGCAGAAGCAGAAGCGCACCTGGCGCGCGCCGAGTTCGGGGCGGCTGTAGAAGCTTGAGCCGGGGACGCAGGCGACGCCGACCTCCTGGATGAGGTGGCGCGTGAACTCCACGTCGTCGCGGAAGCCGAAGCGGCCGATGTCGGTCATCACGTAGTACGCGCCGTCGGGACGGAAGACCTTGAAGCCGACCTCTTCGAGCGCGGGCAGCAGCATGTCGCGCCGCCGCTCGTACTCCCGCCGAAGCCCCTCGTAATACTCCGGCGGCATGCGCAGGGCGTAGGCCCCCGCGCGCTGGAGCGGCGCGGCCGCGCCGACGGTGAGGAAGTCGTGCACCTTGCGCACGGCGCCCGTCACGTCCGCCGGCGCGAGCACGTAGCCGACGCGCCAGCCCGTCACCGAGTAGGTCTTCGACATCGAGTTGACGACGACGGTGCGCTCCCTCATCCCTTCCAACTGCGCCATCGAGACGTGCTCGACCACGCGGTCTCAGGGAGACGTAGCGCGGCGTCGCGCCGGAGAGCACCGCGTCGGGCGCGTAGTTCTCGTAGAAGGGCTCGAAGACGACGACCTCCTCGCCGGGGTCGACGGTCGCCATCATCGCGGCGATCATGCCCTCGGTCGAGCCGCAGGTGACCGTGATCTCGGTCTCCGGGTCGTAAGTCAAACCGAGGAACCACTGCGTCTTGTCGCTGATGGCCTCGCGGAAGTCCTTCGCGCCCCAGGTGACGGCGTACTGGTTGACGTCGTCGCCGATGGCGGCGGCGGCCGCCCGCTTGAGGTCTTCGGGCGCGGGGAAGTCCGGGAACCCTTGCGAGAGGTTGACCGCGCCGTGCTTGAGCGCCTCGCGCGTCATCTCGCGGATGACCGACTCCGTGAAGCGGCTCGCCTTCTGCGAGACGCGGCTGCGCTTACCTGCTCCGGGTGTTGCCATGCGCTTCGGCCTTCCTTTATCGGTTGTCGCGGCGATGCTCTCACAGAGTCGGGACGGGGGGCAAACCGCGCGGCCGCGCTCGCCGGAAGTTGACGCGCGGCGGCGCGCGGGTGTAGAAACTTCCCCGCCCCGTCCCTCCGGAATCATTAGCGCGAAAGCCTCGTCGACGAAACGCCAACGGGAGGAGTATCTAAAGCTATGAGTTCAACAGGTGAAGCCAACCAGATCGACCAGCAGAAGCTGGAGGCATTCTTAGGCAAGGTGGTCACGGACTTCGGCGCGGCGCTCAGCTCGTCGCTTGTCTACATCGGGCAGAAGCTCGGGCTGTACAAGGCTCTGGCCGAATCGGGGCCTTCGACGCCCGCGGAGCTGGCCGGCCACACGGGTACGCAGGAGCGCTACGTGCGTGAGTGGCTTATCAACCAAGCTTCGGGCGGCTACGTCGAGTACGACCCGGCGGGCGGCAAGTTCTCGCTCTCGCCCGAGCAGCGGGCGGCACTCGCCGACGAGGAGAGTCCCGCCTTCGTCGGCGGCGGCTTCTACCTCATCAAAGCGATGACGAACGCGGTGCCGCGCATCGAAGAGGCTTTCCGCAACGGCGGCGGCATCCTCTGGGGCGACCACGACCCCGACCTCTTCGTCGGCGTCGAGCGCTTCTTCCGCCCCGGCTACCGCACGCACCTGACGGGCGACTGGATACCGGCGCTGACCGGCGTCGAGGCGAAACTGAAGGCGGGCGGGCGGGTGGCCGACGTGGGGTGCGGCCACGGCGCCTCGACCATCATCATGGCGCAGGCTTACCCGGCCTCGCGCTTTACGGGCTTCGACAACCACGCGCCGTCAATCGAGCACGCGCGGCGCGCGGCAGAAGAGGCCGGCGTCGCCGACCGCACGACGTTCGAGGTCGCTTCGGCCGACGCGATACCCGAAGGGCCTTACGACCTCGTCTGCTTCTTCGACTGTCTGCACGACATGGGCGACCCGGCGGGCGCGGCGCGGCGCGCGGCCGAGGTGCTGGCCGAGAGCGGCAGCGCGCTCATCGTCGAGCCGATGGCGGGCAACCGCGTCGAGGAGAACATCAACATCATCGGGCGGACGTTCTCGGCGGCCTCGACGCTCTGCTGCACCGCGAACTCGCTCGCGCTCGGCGGCCCGGCGCTCGGCGCGGTCGCCACCGACGACGCGCTCCGCGAGGTCGTCATCGGGGCCGGCTTCAAAGAGTTCCGCCGCGCCACCGAGACGCCCTTCAACCGCGTCTTCGAGGCGCGAAAATGAAAAGCAGTAGACAGTAGTCAGTAGTCAGTAGTCAGTAGCGCTCCGCGTCGCGGCCGTTGACGGGTATAGTGACGGGGCGATTGATGAAAGCTGTACTACTGACTACTGACTACTGTCTACTTAGTTATGAGCGAACACGGCAAGTGCCCGATGGGCAAACACCCCTGGCTGGCGACCTTCTTCGCCCTCACCTTCCTGCTGGTCTTCCTGGCGCACAAGCTCGGGCTGCTCTAGCGCGCGGCTCTACAGAGGCGGCGCCTCCTGCCGCCCGGCCTCTTCGGCCTGCTTGCGTAGCTGGTCGATGATGGAGTTGATGGCGGAGGCGTGCGCGCCCTGCGGCGCGAGCTGAAGATACTTCTCGTAGGCGGCGACCGCCTCCCTCCAGCGTTCGAGACGTTCGAGGTTGCGCGCCAGCAGCTCGTAGAGCACGGGCTCGGTGTCGGAGAGCTGCGCGATGGCCTTGCGGAAGGCGTCGGCCGCCTCCGCGTGCCGCCCCTTGTCCTCGTGGACTAGCCCCACGCCCGTGTGCGCCTCGGGCTGGAAGCCGCGGGACTCGCGCAGCGCGCGGCGGTAGGCGGCGAGCGCCGCCTCGTGGTCGGCGAGCGAGCGCTGGATGCGACCCTCGACCGCCCACGACTCGGGGTAGACGGGGCGGTCGCGCCGCGCGGCTTCGAGTTCTTCGAGCGCGTCGTCGAAGTTGTCCTGCGATTCGAGCGAGCGCGCGAGCCCGAGGTGCGCGGCCGCGAACTTCGGCCGCCTCGCGAGCGCCTGCCGGTACAGCTCGACCGCGTCGGCGTTCTTCCCCTTCTCGCGCGCCTCCTCGGCCTGCTGGAACAGAAGCTCGGCCTCGTCGGCCGTCTGCGTCAGCGCGAACGGGAGCGCGCCGCGCCGCGTCGGCAACAGCGTGAGCGACTTCTCCGCGAACCCCTTCGCGCGCACGCGCAGGGCGTGGCGGCCCGGCGTCAGCTTGAGCGACAACTTCCCTTCGGCGTCCGCCACGCCTCGGCGGACCTCGTCAACCCACACGACCGCGCCGGGCTGCGTGCTGATGTTGACGACGCCCGCCGGAGTCTTCGCGGCGGGCCTCGCCGCCGACTTCGCCGCGGGCTTTGGCGTCGTCTGCGCGGCCGTCTTCGCCGCGGGCTTCTTCGCGGCGGGCGTCGCCGTCGTGCTCTTGCGCGTCTTCTGCGCCGCGGAGTCCGACACGCAGACCGCGACGGCGCAGAGCGCCAGCGCGAGAGCGAACGATGACCGGGCCAGCCTCTCCGAGATGCCTGTCACTTCCCTCTTCACTTCAAACACACCTCACTCTTCCTCTTCGTTCGAGACGCGGCGGGGGCGCGAGCCCGTGTCGGCGGGCGGGGCGGGCGCGGCGCGCGAGATGTCGCGGCGCGCGGCGCGCGTGCCGACCTCGGGGCGGAAGCGCCCCTCGTCGTCGTAGAGACGGCGGTACTGGAGCATGTTGCGGACGACGCCCTGCACGTAGCCGCGCGTCTCGCGGAAGGGGATGGCCTCGGCCCACTCGTCCATCTGGAGCGGGAGGCTGGCGCGCCACCGGACGGCGCGCCCGGGGCCCGCGTTGTAGGCCGCCGCGAGGTATTCGAGCCGGCCGTACCTGGTGAGCTGCTCGCGCATGTAGCTGGTGCCGAGCCGTATGTTGAGGCGCGGGTCGCTCAGCAGCGTCTCGGCCGTGACCGTGCCCTCGACGCCCCTGAGCCGCGCCATCATGCGCGCGGTCGGGACGAGCAGCTGCATCAGCCCGTAGGCGTCGGCGTGCGAGACGGCGCGCGGGTTGAAGACCGACTCCTGGCGGATGAGGCCGGCGACCGTGTAGGGGTCGAGGTCGCGCGCGCCGGCCTCCTGCTTGATGACGTCCCAGAAGGCGAGCGGGTAGAAGACGTCCCACTCCTCGCGCGTCAGCTCCTCGGGCTCCATCTGCGAGTAGTCGGGGAAGCTGCGGCGGAGCACGTTGAACGCCTGCACGTTGTCGTTGCGCGCGCGGTAGAGCTGTGCCTTCGAGAGGTTGAGCCGCGGGCTCGTCGGGTGACCTTTGAGCGCCTCGTCAAGCTCCGCGTGCGCCGCCTCGTCCCAGGCGGCGGCCGCCAGCTGCTCCGCCTTCAGGAGCCGGGCGGCCTCGGCCGGCCCGGCCGTCTCCTCGGCGACGGTGACGGGCTTCAGGTTCTCGACCGCGCGCCGGAGCGTCGCGGCGTCAACCCTGACGGCCCGCCTCCCGAGCTGCCCGGCGTTCTTCATCGCGTCGAGCCGCTGCCTCGAGAGGTGGCCGTACCAGTTGGCCTCGTAGCGGACGAGCATCGCGTCGTAGAGCGCCTGCGCCTCGCCGAAAAGCCCGGCGCGCTCGGAGTCGCGCGCGGCCCAGTAGCCGGCCTTGCCGCGGTTGTCGGTGTTGCGGTCGGCGTAGTTCGCCAGGTGTTCCGTCAACAGTCGAGACGCCTCGGCGAAGTTCTTCGCGTCGTGCGCCGCCCACGCCAGCTCGAACTGCGCGCCCGCGACCTCGGGCGCGCCGGGGAACTGCTGGACGGCCGCGCGGTAGAAGTAGAGCGCGTCCGAAGTGTTCTTCGCCTCCTTCGCCGCCGCGCCCGCCGCGACGAGCGCGCGCATCGTGAAGGGGCTCCGCGCGAAGTCGCGCCGCATCTCTTCGGCGGTCGAACGCGCCTGCGGCCACTGCTTCGCGCGCGCGTAGTGCTGCGCGAGATGGCCGAGCGCCTCGGCGCGCGTCTCGCCGGCCGAAGGGGGGACGGCGCTCAGCGCCTCGACCGTCTCGGGCGCGCGCCGCGCGTTGAAGGCGGCCGTGCCCCGACGTAAAAGGGACTGCGGCGTGCGCGTCTCGGGGAAGCGCGCGAAGGCTTCGCCGTACGCCGCGACCGCGTCGGCGTAGCGCTTCGCCTTCGCCAGCCTCTCGGCGCGCGCCGTCGCCTCTTCGACGTTGGCGGGCGCGGCGCTCGAGCCGAGACGCGCGAGGGCGGCCGTCGCTTCGGCCTCCTTGTCGGCGGTGGCGGGCGCGTAGAAATAGAGACGCCTGTACGCGGCGAGCGCCCTGAGCCGGTCGCCCGACTGCTCGTAAGCCTTCGCCGTCAGGAGCAGCGCGTCGGCGTCGTCCGCCTCGGCCAGCCGCTTGACCGCGACGGGGACGCCCGCCGCCTGCCCGTCCTGCATGAGCGCCTGCGCGGCGCGCACCGTCGCGTCTCGCGCGCGCAGGGCGTCGGGGTAGTCGCGCGCCAGCTCCTCGAAGGCGGCGCGCGCCTCCGCGCGTCGCCCGGCCTTCTCCAGCGCGTCGCCGCGCAGCCAGAGCGCGTAGTCGCCCACGGCGGTCACGCCTTTGAACTCGGTCGAGCGCAGCAGCTCGGCCGCGCCCGCGTAGTCGCGCGCCTCGTAGCGTATGCGCGCGCGGACGAGCTGCGCGAGCGCGCCCGTCCGCGTGCCGGCGTGTGCGGCGGCGAGTTGCGCCACCGTCTGCTCGGCCGGCAGGTTGCCCCCGCGCGTGAGCAGCCGCAGGCGCTCGAAGGCGGCGGGGTCGTCGGCGCGCGCCGTCTGCGTGCGGCAGCTCGCCACGGTGAGCGGCAGCGCCGAGGCGAGCAGCAGCGCGGCGCAGACCGCCAGCGCGAAGGTCGCGCGGTGACTCGTCAGCTTGTTCGTGGTCGGGGTCATAGTTCCTCGTTTGATGACGCGGGGCGCGCGCGCGGTTCACAAAACGGCGCGCAAGGGTTTTAAGGGGAGGGCGCGAGGATTATAACCGGGGGGGTAAGGCAAAAGGCAAAAGGCGAACTGTAAAAGGGAAAAGGAGGGTGAGAAGCGGCCCGGCCCTCACCCTCCAATTCTCGTCTTTTGAAGCTTGCCTTTCGCCTTCCCTCAGGCGCTGACGGTCGCGCCGGGGTAGTCGGCGCCGAGCTTGTGGCGGTCGCCCTCGGCGAGCATGTTGACCAGCTCCTGGTCGAAGTAGTCGTAGCGGCTCGACACCTCGGGGCGGACGCGCTTGTCGTACATCTGGCGCGAGCGGTCGATGTCCTCGCGCAGGCGCTCGTAGAGGTCGGAGGCGTCGCGCCCCTCGCGCACCTTCTGCTCGTTGTAGAGCTTGATCTCGGAGACGAGCAGGCGCGCGAAGCGGCGCGCCTCGTTGTGAAAGCGCTTCTCCCCCTCGGCGACCTCGACGGGGAAGTCCATGTCCGCCGCGCCGTAGCGGCGCGAGCTGCCGAGGGGCGAGATGGGCTGCGCCGGGGTCTCGGCCGGCGGCGGGACTTCGGCCGGGGCCGGGGTGCCTGCGTGCGCCGCCTCCGGGCTCGCGCCGAACAGCGCGGGCGACTCGGGCTGCGCCGCGACGGCCGGCTCGGGCCGGGTCGAGAAGTTGTACGCGGGCTCCGGCGCGGGCGGCGCGGGCTCGCGCTGCGCTTCGGCCGCGATGGGCTGAGGCTCGAACCCGAACACGGACGGCTGCGCCTCGGCCGGCGGGGCTTGTGGCTGCGCTGGCTCTTCGCGTCGCGGCTCTTCCGCGCGGCGCTCGGGCTCGGCGGGTCTCGGCGCCGGCTGCGGCGGGGCGGCGGCGGGGCGCTCGGCCGCGGCTCCGCCGGCGGGATGGCGGCGCGAGCCCTGTAGCTCGACCGCCATCCCGGCGACGCGCACCAGCGTCTCGATGGCTTCGAGGTTAACGGCGTCGGCGTCCTGCCCCGCGCTGTCGGCGTAGAGCACGGCCACGGCCTTCTCGCGCGCGACCAGCGGGACGGCGACCATGCGGCGCGGCGGGTCGCCGCCGAAGTGCTGGTAGATGGTGTGGTCTTCGGCGTGCGAGCCCGGCTCGCCGGCCCACGTCGAGCGCGTGCGCGCGGCCTCGCCCAGGAGCGTGTCTGCCTGCACCGCCAGCGACAGCTCGCGCACGGCGTCGTCGCCCACCGTGCCGGCGAGCCCGCGCGCGCGCCAGCCCGTCGCGCGCTCGTTCTTCACGACGAAGAAGGCGACGCGCGGCGCGAACGCCGCGGCGCGGTTGACGAGCGCGCTGAGGATTTCGGCCTGCGTGTGCTGGCCGTCCAGCTCGTCGACGGCGGCCTTGATGAGCGCGATGTCGGAGGAGGCGCGCGCGCGCGAACCTTCGGCGGCGGCGGCCTCGATGCCGAGGTTGCGCGCGTTGCGCAGGTGCTCGGAGACGGCGACGGCGAGCGGGGCGTCCGGCGAGGCCGCCGGCTCTTCGAGCCGCTCATCCATTCGCGAAAGCGCTTCGTTGAGCTGCGCGCGCAGGCGCCCCAGCTCCTCCTTCAAACCGCTCGTGCGCTGGCTCACGTACGACTCGACGTCTGCGCGCAAGCTCTTTTCCAAGTCAACGCTGGACACGTTCACTGTCTCCTTCTAAGGGGCGTGGATGGGTTCGGCGCGGGGTTCGAGGCGCCGCGGGACCGGCTTCAGAGGGGACGAGTCTTGCGGCGAGCGCCGGCCGGGTCGCTCTGTAATGACGCCCGAGACCGCCGGAAACGACCGCGCCGCGGGCACTTCGGATTATGGACGCCGGGGACAAACAGTGTCAAGAGACTCGTTTTTTTGGTGGTTTCGGATTTGCGATTTTGGGTTTTCGATTTATCATCTGAGGCCGTGTACGGGCGGACGGGTGAAGGGCCCCGGCCGGCGCTCCCCGCGAACGAATCCAGGTGACATTCCCGACGATGCACGAGAGCATTCTCATCGCCGACGACTACGACGACAACCGGGAACTCCTGCGCCTGATGCTGGAGGGCGAGGGCTACCTCATCCGCGAGGCGCGCAACGGCCGCGAGGCCCTGGACGCGGCGCTCGCCGAGGCGCCCACAGTCGCGCTCATAGACCTCTCGATGCCCGCGCTCGACGGCTGGGGACTCCTGCGCGAGATGCGCGCCGACGAGCGGACGCGCGCGGTGTTCTGCGTCGCCGTCACGGCCTTCGCCGCCAACCAGGACCGGCTCCGCGCGCTCGAAGCGGGCTTCGACGCCTACATCTCGAAGCCCTTCCGCGCCAGGGAGCTGATCGAGCTGGTCAACAGCTTCGCGCGCCGCGACGGCGGCTCGGGCGGCGGCGGCGGCGGCCCCACCGGCGCGGGGCGGCCCTCCTGAAACTCACCCGACCTTTCAAACGCATGGCCGAGGACGACAGACACGCGGAAGAGGTGCCGGCGGCGGGCGTCATCCTCGTCGCCTTCGAGAAGCTCTTCGCGGGCGGGCGCGGCGTCCGGCGCTTCCGACAGTCGGGGCTGCGCCACGTCGAGCTGCCTTCGGACTGCGTCCTCGTCGAGCAGAACCCGAAGAAGTCGAGCGAGTGGGCCGAACTCGCGCGCTCGGGCCGCCGCGTCGCCTGGGTCATGCGCGACGGGCGCTACGTCGCGCGCGTCGTGGACGGCGAAGTCACCTTCCTCTCGTGAACCGTGAACCGAAAACCGTGACGAGAGGAGAGCCTGTTCTTTCTCGTCACGGTTTACGATTTACGGTTCACGCTCTTATGCTACAATCCCACCCATGAAAGTCCCTTCAGACAACCGTCGCCGCTGATTAGCGCCCCGCTTACATTCCGTCTCCCCGCCGAGCAAAGCCTAATCCGTAAGGCGACCCGTTCAAGCACGGGGGGCTGCCGCGACTCTTGAAGAAGCGTCCGTGGCGGCGGCCGCCTCCCACTCACCGCCCCGACCCGGCGCGCCAGCGCGGGGCGCGGGCCGAAAGGAGCCACATGACGGTTCTGGAAAGCTTCATCGAAAATTTATACACGGGCGAGCCCGTCCAGGTCGGGCAGCTCAAGGTCACGCCGGTCTTCATCCGACAGGAGTTTGCGCCCCTGCCTCTGCTCGAATTCGAGGAGGCGCTCGGGCGCGGGCTGGTCGAGGTCACGGAGGTCTCCGAGGGCGGCAGCGTCCCCAACCTCTTCGTCAAGAACAAGGCCGACCGCGACGTCATCATCATCGACGGCGAGATGCTCGTCGGCGCCAAGCAGAACCGCGTCGTCAACACGACCATCGTCGTGCCGGCCGGCGCGTCGGTCGAGATACCGGTCACCTGCGTCGAGCAGGGGCGCTGGCGTTACAGCTCGCGTAACTTTTCGAGCAGCCGCGGCCACTCGTCCTCTTCCCTGCGCTCGCTCAAGCACCGCACGGTGACCGACTCGCTGCGCTCGCGCGGGGAGTACACCTCCGACCAGGGCTCGGTCTGGGGCGACATCCGCGCCAAGATGAGCAGGATGGGGAGCTCAAGCCCGACGATGTCGCTGACGGACGTTTACGAGTCGAGCGTGAGCGGCGAGGACGAGGCGCGTCTGGCCGAGCAGGTCGGGGCGCGCCCCGGGCAGGTCGGCTACGTCGCGCACGTGCGGGAGGGGTTCGCGGGCGGCGACGTGTTCGGCTCGGAGGAGCTGTGCCGCGCCAAGCTCGCGAAGCTGCTGCGCGGCCACTACCTCGACTCGCTCGACGCCTACCTCGACTTCCCGCAGCTCACGTTCGAGGAGGTCGTGGTGCAGGTGCGCCGCGCGCGCCCCGAACAGTTCGCCGCCGTCGGCAAGGGCGAGGAGCTGCGCTTCGAGGACATCTCGGTGCAGGGTTCCTGCAAGCTCCTCGGCGACACCATCCCGCACCTCGCCGTCTTTCCGAAGCTGAATTAAAGACCGAAGGCCGGGGTAAAGTTGAAGGGGTAAGGGGGGACGGAAGTCTCTCCCTTACCCCTTCGGCTTTTCCCCTGACTCCTGCTCCGGTCGCTCAGGCGCGGCGTTCGAGGACGAGGCGTGCGAGGCCGCGCAGCATCGGCGTCGGTCGCTCGACGGCGTCGAGCGCGGCCGCCGCGCGCCCGAACACTTCGAGCGCGCGGCGGCGTGCGGCTTCGAGGCCGTAGAGCGCGGGGTAGGTGGCCTTCCCCTTGCGCGCGTCCTTGCCCGGCGTCTTGCCGAGGTCATCGGCCGACGCCGTCACGTCGAGCAGGTCGTCTGTGATTTGGAAGAGCAGGCCGAGGTCGTGCGCGTAAGAGTTGACCGCCTCGACCTCCACGCCGGCGGCGCGGGCGACGAGGGCGCCCGCGCGCGCGGCCGCCGCGATGAGCGCGCCGGTCTTGCGGCGGTGTATCCGCTCAAGCTCCTCGCCCGAAACGTCCGCGCGCGCCTCGGCCGCGAGGTCGTGCGCCTGGCCAGCCACCATCCCCGAGGGCGTGCCGGCGGCGCGCGCCAGCTCCGAGACGAGGCGGACGCGCAAAGACGCGTCGAGCGTCTCGTCCTCGGCGAGCGTCTGGAAGGCCAGGGTCTGCAAGGCGTCGCCGGCGAGGATGGCCGTCGCCTCCCCGAACTTGACGTGACAGGTGGGGCGGCCGCGCCGCAGCTCGTCGTCGTCCATCGCGGGCAGGTCGTCGTGGACGAGCGAGTATGTGTGCAGCAGCTCGAAGGCGCAGGCGGTCTTGATTAACTTCTCGCGCGGCGCGCCGAAGGTCTCGCCCGCGGCGGTGACGAGCAGCGGGCGGAAGCGCTTGGCCGGCGCGAAGAGGCTCCAGCGGACGGCGGCGTGAACCGCGGGCGGGTCTTCCGCCTCGGCGGGAACCAGGCGGTCGAGCTCGGACGCGACCTCCGCGCGCACGCGCGCGGCGTACTCCCGAACCTCCCCGGCCGAGGCCTCGACGCGCGCGCGCCGGTCTTCGACGGCCGACGGGGCGGGGTCTTCAGAAGACGGTCTCGTCATCCGCCTCCGGTTCGTCCTCTATCAACTCGTCCGACTCGAACGGGACGGCGATGGTCGAGCCGTCGCCGCCGCGCAGCAGCACCTCGACGCGCCGCTCGGCCTCGTTGAGACGCTCCTGGCACTCGCGCGAGAGCTTGACGCCCTGCTCGAACAGCTCGAGGCTCTGCTCCAGCGGCAGGTCGCCGCGCTCAAGCTCCCTCACGATGCGCTCCAGCGACGCGAGCTGTCCTTCAAAGTTCGTCGCGGCGGCCCCGCTCTTCGGTTCACGTTTGGCCATCTCTATCTCGTTCCCCTGCGGCGCGGCTGGTTCTGCTGCTGCTGCGGCGTCTGCCCGCCGGCGGGCAGGCTCGCGGCGAGGCGCGCGGCGATCTCCGAGGCGAGCTGCGGGTCTTTGACCGTGACGACCTTCCACCGCTCGCCGTCGCGACGCATCGAGAGGTCTACCTGGCGCTCGCCCGCCCTGACCTTGACGTCGGCGACGTCCTCCCGCTCGTTGACGTCGGCCATCCGTCTGACGCCGAGCGCCTTGACGAAGAAGGGCACGTTTTGCGAGTCGCCCTGCGAGAGCGTTTTCAGCGAGCGCGCAATCTCGTCGCGCATCGTCTCGCGCACGCGCGGGAGCAGGGCGGGCAGCGCCGTCGTCAGAGACGCGCGCGCCTGCGGCGATATCGGCGAGCCCGCGCCCGCGAGGTTCTCGATGACCTGCGGGACAAAGCCCTGCGCTATCTGGTCCGCGTCGATCATGGTCTCGACCGCCTGCACGTCGTCGTGCTGCGCCGCGTCGAGCAGCAGCGCGAGGCTGTAGGGCGGGCTCTTCTTGAAGCCCTGCCACCACGCGTACGAGCCGGCGAGCGCGACGAGCAGGAGGCCGACGACGACCAGCCCCGTCACGCCCAGCGCGCGCCCAGCGCGCCCGGCGGGCCCGAAGCGACGCGCGCGCTTCTGCGCGGCCTCCGCGCGCACGCGGTCGACGTCAATCACGATGCGGCTCTTGTGCCCCTGCGGCATTCAGTTCTCCCCCTCGACCCTTTCCACGCGGCAGCGCAGCGCGCCCGACGCCAGGCGCAGGCGCACGCCGTCACCTTCGGCCACGCCGCGCGTCGAGCGCAGCACGCGCCCGCGCTCGTCCTGCGCCAGCGCGTAGCCGCGACCCAGAACCGCGAGCGGCGACATCGCGTCGAGCGCGGCGGCCGCGACCGCCAGACGCGTGTGCGCGTCTTCGAGGCGCGCGCGCGCCGCCGCCTCCAGCGCCGCGCCACCCACGGTCAGGCGCACGCGGGCCCGCGACGCGGCCGAAGCCATGCGCGCCGGCGAGAGTCCGCGGACGGCGGCGTCGAGTCGTCTGCGCGCGGCGCGGCTCAAATCCCCCGCGCGGTTCTCAAGACGGCAGCGCACGTCCTGAAGCTCCTCGCGCGCGACCCTCAGGCGCATCCTGACCTCGTCGAAGCCGGGCGACATCGCCGCCTCCTGCACGCGCGCGCGCTCGGCGAGCAGGCGGTAGCGCGCCGCGTTGACGAGGCCGTGCGTCAGCCGCTCGACGTAACCGCCTATCTCGTCCTCGCGCTCGGCGACTATCTCGGCGGCGGCCGTCGGCGTGGCGGCGCGCACGTCGGCCGCGAAGTCCGCGATGGTGAAGTCGGTCTCGTGCCCGACGGCCGAGATGACGGGCACGACGGAGGCGCGGATGGCGCGCGCCACCTCCTCGGCGTTGAAGGCCCAGAGGTCTTCACTCGACCCGCCGCCGCGCCCGACGATGATGACGTCCAACTGCTCGTCGGCCGCCCCTTCGGCCACGGCGCGCAGGTGGTGTTCGTTCAATGCCCCTATCGCGCGCGCCACCTCGGCGGAGGCTCCCTCGCCCTGCACGCGCGTCGGCGCGAGGAGGATGCTGACGGTGCGCGTGCGCCGCTCGATGGTGCGGATGATGTCGCGGACGGCGGCGCCCGTGGGGCTCGTCACCACGCCGACGCGGCGCGGCAGGACGGGCAGCTCGCGCTTGAGCGCCTCGTCGAACAGACCCTCGGCGGCGAGCCTCTCTTTAAGTTGCTCGAAGGCGACGCGCAGCGCGCCCGCGCCGACGGGGTCGAGCGCCTCGACGATGAGTTCGTATTCGCCGCGCGGCTCGTAGACGGTCATGCGGCCGCGGACGCGGACGAGCAGCCCGTCCGAGGGGCGGAAGCGTATGCGGGAGTTGACGCCGCGGAAGCAGGTCGCGCGCAGCTGCGCCGCCTCGTCGCGGACGGTGAAGTACCAGTGACCCGAGGCGGCCGCGCGGAAGTTGGAAATCTCGCCCTCGACCCACAGCGACGCGAACCGGCCCTCCAGCGCGCCGCGCACCTGCGAGGTCAGCTCCGAGACCGTCAGCGGCCGGCGCTCGGTCTCGTCGAACAGAGACATCAGAATGGGGCGAGTCATGACCGTAGCGGAAGGATGAAGGATGAGGGATGAAAAGGCAAGAGGACTGTTTTTAGTTTTCAGTTTTTAGTTTTCAGTCGGGAGCTTTGGCTGTACTGAAAATTAAAAACTGCCTCACTGTTTTGCGAAGTAGCCCTGCCGGTAGAGCAGGCGGAGGTTCTGCTTCTTGAGTTGGGGGTCGGTGATTTCGATCCGGAGCCGGCGGAAGGAGCCGTCGCGGGCGCGGTTCGTGGGGGAGTAGGTGATGAGGTATTGCGAGCGCAGCTCCTGCTCGATCTGCGCGAAGGCGGCGCCGAGGTCGGCGGGCTTTTTGGGGAAGAAGGCGCGGCCGCCCGTCCCCTCGGAGACCTGCCGCAGGAAGTCGGGGCGCATCTCGCCCTCGCGCGCGCGGCGGTCGCGGATGCCGATGGCGTAGACGACCGTGTTGTGGCGGACGGCGTAGTCCACCGCCTGGTAGAGGCGCAGCTTACTCTTCGTGTCCTCGCCGTCCGAGAGCAGGATGATGGCGCGGCGCGTGCGCTCGGGCGTGCGCGCCAGCACCTCGCGGACGGCGATGGCGATGCTGTCCCAGATGGCCGTGTAGCAATGTATCTTGCCCTCCTCCGGCGCGTCCGGGGCGCACTCGGGGCTGTCCTCTCTGAACCACGGCTTGAGCGAATCAATCGCCGCCTCAAGTCGCGGCCTGTCGTCGGTCAACGACTGGTCGAGTCGCGTAAGTCCGGTGAAGGTGATGAGGGAGGCGCGGTCACGCGGCTTGAGGACGGAGGCGACGAACGAGCGCGCCGCGTCCCGCTCGGCGGGGAGCACACCGGCCTGCGAGGAGCTGAGGTCAACGAGCAGGACGAGCGAGAGCGGCGCGTTGGTCTCTTGCTCGAAGGAGGCGATTTGCTGCGGGACGCCGTCTTCGACGACGCGCACGTCCCCGGCGCGGAGCGTGTTGACGAAGCGCCGCTTCTTGTCCAACACCGACAGCAGCACGCTCGTCAGGTCTGTGTCGATGCGCTCGATCGGCTCCGCGTCGTCGGGCGTCGGCGTCGGTGTGGGCGTGGGAACCGGCGTCGGGCTGGGCGTCGGTGTAGGTGTTGGTGTAGGCGTCTGCGCGGGCGTCGGGGTCGGCCGAGTTTCGGGCGCGGGCGTCGGCTCCTGCGCGCGCGCGGTTCGCGCGGCGGGCGCGGCCGTCAGGATGAGAAGCGCGAAGAGCGGCGCGAGGAGAAGTCTCCGGCCACGCGCCACGGAAGAAGTTGAAAACATCTCACCCCTTGTTCGTCGAAAGGCTACGGCGCCGCCGGGGCCACGGCGGTCGCGGCCGAGACGCCGACCGCCGGGCTCAGGCGCACTGACGCGCCGTCGCGCGACACGCGCACGCGCACGCGCGAGTCGGGGCGTGCGGCCCCGTCCGTCTCGTAGGTGATGGTGTAGGCCGTGCGCAGCTGCGCGGCCACGTCGTCGTAGGCGCGCTGCAACTGTTCGAGCCGCGTGATGGGGTAGTACTGCCCGCCCGAGACTTCGGCCAGACGCCGCCCCTCCTCGTCGGCGCGCGAGGTCAGCTCGAGGAATCTGGTGCGGGTCGGGTCGAGCGTCGTCGCGGCCGCCGGCGCGCCCGAGGAGGGGATGAGCCCCGACGGGACGTAGAGCGGGTAGACGATGGCGCCCGTCTCGTGGATGGCGTCCACGATGGTGGGGAAGCTCAGGAACGAGCGGTTGTCGTCGCCGTCCGAAAGCACCACGACGCCGGTGCGCTCGCCGCGCAGCGGGCGGAGCACGTGGACGAGCGAGTAGCCGAGCGCGTCGTAGAGCGAGGTGGCGCCGCCGGCCTGGATGTCCTTGATGCGCTCGGTCAGCACCGCCCGGTCGGAGGTGAACTCGGAGACGAGCTGCACGTCGTCGCGGAAGCTGACGATGGCGATGCGGTCGTGCGGGCCGGCGGTGTTGAGGAAGGCGAGCGCGGCCTTGCGTATGAAGTCTATCCGCTCCTCGACGCTGCCCGACACGTCGAGCAGCAGGACGAGGTTGAAGGGCGCGGTGGTCGGCTGCACGTCGCGCACGGCGCGCTCGACGCCGCCCTCGGTGACGGTGAAGTCTTTGGCGGCGAGTCCGGTGACGGCGCGACCCGTGCGGTCTGTGACGCGCGCCTGCACGCGCGCGAGCGAGGGGCCGGCCGCCGCGCGCACGTCGAAGGGCGAGGCGGCGCGCGAGCCGAGCGTGGGGCCGCGGCCGCGCAGGCCCAACGTCTCGGCGTACTCGCCGACGAGACGCGGCGCGACCTTGCGGATGGCGTCGATGAGTTCGGTGTCGCCGCTGCGGATGATGGCGCGCGCGGCGTCGGTGAGCGTGCGCTCGCGCAGGTCTGAGGGGACGCGCGCCTCGTTCTTAACGCCGAAGAGGACGACGCCGCGCGCCGTCTCGAGGCTCAGCCTGACGCGCTGGTCTGAGGCGGCCTTCTTCGCTTCGGCGCGTAAGGCTTCGGCTCTCTTCTTCGCCTCTGCCTTCGCGGCCTCTGCCCTCTTCTTCGCCTCTTCCCGCTTCCGCCCCTCCTCCTCCTTCGCCGCCTCGGCGCGCGCGCGCGCGGCCTTCTTCTCTGCTTCGGTCTTCGGCTCGGCCTTTACATCCGGCGTGGCGGTCGCGGCGGGCTCGGCTTCGACTACTTCTTCGGGCGCCCCGTCGGCCGCCTCTTCGCCCTGCTTCTTCTTGTCCTTCCCCTCTTCCTTCTCGTCGGGGAAGCGGCCGGCGATCTCGAAGAAGCCGCCGCGCTTGTGTTTGGCCTCGGGCAGCTCGACCTCGCTGAAGAAGCGCGGGCGGCTGACCGTCCAGCGGAAGCTGTAGCGCAGCGCGTCCATCGGCACGTCGGCGCGTATCGTCCCGGTGTCGGTCTTCGCCTCGGCCTCCGCGAGGTTGCCGACCACGTCGACCGCGCCCGCCTCGGTCTCGACCCACACGCGCGAGCGCACGGGGACGCGCACCGAGAGGTCTATCCGCTCGCGCTCGATTTGCGCGGGCGAGGCGACGACCTTGCGGCCGTCCGACAGGCGCGACGACGCGGACTCGCGCTCGACCTCTATCTGGACAGCAGCCCCGCCGTGCGTGACGCGCACGTCCTTCTCGCCGACGCCGAGGCCGGCGGCCGAGGTCGCGCGTATCGAGACCTGCCTGAGCCCCTCCTCGGCCATCACGGTCACGCGCCCCGTGCGGTTCTTCACGCGCAGCTCGACCGGCCCCGACGCGTCCAGCTCGCGCTCGAACACCCCGGCCGGCGTCTGCGCACGGGCGCACGGCGAGAGTCCCGCCAGCGCGACGGCGAAGAGGGCGATTTTCTTAAGGCGGGAGACGCGGCCGGACTGCTCAGCGGCGGGGGCTTGGTAAAACATAGGCTGAAATCCTGCCCGCCCGGCGGGCGTGGGTCAAGCGGAGGGGAGTAGGCAGTAGACAGTAGTCAGTAGAAAGACAGTCGTCAGTCGAGTCGTCCGCGTGTCAGCGTCAGCGCCCAGAGAGCGGAGCCTACTGTCTACTGTCTACTGTCTACTCCCTTCATCCTTTCCTCTTGTGTATGTACTCGCCGATGGCGTCGCGCAGCTCTTCGGCCTGCTCTTCGGTGAGGGTGCCGGTGACGGCGCGGCCGTCCTGAAAGCCGATGACTGTGACGCGGCCGTCCATCTGGAAGTTGAAGGTGAAGTTGGCGCCGTTCTCCGTCTCGAAGACGAGCGCGGGCGAGACGCTCGCCGCGCTGTTGGACTCAAGTGGCATCTTTGGCCTTCTCCGTACGCTCGGGAAAGTTTAGGTCGGGAACGTCCGCCGGGGCACTGGCCGCGCCCGCCGGCGGCGGCGCTAGTTTAACAGACTCGCGCCGCGCGCGCAGTCTGACCGCAGCCTTTGCGGACGCGCGCGGGCCCGCTATTTCTGCCCGCGCCGACGAACCGTGACGCGCGCCCGGGCATCTGATATTTTGTACGCGGGAAGCAGAACCTCACCTCGATTTTAGGCCGACATTCTCCAGCAGTTCCGGGCTCCGCCGATTTAAGCATGAAGCAGAAGAAGACCCATCTCGTCGTCTCGTTCGTGGCGCTCGCGGCGCTCGTCGGTTTTGTGGCTCTCGTGGCGCGCACGGGCTACGGCCGGGCGCAGACCGAGGCGCAGGCGACGGCCGCCCGGCCTCTGGCGCTCGCGCCCGAGAGGCGCGCCGATGAGTCGGCGCCCGCCGCCCCGGCCGAGAAGGACGCGCACGCGCACGTACACGCGGACGAGAAGGGCGCTTCCCTGTTCGCGGCCGCCGCCGCGCGCAACCTGCTCCTCAAGTACGAGCTGAGCTGGGCGTTCGGCGGTAAGCAGCAGCGCGGCTGGCACCTCTACACGCCGCTCATCTCGCGCATGATTGCGATGGAGGGCGGGGCTTCGGCCGGCGACTTCGCCGAGGCGCTCTCGCTCTGGCAGAAGCGTTCGAGGCTCCAACCGAGCGGCGTGCTCGACGGCGAGACGCTCTACCGCATGGTCTCCGAGTGGCAGGGCGCGCGCCTCAAGCACAAGGCGCACGCGCGCCCCGAGGAACTCCTGCTCGCGCCCGCGACCGACTTCTACGACCCCACGCGCCCCGAGGGGCTGCGCCACGTCGAGCGCGAGACCTACGCGGCCTACAAGCGCATGGTCGCGGCGGCGGCCGCGGACCCGACGTCGGGGCTACGGCTTACGGCCGCGGGCGACATCGCTCCCGCAGAGCTATTCCTGAAGATAGTCTCCGCCCACCGCTCGCCCGAGTACCAGGCGCGCCTGCGCGCGCAGTCGCCCAACTCTGGGCGCGCGGGGCTGGCGGTCAACAGCCCGCACTTCACGGGTCGCGCGCTCGACCTCTACGTCGGCGGCGAGCCGGTCGAGACCAGGGACTCCAACCGCGCCATACAGGTGCAGACGCCCGCCTACCGCTGGCTCGTCCGCAACGCCGAGCGCTTCGGCTTCCGCCCCTACTACTACGAGCCCTGGCACTGGGAGTACGTCGGCGCGGCGGCCGGCGCCGCCAAGTAAGTTTTAAGAAGCACCACGCCTAAGAATTCTCGCCCACCATCTCCGGTGGGCGAGTGTTTTTTTGCTCTCAAAAAAATACTCTAGCGTATGAAGGCTGCGCAGGCTTATACTCCGTCACTGAAGACCCAAGCGCCAAGCACTACAAACTTGGAATAAGCGCACGGGCTTTCTCGCGTTTGTTCCCGCGCCCTTCCCTCCCGAGTCGGGCGCTGACATCAACCTCATCACTCCCGACGAGGAAACACTCTCATGCAACTCGTTCACTACTACTTCAAGAATTTCAAGGGCATTGAGGAGATCAAACTTGACTTCACCGCGCACCCGACGGGCAGGGTGTTCTCACTAGTCGGCCTGAACGAGAGCGGTAAGACGACGGTGCTCGAAGCTATGTATGCCCTTAGCACCCAGACGGCGCCGGCCGACCAAGTTAATGTTTTAGATAAGTCCCTCGGTGACCCACACGACTTAATACCCATTAGCCAGCGCTCAAATTTTAACGATTCGATCATAGTCGAAGCCGGATTCAAGGTCGAAGAGCGAGACCAAGAAGAATTCAGAAAACATTTGTCGACCTTTCACAATTACACGCTCGTAGAGCCCATTAAGGATTTTAAAGTCAAGCAGGAATTCAGATTCGTAAACTCCCAACTTGTTGACACTGACTTCAAGGCGATATGGACCATAGACTTCCGCGTCAAGGCCGGAAAATCTAAGAAAGTTAAGAATCTGTGGAATGACTTCCCCGAGGACTGGCGAAAGATGATTCCCTTTGTCAGAACACTCTTACCTAGTGTCCTGTTCTTCCCCAATTTCCTCTTCGAGTTTCCCGACAGAATATATTTGGAGGAGCCTCCTGCGAATCCGCAGCTCCACGCTTTTTACAGGACGATTCTGCAAGACGTCCTAGACTCATTCGACGACAGAATCCGCCTAGACGTGCACGTCCTAGCCCGCGCCAAAGCTGGAGACCCGCATAACAAGAGGGCCCTCGACAGCGTTCTCCTTCACATGAGCAATCACATCTCTAGGACTGTCTTCTCCAACTGGAACCGAATTTTCAAGCGGAACATTGGGAATAAAGAGATCATCGTCGTCGCTGACAAAGACGAGGAGGGAAGGTGGTTTGTTGAACTGCGCCTCAAAGATGTGAACGAGCTCTACTCCATAAGCAACCGGTCTCTCGGCTTCCGCTGGTTCTTCTCGTTCCTGTTCCTAACACACTACCGAGGCTTCAGGAAGAATGCGTCCAGTTCAATCCTCTTCCTGCTGGACGAGCCAGCCTCCAACCTTCACCCGAGCGCGCAGGCCACCCTGTTAGAGAGTTTCGGAAACTTCCCACCTAACTGCTCCATCATTTACACCACGCACAGCCACCACATGATCAATCCGGCGTGGCTTGAGGGTGCCTATGTCGTCAAGAACGAGGGCTTCGATTACGCGGAGGAAGACAACTACAACGCCAAGAAGACCCTTATCAACCTCGAGAGGTATAGGGAGTTCGCCTCGAAGCACCCTGACCAGTCGAACTACTTCCAGCCGATCCTGGACGTGCTCGACTACGCGCCGGGGAAACTGGAGAACGTGCCAGACGTCGTGATGGTCGAGGGCAAGAATGACTTCTACACCCTGAAGTACTTTCACGAGAAGATTGTCGGAAATAAGTCCGGACTACACCTTATGCCAGGCGGTGGTTCGGGCAGCTTGGACAACGTTATCAGGCTCTACTTGGGCTGGGCTCGCAACTTTGTAGTGCTTTTGGATTCAGACACTGCCGGTGACGCCGAGAAAAGGCGTTACGAAGAACTGTTCGGCCCGATCATGGACGGCCGGATTTTTCTCCTCCGCGACATAGATCCGGCATGGAAAAAAGAATTGGAATATGTTCTTACCGAGCCCGACCGGATGGCGGTACAGCAGTCGGTCTACCCTGACTCTAAACGGTTCAATAAAACACACTTTAACCGCGCGGTTCAGGAGCTGTATTTGACCGATAGGATAATCTCTCTATCCCCTACAACTGTGAACAGCTTCAAAAAGTTGCTTGATTTTTGCTCGAAGCAACTCAAGGCAAAATCAAATTAAGCATGGCTATGAAGCAGCACGACTAGAACGCCTTAAATGAAGCCAAGTGCCGTGCCAACGAGATCGCCGCTGGCGTTATAGTTGAGCGCGACTCCAAGCAGACGGCTAGCCTGAAGCAACTCGCCGAGTACTGCGAATCTTAGCCTCGCCCTCCGGGGGCGAGACTTTTTTGGCACCTAACTTACGGACGAGACACAGGAGCTACCAGCCATCGAGCTCCACGCGGACATGCAGAAGGGGGTTACACGCACGTTTCGCGCGTGTAACCCCCTTCTGTCAGTTGCGTCGCTCTCAGTCGATCTCGATGCCGAGGCGGTCGGCGGATTTGAAGAGGGCGAGGCCGAGGAGGCAGGCGACGAGGAGGCCGTCGGCAAAAAACTTCCCGCCCGCGCCGGGTTACTCGGTGATGCCCATCTGCGTGAGCATGAAGGCGTAGTCGAAGGCCGCCTCGCGCAGCGCGTCGTAGCGCCCCGAGGCGCCGCCGTGGCCGGCGCCCATGTTGACCTTGAAGAGGAGCGGGTTCTTGTCGGTCTTCATCGAGCGCAGCTTGGCCACCCACTTGGTCGGCTCGTGGAAGAGCACCTGGCTGTCGTTCAAGGAGGTCTTGACGAGCATGGCCGGGTAGGCCTTGGCCTCGACGTTGTCGTACGGGGAGTAGGAGAGCATGTAGAGGAAGTTCTCCTTGCTCTTGACGGGGTTGCCCCACTCCTCCCACTCGCCGGCGGTGAGCGGCAGCGTCTCGTCGAGCTCGGTGTTGACCACGTCCACGAAGGGGACGTAGGCGACGACGGCCTTGAAGAGGTCGGGGCGGAGGTTGACGACCGCGCCCATCAGCAGCCCGCCCGCCGAGCCGCCCGAGACGACCAGCCTGTCCTTCGACGTGTAGCCCTCCTTGACCAGGTGCTCGGCCGCCGCGATGAAGTCGGTGAAGGTGTTCTTCTTCGTCATCATCTTGCCCGCGTCGTGCCACTCCTTGCCGAGGTCGCCGCCGCCGCGGATGTGCGCCGTGGCGACGACCACGCCCCGGTCGAGCAGCGAGAGGCGGTTCGAGTTGAACGTCACGTTCGACGGGATGCCGTACGAGCCGTACGCGCCCAACAGCATCGGCCGCTTGCCGTCGGGCTTCAGGTCCTTTTTGTAGACGAGCGAGACCGGCACCCGTGTCCCGTCCGGGGCGACGGCGTAGACGCGCTCGGACTTGTAGAGCGTCGGGTCGTAGCCGCCCAGCACCGGCTGCTGCTTGAGCAGCTCGCTCCGGCCCGTCTTCACGTCGTAGTCGTAGGTGGAGGCGGGCGTGATGAACGACTGGTAGGTGTAGCGCACCTTCGCGGTGTCGAACTCGCGGTTGGTGCTCATCGAGATGGTGTAGACCGGCTCGGGGACCGCGATGTCCGTGGCCCTGCCGCCCTTGAAGTCGAAGACGCGCAGGACGGGCGTGGCGTTGCCGCGCTCGGAGACGACGTAGAAGTCGCGGAACATCTCGACCCCGCCGAGCATCACGCCCGGGCGGTGCGGGATGACCTCCTTCCAGTTCACGCGGCGCGGGTCGGAGGCGGGCGCCGAGACCAGCTTGAAGTTGCGCGCGCCCTTCTCGTTCGAGCGGATGAAGAAGCGGTCGCCGTGGTGGTCGGCGTAGTACTCGTGCCCCGCCTCGCGCGGGAGCAGGACGCGGAAGGCTTCCGCCGGCTTGTCGGCCGGGACGTAGCGCACCTCGCTCGTCGTGTGGCTCGAAGAGGTGAGGAAGATGTAGCCGCGCGAGCGCGTGCGCTCGACGCCGATGTTGAACATCTCGTCCTTCTCCTCGTAGACCAGCTCGTCCGCGCCCGTCTTGCCCGGCGCGTGGCGGTAGAGTCGGTACGGGTTCTTCGTCTGGGGGTGGTCGACGACGTAGAAGAGCGTCCTGTCGTCGGCCGCCCACGCCGCGCTCGACACGCGCTCGGCGATCTTCGTCGCGGCGCCCGTCCGAAGGTCTTTGACGTAGAGCGTGTACTCGCGGAAGCCCGTCGTGTCGGTCGAGTAGGCCAGGAGGTTCGAGTCGGAGGTCACGTCGAAGTCGCCGACCGACATGAAGCTGTGCCCCTTCGCCATCTCGTTGAGGTCGAGGAGCACCTGCTCGGGCGCCGTCATCTGCCCCTTGCGCCGCGCGAAGACCGGGTACTGCTTACCCTGCTCGGTGCGCGTGTAGTAGAGGTGGCCGCGGTACGGGTAGGGGACGTTGGTGTCCGTCTCCTTGATGCGCGAGAGCATCTCCTTGTAGAGCCGCTCGCGGAGCGCCTCCGTCCCCTTCGTCATCGCGTCCGTGTACGCGTTCTCGGCGTTGAGGTAGGCGATGACCTCGGGGTTCTTCTTGTCGCGCATCCAGAAGTAGTCGTCCGAGAGCTTTGTCCCGTGGACCTCGATGGTGCGCGGCACCTTCTTCGCGACCGGCGGCGCGGGCGGCGGCGAGGCGGCGGCGTTGTCGTTCGTCTGTGCCATGGTCAAAATGTTGGTCGGGATAAGCGCCGCCAGCACGAGCGCCGGCAGGGTGAGCCTTTTCATCTTCGAGTCCCTTCGTCTCTTCTTCGTCGGTTGCGTTTTCGGGGAGAGCGTCTCGGACGGGCCGAGCCGCGGATTATAAAGACGCCCGCGCGGGGCGCGCAACCGGCGGCGCACGGCCGCCCGCCCGCCTCGCTCTTACAAACGCTTGCGCGCTCCGTCGCGGTGGATGTAGGCTCTTGGCGCTCCCGAGGGGGTTTCCCCCCGACCGCACGCCCGAAGGACAGGCGAACGATGAAGCCGAAACGTGTACCGCACAGGTTCAGGCAGGCGGCGCCGCGCGGCCGGGTCGCGGCGCTCGCGTGCGCGCTCCTCTTCGCGGCGGCGCTCGCGGCGTCGGCGCCCGGGGCGCTCGCGCAGAAGGAGGCGCCCTCCTCTGTCTCGGGGCGCGTCACGGACGGCGAGCGCGGGGTCCCGGGCCTCACGGTCACGCTGCTTTCGGCCGACCCGGCGCAGCGCTTCCGCGCGGTGGCGCGCGGCAGGACGGACGGCGAGGGGCGCTTCCTCATCACGAACGTCGCGCCCGGCCGCTACCAGATTGCGCCCTCCGCGCCCGCCTACGTCGTCGAGGGGATGACGGACAGCTACCCGCCGGGGCGCCCGCTCACGCTGCTGGCGGGCGAGGAGGTCAAAGACTTCGACTTCCGCGTCGAGCGCGGCGCCGTCATCACGGGGCGCGTCACAGACGGCGACGGCAACCCCGTCATCTCCGAGCCGGTGCAGGTGACGCCGGCCGAGCCGGGCGGTCAGCAGCCGCCGAGGTCGCGCACCATCGACCTGCGCGACCAGATGACGGACGACCGCGGCGTCTACCGCATCTACGGCCTGCCGCCCGGCCGCTACCGCGTCAGCGTCGGGCAGGCCGGCGACGAGAGCGGCGGCTTCACCCTCGGCCGGCGCAGAATCTTCCAGCGCACCTTCTACCCGGGCGTGACCGAGCAGGCGCAGGCGCGCGTCGTCGAGGTCAAGGCGGGCGACGAGTCGGAGAACGTCGACATCACGCTCGGCCGGCCCATCAAGACCTACAAGGCCGCGGGGCGCTTCGTCGGCGCCGAGACGGGCGAGCCCGTCCCGAACATCCCCTACGGCTACAGCGCGCTCGACGCGTCGGGGCGGCGCGTCGGCTCATTCGGCGGCGGGCAGGCGACGAACGCGCGCGGCGAGTTCTCGACCGAGGGGCTCGCGCCCGGCCGCTACGTCGTCTTCAACATGATGGGGGCGGAGAGCACGGAGTTCTACACCGAGCCCGCGATGTTCGAGATCGCGGACGCCGACGTGTCCGGCGTCACGGTCAGGGTCCGGCGCGGCGCCAGCGTCTCGGGCGTCGTCCACGTCGAGGGCGTGAGCGACCGCGCCCTGCTCGCGCGCCTGCTCTCGCAGGTGAGAATCTTCGGCTACGTCGAGTCGCGCGACCGGACGGTGCCGCCCTTCTCCTCTCGGCCGCCCGGCGTCAACCCCGACGGCACCTTCCGGCTGGGGGGCTTGCGCCCCGGCAAGATGCACCTCAGCGTCTCGGCCGAGGCGGCGAAGGGGCTCTCGCTCGCGCGCGTCGAGCTGGCGGGCGCCAACGTCACACGCGGCTTCGACATCGCCGACGGCGCGCAGGTCACGGGCGTCCGCGTCGTCCTCAACTACGGCACGTCGGTCATCACCGGGCAGATAAGTTACGTCAACGGGACGCCGCCCGCCGGCTCGCGCGCCATCGCGCAGGCGCGCCGCGCGGGGGTGCCCGCCGACGGCTCCAACGCGCGCACGGTCGAGGTGGACGCGCGCGGCCTCTTCCGCATCGAGGGGCTGTCGGCGGGCGAGTACGAAGTCATCGTGAGCGTCTTCGGCGCGGGGAGCAGGGGCTTCAGCGTGCCGCTCAGCGTCTCGGTCCCCGACGGCGGCGAGACGCGCATCGCGCCCGTCGTAGACTTCAGCGCCCAGCCGCCGCCGAGAGGGGTGGGACCTTGAAAGCCCCCCGCACCGGCAGGCACGCGCCCACACCGCGCGGCGCGCTTCCCCTCCTCGGCGCGCTCACGCTCTTCGCCGCGCTGCTCGCCGCGCCGCCGCACGCGCCCGCGCAGCGGGGCGGGACGCGCCCCGGCCGCGCGCCCGCCCGGACACGGGCGCAGCCGACGCCCACGACGGCGAGTCCCGCCGTCGTTCAGACCCCGAGGCCGTCAGACACGGCCGGCGCGACGAACGCGCAGAGGCCGAAGCGACCCGTGAGGGCGCCGCTCTCGGGCCGCGTCGTCGGCGAGGGCGGCGAGCCCATCGCGGGCGTCAACGTCTACGCCGCCGCGCGCACGCAGGCCGGCGGGCGCTCCCCGAACACGACCACCTCGGACGAGGGCGGCAGCTTCGTCTTCCCCGCGCTCGAACCCGGCCTCTACACGGTCTACGCGAACCTGCCCGGCTACATCACCGAGTCCGACCCGGAGACGGGGCGGAGCGTGAGCATCTACCGGCCGGGCGAGCAGGCCGTCGTCCGCCTCGTCAAGGGCGGCGTCGTCACCGGCTCGGTCGTCGACCCGCAGGGCCAGCCGCTCGTCGCGCTCGGCGTGCGCGCGATACGCGTGCGCCACCTCGACGGGCGCCCGACGCAGGGCGGCGTCGCCTTCTCGGCCGAAGACCGCACGGACGACCGCGGCGTCTACCGCATCTACGGGCTCCAGCCGGGGGTGTACGTCGTGCAGGCCGCGGGCTCCTTCGGCGGCACGTTCGGCCCCGCCTCGGCCTACGGCGGCGACGTGCCGACCTTCTACCCGTCGGGGACGCGCGACGCGGCCGCCGAGGTCGCCGTGCGCGCCGGGCAGGAGACCGCCGGCATCGACATCCGCTACCGCGACGAGCAGGGGCGCCGCGTCACCGGCACGGTCGAGTTTCCCGGCGGCCACCAGCCGGAGTTCGGCGCGGGCGTCACGCTCACCTACGCCGGGACGTCGATGCCGGCGGGCGCCGCCGGCGTCGTCATCAGCGGCGCCGCGGCCGACCGCTCCTTCTCCGTCGAGGGCGTCTCCGACGGCGACTACGACATACACGCGCAGGCCGGCGGGCGCGAGGGGATGACCGCCGCGTCCGCGCCGCAGCGCGTCTCGGTGAGGGGCGCCGACGTGACGGGCCTGCGCCTGACGCTGGCGCCGCTCTCCTCGGTCTCCGGCTCCGTGCGCATCGAGCCCGCGACCGAAGCCGAGCGCGCGAGCGAGCCCTGCAAGGCCGTGCGCACGACGGGGCTCCCGCAGGAGACGCTCGTCACCGCGAGCCCCGACCGCCCGCGCGTCCCGGCGCGCCCGGTCTCGCGCCTCCCCATGTCGCGCGACACGACGCCCGACGGGACGGGCGACTTCTCCGTCCGCCCGCTCGAAGCCGCGCGCTACCGCCTCGCGTTCCGACCCTTCGACGAGTCGCTCTACGTCCGCGCGGTGCAGTCGCCGGGCGCGGCGCCGAACGCGGCCGGCGCCGCGAGAGACGTGTTCGAGCTGAGGCCGGGTCAGCAGCTCTCCGGAATAAGCGTCCGCCTCGCCGAGGGCGCGGCCACGTTCGGCGGCCGCGTCGCGACGGCCGAGGGCGCGTCGCCGCAGACGCCCCCGCCGACCCGCGTCCACCTCGTCCCGCAGGAGCGCGAGCGCGCCGAAGACGCGCTGCGCTACTACGAGGCGGCGGTCTCCGCCGACGGCGCGTTCTCACTCAAGAACCTCGCCCCCGGCCGCTACCTCCTGCTCGCGCGCGCCGAGGCCGAGGCGCCCGACGCCCCGCCCCGCCCCGCCGCCTGGGACGCGGACACGCGCGCACGCCTCCGCCGCGAGGCCGAAGCCGCAAACGTCACGGTCGAGCTCCAACCCTGCCAGCGCGCCACCGACTACGCGCTCAAGTTCCCGCAGTCGAAGTGAGTCGGGGCAAAAGAAAGAAAGCCCGGGGCGCGAACCCCGGGCTTTCTTTCTGCCCCGCCCCCGGCGGCGCTTACAGCTCGCGGACGACGAGGCCGTCGCGGGCGAAGTTCCATTTGAGGACTTCGGCGCCCTGCCCGGCGGCGAGCGCGCGTTCGACCGACTCGCGCGCGCCCTCCTCGCAGAGGAAGGCGATGCAGCCGCCGCCGCCCGCGCCGCAGACCTTCGCGGCCAGCGCGCCGCTCGCGAGCGCCGCCTCGACGAGGCGCTCCATGTGCGGGGTGGTGATGTTGGGCGCCAGCCGCTTGCGGTTCGGGTAGGCCGCGCGCATCACGACGGCCACGCGCCCCCAGTCGCCCGCCGCCAGCGCCGCGCGCACCTCGCGCCCCGCGTCGCGTATCTTCTCGAAGATGTCGAAGACCTCCGTGTCGCCGTCGATGTGGCTCTTGAACATCTCCCAGTTGTTGATGCCCGAGAGCCGCGGCTCGCCCGTGTAGCAGACGACGACGCGCCGCTCCAGCTCCTCGGGCGCGACGTGGACGGGCTCGCGGCGGATGCCGTCGGCCTTCCACTCGATGGCGTTGGCCCCGCCGTAGAAGGCGCCGTAGTAGTCCTGGAACCCGGCGGGGACGCGGATGACGGTCGTCTCGACGTTGGCGGCGATGACGATGAACTTCGACGCCGGGTAGCGGTCGCCGACCAGGCGGTTGAGCGCGCCGATGCACGCGATGGCGAGCGCGCTCGAAC
>JAIVJI010000067.1 GCA_020200135.1 Acidobacteriota bacterium | reverse complement strand
GGGCCGGCCCCGCGGTCGCGACGAGCAGGCCGCCGAGCGCCGGCCCGCCTATCATCGAAACGGTCGCGCCCAGAGACTTGAGCGCGGCCGCCGCCGGCATCTGCTCGGGCCGCACGAGGCGCGGGACGAGCGCGTCGAGCGAAGGGCGCTGCAACCCGTTCAGCGCCGCGAAGAGCGCCGCGCACACGAAGAGCACCCACACGCGCGGCTCGGCGAGCAAAGAGTTGAAGACGAGCAGGAGCGTCCCCGCCGCGAGCAGCGCCTCGGTCAGCAGCACCATCCGGCGGCGGTCGATCGCGTCGGCCAGCGCGCCGCCGACGAACGCCATCAGGAAGATGGGCGCGAACTCCGCGACCCCGAGCAGCCCCGTCACGAGCGCCGAGCCCGTCAGCCTGTAGGTCTGCCACGGCAGCGCCACGAACGTCATCATCGACCCGAAGAAAGAGACCGCCTGCCCCGCGAACAGCAGCCGGAACTCGCGCGACTCGCGGAGCGGCGTCACGTCGAGCGCCAGCGCGCGCAGGAGCCGCCGCGCGCGGCCGCCCGCGGCCGACGCCTCCACGGGGTCGGGCGTCATGTGCGTCGCGGGCTGTGTGGGCCGTTCTTCCAAAGGGCCGGAGGCGCGGCGCGGGCCGGGCGGCCTCAGCGCGCGAGGAGGAGGATGAGGGCGAGCAGCAGCGCCGCCAGCACGAAGGCGGCGGCGACGACGAGCGTCGTCGCCCTCGACTTGCGAATCTGCACCTTGGTCGTCCCCGTCGCGGTCTCGAACGAGCTGTCTATCTGGTAGTCGCCGCCGCGCCGGTCGAGCAGGTTGGCGTTGTCGACGAGCGCGCGCATCTCGTCGCGCGCGGCGTCGGCGCGGTGCTCGGCGCGGCGCTTCTCGACCGCGACGCGGACGACCTCCTCGGCCGCCTTCTTCGTCACGTCGGCCGCCTGCCGCTCGTCCAGATTTTGCAGCGCGTTGTCGAGCACGTCGTCGGCCGAGAGCCCGAACAGCGACTGCTTCTGCGGCACCAGCTCTTCCTTCTCGTCGGCCACCGCTAATCTCCCTTCATCTTCAGCGTGATAGTCCCCGAGGGCAGGCGGATCGTGTGCGTGACCCGCCCGCCGCCCGTCTCGGCGAGCCGCGCAATCTCGGGGAGTTCGCGTCCGAGCAGCTCCAGAGCGTTGCGGCTCTCGCGCGCCTGCGCCTCGGCGAGGATGGCGCGCGCGACGCGCATGTCGTCGGCCGCCAGCCATTGTAATCTGCGTTCGAGCTGTCGCGGCAACTCCGAGGCGTAAGACTTCTGGACGAGCGAGTCGACGAGCGGCGCGACCGACCCGCGCCAGTCTTCGGCCGTCACGCGCAGCTCGTAGTGCCCGACGGGGCAGAACTCCTCGCGGAGCTTGCGCAGCACCTCGCACTTGAGGTCGAAGCTCATCAGGGCGGGCAGGCGCACGAGCAGCCGCTCGAACGTCCGGCGGTTGGCGCGCACCTCGCCCGCCTCCCACTTCCGCCGCGTCCGCCGCGCGTAGCGCGCCGCTCCCGCCCCGAACTCCTTCGCGTAAAGCTCGAACAGCTCGTCCACGACCGCCGGGTCGAGCCCGAGGATGACCCTCACCACGTCCGAGTCGCGTATGTGGCGGGGGCGGCTCACGTCCCTCCGGCTCAGGAACAGGCCGCACGCCAGCGCGAGCAGGAGGACGAGCGCGGGGATGAGGAGACACCACATGGTTCGGGTTGAGCCGGCGCGCGGCGCGCGAGTCGGACGCCCCGGCGTTAGAAGATGAGTTTGATGAGGGCGACGGCGAGCGGCGGCCCCGCCACCGCCGTCACGCCCGTCACGCCCAGCGCCACCAGCGCGGGCGGCCACCCCGACCCCCGCGTCCCCGCGTAACGGCGGCGCGCGATGAGCCAGTTGAACAGCCACGCCACCGCGAAGTTTCCCGCGAGCACGAGGAGGATGTAGATGACGATGACGACCCCGCCCGTCCGCTCGCTCACGCCGTTCAGCCCGACGAGCAGCATCAGCCCGCCGACCGCGCCGAAGATGACGAGCGTCACCGCCGTCACCAACAGCGTCACCGCCAACATCCAGCCCCACGGCGTGGGCCTCTGTGTAACGGCGCCGCTCATCACGTCAGCTCTCCTCGTTCGCCCACGTCGCCGAGCATCGGAATCTTCACGCCTTTCGTGCGCGCGGTCTCTTCGGCCGCCTCGTAGCCGGCGTCCACGTGGCGGGCGACGCCGAGGCCGGGGTCGTTGGTCAGCACGCGGTTGAGTCGCCGGGAAGCCTCCGCCGTCCCGTCGGCGACCGAGACCTGGCCGGCGTGGAGCGAGTAGCCGATGCCGACGCCGCCGCCGTGGTGGAACGAGACCCAACTTGCGCCGCTCGCGGTGTTGAGGAGCGCGTTAAGTATCGGCCAGTCGGCGACGGCGTCGGTGCCGTCGCGCATCCCCTCGGTCTCGCGGAAGGGCGAGGCGACCGAGCCCGTGTCGAGGTGGTCGCGGCCGATGGCGACCGGCGCCTGAAGTTCGCCGCGCCGGACGAGCTCGTTGATGGCCTCGCCCATCTCGGCGCGCTCGCCGTAGCCGAGCCAGCAGATGCGCGCGGGCAGCCCCTGGAACTGCACGCGCTCGCGCGCGAGCCGCATCCAGCGCTCCAGCGTGCGGTCCTCGGGAAAGAGTTCGAGCGCGAGGTCGTCGGTGCGCCGTATGTCGCTGCCCTCGCCGGAGAGCGCGACCCAGCGGAAAGGCCCCTTACCCTCGCAGAAGAGGGGTCGGATGTACTCGGGGACGAAGCCCGGTATCTCGAACGCGTCCGAGACGCCGGCGTCGAGCGCGCGCTTGCGGATGTTGTTGCCGTAGTCGAAGGCGACCGCGCCCGCGCGCTGGAGGGCCAACATCGCCTCGACGTGGCGCGCCATCGACTGCGTCGAGCGCTCGACGTAAGCCTTCGGGTCGGCGCGCCTCAGCCCGTCGGCCTCTTCCGGCGAGAGGCCGGCGGGCACGTAGCCGTTCAAGGGGTCGTGCGCGCTCGTCTGGTCGGTGACGGCGTCAACCTTCACGCCGCGCCTGACAATTTCGGGGAGCACTTCCGCGCAGTTGCCGACAAGGCCGACCGAGACGGCGCGCTTCCGCTCGACCGCGTCCGCGCAGATGCGCAAAGCCTCGTCGAGGTCGAACGCGAGGCGGTCGCAGTAGCCGGTGCGCACGCGGCGCTCGATGCGCTCGCGCTCGACCTCGACGCCGAGAAAGACCGCGCCGTTCAAGGTCGCCGCTAAGGGCTGCGCGCCGCCCATCCCGCCCATCCCGCCCGAGAGGACGAGGCGCCCCGAGAGGTCGCCGCCGAAGTGGCGGTCGGCCATCGCGGCGAACGTCTCGAACGTGCCCTGCACGATGCCCTGCGAGCCGATGTAAATCCAGGAGCCGGCGGTCATCTGCCCGTACATCATCAGCCCCTTGCGCTCAAGCTCGTGGAAGTGTTCGAGGTTGGCCCACGCGCCGACGAGATTCGAGTTGGCGATGAGCACGCGCGGCGCGTAGTCGTGCGTGCGGAAGACCGCGACCGGCTTGCCCGACTGGACGAGCAGCGTCTCGTCGTTCTCGAGCCGGGTCAGCTCGCGCACGATGGCCTCGAACGCGGGCCAATTGCGCGCGGCCTTGCCCCGCCCGCCGTAGACGACCAGCTCGTCGGGGCGCTCGGCCACCTCCTGGTCGAGGTTGTTCATCAGGCACCGCAGCGCGGCCTCCTGGTGCCACCCCTTACAGTTGAGCTGCGCGCCGCGCGGCGCGCGGACGACCCTCGCTTGTGTCATAAGAAACCTGGCGGCCCGCCCACCTTTTCATTTCAGGCCGCTTGTAATAAGAATAGACGCCGCCCGAGCGGCTCGGAAAACCCCCGATGAAGAGTCTCAGAGTCCTGATCACCAACTTCGCTTTGCGCGAGCGCACGGGGACGGAGGTGTACGCGTTCGACCTGGCGCGCGGGCTTCTGGCGCAGGGGCACGCGCCCGTGCTTTACAGCCCGCGGCCGGGCGCGCTCGCCGAGAAGATTCGCAGGGAGACCGTGCCGGTCGTGGACGACCTCGACCGCCTCTCCGCGCCGCCCGACATCATACACGGGCAGCACGCCGACGAGACAGTGACGGCGCTGCTGCGCTTCCCCTCCGCGCCGGCCGTCTACGTCTGCCACGACTGGTACTTCGCCAACGACGCGCCGCCGCGCTTCCCGCGCGTGCTGCGCTACGTGGCCGTCGACTCGGCGTGCCGCGACAAGCTGGTCTATGAGCACGGCGTCCCCGAAGAGCGCGTGAGCGTGCTCACGCAGTTCGTGGACCTTGAGAAGTTTCGCCCGCGCGCGCCGCTGCCCGCGCGGCCGCGCCGCGCGCTCGTGCTCTGCAACCAGACGAAAGAGAACGCGCACCTCGAAGCGGCGCGCGCGGCTTGCCGGCGTGCGGGCATCACGCTCGACGCGTACGGCCTCGGCGTCGGCCGCCCGTGCGAGCGGCCGGAGGTTTTACTGGCGGACTACGACGTGGTCTTCGCCAAGGCGCGCACCGCGCTCGAAGCGCTGGCCGTCGGCTGTTGGGTCGTCGTCTACTGGTGGCGGCGGCTGGGGCCGCCCGTGACGCTCTCAAACTTCGAGCAACTCAGGCTCGACAACTTCGGGATGCGCGCGATGACGGCGGAGCTGACGCCCGAGGAGTTCGGGCGCGCCGTCGCGGAGGCGCTCGCGCGCTACGACCCGGCGGAGGCCGCGCGCGTCTCGGGGCGCGTGCGCGCAGAGGCGGGGCTCGACCGGCTCGTCCCCGAGTTCGTCAGCGTCTACGAGACGGCCATCGCCGAGCACGCCGCCGCCGGCCCGCGCGACGAGGAGGCGGAGGCGCGCGCCTCCGCTTCCTACCTGCGCGCGCTCACGCTCTCGAAGGGGCGGCAGTACGACACGCTCTACGACTCGGCGACCTTCCGCGTGCGCGAGCGTCTGCTGCGCGTGCCCCTGCTCAGCCGCGTCGCGCGCGCCGCCGCGAACGCGTTGGGCGGCGCGCGCGACGGCGCGGCGAAGTCGAAAGGGCCGAAAGGGTCGAAGACCTAACGCCGTTCGAGCTTGACGGGCATCCCGCGCTTCGCGCGCAGGAGGTGTTCGGGGAAGACTTCGACGGGGTGACCTTCGACGGGGCGCATGCGCCAGCGCCGCGCGAGCGTCGAGAGAAGCAGCACGCCCTCGGTCATGGCGAACGACTCGCCGAGGCAGCGGCGCGGGCCGCCGCCGAAGGGGAAGTAGGCGAACTGCGGGCGCGCCGACTTCGCCTCCGGCGTCCAGCGTTCGGGGTCGAAGCGTTCGGGGTCGGGCCAGAAGCGCGGGTCGCGGTGCATCGCGTACTGGCAGACGACGACGAGCGAGCCTGCGGGGACGGTGTGGCGGCCGACGCGGAAGTCGCGGACGGCGCGGCGCACCAGCCGCCACGTCGGCGGGTAGAGACGCATCGACTCGCACAGTACGCGCTCGGCGTACTGAAGCCGGGGCAAATCCTCGAACCGGGCGGCGCGCCCGCCGTCGAGCACCGCGTCAAGCTCTTCGTGGAGACACGACTCGGCCGAAGGGTTCCGTGAGAGCGCGTACCACGTCCACATCAGCGCGGTCGCCGTCGTGTCGTAGCCCGCGATGAAGATGGTCAGCGCCTCGTCCCAAACCTGCTCGGGCGTCATCGCCCCGCCGCCGCCCTCGCCTTCGGCCAGCAGCAGCATCGAGAGCAGGTCGCCGCGGTCGGCGCCGTCGCGCCGGCGCTCGTCGATGAGCCTGAGCACGACCTCGCGGAGCCGCCGCTTGCCGCGCTGGAACCTGAGGAGGTGCGGCAGCGGCAGGCGCTCCCAGAGCTTCGCGCCCGGCAGTCGGAAGGTGCGGTACTGGAGCGTCGCGGCCCTCATCGCGCTCCCGACCTCGTCCGACTCGGACTCCACGTCCGCGCCGAAGAGCGTGCGGCCGACGATGCCGAGCGTGAGCCGCAGCATCTCCGGCCACACGTCCAGGACTTCGCCGTCGCGCCAGCGCGAGGCGAGCCGGTCGGCGGAGGCAGTCATCTCGGCCGCGTAAGCGGCGATGCGCTGGCGGTGGAAGGCCGGCAGCGCGAGCCGCCGCTGGCGTCGGTGCAGCTCGCCCTCGCTCAGCAGCAGCCCCTCGCCGAGGAAGCGCCGCGCGCTCTGTCTGCCGCCGCCTTTGAGAAAGTTTCCGTAGTGGTTGGTGAGAACGTCGCGCACGCCCTCGGGGCTGTTGACGAAGTAGACGCGCTCGCGCCCCACCCGGAACGTCGAGAGGTCGCCGTACTCGCGCGCCAGCCCGAGCATGAAGCCCAGCGGGTCACGCCGGCTCGCTCTGACGGGTCGTCCGAAGAAGCGGTTGCCCGAGGGGCCGGGGGCGGTCTGGAGGGGGGAGACGTTTTTCATCTGGGGTTAACTTGATTCGGCCGGCTCGTGCTGTGGGCGGGCGAGACCGACGCGACTGGGACCGGCCTCCCGGTGGCTCTCCCCTTGAGCCACTTCGCGCGGAATCGCGCCAGCTCCTCGTTACTGTAGAAGTGTCGCGCGTATTTCGAGCCGAGCAGGCGGTTAACGTAATCCTCCGGTAACTCGACGCGGCGGAGGAACTCGCGGTACACCTCTGCGTAGGGCTTCTGCGCGCTGACGTTCTTCGGTGTGAGCGTGACCACCCGGACGCCGACGAGTTCCGCCAGGAGCTTCTCCTTCAAGCGGTCGTCGAGGTCGTGCCGCATGATGAGAACCTCATAAGGCCCCGAGTCGATGCGCAGGTAGCCCTGGTCGTGTGGGAACGCGTGCTTGTAAACATCCAGCCCCAGGACGGGCTTGAACTCGTTGTCGAACCAATCGATGCCGCGCTCGTGTCCGAACCTTTCGTGGAACTCGGCCAGCAGCCGCTCTAACCGGATGCGCTCGTGCGCGCGCTCGGTCTGCCAGAGCACATCGAGCGTCTCGAAGTAGAAGGAGACGTTGCGCGCCACGGGGTCGCGCACGAGGCTGACGACCCGCGCCCGGCGGCGCGGCCCCGTCAGCTCCGCCGAGAGGGCGTGCGCCATGCCTTTGATGTAGCGGTCGTCCTCCCGCATCCTGGCCAGCCCACGCCGCCGCATGTTATCGCGGAGGTTGCGCACGCTCTCGGCCGAGATGACGTGGATGTGGAAGACGGTCTGGCCGGCCGCTTCTAACGCCCCGGTCACGGCCGTCGAGGCGACCTTCGGCGCCGTGTAGACGAGGACGGGCGGCGTCGGGCCGCCGGCGGCGTGCCTGACGGCTCTCCGCAAGTGAAGCCGGCCCAGCGCCGTCCCGACCGGCGCGGGCAGCCAGGGCCGCAGCGCCGCCTCCACCTTCGGGTAGCCGACTAAGCTGGAGATCGTTCTCAGGGACATCAGGGGCACCACGTTTCAAATGCGTCGCTTGGATTGTCGGACAAGGCGACCGCCGGACGCGATTAAACTTCCGCGTCCCGCGCCGGCGTCTCAGTGCGAGCGCTTCTCCTGGATGCCGCGGACGACCTTCGTCACCAGCCCGCGCGGGAAGAAGCCGATGCTGCGCGCGAGGAGGTTGTTGCGCAGGCCGGGGATGACGACCGGCTTGCCGGCGAGCAGGCCGCGGTAGCCGGCCACGGCGACCGTGCGCGCGTCCATCACGGCGCGGTCGAAGAGCTTGGAGTCGCCCATCCCTGCCGCCGCGACGAAGCCCGTCTCGGTGGGGCCGGGGCAGAGCGCCGAGACGCGCACGCCCGTCCCCTCGCACTCGTTCGAGAGCGCCTCGGAGAGCGAGAGCACGTACGCCTTCGACGCGTAGTAGACCGCCATCAGCGGGCCGGGCTGGAACGCGGCGGTCGAGGCGACGTTCATCACGTAGCCGCGACGCCGCGCGAGCATCGCCGGCAGGAAGAGCTTGGTCAGGTGCGTGAGCGCGACGACGTTGACTTGCAGCATGTCCAACTCCTGCTTCAAGTCGGTCTCGGCGAACAGCCCGTAGCTGCCGAAGCCCGCGTTGTTGACGAGCGCGTCGATTGAGACGCCCGCGCCCTCAAGCTCCCCGAAAATCTCGCGCGGCGACTCGGCGCGCGCGAGGTCTGAGGCCATGACGCGCGCCAAGACGCCATGCTTCTCCTTCAACTCGTCGGCCAGGCGTTCGAGCTTGTCGCGGCTGCGCGCGACGAGGACGAGCGAGTGGCCGTCGGCCGCGAACAGACGCGCCAGCTCCTCGCCGATGCCGCCCGAGGCGCCCGTGACGAGCGCCGTCAGCTTCCGTTCGCTCATCGTCCCCCACAGGCGGCCGCGCCGCGCCCGAGCGTGCGCTCGAGGAAGCGCGCGACGCGGCGGTAGGCGGTGACGCGGTTCGAGAGCTTGCGGATCGAGTGCCCCTCGTCGGGCCAGCGCAGGTACTCGACCTCGCCGCCGCGCGCGCGGATGGCGCTGACGAACTGGTCGGACTCGGTGACGGGGTCGCGCGGGTCGTTGGCGCCGTGCGAGACGAGGAGCGGCGCGCGCACGCCCGCGACGTGCGTGATGGGGCTGAGCTGTTTGAAGAACTCGCGGTCGGCGGGGTCGTCGATGTTGCCGTACTCCAGCCGGTCCGAAGCCTTCAGCTCGGGCGACGCGCCTTCGAGCGCCGTCACCCAGTTCGAGACGCCGACGAAGCTCACCCCGGCCGCGAACTTCTCGGGCAGCAGCGCCAGCGCCGCGTAGGTCATGTAGCCGCCGTAGGAGCCGCCCATCACCGCCACCTTCGACGCGTCCACGGGCTGGCCGGACTTCGCCAGCCACTCGACGGCCGCGCCCATGTCCTTGACCGCGTTCGGGCGCAGGCGCCCGTTGTCGAGCCGCGCGTAGCGCTTGCCGTAGCCGGTCGAGCCGCGGAAGTTGAGGTCGAGCACGGCGTAGCCGCGCGCGACGAGGTACTGCGTCACCGAGCCGAACGACGGGCGCGCCTGCGAGGTCGGCCCGCCGTGGACGTTTAAGACGACGGGCGCGCGCCTCTGTGCGGAAGCGCCCGGCGGCAGGTAGAGCAGCGCGTGGATGGTCTCGCCGTCGTGCCCCTTGAACGTGACGGCCACGGGCGCGACGAACTTGTCGGGGTCGAGCCCGGCGAGCGTCGAGTCGGTGACGCGGACGACGCCGCCGAGCATGACGGGTTCGCCGGCGTTCACCACGCGGCCGATCACGACAGGTTCGCCGGTGTCCGTCCTGCGGGGCGCGCCGCGCGTCGCGCCGCGCGACGGGCCGATGGTCGCGTTCATCGACGCCTTCGACGGCTCGAAGACCCAGATGTCGCCGGGCACGCCGGGCGCGCTCAACTGGAAGGCGAGCACGTCGGCGCGGGCGGCCCATTCGAGCGCGCCGACCACGCCGCGCACCGCCCGGGTCGTCGTGCGCGCGCCCTCGCCGCGCGTGACCGTCGGCGCGAGCGTCGTCGTGCGCTTCGACTTCAGGTCGCGCGCCGAAAGCTCGGAGAAGCCGTTGACGTTCTCCGACCAGACGAGCCAGCGCCCGTCCGGCGAGAGCGCGACGCGCTCGACGTCGCGCGCGGGCGTCTCGACCCACGTGAGCTTGCGCGTCTGAAGGTCGTAGAAGGCGAGGCCGGCGAAGTCGCGCCCCTCGTCCGAGGCCATGTAGAAGCCGCGCCCGTCGGGCGTCCACGCGAACGAGCCGTAGCGGGCGGCCTCCTTCGGCTGGAAGAGGGGCTTCGCCTCGCCGGTCGTGAGGTCGAGGTAGAGCACGTCGTTGGCGTCCTCGCCGCGCGTCTTCGAGAGCAGGAGCCCCGAGCCGTCGGGGCGCCACGACGCGACGTAAGTCCCGCCCTGCCCGGCGTAGACGCGCAGCGGCCGCAGCTCCTCGGCCTTCAGGTTGAGCGTGTAGATGTGGAAGTCATTCCCGCCGGGCTCGGTCGCGGCGAAGGCGGCCAGGCGGCCGTCGCGCGAGAAGCCGCCCCACGCGCGGAAGGCTTCCGAAGGCGCGAGCAGCTCGACCTCGCGCGTGCCGTCGGGCGAGATGAGGTAGAAGCCCTCGCGCTCGTTGCCCGAGCGGTCGACGCCGTAGGCTATCCACTCGCCGCCGGGCGACCAGTCGTGAAAGGTCACGCTCTCGCCGAAGGTGATCTGGCGCGGGGCCGCGCCGCGCTTCGTCTCGGCGACCCAGAGCTGCGGCGTCCCCGTCGTCGAGGTGCGGAAGGCGACGAGGCGGCCGTCGGGCGAGAGCGACGGCGCGGAGGCCGCGCGCGCGTTGAGGAACCGCGCGATGTCCGGGCAGGCCGCGCCCGCCAGCCCGAGGTCGCCGGCGACGGGCACGGGCACGTCCTCGGGCGCCGGCGTCGGCTTCTGACGCGCCGCCGCGCCGCCCGCGACCAGCGCCACACAGCAAAGCAGTGCAAAGGCTCTCCGCATCTGAAACCTCCAGATAGTGATGGGTGAGGAGTGATAAGTGATAAGAAAGAACAAGAGCCCTCTTATCGCTTATCACCTCTTGTCACTCATCACCTATCACTCATCACTTCTCGCTGGTTCTGCCCGGCCAGAGGGCGCGGAACCAGCGTCCGGGGCCACTCTCTTCGCCGATGATCTGTTCGAGCTCGCCCGCGTCGAGCCAGACGCCGCCGCAGGTGTCGCAGCGGTCGATGTTGACCTCGTCGTATACCTGGGAGTGAAGCTTGCCCGTGCAGCGCGGGCAGGCCATCGTGACCGGCTCCGCGCCGTGCTGCTGCGCCTCCTCCCTGATGGCCTCGCGCAGGCGTTCGAGCGACTCCTTGTCCTTGCGCCGGAAATATTCCTCTTCCAAACCCCGGCGGCGTTCTTCGAAAATGTCTGTCACTGGCTTCATCCTCCTCGCGTTGCTCGTGCGACGGCGGCGGCGCTCCCGCGAGCAGGTCGCGCGGGGCTTCGGCGTTCGTCGGCGGTTCGTTTTGACGGACTACGTCGTCGGCGGAAACTGTGGTCGCAGAGTAATAGCAGAAAATGTAATAGCAGAAAACCGCGCCGGCGCGCCACCCCGAGCGCGGCGGCGCTTGCGCGCGGGGGGCGGTCTTCAATAAGCTGACCGAGAGAACCCAATCCCGTCTCGGAGAGGAACACGATGGCCATCGGCCCGCGCACGCGCGTGCTCCTGATAGCGGCGCTGCTCTTCGGCGCGGTCGGCGCGCTCGTCTGGTTCCTGAGCTACCGCTACTGGTCGCAGCCGGTCACGCCGCTCGCGCCGCCCTCGCAGGACGCCGAGCGCCTGCCCGTCCCGGCCGCGTCGCCTGTTACGCCGGGCACGCCCGCCGCGACGCCCTCGCCGACCGCGACGCCGACGCCGACGCTCGAAACGACGCCCACGCCCGGCGCGTCGCCGCAGGCGCAGGGCTTCCCCGGCGACCCCTCGTCGCCGCTCGCGTCGATGCGCCTGCTGATTCCCGTGCAGGGCATCACGCCGGAGCAGTTGCAGGACACCTTCAAGGACTCGCGCAGCGAGGGGCGCGTCCACGACGCCATCGACATCATCGCGCCGCGCGGGACGCCCGTCGTGGCCGCGACCGACGGCCGCGTCGTCAAGCTCTTCCAGAGCGTCAAGGGCGGCATCACCTTCTACCAGCTCGCCTCCGCCGACGAGCACTACGTCCTCTACTACGCGCACCTCGAACGCTACGCCGACGGGCTCGCCGAGGGGCACTTCGCGCGGCGCGGCGAGACGGTCGGATACGTCGGCGACACAGGCAACGTCACGCCCGGCAACACGCACCTCCACTTCCAAATCTACCGCGTCGAAGACCCCAGACGCTTCTGGGCGGGCGAGAACCTCAACCCCTACCCGCTGCTGCGCGGCGCGCGGTAGGTACCGGGAACCGCAGACTTTTTCTGTACGATTGCCGTCCGTAAACGGTGCGCGCCTTCTAAAAAGAGGGCCGCCGCGGGCTGTTTTTGCGGGAAAAGTTTGGGCGGTCGCGTGCGGGAACGGGAGTTGCCACGTTTCGGCGGAAGCGTCCGCGCACGTCCACGCCTCGCCGAACGCAGCGCGCGCAAGTCTCGTTTTTGAGGAGTAGAAAAAAGACAGATGAGCATTGAAGTGACGAAGACGATCTTGAAGTCGCCGCTGGCACTCGTCGCCGCCGCCGTGTTGCTGGCAGCCTCCGCGTGTACGACGAGCGCGCCGACCAACACGTCGGCCCCGAGCGCGCCGACCACCTCGGCCTCGCCGGCCGCGACGCCGGCGTCGGGCGCGACACCGGGCGTAAACGGCGCGGCGGCCGCCGCGTTGCCGGTGACGCTGCCGGTGCTCGACGCGATGTTCGCCGACGAGTCGTTCGCGGGCGAGCTGAAGTCGAAGCTGCAACTGACCGACGAGCAGGTCGAGGGGCTGCGCAGGGTCGCCGGCGAGGAGCGCGCGGGGCTGGACGAGGGGGGCGAGCGCACGGGCACCACGTCCGAGGCGACGCGCCGCGCCGCCGAGAAGATTCGCTCGGTCATCGGCGCGGAGAAGGCGACGGCCTTCAACGCCTTCGTCAGCGAGCGCTGGGCGGCGGGCGGCGAGGCGCTGGCGGGCGCACGACCCAACTCGGTGCCGACCGACACGCGCGTCGTCGTCAACGCGCCGGCCTACCGCATGGACGTCTTCCAGAACGGCAAGCTCGTGAAGACCTACAAGGTCGGCATCGGCTACCCGGAGTTCCCGCTGCCGCAGGGGCTGAGGAAGGCCGACACCATCATCTTCAACCCGACGTGGACGCCGCCCGACGAGCCCTGGGTCAAGGGCAAGTTCGAGCCCGGCAAGAAGGTCGAGGCGGGCAGCAAGGACAACCCGCTCGGCCCCGTCAAGATTCCCATCGGCCTGCCGTCGCTCATCCACGGCGGCAAGGCCGCGGCCAGGCTCGGCGGCTTCGCCTCGCACGGATGTGTGGGTCTGACCAACACGCAGGTGCAGGACTTCTCGGTCGTGCTCGCGGGCCTCGGCGGCGCGCAGCTCACGCCCGAGGAGGTCGCGGCGCACGCCAGGACGCGCGAGGAGACCAAGCAGGTCAAGCTCTCGACGCCCGTCCCCGTCGAGCTGCGCTACGACACCATCGTCGTCGAGGACGGGCGGCTCCACATCTACCGCGACGTTTACGACAAGGGGACGAACACCGAGGAGAACCTGCGGCGCGTGCTCGAAGCCTTCGGCGTGAGGCTGGAAGACCTGACCGAGCAGGAGCGCGCGCAGGCGACGCAGGCGCTTCGGGCGATGGCGCGCGACGCGCAGGGCAACCCAGCCGACGGCCAGCCGACGCCTTCGCCTTCGCCCACGTCTTCGCCGGCGGCGGGCAAGAACGCCAACAAGAACGCCAACAAGAACGCCAACGTCCGCGAGACGAAGACCGTCAAGGGTCAGAAGGAGATGGTCATCGACATCGCCGCGCTGCGCGGCAAGGGCTACCCCGCGCCCGTCAACCTCGACACCGGCGGCGCCCCGCAAAAGCAGCCGAAGGCGCAAGCGAAGAAGAAGTCCGCCTAAAGCAGGAAAGCTGCGTGAGGAGACGAGCGGGCGGCGTCACGACTTTCTACGGAGTCGTGATGCCGCCCGCTCGTCGTTTATCTTGCCCCCGGCGTGGGCGCGCGTCAGGCTTAAGGCTGCTCCGTGTAGGTGATGAAGTCCGGCGTCGGGCTGTCGGAGCCCCTGTACAGGTATGAGGTTAGCGCCTCGCCGACCTTCTTCTCTTCCGCAGGGTTGGCCGGCGGCGGCCAGTGCAGCTCCGCGTACAGCGACCAGCGGTGTACGTCGTAGGTGGCTTCGAGCAACTCGCCATAGACGGCCGCCGCGGCGACCGCCCAGCGGTAGCAGAATAACGCGCCCAGCAGCCCTAGGGGGACGGCCCACCATGCCCACATCGCCCAGACGGTGAAGAGCACCGACCAGAGCCACGTGCGGACAGCCGTGTCGAGCCCCGCGCGCGCCTCGCCCAACTCGCCCTTGGCCGACTCCGGCAGAACCAGCCAGAGCCGGGGCCAGCAGACGATGGAGTTGAGCCCGTACTTGTCGCGCGGGCGCAGCTCGGCCGTGCGCAGGATGTTCCCCAGCTCGGTGGGCATCCTCAGTTGCGGCGACGACGGGGCGTGCATGAGGTTGAAGTCGAGCGCCGCCATCTCGCGCCGCTCCTCGCGCGTGAGTACCGCCGACGGGTTGCGCTCCTTGCGCCGCAGCTCCCCGAACCGCCTCCGTTCGCGGTCGGCGCGAGCCGTCTGCCGCCGGATGACTCGCCGCTGGAGGAAGTTCAGCCAGCGTGGCCAGTAGCCTTCGAGCAGACGGAGCGCCGGCGGGACGAAGCGCTCGATCACGACCGCCGACACAAATATCAGCAGCACGCCCCCGCCGAGCAGCGACCACTGCCACGGCGTCGGGAGTCCGGCGAGCCAGTCCCTCAGGGCCGGCCAACGCGAACACGACTCCGCCGAACACAGCACCCCGAGGCGCGGCGAACAGAGCAGCGCCCAACCGCTGCACGACAGGTACGCGCCCAGGCCGCCGGCCCAGAACAGCAGCGACGGGACGAGCAGGGAGATTGCCCTGCGCTCTATGAGCTGGCCGCCCAGGGCCTCCAGCAGATCAGCCATCCGGGGCTCTGCCTCACGCGCGAATCAGCTTCACTCCGTGCTTCGAACACACGGGCACCTCGTCCCCGACGTGCACGCGCTCCCATGTCTCGTCACCGTACGGGCAGACGTAGCCGTCGTTCGACGGCGGGATGGTCGTGTCGGGGCTCGCGAGAAGCGAGAAGTGATGGTAAGAGTCGGACGGCGCGGACGCGGGCGGCGGGGCCGAGCGTGGCGCGTAGTAGTCGCGGGTCATCCTCTCCCGCTCTAACTCCCGCCGCTCTAACTCCCGCCTTAACTCGCGCTCATACTCGCGGCGAATCTCTTCGGTCGCGGCCGCTTCAGCTGTGGCCGTCTCGGTCGCCTCTCCCGCGGCGCTCGACCGTGAGCCCGGCTCCTCGGCGGCGTGCGCCTCTTCCGAAGCGCCCTCGGCTCCATCAGGTGTTATCGGTTCCATGTTTTCTCCTTTCAACTTTCGGCGCGGGCCGGGGCTGACGAAGCACCGGCCCGCGCCGGCCGGGCACAGCCGTGCGCGACTACGTCATGGGCGTCGTCTTGCTGTGCGGCGTGTGCATGAGGTTCATTGTTTCCCACTTGAACGGCAAGAGTTGGGAGAGGCGCGTCACGCCTCACGCGGGCCGACGGAGCGGCCGTGCTGCGTTGAGCGAGTCCCGCAGGTCGGCGGTGGGCGCGAGCCTTGCGAGGAAAGAGAAGGAACGGCTAAAGGCTATCCGCGAGGCGACGAGGTGCGGCGAAAACGGCGCGAAGTATAATACTTGAGCGCGGAACTTTCCACACTTTTCTTCGTGCGACACATCCAACGCCCGCCGAAGTTTCACGCGAGCAGGGGGCAGCCCAACGAAGTTGGCATGAGTCACACATCGAACTCGCCACTTCGCAGCGCGCGGGCGACGCGCTCGATGTCGTCGGAGAGCGGGCGGTCGCGCGTGAGGCGCGGGGCGTGTTCGCGCAGGCGCTCGTAGGCGCGCAGGACGCCGCGGCCGGGCTTGAGCGGCGCGCGGTGTTCGAGCCCCTCGGCGGCGGCCAGCAGCTCGATGGCGACGACGCGCTCGACGTTCTCGACGACGCGGCGGAGCTTCAAGGCGGCCGTCATCCCCATCGAGACGTGATCCTCCTTGCCGCCGTCGGTCGGCAGGTTGTCGGTCGAGGCCGGGTGCGCCAGCACCTTGCACTCGTTGAGGAGCGCGACCGCCACGATCTGCGGCACCATGTAGCCCGACTCGACGCCCGCGCGCGCGGTGAGGAAGGGCGGCAGTCCCTCGTTCTTGTCGGGGTTGACGAGCCGGTCGATTCTTCGCTCGACGATGTTGCCGAGATGCACGAGCGCGATGGCCGAGTAGTCGAAGGCCAGCGCCAGCGGCGCGCCGTGGAAGTTGCCGCCCGAGATGACGTCGCCCGACTCGGCGAAGACCAGCGGGTTGTCGGTCGCGCCGCCGGTCTCGACCTCGACGCAGGCGCGCGCGTGCGCGAGCGCGTCGCGCGCCGCGCCGTGCACCTGCGGCATGCAGCGCAGGCTGTACGCGTCCTGCACGCGCGGGTCGCCATCGACGTGCGACGCGCGTATCTCGCTCTCCGCGAGGAGCTCGCGCAGGCGCGCGGCCGACTCGACCTGACCCCTGTGCGGGCGCGCGAGGTGGATGCGCTCGTCGAAGGCGGCGGGCGTGCCCTTCAGCGCCTCCAGAGACATCGCGCCGGAGACGTCGGCCGTGCGCGCCACCCTGAGCGCGCGTCCGAGCGCCAGCGCGCCGACCCCCGTCAGCGCCTGCGTCCCGTTGAGGAGCGCCAGCCCCTCCTTCGCTTCCAGACGCAGGGGCTCGACGCCGGCCCTCTTCAAAGCCTCGCCGCCCGGCAGGCGCTCGCCGCCGTAGACGGCCTCGCCCTCGCCGACGCAGCAGAGCGCGAGGTGAGCCAGCGGCGCGAGGTCGCCGCTCGCGCCGACCGAGCCCAGCTCGGGGACGACGGGGTGGACGCCGCGCGCGAGCATGGCGAGCAGCGTCTCGACGACGACCTCGCGCGCGCCGCTGAAGCCCTTGGCGAGGACGTTGGCGCGCAGCAGCATCACCGCGCGCGTCTCCTCCTCGGAGAGCGGCGCGCCCACGCCGCACGCGTGGCTGCGCACGAGGTTTATCTGCAACTCGCGCAGCTCCCGCGCCGGCACCGTCACGTCCGAGAGCTTCCCGAAGCCCGTGTTGACGCCGTAGACGACGCGCGACTCCGCGACGATGCGCTCGACCGTCAGCCGCGCCGCCGCCACGCGCTCGCGCGCCGAATCGGCGAGCGACACCTCTTCGGCGCCGCGCGCCACCCGCGCGACCTCTTCGAGCGTCAATGGTCGTCCGTCGAGTTCGAGCATGGAAAAGAAGTAGACAGTAGTCAGTAGACAGTAGTCAGTAGAAAAACCTTCGTCAGACGAGCCGCGCGGTCGTCAGCGTCAGCAACCGTGAGGCAGAGCCTTACTGACTACTGTCTACTGACTACTGTCTACTGTCTACTCATTTAATCACCGTGTCCCGGTTGGGGAACTGCGTGCGGTGTATGTCCTCGGGCGGCTGCGAGCGGTGTATGTCGGAGCGGCGCCACTCGCCGGTGTTGGTCGAGCCGGCGGGGCGGGGCGTGGCGCGCGTGCGCTCGCGCGCGCGCTTGGCGCGGCGGACGGTCGCGGTGCGCCGCTTGGTGGCGGCGGCGCGCGTCCACTCGCCGACGCGCTGGAACGGGTGGAAGTCGCGCTCGGTCAGGACCTCGCCCGTCGCCTGCCGCAGCCGCATCGTGAAGAGCGCGAAGATGAAGAGCCCGAGGTTGAAGAGGATGCCCGTCAGCAGGACGAACTCGCCGGGCATGACGCCGATGGTCGCGCGGTCGATGAAGGCGTTGAAGTCGTAGGCCGGCACCGGGTGGATGTAGACCTTCAGGTTCCAGCACGCGGCGAGCAGCACGAAAATCCAGAGGTAGTTGCGGCGCAGGCGGCGGCCGAGCGCCTCCCACTCGCTGATGGTGAAGTGCGGCGTCTTGAGGTCGTCGACGAGGATTCCCATCCACGCGTCGTCGGCCTCCGCGCCGGGCGTCAGGATGTGCGTGAAGTAGCCGGTCTCGACGATGCGGACGCGGCTCGACCAGATTTCGTAGTAGCGGTAGCGGCGCGCCTCCATGAAGAGGAAGAAGCCGACGAGCACCGTGTTGATGAGGATGACGAAGTGCGGGTTGGTCGGCGACGAGAAGGCGAACGAGAGCGTCGCGCCGGTGGTGAGCACCGCCCAGTTGGTCGTCGTGTCAAGGCGGTTGCGCCAGGTGTTGGCGCGGGTCACCTCGCCGCGGTAGAAGTGCACCATCGCCGTGTTGAACTCGGCGGGCGAGATGCGGCGCGCGGCGGCCGGGGCCGGGCGCGGCACCTGCGTGGCGTGGACGGCGGCCTGCTCGGGCGTCAGCGTCTGGTGGATGGGTGCGGTCTCGGGCGCGTCGGCCGGCGCGGGACGTGTGGGCTGGAGTGTCTTGCTCGGGCCGGCCGAAGCCTCGGCGGCCCTGGGGCGCAGGTCTGTCTTCATCTTCCGCTCTGCTTCCGCCTCGAACCTGCCGGGCCGGCGGGAGGAGGCCGCCCTCCCGGCTGAACCTGAATCATAGCACGCGCCGCCGCCCGCTGAACAAAAAAGGCGCGCGGCGGCTCTGCTTGACAGGCGCGCGGGCGCTCCCTATATTCAGTTTTTGTCCGCCGCTTCTTGAAAACTGGCTCGGGTGACCATGCAGGCGCGAGAGGGTTTTGAGCCGTCCCCGGAAGAGGACGAGCGCTGGATGCGCGAGGCTTTGCGCGCGGCGCGCGAGGCCGCCGAGCGGGGCGAGGTGCCCGTCGGCGCCTGCGTCGTCGGCGCCGACGGCGCGCCGCTCTCGGCCGCGGGCAACCGCACGCGCGCGGACTGCGACCCGACGGCGCACGCCGAAGTGCTGGCGCTGCGCGAGGCGGCGCGGCGCGCGGGCAACTACCGTCTGACGGGCGCGGTGGTCTACTCGACGATTGAGCCGTGCGCGATGTGCGCGGGCGCGCTCGTCCAGGCCCGGGTCGCGCGGCTCGTCTACGGCGCGCGCGACGAGCGGGCGGGCGCGGTCGAGTCGGTCTTCCGCGTCTGCGACGCCGCCCCTTTGAACCACCGGATGGAACTGACCGCGGGCGTGCTCGGCGAAGAGTGCCGCGCGCTCGTGCAGGAGTTCTTCCGCGAGCGAAGAAAAGCGTCGAGGCCCGAGGGCGAGGGCTGAAGTTTCCCCGGAGAGGTCGCATAGTGGTTTAGTGCACCGGTCTCGAAAACCGGAGTGGTCGAAAGGCCACCGTGGGTTCGAATCCCACCCTCTCCGCCATAACTCTTTCAGGGACAACTAGGTGGTTGGCCTTTGATTTACTCCCTTCCTGTTCACGCCGTTTTGGCGACTTGGCGCGAATCGGCGCTGTCGGTCGCCGCGACCGTCATGATGCCGTTGTTCGTGCCCGCCCCGGCGCGCGCCGGCGACGAGTTGCAGGCGTCGGCCCCGTCGTTGCCCGCGGCCAGCGCGTAGAAGACGCCGCTGCCGGCAGACTTCACCACGGCGTCGTCGACCGCCTGGCTGACGCCGCCGGCGAGGCTCATGTTGGCGACCGCCGGCTTCCTGGCGCTGGCCGTCACCCAGTCGATGCCCTTGATGACGTTCGAGCTCGACCCGGCGCCGCCGCGGGAGGCGCGTCCCGGCTCACAGGCCGTCGCACGTCATAACGTTCTTCGACGAGTCATACGTCAGCGAGCCGTGCGTCACGCTGTCGACGCAGAATGTCAGCGTGACGGTGCCGCTCTTCGTGGCGGTGGTCTTGAGCACGGCCTTGCCGTCGCTCCCGGTAGTTCCCGACTTCGTCTCACTGAAGGAGCCGGAGAACGTCCCCGTCACCGTCGCCCCGCCGACGGGGTTGCCGAGATTGTCCTTGATGGTCACGGTGGCCGTGCCGCGCTTCTTCCCGCCGCCGGCGTTTTCGGTACCGGTGACGACCTCCGCCACGTACATGGTTGTCGCGGTCCCGCCCCCCCCGCCGCCCGCGGCGGTGAAGACGAACTGCTGACTCGTCCAGCCCATCGCCCGCCACTGCTCGACGTTCGCGCCGTCGGCCGTGGAGCCGTCGTCGACGTTAAGCACCTTGCCGCTGGCGCGCGCGAGGATGTGGTAATAGCCGTTGCCCAGGTCCACCAACCGGTAGTGCTGCGCCTCGTTGTTGAAGAAAGTCCAGGTGCTAATGTTGCCGCCGTCGAGCTGTGAGAAGTTGTAGATGTCCATCGCCTGCGCCTCGTTCGGCGCGGGGTGGAACGTCCAGTAGTAGGGGTCGATGCTGCCGTACTTGTCGCGCATCCGCTTGGCGACCCATTGCTGACACGTGCTGCCGTTCGCGGCCATCTGGCGGACGTTCGTGCCGTCGCCTATCCCCGAACTGCTGCACCCCCCCTGCCGGTCGCGGACCTCGACCAGCTTGCCGCTGTGGCGCGCGGTGATCGTGAACCTGGCGCCGTCGGAGAGGTTCGCCATCATCGACGGCGGGGGCGACGCCCCCGAGATCGTGAAGTTCCGCGTCAGCACCGGCCAGCCGTTGGAGAAGGACATCTGGAGCAGGTCCAGCTTCGCGGGCCAGCCGTCCGCGGTGGTGCCGTCGTAGTAGTGAATCGACACCAGGTGCTGGCCGCCGTTGTTGTAGTAGCCGTAGTGGCCCGGGCCGATGTACTTGCCCTCGCTGGCGAGCAGCGTGGTGCCGCCGTAGTTCCAAAGGTTCTTCCCGGTCTGGTCGACGTAAGGGCCCGTCGGGCTCGTCGAGCGGCCCACCACGATGTAGTAGGTGCTGTCGTCGCCCGCGCAGCACTCGCCGAGGTTCACGAACATGTAGTAGTAGCTGTTGACGTAGGTGACCTGCGCGCCCTCGTACTCGTTCCAGGCGCCGCCGTTGCCCACCACGGGGTAGCGCGTCGAGTTCAAACGCTTGCCCGTGGAGGGGTCGATCTGGAGCACGAAGATGCCGCCGTAGTGGGAGCCGTAGGCCATCCACACGTTGCCACCCGCGTCGCGGAACAGGCCGGCGTCGATCGTGTTAATCGGCTCGCCCTGCGGGGTCTTCGGCTCCGTCTTCGAGGAGACCACCACCCCGAGGTCGGTCCAGGAGGGGCTGTTGAGCGACGTGGTCACCGCGACCCCGATGGCCGACTCGAAGCCGGTGCCGCCGTTGATCGAGCCGTAGCAGGAGTAGTAGAGGTAATACTTGCCGTTCATGTAGATCACGTCCGGCGCCCAGAAGCTCCCGTCGAAGTTCGAGACGTAGTCGTTGATCCAGGCCGGCCAGGTGCCGGCGGGGAACACGGGGTCGCCGATCTGCCAGCTCAGGAGGTCGTCCGAGTAGCGGCTGACGACCCCGTCGCCGGTGCCGAACGTCCAGTGCCTCCCGTTATCCTTCTGAATAGTCGACGGGTCGTGAATCGCTTTTTCGAAGTAGAGATCAATCGCCGCGACGCAGGGCGGGAACGCCCAGGCGACGAGCAACGTGAGCAGCGCACATGCGACCTTAGCCTTCATCTGTGACCTCCTGTGTTGTCCGGGCTCGGCGCACCCTTGCTGCCCGCCCTTAGACGGAGACGCGCGCGGGCGGTCGAGCGGCAAACCGCCGGGTGGGTTGGTATCTACAGTTCCGCGTCGCCTCCCGCATCCACGCGGAGCGAGTGCTCGGGCCGAGGGCTCTCGCCCGTCTCGACCTTTAGGCTTCGGCGAGCGAGACGCAGAGGGCGACGAGTCGCAGGAGTTTCATCCGACGTTCACCTGAGCGCCGCGACGCGCAGCACCGTCAGCGAGTTCGGTGCGAACGCGTGGGTGAATTCGGTGCCGGTGGCGGTTAAGGGTTTCTCGACGGGGCTCAGCCTGGTCGGCTCGTCCAGGCTGTTCTCGGCCTTGAGGTCCGAACTCGCCAGCGTAAGAGCCTTGCCGCCCCTCACGCCCCCCGCGCCCGCGAGGTTGATGCGAACCTCCCTCCGCGACGACGAGGTGTTGACCACCTTCACGATCACCTCGCCCGACCCCTCGTCGAGCGAGGCGCTGGCGTAGAGGCCGTCGCGCCCGTTCTTCGGCGAGCCGTCGATGAGCACGGGCAGGAGCCTTGTGCCCTGGTTCGTGCTGAAGAGCTTCTGCACGTAGTAGTTGGGCGTGCCGTAGGAGCGCAGGTTGTCGAACCAGATCAGGTTAGGCGTCCACTGCCATGCCTCGACGTGGCCGAAGAGGGGCGCGTAGGAGGAGAGCCGCACGAGGTCGGCGTTACGTTCGAGTCCGGTGACGAAGGCGGCCTCCGAGAGCGCGGTCTCCCAGTTGTTGCGGTTGTCGGGGCTGGCGATGGCGACCGACTGCGCGGCGTACTCGCCGGCGAAGACCTTCGGGCCGTTGCGCGGGTAGTCGTCGTAGCGGCCGGCGTTGTCGCGGAACCACTGCGGCGGGCGGTAGTAGTGCTCGTCCACCAGCTCGGCGTTGAGCTGACGCAACTGCCCCCACAGGTAGTCGAACTCCTTCCCATCGGGGAACGGGCCGGAGCTGGAGACGAGCGTGACGTTCGGGTACTTCGCCTTGAGCACGCGGGCGAACGCCTTGTACCGCTCGACGTACTGCGGCCCCCACTGCTCGTTGCCGACGCCGAGCATCTTGAGGTTGAAGGGCTTGGGGTGCCCCATCCCGGCGCGGACGCGGCCCCACTTGGTGTTGGCGGGCGCGTTGGCGAACTCGATCAGGTCGATGGCATCCTGGATGAAGTGGTCGAGGTCTTCCATCGGCGCCAGCTCGCCCGTGTTGAACTGGCAGGCCATGCCGCAGTTCATGATGGGGAGCGGCTCGGCCCCGATGTCCTCGCTCAGCTGAAAATACTCGTAGTAGCCGAGACCGAAGGACTGGTAGTAGTCCGGCGTCAGGCGGTGCCGGAACTCGGTGTTCCAGCGGTTGACGATGAGGCGGCGGTCTTCGGGGTCGCCGATGGTCGTCTTCCACTGGTAGCGCTGTTCGAGCGTGCGCCCCTCGACGATGCACCCGCCGGGGAAGCGCAGGAAGCCCGGGTTCATCTCCTTGAGCAATCGGACGAGGTCGGGGCGGAGCCCGTTCGCGCGGCCCCCCCACGTCTCCTTGGGGAAGAGGGAGACGAGGTCTACGTCGAGCGCGCCCGTGCCCTCGACCAGGACGTTGACGCGCGCCTTGGCCTCGGTTCCGGTCGCGCGCAGCGTCGCGCTGTACTTCTTCCACTGCGGGGTGAAACCCGACACACGCGTCTCGCCGAGCGCGCGCCCGTCTGCGTCCAACACCTCGACTCGGAGCGCGCGGGGCGAGCCGCCGGCGCCGCGCGCCAGGACGGAGAAGGTGTACTCCTTCCCTTTCTCCACGCCGACGCCGCGGAAGCCCTCGTTCGTGACGCCGAAGCCCTTGCCCGGCTCGTCCACCTTGATGCGGAGGTAGTGGGGGTTCGCGACGGCCGTGCCCGCGATGCGGTCGTAGACCTGGAGCGTGCCCTTCGAGTCGCCGGGCGCGGCCTGCTTCCAGCCCATCAGCGGGTCGGGGAACTCGAACGAGCGGTTCTTCACGCGCTCGGGGTAGAGCCCGCCGTCGGCCCCGAAGTTGATGTCCTCGAAGAAGAGGCCGAAGAGCGTGCGCGGGATGGCCGCGCCCGGTTTGTCCACCTGCACGGTGATGCCGCGGTCTTGCGCGGCCGCGGGCAGAGCCTGCGCGGCGACGAGCGCGAGCGCGCAGGCGAGCGCGAGAAGTCTCGACGAAAGACTCCCGTCAGTACGAAACGTTCTCATCTGTCTTTAACCCCCCCGAGCGAAGCTTTCCTGCCTTGTAGGGCGCGACACGATACGGTTCCTTCCCCGGCCACACGCGCGGCCGGCCGCTAAGGACGCGCCGCCGCGGCCTTCGACTTACCTGTCATGCGCCTGATGAACTCCGCCTCCTCGGGGATGTAGGGCGTCCCGTCGGTGCGGAAGACCTCGTGGAACCAGACGGACGGCTCGCGGTCGGTGTAGGGGCGTTGCCACGAGTCCCAAGGCAGGTGCGTCTGCGTCTTGCCCTGCACCAGCCCCCAGTTGATCATCCCGACGTTGTGCGCCTTCGCGACGAGCATGCTGCCGAAGAAGTAGCTGCCGTTGCCGCGCGCCATGTACTCCGTGCAGATCATCGGGCGGTTGTAGCGCTTCAGCCAGTTGATGCGCTTCTCAAGCTCGGACGGGTGGTCGTAGTTGTGGAAGGTGATGATGTCCGACTGCTCCACCAGCAGGCGGTCGGTCGGCGACATCTTCTCGTGCGTTGACCAGTCGTCCTTCCAGGGCCCGCTCGTCAGCGGCTGCGTGGCCCCGGCCTCGCGCGCCCACGCGAACGCCTTGGGCAGGAGCGCCAGCACGAGGTCAACCTTGTTCTTAGGCTCCTTCTCGCCGTAGCTCCCGTTATTCACGTTATCCGGCTCGTTCCAGATGTCCCACGCCAGAATGCGTTCGTCCCTGGCGAACGCGCCGACGACGCCCCTGACGTAGGCTTCGAGGCGCGCGTACTCGGCGGGGTTCTGCAACGCTGCGCGTCCGGGCCCCTGCACCCAGCCGGAGTTGTGCACGCCCGGCTTCGGGTCGCGCTGCTTGCCGAGCTTCGGGTCGGGATCCCAGACCGAGTCGAACAGGCAGAACATGGGCTTTATCTTGTGCCGGGCGGCGATGGTCAGGAACTGGTCTATCCGCCTCTTGAAGCCCTCCGGGTCCTGCTGCCAGACGAGGTCGTGGAGGGTGACGCGCATCGTGTTCATGCCCAGCCCTTCGGCCCAGCCCAGCTCGCGGTCGATCTGCTTCGGGTCGAAGGTGTCGGCCTGCCACATCTCAATCGAGTTGATGGCGCTCACGGGGTTGTAGTTGGCCCCGACCAGCCACGGCTGCCTGGCGTACCAGTCGCGCGCCTGCTGCTCCGTCCACCTCTGCCGCGCCTGCGCGGACGCGGCGGCGCAGCAGAGTAAGAGGGTGATGAAAACTGAAGCGGCTCTTTTTATTTTTGACATCTGTTCTCGACCTCCGCCCTCGCGGGCGTTCTATAGGTTCCCGCGCACCACGCGCAGCCCGTAGAGCCCGCCCGCGGTGTTGCCCGGGCGCGCCTGGAAGCGCACCGTGACCTTCTCCCTGCCGCGGGTCAGCTCGACGGGTATCGGATACGTCACGTCGAAGAACTGGCCGGGCCTATCGTTCTGGAGCGACTGCGTGGCGACGCGCACGCCGTCCACGAGGATGTCGAAGTTGCGCGGGCCCGTCTCAGAACCCCAGTAGGTGCAGACCAGCGAGACGGGCTCGCGCGGCATGACTTTCAGTTCGAACGACACCCAGCCGCCGTCGCGCGCGTGGCGCCACTTGCGCCCCGAGTGCTCGCCCGCTTCGGTGCGCTCGCCCTGCATCCGGTGGTCGCGCTCGGGCTGCATCTCGCCGGGCTGCGCGAAGTCCACGGTCAACGCCTCCAGCCTGCGTGCGCGCTCGACCTCGGCCTTGTACTCGGCCTCGCGCTCAGACCACTCCCGCGGCGTGAACAGGTCCCAGTAGACCGTGTAGCGCCGGCCGTGCATCCGGTGGAAGGCGTAGAGCGTCACGTCGCGGGGACGCCCGGCGCCCGTCGTGCGGAAGGTGGACGGTCGCCCCTCGACCGGCCTGATCCACTCGTGAAGCGGCCTGTTTTCCGTGACCATCACGGGGACGGAGACGAGGCCGCCGACGCCGGCCTCGTCTTCGAGGCCCAGTTCGCCCGCGAGCACCGTGGGGCCGTAGAGGACGGCGGCACGGTTCGGATTGTCGGGCATGGCTTCGAGCCTGAGCGACATTGGTATCTTCAACTCGACCTGGTCGCCCCGCCTCCACACGCGCCTCACCTCGACGAAGCCGCCCGGCTTGGCATTCAACTGCTGCGGGCGCCCGTTGACCGAGACGGTCATGCCCTCCGTCGCCCAAGCAGGGTAGCGCACGCGCAGCGCCAGCGGTGTCGGCTTCCGGGCGTCGAAGCTCAGCCGCACGGTCTCCTCGTCCGGGTAGTGGGTCTCCTGCCGGAGCGTGAGCCCGCGCTCCTTCCAGCGCAGCTCCGAGGGGATGAAGAGGTTCACCCACAGCGCGTCTTCGCCGCGGAAGTAGATCGCCTCGCCGTATCTGGCGTGGTTCTCCATCCCCGTCCCGACGCAGCACCAGAAGCTGTCGTACGGCGTCGAGTAGGTCTTCTGCGCGCCCGGCTTGAGCGGGACGAAGTAGCAGAACATCCCGTCCTCCGGGTTCTGCGAGGCGAGGATGTGGTTGTAAAGGGCGCGCTCGTAGTAGTCCGCGTACACGCCCGCGGGCCGCCACGTGAACAGGTGGCGCGTCAGCTTGAGCATGTTGTAGGTGTTGCACGTCTCGCAGGTGCTCTGGCCGAGGCGCGCGTCGAGCTTGTCAGGCGGGCCGAAGTGCTCGCCCTCGCTGTTGCCGCCGATGACGTAAGAGTGGTGGCCGACGACGCGCTCCCAGAAGAACTCGGCCGCCGCCCGCGCGGGCATGTCCCCCGTCAGCTCGTGGACGCGCGCGAGCCCGATCACCTTCGGGATCTGCGTGTTCGCGTGAAGCCCCGCGAGGCGGTCCTCACGCCGGGCCAGCGGGTCGAGCACGGCCCGGTGGTGGAAGCGCCGCGAGAGCCTGAGGTACCGCTCGTCGCCGGTGCGCGCGTAGAGTTCGGCAAGCGACTCGTTCATGCCGCCGTGCTCGGCGGCGAGCATGCGCTGGAACTGCTCGTCCGTCAGCCCGGCGGTCGTCCTCTCGGCCCAGTCGGCTAAGCCCCTGACGACGGCCAGCGCCTTCGCGCTCGCGCAGTGTCGGTGCGCGTCGAGGAGGCCGGCGAAGAGCTTGTGCATCGTGTACCAGGGGACCCAGCCGCCGTTGAGGTCGAAGCCCTTCGAGCGGATGTCGCCCGCGGCCACCTCGCGGAAAATCTTCTTCCCGCCGGGGATGGCCGCGACGTAGCCGCCGCCGTTGGCCTTCTGGCAACGCTCAAGCTCGTCCACCACGTAGCCGACGCGCTGGCGGAAGCGCGCGTCGCCCGTCGCTGCGTACATCATCGAGCAGGCCGTCAGGTAGTGGCCCAGCGAGTGGCCGGCGATGCCCTGCGCCTCCCAGCCGCCGTAGACCGCACCCTTCGGCTTGAGCCCGGCCTCCTTGCGGAACCAGCTCAACAGCCGATCGGGGTCGAGTTGCAGGAGGTACTCGGCGTCGAGGGCCATGGCCCGCTTGAAAGGCCCGTCGAGCAGGCGCACGTCGGCGAGGTCGAAATCGCGGGCCTCACGCCGTACCCTCTCGGCGACCCGCTGCCCGCCCCCGGCCGAGCCCGCGCCGGCAAACGCGCGGGGCGGCCCCGGGGTGCCGACGCCGGCCAGCAGGATGAAGAGAGCCCCGCCGCACAACATCCAGCGGCGAAGTTCCCGCGCGTTGGTTCTACGAAGCACGCCCATTGTCATCGATACCCCTCGGCGGCGTGCAAACCCCGCCAGATGGGCTTAAAGCCCGCTTCCCCACTCCCTTCTGCGGCGGG
>JAIVJI010000118.1 GCA_020200135.1 Acidobacteriota bacterium | reverse complement strand
CCGCCACAAGATTTCGGGCCGCGTCGCGGTGAAGTCGGCCGCGCGGTCGGAGTTGAGGGGGTTGACGGTCGCCTGCGCGGGCGCGAACGTGTAGTGCCGCCGCGAAGGCGTGACCGTGTAGTTGCCGTTGACCGGGAGGGTGAACGAGTAGTTGCCGCTGGCGTCGGTCGCCGCCGTCGCCGCCTGCGAGCCGGTGACGTTGACCGTGACGCCCGAGAGCGCCGTGCCGCCGGAGGTGACGCGCCCCGTCAGCCTGTAGCTCGTCGGCGTGCCCGTGTAGACGCCGCCCTGGTCGGCGGTGAGGTTGTTGAAGGTGCGCGACGCGGGGCTGAAGAGGTAGCCGACGGCCGGGCCCGGCGTGACGGTGTAGTTGCCGCCGCGCGGCACGTCGGCGAAGGTGAAGACGCCCTGCGAGTTGGTCGAGGTCGTCGCGGTCTTCGACCCGGCGAGCGAGACGCTGACCCCGCTCAGAGGCCAGCCGGCCGAGGCGAGCAACTGCCCGTTGATGGTGTAGAAGAGCGGGACGGCGTTGAAGACGAGAAATTGGTCCGCCTCAAGGTCGGCGACCGCCTGCGACGCGGGCGCGAAGCTGTAGCGCGTGCTCGAGGGCGTGACGGTGTAGGTCCCGCCCGCCGGGAGCGCCGTGAAGGTGTAGTAGCCGTTCGAGTCGGTCGTCGTGGTCGCGTTGCGCGTGCCCGAGAGCGTGACGGTCGCGCCCGCGATGCCGCGCGCCGCGTCGTCGGCGAGGCGGCCGCCGATCTGGTGGCGCTTGGCCGTCGCGGGGAAGTCCACCGTCCGCGCGCCCGCCGGGGTGGTGACCGTCTGCTGCGGCGTCGCGAAGGTGTAGTGCCGCTTCTCGGCGGCGACCGTGTAGACGCCGCTCGTCGGCAGGTTGCTGAAGTGGTAGCGGCCGTCCGCGTCCGTGAACGTCTCGACCGTCTGCGAGCCCGAGAGCCTGATGAGGGCGTTATCGACGGGCTCGCCGGTCTCGTCGATCGCGCGCCCTTCGAGCCTGAAGGTCGGCTGCGGGTTGGACGCGAGGTAGGCGGCGAGCGCGGCGCGCGCGGCGGTGACGCAGGCGGCCGCCGCGTCGCAGCGCAGGACGCGGTCGGCCCAGTAGTGGTGCGCGGCCGGGTCGGGCGCGCGGCCGAGCGCCGTCTGGAAGCGCGAGGCGGCGTAGCGGACGGGGTCGTCGTCCGGGGTCGCCGCGCTGAGGACGCGCGTGTAGGGCGCCTGCGAGTCGATGACGGGGCAGGCGGCGTCGATGGCGACGAGCCGGTCGGTCGCCGCGTCGGCCACCACCGTCTTGACGTTTTCGGCGCACTCGATGCGCGAGATGATGGCGCTGCCGGCGTCGATGAGGTTGACGGCCGTCTCCGTGAGCGTGCTCCAGCCGAAGCGCCCGTCCTCGATGAGCACGCCGCGCAGGTCGGTCAGGTAGAGCCCCGAGGTGTTGAGGTTCGAGACGTTCATCCTGAGCGTCGAGACGTAGAGCAGGTCGATGGGCGCGCTGGGCGGCTCGTAGAAGGAGGGCGTGGAGGCGACGGCGTTCAGCGCGCCCTCGTCAAAGAAGACGCTGCGGAAGCTGGCCTCGCGGCGCGGGCTTTCATTATCGACGGCGGCGGCGTTCCCGACGCTGACCCATGAGAAGGGCGCGGCGATTCCCGTCTTGCCGAACAGCTCGGGGCGCTGCCCGTAGTCGGCGAAGATGGTGTCGGAGAGCGAGATGCCCTTCCACTCGATGTTCTGGACGACCGACGAGTAGGTGCCGCTGTTGGTGACGCTGCCGAGGAAGACGCTGCGCTCGATCTTGAGCGAGCTGCGGCTGGCCAGCACTATCGCGCCGTTCATGCTCGACAGCCCGTAGAACTCGCAGTGGCGGACGACGGCCTCGCCCACGTCGTCGAAGCGGAGCGTGATGAGCGCGTCGTCGGTCACGTCGGGCGTGCCGACGAAGGCCAGCTCGCGGACGGTGAGGCTTTGCAGACGGCTGAGCCAGATGGCCGGGGCCGCCTCGCCCGTCTTCGGCAGAAACTCCGATGTCAGGTCGAGCCCGCTCGTCAAATCCTGCCCGCCGGCCGTGGGCGGCGCGGGCTCCGTGTTCGAGACGACGCCCGAGATGTCTACCGGGGAGGTGAGGCCGCCGAAGTCTTTCGAGACCGGCGTGACGATGGCGTAGCGTCCGGCGGGGACGAGCAGCGTGCCGCCGCCCGCTGCGGCCAGCGCGTCGAGCGCGGCCTGGAGCGCGGGGCCGGCGTCGGTGACGCCGTCGCCCACCGCGCCGAAGTCGGTGAGGACGAAGGTCTGCCCCGCCGCCTGCGCGCGCGAGACAGAACCCCCCGACGCGCCCGCGCGCGCGCCGAGCGCCGCGACTACCGCGAGCGCGACACAGGCCAACGTGAGGCGGACGACACTTCTCTTACCCAAACGTAAAACTCCCTGCCGAAAAACTGTCGCCCGCGCGCGTGTCTGCGAGGACGCACGGCCGACCGCTGACTGCTGTGTCTGAATCCCGGGTTAAAGACGGGCGATGTGACTTGATGCTCGGCCGGGCGAGCTGCCCCTGAAACGATTCGCCGCCCTCTGCTTAAGAGGGGGCGCCAACTCTCTGGCAAGCCGCGTACCCGCTGGGGGGCCGCCGGTCCCACCTATTACACCATACTAAGACGCACCAAGTCGTAAAAAGGCACAAAAAAAGGCACAAAAAATATTTGAGAAAGGCTGCGCGGGGCCTCGCGCCCGCCCGGGGCGCAGCAGACGCCATTCAGCGGCAGCAAAAATCTCGCGCCCCGCGCCGCGCGCGCCGCCCCCGCGCCCGCTCGCGGCGCGGCGTCGCGGCGTGGCACGGTTTTAGTTAGCGCGTCCGTCGGGGTGGTTTGTGGCGGGGCGGTTTGTGGCGTATCTTGCAGTGGCCCGCCGGGAAGGGGAAATCCGCGCGCGCGCGTGCGGCCGCGGGAGTCTGAAATCGATGGGTGAGAAGGTGAAAGAGGGTGGCGCGTCGAAGAGGCTCGGGCGCGCGGGCGCGGCCTTCGCGCTGGCGGGGCTCGCGCTCTTCGCGTACTTCGTCTGGAGGGCGGGCCCCGGCGAAATCTGGTCGAACATCTCGAAGATAGGCTGGGGCTTCGCCGCCATCATCCTGCTCGCGGGGCTGCGCTTCGCGGTGCGCGCGGGCGCGTGGACGCTCTGCTTCGAGGAGCCGCACCGGCTCGGCTTCTGGGAAGCCTTCAAGGCGTACCTCATCGGCGACGCGGCCGGGAACGTCGTCCCGCTCGGCATCGTCGTCAGCGAGCCGACCAAGGCGGCGATGGCGAGCCGCCGGGGCGTCCCCTTCGCCGCGACCTTCTCGGCCATCGCCGTCGAGAACATCTTCTACATGCTCTCGGTCGCGTTCTTCGTCTTCTGCGGCGCGGCGGCGCTGCTGGCCGCGTTCCCGCTGCCGAAGGTGCTGCGCTATTCGAGCTACGGCATCGTCGCGGGCGCCGGCCTCTTCGTCGCCTTCGCGGCCTACGCGCTCAGGCGCGAGTGGAGGTTCCTGAGCGCGGCGCTGCGCTGGACGGCGGGGAGGGGTCTGGGGCGCAGGGCGCTCGCACGGAGGCTCGAACGCGTCGCGGCGTTCGAGGAGCGCATCTACGGCTTCTACGGGCGCAACCGGCGCCGCTTCCCCGTCATCGTCATGTGCGAGGCCGTGTTCCACGCGCTCGGCGTGGCCGAGAGCTACCTGACCATCTGGCTCATCGCCGGCGCGCGCCCGTCCGTGCTCTCGGCCTTCCTCTTCGAGTCGGTCAACCGCGTCATCACGGTCGTCTTCAAGTTCATCCCGCTGCGCGCGGGGATTGACGAGCTGGGGACGGGGCACCTCGCGCGCGTGCTCGCCTTCGGGATGGCGGCGGGCGTGACGCTCGCCATCGTGCGCAAGGCGCGGCTGGTCTTCTGGATGGCCGCGGGCGTCTCGTTGCTGGTCGCGCGCGGGCTCTCTTTGCGCGGCGTGACCGAAGAGGCCGAGCGCGCGCGCGCCGCCGCGCGCGGCGAGAAGGCGCGCGCCGATGCCGTCCCCGAGTCCTGAAGGTTCGCTGTCAAGGGGGTTCGCCGTTTGTCGAGACTGTTCGAGCTTGATTCCGGGGGGGCGGCGGGGCGGCACGCCCTCGCGGCGCTGCTCGCGCTGGCGGCCGTCGGGTTCGGACTCCGCGTGTGGGGGCTTTCGCGCGCTGGGCTCGCCGAGGACGAGGTCAACAAGCTCGAAGCGGTGCGCGCCTACGAGCGCGGCCGTATCACCGAGAACGCCGAGCACCCGATGGTGATGAAGGCGCTCATCTTCGTCTCCGTCAGCGCCGCGCGCGCATGGAACTCGCGCGCCCCTCAGGGCGACCGACTCACCTTCCTCGACGTGAGCGACGAGGCGGCCATACGCTTCCCCAACGTCCTCTTCGGCTCGCTCACCGTCTTCCCCGTCTTCCTGCTCACCGCCGCCTTCTTCGGCCGCCGCGTGGGGCTCGTGGCCGCCGCGCTGTGGGCCACGGGCGTCGGCGCCGTCACCTTCAACCGCGTGGCGAAGGAGGACACGCTGCTCGTCTTCTTCATGCTCTTCGCGCTCTACTTCTACGTCCGCGCGAAGCAGGCGGGCGGCGGCGAGCCGGGGCTGAAGAAGCGGAGCTACGTCCTGAGCGGCGCCTCGTGGGGGCTGATGTTCGCGTCGAAGTACTTCCCGCACTACTTCGGGCTGAACATGCTCTACCACTACCTCTTCCACGTCCGCGAGCGCCAGCCCGGCGAGCCGCGCGGCAGCACGCCGGCGCTCTTCTACGTCGTCGTCTTCGCCACGTTCCTCGTCGCCAACCCGGCCGTGCTTCTGCCCCGGACGTGGGGGTACCTCGCGGCCTATTCGAGCGAGCAGCTTTTGACGCACCACGGCTACCTGATGGGCGAGACGCTCTACCACAACGTCGTCTCGAAGGGGCCGTTCGGCGCGACGCCCGTCTACTTCTACCTGCTCTACCTGTGGACGAAGACGCCGCCCGCCGTCCTCGCCGCGCTCGCGGCGGGCCTCTGGGCGCTCTGGCGGCGAAGGCGCGAGCCGGGCGCGGCGTTCCTCCTCTTCATGCTCTTCTTCTGGGTCGTGCCCTACTCGCTGATGGGCGCGAAGTGGCTGCGCTACACGCTCTCGCTGATGCCGTTCGTCTACATGACGGCGGCGGTCGGCGTGGCCGAAATGGCGCGGCGGCTGGGCGGGCTGTTGGGCGCGGGCGGCTTGCGGCGGGCGGGGGTCGCGGCGTGGGCGTGTGCGCTCGCGCTCTTCGTCGGCGCGCCGGCCTACGCCGCGCTCGCCTCCGCGCCGCACTACTCGCTCTACACCAACGCGCTCTCGCCGCGCCGCGCCGGCTACTACTTCCCGCACGACGAGTTTTACGACGCGGGGCTGCGCGAGGCCGTCGAGTACGTCGCCGCGAAAGCGCCGCCCGGCGCCGTCATCGCGCACGAGACGCCGGGCGTCGTCCGCCACTACCTCGCGCGCTACGGCCGCGGAGACCTCCGCCCGCGCGTCATCTCCGACCCGAGCTTCGACCCGGCCGCCGAAGCCCCGCCCGTCTACGCCGTCCTCCAGCGCGGCCGCACCTACTTCGAGAACCGCGAAGAGGTGGGGCGCGTCCGCGCCGACTTCCGGCGAGAGCATCAGGTCGTCGTCGACGGCGTCGTCGCCGCCGAAGTCTACTCGAAGAAGTAGACAGTGGACAGTAGTCAGTAGAACAAAGAGGCGGCGCGCTCGGCTGATGGCCGGGACACGCCGCTTTAGTTCTTCTACTGACTACTGACTACTGCTTTATTCTCTTCTGGGCGCGAGGCCGAGGAGCACGTCGGCGAGCGCGCTTGAGATGGGAAGCTCCGGGCCGTCGAGCCAGAAGAACTCGCCCGAGGGGTTGACTTCGAGGAAGACGTGTCGGTCGTCGGGCGTGAGGATGAAGTCGGCCGCGCCGTAGTTGAGGCCGAAGTAGTCCATCAGCGCGAGCAGCCCTCCCTCGACCTCGGGCGGCAGCGTGTAAGGCAGCCACTCGTCCACGAGCCCGACGCCGTCGCGCCGCCAGTCGTGCGCCGCGCGCGCCGACGACTGCGAGTCTATCGAGGCGGTGAAGACACGCCGCCCGACGACGGTCGCGCGCAGCTCAAGCCTTTTCTCGACGCGCTCCTGAAAGGTGGCGGGGCAGAGGCTCAGGCCCGTCAGGTCTTCGAGGTCTTCGCGGCCGACGGGGTTCGTGAAGACGACGTTCTCGCGCCCCTCGCGGTCGTAGACGGCGAAGGAGGAGAGCATCTTCATGACCAGCCGGCCGCCGCACTCGGCGTAGAAGTCGCGCGCCGCCGCCGGGTCGTTCGTGACGAGCGTGCGCGGGACTTCGAGCCCCAGCCCGCGCGCGGCCCGCAGCTGGAGCGGCTTGTGCTCGGCGCGTCGGATGGCCGCCTCCGGGTCCACGCGGAAGGCCGTCAGCCCGGCGAGGACTCCGAGCAGCGAGGCGCGTGACTCGCCCACCGAGGCGGCGCGCAACTGCGGGTCCATCTCGCGCGTCACGCGCGCGGCCACGCCCAGACGCCTGTGCCAGACGGCCCCGACCTCACTCAAGTCGAACTCGCCCGCGCCCGCCAGGAAAGTCACGCGCCCGGCCCCCGCGCCGCCGTAGCGCGCCGCCAGCCGCGTCTCCGTGGGGAAGCGGTCCGTGTCGAGACGCACGGCGCGGCCCCCGCGCCCGGCGACCGCGCGCGCCACCGCCTCGACCGACTCGTTGTCGCCGCTGTGCGTGATGATGAGAACCGTCGTCATAAGTTTTTTTGGATGATAAGTGATAAGAAGGAAGAAGGGGCCTCGTCTTCTCTTATCACTTATCACCCATCACTTATCACTTAACAAGGCGTCGGCGATGGCCTCCGAGATGGGGAGGCCGAGGTCGTGTTCGAGCATGCCCCACTCGCCGCCGGGGTTGACTTCGAGGAAGACGAGACGGCCGTCGGGCGTCTCTATCAAATCTATCGCGCCGTATGCGAGGCCGAGCCGGCGCATGAGCGTTCCGAGTCGCGCGGCCGTCGGCGGCCCGACCGGCGCGCGCGACCACGAGCACTCGGAAGGGTTGGCCAGACGCCAGTCGGTGCGCCCCCGCGCGGAGCCGCCCGCGTCGAGCGCGCCCGCGAAGAGTCGGCCGGCGACGTAGGCCACGCGCAGCTCGCGCCGCTTCTCTATCTTACGCTGGAAGACGACGGGGCAGTGGCGCAAAGAGTCCAGCGCCTCGATGTCGGCCGCGCCGACGTCGCTCGTGTAGACGAAGAAGGGCGCCTCATTCATCGAGATCGAGAGCGGGCGCAGCAGCTTGGCGACCACGCGGCCGTCCTCCGCCTCGTAGAAGGCGCGCGCGGCCGTCGGGTCGTTCGTCAGGAGCGTCGGCGGGATGTCGAGCCCCGCCTCGCGCGCGGCGCGGAGCTGTAGCAGCTTGTTCTCGGCGGCGCGCTCGCGCACGGGGTCGTTCACCCAGCGCGCGCCGGCGAGGCCATCGAAGAAGCCTTCGAGCGCCGCGGCCGACTCGCGCACGCAGGCGGCGCGGAAGCGTTCGTCGAGGCGCTCGCTCAGGCGCGGCGGCCAGACCCTGCGCGCCCAGACGGCGCGCACCTCCGACGCCGAGACCTCTTCGCCGCCCGCGCGGATGAAGTGCTCCGCGCCGCCCGGCCCGAGCGCCGCCGACAGCCGAAGCTCTCCGGGGAAGAGGTCCGTGTCGAACCTCACGGGGCGCGCGCCGCGACGCGCGAGCGCCTCCGCGACGCGCTCGACCGTGAAGTAGTCGCCGCTGTGCGTGACGAGCAGGACGGGCGGGCTTCGGGTCATAAGGG
>JAIVJI010000117.1:14987-22857 GCA_020200135.1 Acidobacteriota bacterium | reverse complement strand
ACTTCAACCCGGGCTCGTCGCCGACGCCCTCGATGACGATGATCCTCTCGCTCGCCTCGACGCACATGAAGATGACGCCCGCCGAAGGTCTCGCGGCCGCGACCGTCAACGCCGCCTACAGCCTGAACCGCGGGGATGAAATAGGAACGCTCGAAGCGGGCAAGCGCGCCGACTTCGTCGTACACGACTGCGCCGACTACCGCGAGCTGGCCTACTTCTTCGGCGTCGAACACGCGCACGCCGTCTACGTCGGGGGGAGTCTGGCGTACACGCGCGCGCGTGAGAACGGCGTCGAAAAAAACCGTTGACGCTCGGCGCGCGCGTCGTCTATCATCGCCGCAACACTGGAAAGGAGGTGATCCGAAAATATATGAATTCAAATCACAGTGAGGTGGCTGGAGTCTCCTGAACAGGGATTAGCACCACGCACCGAGCAGTTATCGCCTATGGCCGTCAATCCCTGAAGCGAAAGTTTACGGAGCCGAGACTCCGCAGGCAGACGAAGTTCAGAGAGGCTAATCCACACAGTCCACCGAGCCGTAGGCAAACAAGGGAAGCCGCCTGAAGAGGGCGGCTTCCCTTTTTTTATCGCGCGCCTTCTCGCCGCCCGGGCTGACCTCAAGGTTCCACTCGACCTGCGCCGCGGCCACGTCGGGGCGGATGAAGCGGCCGCCCGCGCCCCGCGGCACTCGCGTTGCACCCGCCGGGTCAAGGGGGAAGAAAGCCGATGATTTCGTTCCGGAAACATGCAGCGGAGAATACACGCCGCCCCAATTCATTCCTCGGACGCCGCCGCGCAGCGGAGTCGGCCAAGAGCTTCGCGCTCCTGACGTTCATCCTTTTGGCCGCCTCCGCGGGGGGCGCGGCCTCGCCGCGCGTCCAGAAGCAGGATCAGGCGGGGGCGAAGGGCGCGGAGCCCGCGGCCGGGTCGCCGGCGCCCGAGGGCGTGGGGGGCGAAGAGGCGAAAATTCCGATACGGGTCACGCGCGTCGAGATGCCGGACGGGCCGGGCGTGCTGGCGACCATCGGCGAATTTCCCTCGGACCTGAACGAGGCGGGGCAGGAGTTTCTCAAGCGCGAGTTCTTCGAGAGCTTCGCCTCGGACGTGCTGGGGCTCGGGGACCCGGAAATGTCCGCGCGCGCGACGCTGAAGGTCGCCATGCTGCCGCAGGAGAAGGAGAACCAGCGCGAGGGCGACTTCACCTTCGGCAAACTCTCCGGGCACATGGTCGTGCTGGTCGAGAAGCGGCGGGTGCTGGTGGCCTGCACCTTCTCGGAGGTGGGGCGGAAGCCGCAGTTGTTGGCGTCCGTGTCCGGGTTTTGGGCGGGCGTCAGGGCGGAATAGGGGGGCGGGCAACAGAAAAGTGATAGTTCGGGGAAACCCGCGCGAACGTTTCCCACTACTCTCTTCCACGTCAAGGGGTTGTAGGACGGGTTTCGGGGGAACACCCGCCCTACACGTTAAGTCAAGAGCCTTGTCCTACGCGTTTGGGGGAGCGCCGGGACAGGGCTTCTGGCTTTTTGGGGCGTGGGTCCCGGCGTGTGCGGCAGAAAAAGTTCGAGGGCGCGGTGTCGCGACACCGCGCCCTCGAACTTTTCACACGAACTGGCGAAAGCTTAGTTGCTGTTGTTCGTGTTGCCGTTGCGGTTCATGTTGCCGTTCATGTTGCCGGTGTTGGCGTTGCGGTTCATGTTGCCGTTCATGTTGCCGCCGTTCATGTTGCCGGCGTTCATGTTGCCCGCGTTCGTGTTGCCCGCGTTCGTGTTGCCGTTGGTCTGGATCGTCACGTTGGCGTTGCTGATGTTGACGTTGGCGGCGTTCGCGTTGGCGTTCGCGTTGTTGGCGTTGTTGGCGTTGTCAGCCCCGCCGCAAGCCGAGAGGCTCGCGACACCGGCCAACGCCAGAAGTGCTAAAGTCTTGCGCATGGATCGTTCTCCTGAATTACTTTGAAATTGAGGTACCTCAAGCGTGGAAACTATACTTAAATCGGGCTTTGCTGTCTAGCCGTCATCGCAAATTTTTTTCCACTTCGGGTGTGCGCTTGTGTATAATAACGCACGTTGTTGTGGCGCTGAAGGTCGGCCGCATCTCAGCGTCGGCTGACTCTCCCGTGTAGGTCGTCGAAGCCCACGGACAATTGTCGGAAGTGCTAAGCGCAAAAAGTCGCGACCCGTTATGGCGAAACGGGTCGCGACTTTTTTGCGTTTCTTTGTGTTTCCGGCGGTTTTTAAGTCTTTCAGGGCTTCGCGGGCGGGCGGGCCGGCGCCGGCTCCGCGCCCGCCGGGGTGCGTTCCGAGGGGAGAAGGTTCGACGGGCTGGGCTTGTCAGGCGAGGTGTGCGTGTGGACGATCTTCCAGGCGGCGCCGATTTTCTGGTAGACGATGGTCAAACGCCCGGTCGCGCGCTCGGGCTGGCCGTCGGCGGTCTGCGACTGCTCCCAGAGGCATGTGACGACCGCGGCCGAAGGCCCGAGCGTCTTGACGCGCACGTCGCGCACGTCGAGCTTGACGTCCGAGACCTTCGCGTAGAGGCTCTCGCGGTTGCTGCGCGCCTGCTCCCAGGACTTGGTGACCGTGCCGTTGTTGTTGAAGACGAGGAGCTGCGGCGAGTTCCAGTAGAGCGCGGCCACCGCCCCGGCGTCGGCGCGGCGGATGCCGTCGACGAGCGAGTCGAACGCCTCGCGCACGGCGCTCGACTGCGCGGCGGCGGCCGTCGTGCGCGCGGGCGCGCGCGGGGTCGCCTGCCGTCCGGCGGCCGGCGCCGCCTCCCGCGCGGGCTGCGTCGAGGGCGCCGCCCCCGTGTTGGAGTTCTGCGCCAGAGCCGGCGCCGGGAGCGCGAACAGGAGTGTCGCGCTGATGAACAGATTTTTAGTCATGGCCGATGACACCTCCGAAAAACTCAACCCCGAAAACTCATAGCGGAAAAACTCGGGACGGCCCGCCGGCCGTCGCCCCTCAGACGAATTGGGCGGCGGAGCGCAGGCGCGCGGCGGAGCGCTCGCGCCCGACGACCTCGAAGACGTCGAACATCGAGGGGCCGACCGCCTGACCCGTGAGCGCCGTGCGCGAGGCGTTGATCAGCAGCCCGGCCTTGACGCCGCGCTCTTCGGCGAAGGCGCGCAGCGCATGCTCGGCCGTCTCGACGTTCCAGGGCTCGACCGCCTCGACGCGTTCGGCGAGCGCGGGCAGCAGCTCGCCGAGCGCCGCGTCCTTCTTCAAATTCTTCGCCACGGCCGCCGGGTCGAGCTCGAACTCGTCGGAGAAGTAGGCGCGCCCCTGCCCCGTGAAGTCCTTGAGCGTGATGAAGCGCTGGCGGATGAGCTCGACCGTGCGGCCGAGCCAGTCGGCCCGCTCGGCCCCGTACTCGGGCCGCCAGAGCCCGGCCGACTCAAGCTCGCCCCGCGCCATCGGCAGCAGTTCCTCCAAAGGCATCGTGCGGACGTACTCCGCGTTCATCCAGAGCGCCTTCTGGTCGGTCCACTGGCGCGGGTCGGAGTCGCTGAAGTTAAAGACCGCGTTCGAGCGGTGGACGCCTTCGAGCGAGAAGAGGCTCTTCAGCTCTTCGAGCGACATCAGCTCCTTGTTCTCCTCGCCGGGCGACCAGCCGAGGAGCGCGAGGTAGTTGCGGAACGCGGCCGGGATGAAGCCGCGGTCGCGGTAGGTCGTAAGGCTGACGACCTCGCCGTGCTTGCGCTTCGAGAGCTTGGCCTTGTTCGGCGCGAGGATGAGCGGCAGGTGCGCGAACACGGGGACGCGCGCGCCGAGCGCCTCGTAGATGAGAATCTGCTTGTGCGTGTTGGTCAGGTGGTCCTGGCCGCGTATGACGTGCGTGATGCCCATCTCGATGTCGTCGACGACGACCGAGAGGTTGTAGAGCGGCGAGAGGTCGCCCGAGCGCAAAAGCACCAGGTCTTCGATCTCGGAGTGGTCGCGCGTCTGCTCGCCGTAGACCGCGTCGGCGAAACTCGTCCGGCCCTCGGGCGAGACCTTGAGGCGGACGGCGTAGGGCTCGCCTGCCGCGGCCCTGCGTTCGGACTCTTCGGGCGGAAGGTCGCGGTAAGGGTTGGCGCGGTGGTCCGTGCCGGAGCCTTCCGACTGCGCGCGCGCGCGCTCGGCTATCTCCTGCTTGACGTTCGAGTCGGCGCGCTCGCCCTTCGGCGTGAAGTCTCGGTACGCCTTGCCCTCGCGGACGAGCCGCGCGGCGGCCTCGCGGTGCTTGTCGGCGCTCTGCGACTGGAAGACGATCTCCTCGTCGTAGTCGCTGATGCCGAGCCAGGCGAGCCCTTCGAGGATGGAGCGCGTGGACTCGTCGGTCGAGCGCTGGAGGTCGGTGTCCTCGACGCGGAGGAGGAACTTGCCGCCCTCCTTGCGCGCGTAGAGCCAGTTGAAGAGCGCGGTGCGCGCGGCGCCGATGTGCAGGTAGCCGGTCGGGGAGGGTGCGAAGCGGACGCGGACGGTCATAAGCAAAAAGTAGTCAGTAGAGAGTGGTCGGTAGTCGGTAGAAGACGGTTGAGTCCTACTGACTGCTGACTACTGTCTACTGACTACTCAAGATTTCTGGCGGAGATGACAGGATTCGAACCTGCGATAGGCTTTTGACCTATAACGGTTTAGCAAACCGCCGCCTTCAGCCACTCGGCCACATCTCCGCAACGGCGAAAACCTATTCTAGCCCGCACGACCCTTTTGTCAAGCCGCCGCTCCTCACATCGCTCCCCGCCAAAAACTCGCACCCACCGCGCCGCCCGGCGGTGCTAAAATTCCGCGCGCACGTACCAGAGTTCAAGTTGACAGGAGATGCGCCTCACATGCCGAAAGCTCCGAAAAGCCGCGACGACCGCCCGGTTGTCATAGTCAGCAGCACCGCGCGCGACCTGCCCGAACACCGCAAAGAGGTCGAGGACGCGTGTCTGCGGCAGGGCATGTTCCCGACGATGATGGAGCGCCTGCCCGCGAGCGACGCCGAAGCCATCTCGGCCTCGCTCGCGATGGTGGACGAGGCGGACATCTACGTCGGCGTCTTCGCGCACCGCTACGGCTACGTGCCGAAGGAGGGCAACCCTCGGCAGATTTCCGTCACCGAGATGGAATACGAACGCGCCGTCGCGCGTAAAATCCCGCGCCTCATATTCGTCATTGATAAGAAGCACCCGCTCGGCGACTTCACCATCGAGGACATAGACAAGGGCGAGAGCGCGGAGAAACTGGCGCGGTTCAAGTCCCGCGTCGAGACGGAGAACATCGTCAACTATTTCAAGTCGCCGGCCGACCTGCGCGCGCACGTCATCAACAGTCTCTCGCAACTGCGCAAGCCCGACCTGACGACGTTCCACTACGTCAGCGACATCCCCGAACCGCCCGAAGCCTTCATCGCGCACCCCTACACGCTGCTGCAAACCCACCGCCTCGTCGGCCGCCAGCCCGAACTCAACCTCCTCACTGACTGGGTTGCCAAGCCCGACGCCGAAGTCTACAAGGCGCGCATCCTCAACGTCGTAGCCGTCGGCGGCATGGGTAAGAGCGCGCTGACGTGGACGTGGTTCAAAGACATCGCCCCGCAGGAGATGACCCCGCTCGCGGGCCGCATGTGGTGGAGCTTCTACGAGTCCGACGCCACCTTCGAGAACTTCGTCACACGCGTCCTCGCCTACGTCACCCGCCGCCCCCTCGACGAAGTCCAACAAATCCCCGCGCCCGACCGCGAGACGCAACTCCTCGCCGCACTCGACCGCGACCCCTACCTCCTCGTCCTCGACGGCCTCGAACGAATCCTCATCGCCTACGCACGCATGGACGCGGCGCACTTGAGCGACGACGATTACGATAAGCGGACGGCGAACTTCGTCGCCAACGCCTACGGCCTGCCCGCGAGCGCCGCGCAATCCTTCACGGGCGAGCATCGCCTGCGCAAGACCGCCGACCCGCGCGCCGGCTCATTCCTCCGCAAACTGTCGAACGTGCGCGCCTCGCGCATCCTCGTCAGCACGCGCCTCTATCCCGCCGATTTGCAGACGGTGATGGGCGAGTCGCTCGGCAGTTGCGCCGCAATCTTCCTGCCGGGGTTATCTGATGATGACGCACTCGACCTGTGGCGTGCGTTCGGCGCGACCGGCGCGCGCGATTCATTGCTCCCGCTTTTCCAGCGGGCGGATAATCACCCACTGTTGATTCAGGCGTTGGCGAGCGAAGTGGCGCGCTACCGTCCCGCGCCCGGCGACTTCGACGCGTGGCGGCGTGCTCATCCTGATTTCAACCCATTCGCCGATCTGTCGCTCGTTCAGGTCAAGTCTCATGTGCTGGCATTCGCACTGCACGGGCTGGACGATAAAGCGCAGCAAGTGTTGCGCACCATCGCCGCCTTCAGGATGCCCGCGAGTTACGACACGCTGGCCGCGTTGTTGATAGGTGAAGGAAAGCCCTGCGCCGACGAGCGTGAGTTGGACGGGGTGCTGACAGAGTTGGAAGACCGGGGGCTGGTCGGCTGGGACAAGCGCGCCAACCGCTACGACCTACACCCGCTCGTGCGCGGCGTGGTGTGGAGCGGTCTGGGAGACAACGCCCGGCGCGGCGTCTATACGAGCCTGCACGCGCACTTCGAGGCGGTGCCGATGATTGACGATTATCTCAAGGTCAACAGTCTCGAAGACCTCACGTCTGCCATCGAAATGTACAACACGCTGATCGGACTGGGGCGTTATGACGATGCCTGCAATCTCTTTTACAAGCGATTGGGTAAAGCCATTCTCTACCGTCTAAGCGCCAACCGGCAGCAGATTGAGCTTTTGGAGCTGTTCTTTACGGCGGGATTAGAGCAGTTGCCGGCTTTGACCCGGCAAGACGATCAAGCATACGCGCTCAATGCGCTGGCGCAGGGGTATCAATTCAGCGGCCGGCCGGGGCGCGCCGCCACGCTGTATCGCCGCGCCAACGCGATTGTTTCGGACATGAAGTCTGACCGCAATCTCAGCATCGGTTTGTGCAATCTGGGACACACGTTATGGCTATCGGGTGCGCTGCGTGAGTCGGAGTCCGCCACGAGGCGCGCGCTGGTCATCGCGCGCGAGCAGGATCTTTTTCGGGAAGCGATCAGTCTGCAATTTCTTGGCGTAACGCTGGCGACGCGTGGTCTTGTGAATGAATCTGGTGCCGCCCTACGGCAATCTTTACGCCTGTTTAAAGTGCAGTCTAATAGTCAAGGTGAAAGCACGGCCAGTTCTTTCCTAGCGCAGAGAGCACGGTGGCTCGGCGCGCTCACCGATGCGCTCTTGTGCGCCAAGCGCGCGTGGGAGTGTGCCCATATTCGGAGTCTTGAGCGTGACTTTATCAACGCGGCGCGGGTGCAAGGCGAGGCGGCATTGGGCTTGAATGATCTCGTCACCGCCGGCGAACATCTGCACCATGCCCTCGCCCGTGCGCGGAAGGTGAATCTGGTTCAGGAAGAACTGCCCGCGCTCGTGGCGCTGGCGGAATTGAGGCGGCGGCAGGGGGAGTTGGGGGCAGCGCGGGAGTTGTTGGAGGATGTGTGGGAGGCGGCGGAGCGGGGGCCGTATCCGTTGGTTCATGCAGATGCGTGTTGTGTGTTGGCGGAGGTGGAGCGGGACGAGGGGAATAGGGAGAGGGCGGTGGAGGCAGCGAGTAAGGCGTATGTGTTGGCGTGGTGTGATGGGCCGCCGTTTGCTTATCATTGGGGGTTGGAGAGGGCGCGGAGGTTGTTGGGGGAGTTGGGGGCTGGGGAGCCGGAGATGCCGGCGTTTGACGAGTCGCGGTTTGAGCCGATGCCGGAGGTGGAGATTGACCCGGCGGATGAGTTCGGGGCGGGGACGGGAGGCGAGGGTTGAGTTTGGGGCTGACGCGGAGGGAGTTTTTGAAG
>JAIVJI010000117.1:0-14858 GCA_020200135.1 Acidobacteriota bacterium | reverse complement strand
GCGTATGGGAATGTGTTTGGGGCGTGGGATTATGAGGTGACGGAGACGGTCGTCTCTATTAAAGATTTGCCGGAGCGGTTCGAGGGGTTTCGGATAGCGCTGGTGTCGGATGTGCATCACGGGCGGCTCGTCCCCATCGAAGAGGTGCGGCGGGTGGTGGGGTTGGCGAACGCGGCGCGTGCGGACATGGTCGCGCTGACGGGCGATTACACGACCGTGGGGCGTGAGTACGTGGAGCCCTGCGCGGAGGCGCTGGGGGAGTTGAGCGCGCCGGAGGGCGTGTGGGCCGTGCTCGGGAATCACGACCACAAGACGGACGGGCCGCTGACGCGTCAGGCGCTCAGGCGACGCGGCATCATCGTGCTGACGAATCAGAACACGGAGCTGCGGCGCGGGGCGGACGTGTTGCAGTTGGCGGGCGTGGACGACTGGGGTTGGGGCCAGGCCGACTTCGCGGGGACGATGCGCGGCGTGGACACTGGCCGACCGTCGGTGCTGCTCTCGCACGAGCCGATGGCGCTCGACGTGCCCGAGACGCGCGGCGTCTCGCTCATCCTCAGCGGGCACACGCACGGCGGGCAGATCGTGCTGCCCTTCGTCGGCGCGCCCGCCGCGTACGTGTGGGAGCACCTGAAGTACCTGCGCGGGATGTACGAGAGCGAGGGGACGCAGCTCTACGTCTCGCGCGGGACGGGCGTCATCGGCCTGCCCGTGCGCATCGGCGCGCGCCCGGAGGTCGCCGTCCTGCGGCTGCAAAGAGGTTAAGGAAGGGAATTCACATGGATGGACAGGATGGACAGGATGAAGCAATTTCACATTTGAAATCTTAAATCCATATCCTGCTCATCCCGTCCACCCATGTGAATTCTTACGGATTAAGCGCCGCGGGCCGGGGCGCGCCCTGGAGTCGGACGGGCAGGCTCGTCGCGCAGCAGATCGACGCCATGCGCGCGCGGTCTTTGCGCATCCCTTGCTCCTCGCCGAGCCACGCCAGGACCTCCGCGAAGACGCGCGCGGCGTGCGGGTCAACGGGGGTGGCGACGCGGTAGTGCATCCACTTGCCCTCGCGCCGCGCCGCGACGACGCCCGCGCGGCGCAGGTATGCGAGGTGGCGCGAAATCTTCGGCTGACTCTCGCCGAGGACTTCGACGAAGAAGCAGACGCAGACCTCGCCCGCCGCCATCAGGTTCAAAAGCCGCAGGCGCGTGCGGTCGGCCAGAGCCCTGAAGAGTAGTTCCGTCTGCGCTTCGCCGCGCGCTTCCTTTTTCGCCATCGTCAATCGACCCCCACCACCGGGCTGCGCCGCTCAAGGAGCAGCGTGTCGCGCCAGCGCCCGCCGAGGCGCCCGAGGCGCTCGCGCCGCCCGACCTCGCGGAAGCCGCACGAGAGGTGCAGCGCCACGCTCGCCGCGTTCTCCGGGAAGACGCTCGCCTGCAAAGTCCACACGCCCTCGGCCTCGGACCCGCGCACGAGCGCTTCGAGCAGGGCGCGGCCGACGCCGCGGCCCCTGAACTCACGGCCCACGTAGACGCTCACCTCCGCGACCCCCTCGTAGACCTCGCGCGCTGAGACGCGTGAGAGCGCGGCCCAGCCCGCGACGCGTCCGTCTGAGAGCGCGACCAGCCGGCAGCCGGGCAGGTGCGAAGCGTCCCAGCGCCCCCAGTCGGGCGCCGCGGTCTCGAAGGTCGCGTCGCCCGTCGCCAGCCCTTCGAGGTAGACGGCGCGCACGCCCTCCCAGTCTCGCGCGTGCAGCTGTTCGACCTTCCACGTCATACGATTCCGGCGCCGGCTCCGGCGGCGAAAAAAAACTTCATATACGTCTTGACGAATGTGTCGGGCGGGTGTAGGATGCCTCTCACATTCGCTTCGGCGAATATGAATTGTAAGCCAGGGGGCGGCTGAAAGGCAAGACGGCGGCGGCGCGAGGGTCGCCGTCTTAAAGAGTGAAAAGTCATCGGAAGGAGAGTTCTCATGTCCAGTCAGATAGAGCAGGTGGTGCGCGAAAGGTACGGCTCGGTCGCGAAGAGCGGGCTGTCGAGCGAGCAGGGCGGGGTGCGCGCGGTGGCCGAGGCGTTCGGCTACACGGCCGAGGAGCTGGCGTCGATCCCGGCCGAGGCGAACATGGGTCTGTCGTGCGGCAACCCGACGGCGACGGCCAGCTTGCGCGAGGGCGAGGTGGTCGTGGACCTCGGCTCGGGCGGGGGGCTCGACGTCTTCCTCGCGGCCGAGAAGGTCGGGCCGCAAGGTCGCGCCATCGGCATCGACATGACGCCCGAGATGCTGGAGCTGGCGCGGCGCAACGCGGCGAAGCGTCTGGAAGGCGGGGCGCCCGACAACGTCGAGTTCCACCTCGCGACCATCGACCGGTTGCCGCTCGCCGACTCGTCGGTCGATTGCGTCATCAGCAACTGCGTCATCAACCTCGCGCCCGACAAGCGCGCGGTCTTCCGCGAGATAGCGCGCGTGCTCAAACCCGGCGGCCGGCTGGCCGTGAGCGACATCGCGCTCAAGCGCGCGCTCCCGCCCGAGGTGAGCGGCGACGTGGCGGCCTACGTCGGCTGCATCGCGGGCGCGATTCCCGTGGAGGAGTATAGGCGGGGTCTCGCCGAGGCGGGCTTCGCGGAGGTGGCGGTCATCGACTCGGGCGCGGACCTGAACGCCTACTCGCAGGTCGAGGGGCAGTCCGGCTGCTGCTCGCCCGCGATGAATGAGGACGCGGCCGCGCCGGAGGAGAGTGCGCCGAAGAGTCTGCCCGTGGCCGCGGCTTCGTGCTGCGCGCCCGCCGGGACTTCGACCACGGCGGCCGTCTCGTGCTGCGCCCCGGCGGCGTCGGCCGGCGGCGAGCAGCAAGGCGACCTGGGCGAACTGCTCGCGCGCTACGACGTCAACGACTACGCGGCGAGCGTGAAGGTCTTCGCCGTCAAGCCGCGCGGTGAGTGAGCGGGGGCACGCAAGGAACTCCGGGGCGGCCACGGCGGCGCGGCGGTTGGTCGCGGAGGCCGTCGGCACGTGCTTCCTGCTGGCCGCCGTGGTCGGCTCCGGGGTCATGGGCGAGCGTCTGGCGGGCGGCAACGTGGCCGTCGCGCTGCTGGCGAACACGCTGGCGACGGGCGCGGCGCTCGTCGCGCTGATACTGACGTTCGGGCCCGTCTCGGGCGCGCACTTCAACCCGGCCGTGACGCTCTGCGACGCGTCGCAGGGCGGGCTCGCGTGGCGTGAGGTTCCCGGCTACGTCGTGGCGCAGGTCCTGGGCGCGTTCGCGGGGGTCGCGGCGGCGCACATGATGTTCGGGCTGCCGCTCTACACGGCCTCGCGCCACGAGCGCGCGGGCGGCGCGCAGCTCTTCAGCGAGTTCGTGGCGACGTTCGGGCTGATGTCGGTAATCTGGGGCTGCGCGCGTGCGCGCACGGCGGTCGTGCCTTTCGCGGTGGCGGCCTACGTCTTCGCGGCCGCGTGGTTCACGTCCTCGACCTCGTTCGCCAACCCGGCCGTGACGCTGGCGCGCGCGGCGAGCGACACGTTCGCGGGCATCCGGCCGGCGGACGCGCCGGGCTTCGTCGCCGCGCAGTTCGCGGGCGCGGCGGCCGCGACCGTTCTGTTCCGCTGGCTCGCGCCGGCGCTGCGCGGGGACGCGGAGGCCGTGGTCGTGCCGCACGGCGAAGGCGGAGACGGCGTGCGACCTACGGAAGGGAGGGGGGATGGGCGATAAGAGAAGGGTCTTGATTCTCTGCACGGGGAACTCGGCGCGGAGCCAGATGGGGGAGGGGCTTCTGCGCGAGATGGGCGGCGGGCGCTTCGAGGTCGAGAGCGCGGGGACGCGGCCGGGCGGCGTGCGCCCCGAGGCCGTCGAGGCGATGCGCGAGGTCGGGGTGGACATCAGCTCGCACCGCTCGAAGTCCGTGGACGAGTTCGCCGGCCGCGAGTTCGACTACGTCATCACGGTCTGCGACAACGCGGCGGCGGGCTGCCCCGTCTTCCCCGGAAAGACCGCGCGCGTACACCGGAGCTTCGACGACCCGGCGGCGGTCGAGGGCGCGTGGGGGGAGCGGCTGGCAGCCTTCCGCCGCGTGCGCGACGAGATGGCGGAGTGGCTGCGCGCGTGGGCGGCCGGGGTCGGTTCGGCCTAGTCGTCGCCCGCCGGCGCGGCTTCGTCGGGCTCGGCGTCGCCGCCCGGGTCGTCGGGCGCGCGCGCCCCCTTCTGCTCGCGTATGCGGAGGATGGCGCAGTCGGCGTCGGTGTAGACCTCGTCGAACCAGCCGCTGTCGAGCGCGTGGTTGTAGAAGTCCTCGTGCTCGTGGTCGGTGAAGACGTAGCGAGCGCAGCGCTTCGCTTCGCCCTCGCCGACGCAGAAGTTGTCGCGGATGAGCGGGCCGAGGTTCGCGACCTCCTCGGGGGATATGTCGCGCCCGATGGTGATGCGGCCGTGCAGCTCCGCCAGCCGCTTGTCCTTGTCGAGCAGGTAGGTCGGGTCGAGCCCCGAGACGTAGGCGAGCTGCGGGTTGTAGAAGAAGAGCTTGGGGAAGTCGTCCCAGTCCGTGTTGACGATCATCTCGCCCGGCTCGGCGTTCTTCGAGAGCCACTCGCCGCCGCCCTTGTAGTAGTCGGGGCCGGCCATCCCGGCGATGTCGTTCGCCGTGACGCGCGCGTACGAGACGAGCGACACCGAGAGCAGCACGAAGGCCGTCGCGACAAGTATCAGTTCCCACGCGCGCGCGTTTCCGCGAAGCGCCGCCAGCGCATGTTGGCGAGCATGAGGAGGGTCGAGAAGAGCAGCAGCAGCAGCGCCCTCTGCCGCCCGCGGTCGCCGGAATCCTTGAACGCCAGATAGCCCGCGACCATCGCGGCCAGCGCCACGCCGCAGTTGCCCAGGAACTCCCACGTGCTGTACGGGTACCACTCCGAGCCGACCTGGGTCGAGAAGTCCTTCGCGGTGACCTTGATGAGGAGGTGCTCGTAGAGCAGTTGGAAGTTGTGCGGGAAGTACGGGTTGATGACGAAGCCGAGGAGCGAGCCTATGCCGACGAAGAGCACCGGCTTCCACTCGACGCGCCGCTCGCTCCAGAGGATGACGGCCGCCCACATCAGCGCCGCCGCGACGAGCAGCGCGAACATGTCGTAGGTCAGCGCGAAGACGAACGAGAGCGGCAGCAGCCAGCGGTACTTGCGCTCGAACAGCAGGTGAATGCCGACGATGAGCAGGACGATGGAGACGCTCATCGCCTTGCCCATGTTAATCCGGTAGAGGAACGGGGCGGAGCTGCCGACGAGCGCGACCAGCCAGACGAGCGGGTAGCTCACGCGGTTGCGCAGCATCAGCCAGTAGCACGAGAGCACCGCGAGGCACGCGAAGAGCCACGTCCCCAGCTTGGCGCCGGTCTGGAAGTCGGGGAAGAAGGTGAACGGGGTCTGTAGGACGTGGAAGAGGAAGTGGTGGTCGACGTAGTCCTTCGCGTTGAGCGTCGTCAGCGGCAGCGCGTCGAACGACGGCGGGAAGTTCCCCGCGAGCATCCCGTCCCAGAGCATCCGGCTCCAGCGGAAGTGGTAGTAGGCGTCGTAGTCGCCGCAGCAGATGGCCGCGGTCGAGAATTGCAGGTACCAGAAGACCGCGCCGACTATCAGCGCGCCCAACGTCAGCAGCGCCGGGCGGCCGCTCAGGACTTCCCAAAGCCTCGCGCGCCACGAAGGCCGCGCCGCCTCCGCGCCGTCGTCGCCGCCGCCTTCGGTCCGCTCGACTTCAGCCGCGTCCGCGGGGAGAGCCCCGCCCTGTATGTTCTCCATATTTCCCTCGCCCAAACGCACTGGCGTGCCCGGAAGATTTAACGTGCCCAATCGAGTCAACGAAAATAGCACGAACGCGCGCGGCCGCGAAGCCGCCCCGGCGGGGGAGCAAAGGCGTGCCGGGCCGCCCCCGAACGCCGTTTACGAAGACGGTTGTCAACTAACTTTGCGGCCTCTAATAATACCTGTGTGTTGGCAGTCCGCCCGGCGCGGCACAAGGGGCGCCGGCGCCGCCGCCGCGCCCGCTGCCGACGGTGACCGTCACCACCGACGCGGTCAACGGGTTGCTCGCGACGCGTGACCGTCCGACCGTGAGCAGAATGACCTACCCCGCGGGCGCGCAGCCGCGGCGGCACTGTAACGTCCCGCACAAGACGAAGTTTTGAAACGAAGCGATGTGGGGGTTGAAATGAAGCCCCGGCGTCCACGGGGCGGCGCCGTCAGCCGCAGAGCCGCCTGACGGCGTCGAGGAGGACGGCGGGGCTGATGGGCTTGTTGAGGAAGTCGTCGAAGCCGGCGCTGAGCGCGCGCTCGCGGTCTTCGTACATGCTGAAGCCCGTGACGGCGATGAGCGGCGTGCTGCGGTAGGCGGGTAGCGCCCGCAACGCCTCGGCCAGTTGATAACCGCTCATGCCGGGCATCCCGATGTCGGAGATGACCGCGTCGAAGCTGTGCGAGCGCGCGGCTTCGAGCGCCTCGGCGGCCGAGAAGGCCGTGGACACCTGATAGCCCGCGTAGCTCATCATCAGCGCGATCATCTCGGTCACGTCGGGCGCGTCGTCGACGACGAGCAGGTGCAGGGACTCCGCGGCCTCGCCCGCGTCCACCCCGGCGCCCGCCTCGGCTGCGGGGTCGGGCCGTTGGTCGGCGTGCGGCGCCGGCGGCGGCGGCGGCGTCCCACGGCCGGGGCCGGGATGGGCGGCGGTCTGATACATTTTTAGCTCTCTCACTCCTCAGTGCCGCCGGGCTCCCCGCGCCCCATGAGCTGCTCCATGCGCTCGGCCAGCTCCGCCGGGTCTACGGGCTTCGGGACGTGCGCGTCGAAGCCGGCGGAGAGCGCCGCCTCGGCGTCGCGCTGCGCGGCGTAGCCCGTGAGCGCGAGCGCCGGCACCTCGCGCAGGTGCGGCAGCTCGCGCAGCCTCGCTATCAACTCGTATCCGTCGATTCGTGGGAGTCCGATGTCGGAGACGATTATATCAAACCGCCCCGACTCGGCAACGCGCAGCGCTTCCTCGGGCGTCGAGCAGGCCGAGGCCGTGTAGCCGCGCGCCTGGAAGGCGACGCGCAGCATCTCCAAAGTGTCGGGCGCGTCCTCGATGACGAGGACGTGGCGAGTCTCTTCGGGGCACGGCTCGCCCGCGCCCTCTTCGAGGTCGCCGGTCGTGCGGCGCGCGCCCGCGCCCTCGGACGCCGGGAGCGAGACGGTGAAGCGGCTGCCGCGCCCGTCGCCCGCGCTCTCGACCGCGACCGCGCCGCCGTGCGCCTCGACGAAGCTCTTGACGAGCGCGAGCCCGAGCCCGAGGCCGCCGTGCTGGCGCGTCGTCCCCATGTCGGCCTGCCGGAAGCGCTCGAAGACGTGCGGCAGAAACTCGGGCGGGATGCCGGCGCCGTCGTCCTCGACCTTGACCGTCGCCCTGCCTTCCGCGGCTCGGACGCGGACGCGGACGCGCCCGCCCTCGGGCGAGAACTTCACCGCGTTGTGCAGGAGGTTCCAGAAGACCTGGACGAGGCGCGTGCGGTCGCCGCTGACGGTCGCGGGGGCGCCGGCCTGCACGTCGAGCGAGACCGAGCGCGCGTCGGCCTGCGGCCGGACGGTCTCGACCGCCTCGCGCACGACCGACGGGAGGTCGACGGGCGCGCGCTCGATGCGCATCTTGCCCGAGAGGATGGAAGACATGTCGAGCAGGTCGTTGATGAGGCGCGAGAGCGACTGCGAGTTCTTCTCGATGACGCGGATGCCCTGCGCCGACTCGTTCGCGCCGAGCCGGCCCGAGCGGATCATGTGCGTCCAGCCGAGGATGGGCGTCAGCGGCGTCCGCAGCTCGTGCGAGAGCGTGGCGAGGAACTCGTCCTTGGCGCGGTTGACCTCCTGCGCGCGGCCGTAGAGGCGCGCGTTCTCGATGGCGAGCGCGGCGCGCGCGGCTATCTCCTGCGCGTAAGCGACGTCCTCGGCGGAGTAGTTGCGCTGCGCGCGCGTCATGCAGAAGGTGAGCGCGCCGATGGTGCGCTCGCGCGCGACGAGCGGGACGACGAGGAAGGATTTCAGCCCCAGCTCGCGCAGCAGGCGCGCGTGCTCCTCGTCGCGCGCCACCGCCGAGAGGACCTCCTCCGTCACCTCGGCCGCCGCCTCGGGGCGGCCCGTGCGCAGGACGCGCGGGGTGCCCCCGCTCTGGGGGCCGGGCGGGAAGGCGCGCAGGCGCTCGACGAGCGGCTGGCGGGCCGGGTCGGCGTGCGCGGCCGCGACGCGCCGGGCCCGCCCGTCGTCGTCGACGAGGTCGATCACGCAGTAGTCGGCCAACTCCCCGACGGCGAGGCGCGCCCCCCCGCCGCTCTCGTAGATGGCGCGCGCCTCCGAGCCCGCGCGCTCGCGGTCTTCCGGGTGGGTGACGGTGAGCCAGAAGTTCGGCGTGCGCAGCCACTCCCCGACCGTGTAGCCGAGCATCTGCTCGACGTGGTCGCTGACGAAGTTGATGCGCTGCGAAGACTCGTCGGGCTCGCCCCACGCCTCCCAGACGACGCCGGGGACGTTGGCGACGAGGTTCTTCAGCCGCTCGCGCTCGTGCTCGACGAGGCGCGCCAGCTCCGTGCGCCCGCCCTCGGCCTCGCGCCGCTCGGTGACGTCGTGGAAGACGAGGACGCCGCCGGCCGTGCGGCCGCGCCCGTCGCGGATGGGGGCGCCGCTGTCGTCGATCGGCACCTCGCGCCCGTCGCGCGCGACGAGCACGGTGTGGTCGGCCAGCCCGCCGACCCGCCCCTCGCGCAAAACCTTCTCGGCGGGGCTCTCGACCGCCTCGCGCGTCACCTCGTGGACTATCCGGAAGACCTCGGCGAGCGGGCGTCCCATCGCCTCGGCGAGCGGCCAGCCGGTCAGGCGCTCGGCCACCGGGTTCATGAAGTTGACGCGCCCCGCCCCGTCGGTCGAGATGACCGCGTCGCCGATGCTCCTGAACGTCGTCTCCAGCGACTCCCGGGTGCGGCGCGCCGCCGTCTCGGCGCGCGCGCTGCGGTCGGCGAGCGCCGAGATGAAGAGCGAGACGAGGACGAAGACGCTGGTCTGCAGGACGGCGCTGAAGGTGAGCCCGAAGGCGTCGAAGGGCGGGATGAAGAAGTAGTGCGCGGCGAGAGCCGAGAGGAGGATGCACAGGAGGCCGGGGCCGCGCCCCCCGTAGAGAGCGGCGACCGTGACGGCGACGAAGTAGAAGACGAAGGGGACGCTGCCGCGCTCGAGCCCCGTGAGGTCGTAGAGCGCGAACATGAGGAGCGTGGCGGCGGCCGGCGCCGCGAGCGCCAGCCCGTAGCGCGCGCCCGCCGACTCTTTCCAGTCCCGGGTAGATTTTCGCGCGCCGGGGGGACGGGGGTCGGACATCTTTCCACCTTGACTGAGCCGGGAATGTCTGTTGGTGCTCGCGCGGACAACCTACTGTTTTCGCCGCGGCAAGTCAAGAAAACAGTGGCCAGGCGCTAGGGGCTAGGGGCTGGATGCCGGCCTGAGTGCTGCGGGCAGGCGTGCGGGGGGCTGCCACCGCGCCGCCGTTTGCCTAAACCAGCCTCCAGCCTCTAGTCTCTAGCCTCTATGTACCCGGCAGGCAACCTCTTCATCCCGGCGCCGCACGGCCGCCTGGAGGCCATCTGGAAGGAGCCGCGCGGCCGAGACGCGCGCGGCGCGGCGCTCGTCCTGCACCCGCACCCGCTGCACGGCGGGACGATGCACAACAAGGTGGTCTTCCGCACCGCGCGCGGGCTCGAAGACGCCGGCGTGGCCAGCCTGCGCGTCAACTTCCGCGGCGTCGGCCACTCGACGGGCGAGCACACGGGCGCGCGCGGCGGCGAGCAGGAGGACGCGCGTGTCGCGTTGGACTTTCTGACCGGGAAGATGCCGGGCCTCCCCGTCTTCCTCGCCGGCTTCTCCTTCGGCGCGCGCGTCGGGCTCGAAGTCGGCACGCGCGACGCGCGCGTCCGCTTCCTCGCCGGCGTCGGCACGCCCGTCAGCATCCCCGAGCGCGAGTACGACTTCTCCTTCCTCGACGAATGCCGCAAGCCGCTCCTGCTCGTCCACGGCGAGCGCGACGAGTTCGGCTCGGTCGCCGACCTGCGCGCACTCGCCGCGCGCCTCCCCGCCGAGGCGCGCCCCCGCGTCCACGTCATCCCCGGCGCCGGCCACTTCTTCGACCAACAACTCGAAGACCTCCGCCGCGCCGTCGCCGACTGGGCGACCGAGATGCTTGAGGCGGAAGCCCGGCCCGGCTAAGGGCGGAATCGAAAGCCGGTGTGGTAAAGGTGAAAGGGGGGACGGGAGGCACGCTGCCCCCGTCCCCCCTCACCTTTACGCCTTCTCTTCCGCCGCTACTCGGGACGGCCCTCCGACTCCGCCTCGGCGTAGAGGCGGTCGATGAGGTCTTTGTACTTCTCGTCGACGACGCGGCGTTTGACCTTGAGCGTGGGGGTCAGCTCGCCGCCGTCGATGGTCAGCTCGCGCTCGATGAGGGCGACGCGCTTGACGCGCTCGAAGCGGGAGAGGTCCGAGGTCACCGAGTCAACCTGGCGCTGGAGGAGGTCGATGATGCGCGGGTGGCGGCAGAACTCGGCCGGGGTCTTACAGTCGAGCCCCTTGTGCTGCGCGTAGGAGCGGAGCATCTCCCAGTCCGGGTAGATGAGCGCGGCGGGGAACTTGCGCCCGGCGCCGACGAGCACGACCTGGTTGACGAAGCGCGACTGCTTGATGCGCTGCTCGACGGGCTGCGGCGCGACGTACTTGCCGCCCGAGGTCTTGAACAGCTCCTTCTTGCGGTCGGTGATGCGGAGGTACCCTTCGGCGTCGAGCGCGCCGACGTCGCCGGTCTTGAACCAGCCGTCCTCGGTGAAGACCTCGCGCGTCGCCTCGGGCTTGTTGTAGTAACCGCGCATGACGTTGGGGCCGCGCGCCTCGATCTCGCCGTCGGGGGCGATGCGCACCTCCGCGCCGCGGACGGGGCGGCCGACGGTGCCGATGCGGTTGTCGTCGGGGCCATTGACGCAGATGACGGGCGAGGTCTCGGTCAGCCCGTACCCCTGGACGACGGGGAGCCCCGCGCCGCAGAAGATGAGCCCCAGCTCTTCGGGGAGCGCCGCGCCGCCCGAGCAGAAGAGGCGTATGCGCCCGCCCGTCGCCTCGCGCCACTTCGAGAAGACGAGTCTGGTGGCGAGCCCGTGTTGCAGCCTGAGCAGGCCGCCCGCGGGGCGCTCCCACACGACGGCGTGCGCCCAGCGCTTCGCGACGCCCACCGCCCACATCAGTAGCGCCGTCTTGACGCGCCCGCCCTCGGCCGCCTTGTCCTTGATGCGCGCGTAAATCTTCTCGAACAGGCGGGGGACGGCGACGACGAGCGTGGGGCGCACCTCGCGCATGTTGTCGCCGATGCGCTCCATCGACTCCGAGAAGTAGACCTTCGCGCCGTGGTGCAGGTACATGTACATCGCGCCGCGCTCGAAGATGTGCGCGAGCGGCAGCACCGAGAGCGCCACGTCCTCGGGCGTGAACGCCAGGCGCTCGGAGGTCGCCAGCAGGTTCGAGACGACGTTCGAGTGCGTGAGCATCACGCCCTTCGGCTCGCCCGTCGTCCCCGAGGTGTAGATGATGGTCGTCAGGTCTTCCGGCGAGAGCGCGGCCGCCAGCTCTTCGGCGAGCGCGGGCCGCTCGGCTTCGAGTTCCGCGCCGCGCGCCTCGAGCCCCGAGAGCGTGAGGACGCCCGGCAGGTCGTCGGCCCCGCCCGTCAGGAGGACGACCGTCGAGAGCGCGGCGCAGCCCGACAGCTCCTCGCGCACGCGCTCGTAGGCCGCGCGGTCCTGCACGAAGAGGAGGAGCGAGCCCGAGTCCTCCATGATGTAGCAGACCTGCCGCGGCGCGAGCGTCGGGTAGATGGGGACGTTGACGACCCCGGCGGACTGGCTCCCGAGGTCGGCGACGACCCACTCGGGCGAGCTCTCCGAGAGGATGCCCGCGTGGTCGCCGCGCCTCAGCCCCAGCGCGTGCAGCCCGAGCGCGACGCGGCGGACGCGGCGCAGCAGCTCCTCCGACGAGATGGAGTGCCACGCGCCGCCGCGCTTGTAGTTGAGCACGTCGGGGCGCGACTTGAGGCGCATCGCCTGCCGGAATATCTCGACGATGGTCGCGGGCGCGCCCGCCGCCGCCCTCTCGCCCGGGCCGGCGCCCGCGCCCGCCGCGCCGCGCGCGGGCCGCCCCGTGGTCTCGGTCTTCAAGCGCTCACACCCCCGAGGAAGATGTCGAGCACCTCGTCGGCCATCGGCGCGAGCTTGTAGCGGCGCTTCGACAGAATCCAGTTGGTCGCCATCTCGTCCAGAGCGCCGAACAGCACCTTGGCGACGAGCTTCGCCTTGAGCCCCGCGCGGAAGACGCCGGCGGCCTGCCCCTCCTCGAAGACCTCGCGGATGAGGCCGAGGTACTCGGCCAGCCCCGCGGCCGAGAACTCCTCCATGAACTTGGTCGTCCCGCGCAGCTCGACCTGGAAGACGACCGCGAGGTCGCGGTCGGCGCCGAGGCGTTCGAGGTGGCGGCGCGCGATGCGCCGCAGCTTCTCGCGCGGGTCGGCGACGCGCGCCAGCTCCTCGCGCCCCTCGCGCACGGCGTCGCTCGTGTTGCGCTCGAAGATGGAGCGGAGGATTTCTTCCTTGCTCTTGAAGTAGAGGTAGACGGTGCCGTCGGCGACGCCGGCCTCGCGCGCCACGTCGGCGACCTTCGAGTTGAAGTAGCCGCTGCGCGCGAAGACCTTGGTGGCGGCGCGCATGATGGCCTCGCGCTTGTCGCCGGCGGCGGCCGCGCGTGCCGGCCGCGGGGGCAGGGAACGGGCTGTACGCATCAGGTCCTCAAAGTCTCCGTGGCGGTCTTCAGTGCCGCTCACACTGAATGGCTGTTCATTCAGGAGGGGCGCCCCTAGCCTAACGCCCGCCGCGCGCCGAAGTCAAAAGGTGAAAGGCGTGAACCGTAAACCGTAAACCGTGACGTGAAGGAAAGCTGACTTCTTCTCGTCACGGTTTACGGTTTACGGTTTACGCCCAACTTTGACCTCCTCGGGCACTTCGCCGTCGCCGTCGGCCGCGAGCGGGCCGGGGCGGAGGGGGCCCGCGTCGCGCAGCCGGAGGTCGCGCTGCGGGTAGGGGATTTCGATGCCCTCCTCTTTGAAGAGGCGGTGGATGTTGTAGCGAATCTCGCTCTTGATAAAGGGGTGGCGGCGCGGGCGGTCGGTCCAGACCAGCAGGCGGAAGTCGAGCGAGGAGTCTGCGAACTCAAGGAACTGGACGCTGGGCTTGGGCTCTTTGAGGAGGAACTGGACGCCCTCGGCCGCGCGCAGCAGCGTCTCGGTGACGTGCGCGGGGTCGGCGTCGTAGGAGACGCCGACGGGGATGGAGAGGCGGGTGCGGCGCTCGCGGTACGACCAGTTGAGGAAGTTCTGGTTGACGATCTTCGAGTTGGGGACGACCGAGGCGATGTTGTCGTTGGTGATGACGATGGTGGTGCGCAGGTTGATGCTGTGGACCCGCCCCTCGGTGAGCTTGCCGTCGGGGCCGGGGATGGTGAGGTAGTCGCCGACGCGGACGGGGCGCTCGAAGAGGATGATGAAGCCCGAGGCGATGTCGCCCGCGATGAACTGGAGGCCGAAGCCGATGCCGACCGAGAGCGCGGTGAAGACGACCGCCAGCGAGGTGAAGTCGGCGGCGACGGCGACGCGGAGCGCGACGATGAGGCCGACGGTGATGACGAAGTAGTGGACGAGCCGCAGGATGGTGAACTGCACGCCGGGGTCGAGGTGCTTGTGCCGCGCCATCCGGCTCTCGATGAAGCGGCGCGCGTAGCGCGAGAAGAAGAACGCCACGAGCAGCACGGCGAGCCCGAGCAGCAGCGTCATGATGGAGAAGACTAAGTTGCCCAGCTCCCACTTGAAGTTGAGGTAGCCGCGCAGCGGCTCGGTCAGACGCCACAGCCGCACGAGCAAGTTCTCGTCCTGCAAAGCCCACGCCGCCCACGCCGCCGCCACGCACAACAGATTCGCGACCATCCCCATCCTCAAACCCCCGTCCCCGGTCTTGAAACCCTCGCCCAAAGCCGTAGCCGCCCGCACCTCGTCTTCAAGGGGTCGGGCGGCTCCTCGGGGCGAAAATTTTGTTGGCGGAGGGTGAGGGACTCGAACCCCCAAGCCCTTTCGGGCGCCAGTTTTCAAGACTGGTGCAATAGCCGTTCTGCCAACCCTCCGTTCTGGCAAATAAACATACGCGACTTCACCGCCCACTTCAAGGCGTCTGTCGCCTTACCCGAGGGCGCTTCCAGGTAACGTGATGTCCCTGCACGCCGAGAATTTCTCTGATGTAATGGAGTGCATTGCAGACACGACAGAGGACGTTGTAGTCACTTAATTCGACCCTTCCTTTCGAGATGTCACGGTATAGTTGCCGGTTCTGTCGAGTCCTCGCCATCGCCCGGCCGCCGCCTTTGATGTGATTGATCTCCAAGAGGCTTAACTCGTCACACCCGCAGTTGGCGCAGCGCGTTCCGCCCAGCACATCCATCGCGCTCTCGCGAACACGGCGGTGCTGCTCTCGCCACTTACGCCTTTCTTCCTCTACATCGTAATCGCTGCGCTGCCGCCGCTGCTCACGGTAGGCAGCCATATACTCCCGCATGTATTCGCGGTGTTTCCGACTGCCTTTCTCCGTCGCCCTATAACGCTTATGTTTCTCTGCCACCAAGTCAGCGTAGCACATAACCGGCAGACCGTCCCAGTTAGGCTACCAGGAGAAACAGCTAAAGCCGGACGTAGAAAAAAATCGGGCGGGGTGAACCGTCTTCGCTTTTTTTATCGCGTTAATGG
>JAIVJI010000048.1 GCA_020200135.1 Acidobacteriota bacterium | reverse complement strand
GCGACCGCCGCGCGCTCGCCAAAATCATCGAGGCCGCGCGGCTCTTCGACCCGCTCTTCCTGCGTCAGGTCTGGAGCGGCAACGTCGAGTTGCAGCGGCGTCTCGAAGCCGACAGGACGCCGCTCGGGCGCGCGCGCCTGCACTACTTCCGGCTCAACGACGGCCCCTGGTCGCAGCTCGACGATAACGTCGCGTTCCTCTCGGGCGTCCCCTCGGAGAAGCCCGCGACGGCCGCGCACTACCCCGACGACATGACCAAAGAGGAGTTCGAGACTTGGGCCGCCACGCTCCCCGAGGCGGAGAAGCAGAAGGCCACCGGCTTCTTCCACGCCGTCCGGCGCGACGCGGCCGGCAAGTTGAAGCTCGTGCCTTACAGCCGGGAGTACCGCGACTTCCTCGTCCCGGCCGCGACGCTGCTGCGCCAGGCTTCCGAGATGACGGACGACGCGACGCTCAAGGACTTCCTCGTGAAGCGCGCCGCCGCCTTCCTCTCCGACGACTACTACGAATCGGACGTGGCGTGGATGGGGCTTGACGCGCCCATCGACGTGACCATCGGGCCGTACGAGACCTACTCGGATGGGCTCTTCGGGTACAAGGCCGCGTTCGAGGCTTACGTGACCTTGCGCGACGAGGCCGAGACGGCGAAGCTGGCGCGCTTCTCGGGGCTGCTGCAAGACCTTGAGAACAACCTGCCCGTCGAGCCGCGCTACCGCAACCCCAAGCTCGGCGCGGCGGCGCCCATCCGCGTCGTCAACGTCGTCTACTCGTCGGGCGAGGGCAACTCGGGTGTGCAGACGGCGGCCTTCAACCTGCCCAACGACGAGAAGGTCGTCAACGAGAAGGGCTCGAAGCGCGTCATGCTCAAGAACGTGCAAGAGGCCAAGTTCCACAAGACCCTCTTGCCCATCTCGCGCGCCGTCCTCTCGCCGGCCGACCAGCGCAACGTCTCCTTCGAGGCCTTCTTCACGCACGTGCTGGCGCACGAGCTGATGCACGGGCTCGGGCCGCAGACCATCACGGTCGGCGGGCGCCAGACGAGCGTGCGGCAGGAGCTGAAGGACGCGCACTCGGCCATCGAGGAGGCGAAGGCCGACATCACCGGGCTGTGGGCGATGCAGCACCTGATGGACAAGGGGCAGCTCGACCGACGTTTCGAGCGGTCGCTCTACACGACCTTTCTGGCGAGCGCCTTCCGCTCGGTGCGCTTCGGCATCAAGGGCGCGCACGGCCGCGGCGTCGCCTTACAGTTCAACTACCTGACCGACGAGGGCGCGATAAAGTACGACCCGGCGACCGAGACGTTCGCCGTCGTCCCCGCGCGCATCAGGGACGCCGTGCGCAAGCTCACGGGCGAGCTGCTCACCATCGAGGCCGAGGGCTCGTATGAGCGCGCGAAGGCGATGCTGGAGAAGTACTCGGTCATGCGCCCCGAGATGCGGGGCGCGCTCGAACGGCTGAAGGGCGTGCCCGTCGACATCGAGCCGAGCTACCCGCTGGCCGCCGCGCGCCGCGCCCGTCGTTAAAGGGGGTACAGGGTACGCGCGCGCACGGACGCCGGCGCGCGCCTTCCCGTATAATCCGCTCGACATCGCGCAGGAAACATTGGGAGGGAGTATGAGAGTGAGAAGAATATTCTTTCTGCTGTGCGCGCTCTGCCTCGCAGGGATGCCGGCGCCGGCCGCGCACGGGAAGGTCGCGCGCGCGGCGCGTCAGGCTTCGAGACAGTACGTGCAGGGGCAGGTCATCGGCATCGGCGGGCGCAGGGCGGGGCTCAACCGCCCGTTCTCGCTCATGATTAACAACTACACTTCGCCCGACGACGTGGTGCGGCTCAACGAGGCGCTGCGCTCGGGAGGGCGGGAAGAGCTGCTGCGCGTGCTCTCAAGGCTCGACGCCGGGCGCATCTCTATCGGCAACAACGTGGGCGTGCGCGCCAACGCCGTCATCGCGACGCCGAGCGCCGAGGGCGGGACGAAGCTGACCGTGCTCTACGAGCGCAACGTGAACATCTACGAGCTGCGCGCCGGCGCGCGCTCGCAGGACTACCGCTTCGGTTACGCGGAGATGTTCCTCGACAGCCGCGGGCGCGGCGAGGGGACTTTCATCCCGGCGGCGAAGGTCAAGCTCGAAGGCGACACCTGGGTCGTCGAAGACTTCGGCGAGTTCCCGGCGCGTCTGATGGGGCTGCGCTCGAGCGGCCGCGTCGGCGGCGCGCGCTGATAAAGATGGGTGGAGAGAACGAGGGCGCGCCTCTCGCCGCGAGCGAGAGGCGCGCCCTCGTTCAGTTGGCTTTACCCCGAGCGGCTTAGAAAATCTTTTTCCAGGTGCGCTTGAGCCAGTTGCCCGACTTCTTCGCGCCCTTGACGGTCGCGTCGCCCACGTCCTCGGCCTTGTCGCCGACTTCGTTGACGCCCTTCTTCGCGCCCTTGGCGGCGACCTTGGCGCCCTTGGCGGTCTGGTCGCCGACGTCCTCGGCCTTGTCGGCGGCCTCGTGGCCGACGGCCTTGCCGGTGTCAACGACCTTGCCGCCAACGTCTTCGGCCTTGTCGCCGACCTTGCGCGCCGCGTCGGCCGACTTGTCACCCACGTCTTCGGCCTTGTCGCCGACTTCGTTCACGCCCTTCTTCGTCGCCTGGCCGGCCTTCTTCGCGCCGTGGACGGTGGCGTCCTTCACGTCGCCGGCCGCGTCGGCGGCCTTGCCGGCGGCGTCCTCAGCCTTGTCGGCCGCCTCGGAGCCGACCTTCTTGGTGCCCTTGCCGACCTTCTTCGCGCCCTTGACGGTCGCGTCCTTGGCGTCCTCAGCCTTGTCGCCGACCTCCTGGCCGGCCGACTTCGTCTTATCGACCGCGCTGTCAACCTTACTCTCCTGCGCCGCGACGCCCGCGACGAGCGCCAGCGAGAACAGGAACGATGTCAGAACTTTACGCATTGCCGCTTGCCTCCCGTGTAGTGAACACCTGTAGTGAAATCAGTCGCTTTCTACCTCGTGCAGTCTATGGTCGCAAGCAACATGCCACGGCCTACTCGCCGAAATCTCGGCGGGGTCGGGCTGACAGCCCGGGGCGCGGCTGTTATCTTTCTGTGCGGAATGGAAAGCCCCGAAAGTTCGGCGCACGCGGAGGGCGAGGGCGGGCGCGCGTACCTCTTCATGCTCTGCGGCTCGCTGGCGTTCGCCTCGATGGGCGCGTTCAGCCACCTCGCGGGCGAGCGCTGCGATTGGCACCTCGTCGCCGTCGCGCGCACCTCGCTCGCGTTCGTCTTCACGCTCACGCTCTCGGTGGCGTCCGGCGTCCGGCTCGTGCTCCTGCGCCCGGCGGTGCTCTGGGTGCGGAGCCTCGCCGGGAGCGTCGGCGTCCTCTTCGCCTTCTACGCGCTGACGCACCTGCCCGTCTCGACCGCGCTCACGCTCTCGAACACGGTGCCGGTCTGGGTGACGCTGCTGGCGTGGCCCGTGCTCGGGCAGAGGCCGCGCGCGGCCGTCTGGTTTGCGATCGCGACGGGGCTCGCAGGCGTAGTCCTCATCCAGCGACCCGAGGCGGGCGCCGACCGTCTGGCGGCCGCGCTCGCGCTCGCCAACGCGCTCTCGACCTCCGTCTCGATGATCGGGCTCAACCGGCTGGGCGGGGTGGACGCGCGCGCCGTCGTCACACACTTCTCGGGCGTGGCGACGGTCTTCACGGTCGGCTTCATGCTGCTCTCGGGAGGGCGCGTCGACGACGGGGCCCTCGGCGACGCGCGGACGCTCCTGCTGCTCGTCGGCGTCGGGCTGGCGGGGACGGTCGGCCAACTGGCGATGACGAAGGCGTTCGCGCTGGGCAACCCTTCGCGCGTCTCGGTCGTCGGGCTGATGCAGATCGTCTTCGCGCTCGGCTTCGACCTGCTGCTCTGGCAACGGCAGTTCGGCCCGCTCGTCCTCCTCGGCATCGCGCTCGTCGTCGCGCCCTCGGCCTGGCTCATGCTTCGCTCGCCTCTGAGAAGGCAGACCGCGGCGGTTCACACGACGGGGTGATGGGGAGTAGACGGTAGGCAGTAGACAGTAGCCGGTAGAAAAGAACAGGCGGCGCGCTCTCGGCTGATGACCGGAACGCGCCGCCTCTGTTTTTCCACTGACTACTGACTACCGTCTACTGCTTTACCACCACGTTGACGAGGCGGCCGGGGACGACGACCGTCTTGACCATCTGTTTGCCGTCCGTCCAGGCGCGCACGCGCTCGTCGGCGAGCGCCGCCGCGCGCGTCTCCTCCTCCGTGGCGGCGGCCGCGACCGAGACGCGCCCTCGCAGCTTGCCGTTGACCTGGACGGCGATCTCGACCTCGTCCTTGCGCGCCAGAGCCTCGTCGAACGCGGGCCAGCGCGCGCCGCTGCGCAGGATGCCGCCCTCGTGGCCCAGCGCCTCCCACAGCTCCTCCGACAGGTGCGGCGCGAACGGCGCCAGCATCAGCACCAGCGCCTCCAGCGTCTCGCGCACGGCGAATCGGTCCGACGGCGCGGCCGAGCCGGGCGCGACACGGAAGTCGCCCAGGGCGTTCGACAGCTCCATCATGGCCGCGACCGCGGTGTTGTAGCGCAGCCCCTCGAAGTCGTTCGTCACGCGCTCTATCGTCCGGTGCGTCTCGTGGCGCAGCCGCCCGGCTTCGGGCGAGAACCCGCCCGCCGCGGCCGCGTCGCGCGTGACGCCGCCGAAGGACTCGCGCCAGCGGTGGACGAACGAGTAGACGCGGCGCAGGAAGCGCAGCGCGCCGTCGATGCCCGCCTCCTGCCAGCGCAGGTCGTTCTCGACCGGCGCGGCGAAGAGGACGAACAGCCGCGCGGCGTCCGCGCCGTAGGCCGTGATCATCTCGTTCGGGTCGACGCCGTTGTTCTTCGACTTCCCCATCTTCTCGAACGGGCCGACCGTGACGGGCTGGCCGTCGGCGGTACTCGTCGCGCTCGACACGCGCCCCTTGTCGTCGCGCACCACGTCCACGTCCGCCGGGTTGAAGTAGACCTTCGAGCCCGGCTCCTCGCCCTCGCGGTAGAAGGTCTCGGCGACGACCATGCCCTGCGTCATCAGACGCTTGACCGGCTCGTTGAAGTTAATCAGCCCGATGTCGCGCATGAACTTCGTCCAGAAGCGCGTGTAGAGCAGGTGCATCACCGCGTGCTCGACGCCGCCGATGTACTGGTCGACGGGAGTCCAGTAGGCGACCTTCTCGCGGTCGAACGGAGCACGAGCGTTCTTCGGGTCGCAGTAGCGGAAGAAGTACCAGGACGAATCGACGAACGTGTCCATCGTGTCCGTCTCGCGCCGCGCCGGCTTCCCGCACTTCGGGCAGGTCGTGTTCACGAACTCGGGCACGCCCGCCAGAGGCGACTGACCCGAGCCCGTGAACTCCGCGCGCTCGGGCAGCACGACGGGCAGGTCTGACTCGGGGACGGGGACGACGCCGCACGCGTCGCAGTAGACGATGGGAATCGGCGCGCCCCAGAACCTCTGGCGCGACACGCCCCAGTCGCGCAGCCGGTAGGTGACGGCGCGCTCGCCGAAGCCGCGCGCCTCGGCGAACTCGGCCATCTCGCGGATGGCGCCCTCGGAGAGCCGGCCGCTCCAGTCGCCCGAGTTGACGAGGATGCCGTACTCCGTGAACGCCTCCTTCATCGCGACCGACTGGTCTTCGACCCCGGGGTCGCGCTCGGCCGGCGGCTGCTCGTGCGAGATGCGCTCGATGACGCGCCGGATGGGCAGGGAGTACTTCTGCGCGAACTCGAAGTCGCGCTCGTCGTGCGCGGGCACGCTCATCACCGCGCCGGTGCCGTACTCGGTCAGCACGTAGTTGCCGGCCCAGACCGGAATCAGCTCGCCGCTGAACGGGTTGACGGCCAGCAGCCCGGTGTTGACGCCCTCCTTCTCCTCCTGCGCGCCGGGGTCGCGCGCCGCCGCACGCTCGGCGCGGACGCGCTCGGCGAAGCGGCGCACGTCGTCTTTCACGGGTGAGTGCTCGACCAGCGGGTGATCGGGCGCGACGACGACGGCGTTGGCGCCGTAGATGGTGTCGACGCGCGTCGTGAAGACGCGGACGCGCTCGTCCGTGTCCCTGACCTGAAAGTCGATGTAGGCGCCGGAGCTTTTCCCGATCCAGTTGCGCTGCATCGTCAGGACGCGCTCGGGCCAGCCCCGCTCGATCTCGCTCATGTCTTCGAGCAACTGCTCGGCGTAGTCGGTGATGCGCAGGAACCATTGCTCGATGTCGCGCTTCTCGACCGCCGCGCCGCAGCGCCAGCAGACGCCGCCCGACGACTGCTCGTTCGACAGCACGGTGCCCTCGGCCGGGCACCAGTTGACCGGCGAGACCTTCTTGTAGGCCAGCCCGCGCTCCAGCATCTTCAGGAAGAACCACTGGTCCCACTTGTAGTACTCGGGCGTGTGCGCGGTCACCTCGCGCCGCCAGTCGAAGCTGAAGCCCATGCGCTTGAACTGGCCGCGCATGTGCTCGATGTTCTTCTCCGTCCACTCGCGCGGCATCACGCCGCGCTTGATGGCGGCCTGCTCGGCCGGCTGGCCGAAGCTGTCCCAGCCCATCGGGTGCAGGACGTTGAAGCCCTGCAGGCGGCGGAACCACGACAGCGCGTCGCCGATGGAGTAGTTGCGCACGTGCCCCATGTGCAGGAAGCCCGAGGGGTAGGGGAGCATTTCCAGGCAGTAGAAGCGCTTCTCGCGCGACGCGTCCGATTCGGCCTCGAACGCGCCCGACTCCTCCCAGAACCTCTGCCACTTCTCCTCGATCTTCTCGGGGAAATACTTTTCGTCCATGATAGTTTTCCGCAGCCTTTCCTTTACCCTTACGGTACAGAACCGCCCCGCGCTTTCTCAAGCACGCCGGGGGCTTAACTCAATTTTAAGTCGGTTGTCGCCGGGAAGGTCGCCGCACCGCGCGGGCGCGCGCAACTCAGGCGCGACGCCGGCCGTGCGGCTACGTAAGGAGGAGCTTAACTGGGTGGCCGAAACGTTTCATCTCTGGCTCGATTCCCGCCCCGAAAGGTGCGCCCATGTTAGCTCAGGCCGGGCGAGCTTGTCGAACAAAAATAACCACGGAGACGCGGCAAAAGACTTGAAGCCGCGCCTCCGTGGTTAACCCTTCTGACCTTCACTTGACGGTGTAGGTGGTCTTCTCTTTGCCGAGGAAGTCTTTGCCGGTCTTCTTGGTGACGAGGCCGGCGTGTTCGAGCTCGAAGTAGGCGCGCTGGACTTCGCCTTTGTCGATGGAGAGTTTGGCGGCGAGCGAGGCGTGGGAGGGGAGCGCCTCGCCGGGCGCGAGCTGTTTGTCGCGGATGAGCGTTTCGAGCTGCTGGCGTATCTGGAGGTAGTGCGGGCCGCCTTCGGCGCGGTCTTTGAGTCGGATGTCCATCAGGCAGTCTCCTGCGTGTCGGGGCGTTTGACGAAAGAGCGGAGGGCTTCGAGGTTGCAGGCGTCGTCGCGTAAAATGTTAGGCATGGAGGTCATTCACTCTTGAGTGCGTCAGGTGTCCCAGCCCTGTTCACCGACTACGGCTCTGAGATTTGTCTCGAGCAGCCGAAAGGCAGGCAAGATGCGGAGGGGAGCGAAGTCCTCTATGTAAGCAGAAACTTGAGATGCTTTTGAAGACAGATCACGTACTTTCAGCCGTCTCAACCGACGGCCAGTAAGACCGCTGGCGGTGCGGATCAGGTTGTAAAGTTCCTCCTTCGGGTCGGGCAGGGCTTCAACCCGCCTCAACTCAGGCAGCCTGAACTCCTCACGTCCGTTTGGATTTCCCGCCGCCCTCCGTATGGCGGCCTCGTCAAATAGCAACCATGCCTCCTGCATCCTTACTGGCACCACACAAACCGCCGGGGGTATAGCTATCGCTCGTCGAGCCTCCTGCACTGCGCCTTGAATTTCAGCGATGAGTCGCCAAACGTCAGCGAAATTCGGTTGAATGGCCCGCCTTATTCCAACGTCCCTTAAGAGCCATGTGAGGAGAGGGATTAGCGCTTTGTCCGAGCTGCCTTCAGGGAGGAGCGTAAAGCTGAGGTCAGGCATCGTTACTTACCCTGTTGGGTCTGTGAGAAAGGGAGTAAAGGCTGGAGGTCAGGTCTATCCATCACCCGCAGGACTTTCTGAGAGGCGTCAGCCTCTGTGCCCTCATCGTTGTCTGAGCCGTTAGGGCTTATCGGGTTCAAATATGCGATCAGCTTGCCCTTCGAGACGGGAGATGGTTTTTCAGAGGATTTATTCCTCCACGTGCCGGGGAGCGGGCTAAAGCTGGCGTGCTTAAATCTTGCCCCCGACTCGACAGATTCTTTTAGCTCGGCGACAAGCAGGCTGTCTTCGGGGACCTGTGCAACAACTGAAGGCGAGTGCGTATTAATAATAACTTGCCGAAGGGGGTTGTCCGAATTTACCGGGTCGTTGACGTCGGACGCGATATGCTTCAGGAGGCTGAGCATCGCCGGTATGCGATCAGGGTGAATGCCATTCTCAGGCTCTTCTAAGCAGATTAACCCCTGCGCTTCCGGGTCAAGCTCGATCACTGCGAGTGCTAAGAAGCGCAGCGTGCCATCCGACAGTGCCCTAGCTGGGTGCGAGGTGCCGTCGCGACCAGTAACGAGGAGCGTTAACGACTGTCTGCGTTCGTCGCGGTCGATTTTTACTTCATAAACGTCTTCTATCAGGTCTGACAGGCGGCTAGCAACTTGTCCGTAAATCTTGGATGCTTCCCCATTCTCGTTTCGTTTCTTCTCTTCACTCGCGCCGTTTGTGGAAGCTAAATGGTAGAGCGTAGCGGCTAGGTGCGCCCCGTCAGTGCCCAGCGTCGTAGGGGAGGTGAAGTCATCAGGCTGGCGAAGGGAAGATGGCTCAAGTTGGAGCAATCTCCAAGAACGCATTTCATTCCGCGCAAGTAGAGCGGTCGGACTTTCCGCTGCATTGGTGGCAGAGAGAACTGTCCGCGGCAAATTGGCGGCCAAGCGCGAAGAGGGTCGGCCCCCGCTTCTGTTACGCCTTGCTTCTTTGCCCTCGCGCGTTGAATGGCGAGTGCCGCCGGCGTCATGGTGCAACTTGATAACCCGATTCTGCCCGCCGCCTTCTGTCGAAATAAAATACGGGCTGAACCGCGCGCCAATTACGGCCGAGGTGCGCCAAGCGGGTTTATGCGGAAAAAGCAGATATTTGGGTGCATCACCCTTCTTAATATATGTTAACTCCTCCCTGATGAGCTCCAGTTTCCCCAGGGAGTGGAAAGTCACATCTTGTTGGTAAGCGAGCACTATTGCATATCGAAGAAAAGTAGTAGAGGCGACTGCCCGCTGTCCTAAATCGTCTAAGCCTTCATTTGGGACGAGCATCTCGACCTCAAACGACATTTCGCTATCGTACTCACCGCCAACTCGATGGAATATGCTTCGCACGTCAGAGGCACGCCCCCCTTCATCTCGGACTGAGAGCGCGGCGTCCATGAGCGGTTTGTCGGCTAGGGCGCTTAGAAATCGAATAGCGTCGAACAGATTTGACTTGCCGACTGCGTTGGTTCCCGCCACACAGGTGAAAGGGCCAAAGCGCACATCAACATTTACCAAGTTTTTAAAACCGGAGACCTTTAACCGTGTAAGCATATTGATACTCCGTATTATTGTGAATCGAATAAGCCAACAGTAGCTATTTTATGTAGTTTTAACGAAACTGCGTAATACTTCAAGGTTACACGCATCGTCGCACGTCTCGTCCGAGGGCGTCTCCAGAAGGAACGCGGCGTGAGCGAGTCGCGGGTGCGAGGCGACGCGGCCGAGCGCCTCGGCTCCGATGTGGCCGTGGCCGATGTGCCAGTGGCGGTCGACGCGCGAGTCGTAGGCCGCCTTCGAGTCGTTGAAGTGGACGGCGAGGACGTTCCCGAGGTTGACGTTCGTGTCGAGCGCGTCGAGCGCGGCGGCGAGGCCGTCCGCGTCGCGTATGTCGTAGCCGGCGGTGAAGGCGTGCGCGGTGTCGAGACAGACGCCGAGGTTCAACTCCGGGCATTGCTCGCGGATTTCCCTCAGGTGCTCGAAGCGGTGGCCGATGCATTCGCCCTGCCCGGCCGTGTTCTCCAGCAGGATTCTGAACGTGCCCAGTTCGAGGCCGTCGCACGCGGCCTTGAGGCTCTCGGCGCAGGTGCGGATGGCGTCCGATTCGCACGCGCCGCGCGCGCTCCCCGGGTGGACGACGAGGTAGTCCGCGCCGAGCGCGAGCCCGCGCTCGACCTCCTCGCGGAACGAGGCGACGGACTTCTCGCGCACCGTCTGGTCGGCGGCGGCGAGGTTGATGAGGTAGTTGGCGTGGACGGCGACGGGCCGGACGCCGGTCTCGGCGCGCACGCGCTTGAACTGCTCGACCTCTTCCGGCTCGAGCGGCCGCGCCTTCCACCCGCGCGGGTTGCGCGAGAATATCTGCACCGCGTCCGCACCCAGCGACCGGGCCTTGAGCAGAGCGTTGTGCAGCCCGCCCGCGATGCCCGTGTGCAGGCCGATGCGCGGGCGCGCGGCGGCGGCGTTCATCCCGTCCCGGTCATCGACCTTGGGCGAGTCGTTGTCCACGAGGATGCTCAACGCGCGGCCCTCCCCTCGGTCTCTTCCATCACGCGCAGCACGTTGCCGCCGAGAATTTTGGTCACGTCGTCGGCGGTGTAGCCGCGGCGCAGCAGCTCGGCCGTCAGGTTCGGCAGCTCCGCGACCGAGGAGAGCCCTTCGGGCGTGGCCGTGATGCCGTCGAAGTCGGAGCCGAGCGCGACGTGCTCGACGCCGGCCAGCTCGACGACGCGGTCCACGTGGTCTGCGACGCGCGCGAGCGGCACGGCCTCAAGCCGCTCGGCGTACACGCGCTCGCGGAAGCGGTCGGCGGCGATGCGCTCGTGCGGGCCGCTCAGTCCCCGGCCGAGCGCGACCTCCCTGACGCGCGGCTCAAGCTCCCGGTCGAGGGAGTCCCTGCGGGCCCTCCAGTTCTGGTCGAGGAAGCCGGGGTAAAAGACGACGGAGACGAAGCCGCCCGTCGCCGCGATGGCGGCGACCATCTCGTCGGTCAGGTTGCGCGGGGCGTTCGTGAGGGCGCGGCAGTTCGAGTGCGAGGCGATGACGGGCGAGGTCGAGGTCTCGACCATGTCCCAGAAGGTCTTGTCCGAGACGTGCGAGACGTCGACCATCATCCCGAGCCGGTTCATCTCCCGGATGACCCGCCTGCCGAACCCGTCGAGCCCGCGCGTGCGCCCCTCCTCGTCGCCCGAGGAGCCCGCCCAGCTCAGGCTGTGCGTCCACGTCGGCGTCATGTAGCGCACGCCGCGCGCGAAGTAGTGCCCGACGCGCTCTATCTTCTCGTCAATCGCGTAGCCGCCTTCGAGCCCGAGCAGCGCGGCGAGTTTCCCGCCGGCGGCCGCGCGCCGGATGTCCGCGGCCGTCGTGGCGAGCGTCCAGATGTCGGGGCGGTTTTCGGCGAGCGCGCGGACGGCCTCGACCTGCGCGTCGGCGCGCCCGATGGCCCGCTCGCCGCCCGTCCCGAAGTATTCGGGCTCGACCCAGATGGAGAAGAACTGCGCGTCGAGCCCGCCCTCGCGCATCCGCACGGCGTCGAGGTGCGTCGTCTCGACGCGGCCGCTGATGTCGGCGCCCTCGTCGATGACGAACTGCACGGTGTCGGCGTGCATGTCCACGGCGACGGCGCGGCGGTGAACCGAGAGCGCGTCCTGTTTGGGAGTTTCGTCCGCGTGCAATCGTGACCCCTTGCTCGAAGAATTTTTTTACGTCCGCCCGAGTATAGCGCGGGGCGCCCCAACGCGGAATCACTTGACGTAGGGCGCGAGCAGCGAGTCCCACGCCTTCCTGGCGCGCGCGTACTCGTCGCCGCAGCGCTCGGCGCGCCCCTCGGGCAGCGTCCCGTCGTTGACGAGCGAGGCGAACTTCTCCTGGTTCTGGCCGTAGAGCAGGCAGATGATGTTGTAGAAGCGCTGGCGGTCGAGCGAGTGCTCGTCGGCGAAGGCCAGCTCGTCCAGCTCGGCGTCGGTCGCGCGCGAGAAGCTGCGCGCGGCGTCGAGCACCGTCCGGTCGCCCTCCTCCGAGCCGTCGGCGAGCACGAGCACGGAGAGCTGGTCGACGGCGTCCTCCTCGCGCCCCGTGACGGGGAGGTCGTAGGCGTCGATGAGCGCGTGCCCCACCTCGTGGAAGAAGATGAAGGTCGTGGCGTTGCCGACGACCTCTTTGATCTCCTCGTCCGAACGGTAGTCGCCGCGGAAGGACTCGTAGAGGTCTTCGACGAGCTGGTAGCAGACGACGACCTCCTTCTTCTCCGTGTCGTAGAAGGCGTTCGGCTCTTCGCACTCGCCGAAGCCGATGAAGATGTCGTGCGGGAGCGAGAAAGCCTTGTTCAGCTCGGCCGCCGCCTCTTCGAGCGACTTCTCCTCGTCGGCCATTTCGGCGCGCTCCTCGGGGCTCAGCCCGTCGTCGTCAGGCTCGCGGCGCGCGACCTTGAAGTCGCCCCTGTCCGCGGCCTTCACCTGGCCCTGCTGCGCGGGGCCGGCGGCCGCGGTCGGCGCGGGGGTCGCGGAGTTCGCCTGCGGGCCGGCGCCGGCGTTCGGGTCGGCTTTGTGAGAGCAGGCGGGCAGCGCCGGCGTGAGCGCGGCGAGCAGGACGAGGCCGGCGAGCGCGCGCGAGTACGCGCTCGCGCGGGGCCCGGCGGCGCCGGGGCGCGCCGTTGGCGGGGGCGTTCTCAAGACGTTTCTCCTCGGGGAAAGGGGCCTCGCGGCGGCGCGCCGGGGGGCGCCGGCGACGGGTCATTCTGCACGAGTTTCGCAACCTTGCCAAGCGCGTCGGGTTTAAGGTATTGTCCCATCCTTGAAGACCCATTTATCCCAAATCACCGCGAGCCGAAATTTTCAGAGGACTTCGTCCCGCCCCTCGCCGCCGTCGCCCGTCACAGACGAATCACGTCCCCGAGCGGAGCGGAGCGCCGTGCGGGTCGGGACCATTTAAGGAGCCAGAGAAGAGATGTTCAACGACGACGCCAGGAAGAAGAACGTCAAGACGCCGACCATCGTTCAGGAGGTCTGGCACGACGGCGAGTTCATCAGGTGGGACGACGCGCGCGTGCACGTCATGTCGCACGTCCTCCACTACGGGTCGAGCGTCTTCGAGGGCATACGCTGCTACAAGACCAGCCGCGGCCCGGCCGTCTTCCGCCTGCGCGAGCACATGCAGCGGTTTCTGAACTCGGCGAAGATTTACCGCATGTCGCACCCGTGGAAGCTCGACGAGCTGTGCGACGCGGTGACGGGCCTGGTCGCGCGCAGCGGGCTCCAGCAGTGCTACCTCCGCCCCATCATGTTCCGCTCGCTCGACGAGGAGCACCCGGCCTTCGGCGTCAACCCGTTCCCGAACCCGATGGCCTGCTACATCGGCGCCTGGGACTGGGGCAAGTACCTCGGCGACGAGGCCATCGAGCAGGGCGTGGACGTGTGCGTCTCCTCGTGGAACCGCCTGACGCCCAACTCGATGCCGGCGATGGCGAAGGCGGGCGCCAACTACATGAACTCGCAGCTCATCAAGATGGAGGCGCTCACCAACGGCTACGCCGAGGGCATCGCGCTCGACGACCGCGGGTACGTCTCCGAGGGCTCGGGCGAGAACATCTTCCTCGTCCACGGCGGGAAGGTGATTACGCCGCCGCTCTCGTCGGCCATCCTGCCGGGCATCACGCGCGACAGCGTCATCGAGATTTGCCGCGCGCTCGAAATCCCCATCGTCGAGTCGGGGCTCCAGCGCGCCTCGCTCTACGTCGCCGACGAGCTGTTCTTCACGGGCACCGCCGCCGAGGTCACGCCCATCCGCAGCGTCGACCGCATCCCCGTCGGCGAGGCGCGCCGCGGCCCCATCACCGAGCGCATCCAGAAGCTCTTCTTCGAGATCACCTCGGGCGAGCGCGAGGCGCCGGGCGACTGGCTCACCTTCGTCGGCGAGCAGAAGGCTGCGGCCGCCGGCTCCGACCGCAACGGCCACAACGCCGCCCAGTCGGCCGAGGCGCGCCGGGGCCCCACGCAGACGCCCGAGCCGTCGGCCGCGCGCGAGGCCATCCACGTCACGCTCACCGAGTAGGCCGGGGACGGCGGACGAAAACCAGGCGGGTAAAAAAATGGCCGGGGGCGTCATACGCGACGCCCCCGGCCATTTAACTTTCGAGCCCACGCCGGGGCGGCCTAGTCCGCGCTCTCGACCCGCGCCTCCTTCGAGTCTTTGACCAGCTCGATGCCGTGGAGGCAGTCCTGTTTGTTGTTGTAACCCTCGCCGGAGTCGGCGATGACGCGGTCGTTGCCCGCGACCAGACGCCAGCGCCACTCGCCGCCGGCGTCCTGGTAGACCTGAAAAGTCCTGCGGCCGGCCGCGTCGCCCAGCGTCCCGGAGATGTGCCTCGACTGCTCCTCGTAGAACTCCAGGTCGCTCCTCGCCTTCGACAGCTCCTCCTCGAAGTGCTCGCGGTCGGTGCCGTGTTTGTCGGCCATGCCCGTCAGCTCTTTGACGTAGCACTTGAGGCCGCGCACCGTCTCCTCGCACCTCGCCCGCTGCGCCTTGAGAAGTTCGCGTTGGTCGGTCATCGTCTTCTCCTCCCGTCGGTTTCGCGCCCGTATATCACGCGCGGGGGCGGTTGGCAACAACTTCCCCGGAGAAAACTCTGTTGACGCTCGCGCGCGCGGGGGCTTAGAATCCTTGTACGCGCCGCACGCCCGGGCGAGCAGGCGCCGCCCCAGCCGAAATCCACCCGGCGCGAGAACCCGAGACAAGCCATCCAGAGAACTGAGC
>JAIVJI010000116.1 GCA_020200135.1 Acidobacteriota bacterium | reverse complement strand
GTCTTGGGCCCGCGCCCGTCTGTGGCGTGCGCGACGGACTGGAGGGCGCGGCGCGCTATCCACGAGCCGCTCCCCTCGTCGCCCACGACCGGCCCCCACCCGCCCGCGCAGGCGCGCCGGCCGCGCGCGTTGACGCCGCAGCAGACCGAGCCCGTCCCGGCGATGATGACGAGGCCGGGCTTGCCCGAGGTCGCGCCGTAGAGCGCGATGTCGGCGTCGGTCACGACCTCGACCGTCCCCAGGCCCAGCTCGGCGAGCGCCGCGAGCATCCGCTCGCGGATGTCGGCGCGCCTGACGCCGGCGAGCCCCACCTCGGCGGCGACGATGTCCGAGCGTCGCACGCCGGCCTCGGCGCAGGCGCGGTCGACCGCGTCGCGGATGGCTCCGACGGCCTCGCTGACGCCGACGCGCAAAGGGTTCGACGCCCCGGCGAGCCCCTCGCCCAGGACTTTGCCGCCGCCGTCGGCCACCACCGCGCGCGTCTTCGAGCCGCCGCCGTCGACGCCGAGCACGGTCTGGCGCGCGGCGAGCTGCGGCGCCCGCTTCGGCTGGAGTTTGACTGGTCGGCGCCTGGCCTTCATCGGGGAAAATGGGGCAGCGGCGGCGGGACTTCAGACCCCCGCCTAAAAAATTTGTGCAATCCTAGCGGAAGTTTGATTATAATCAAAACTAAAAGATTTTATTTCTACGATAATCGATTCTGATAGCGGAGACTGAGGATGGAGATCAGGCAGCTCAAGGCGTTCGTCGCCATCGCCGAGGCGCGCACCTTCACCGCCGCCGCGCAGCGGATACACTACACGCAGGCCGCGCTCAGCATGCAGATCAAGCAGCTCGAGAAGGAGGTCGGCGTCCCCCTCTTCACGCGGATGCCGCGCCGCGTGGTGATGACGGAGGCGGGCGAGCACCTGCACGAGCGCGCCCTACGCATCCTGCGGGAGCACGACGCGGCGCTCGCCGAGCTGGCCGAGCTGGCCGGCGCCAAGCACGGGCGGCTGCGCGTGGGGAGCGCCTCGGGGATGGTCAGCGCCGACTCGCTCCCGCTCATCCTGAAGAGGCTGCGCAAGTCGCACACGAACGCGGAGGTCTCCGTCTCCTCGGGCACGAGCGAGGAGCTGGTCAAAAAAATCCTGGCGGGCGAGATCGACGCGGCCTTCGTCTCGCTCCCCGTCCAGGCGCGCAACGTCGAGACCGAGCTGCTCAGCCGCGACCAGCTCGTCGCCATCGCCAGCCCGCGCCACGCTTCGGCCGGGCAGAAGGTCGTAAGCGCCTTCGCGCTCGCCGGCGAGAAGCTCATCCTCGGCGAGCGCGGCGGCAACACCCGGCGTCTGATCGACGAGTTCTTCGCCGAGGCGGGGTTGAAGCCGACGGTGGCGATGGAGCTGAGCCGGCAGGCGGCCATCCGGAACATGGTGGCGGCCGACATGGGCGTCGGCATCGTGCCGCTCTCGGTGGCGCGCGAGGACGTGGAGAAGGGGCGTCTGGTGCGCTGGTGGATAGAGGGCGCGCGCATCAACTGGGAGATGGGGCTGGCGCGTCTGAGCGGCGGCTACCTCTCGCCCGTCTGCCAGTCCTTCTTAGACCTCTGCCGCGAGCACTTCGCGGGGGGGACCGTCGTGCCGAAGCCCGCGCAGCGGGGCGCGCCGAAGAAGGCGGCGGGCGGCGCGAAGAAGGCCGGGCGGAAGCCGGCGGCGAAGGCCGCCGCGAAGTCGAAAAAGTCGAAGAGGTGAGACGGCTCAGGAGAGGTATCGCTTCATCAGCTCGTCCCATCGCCCCTGCGCCTTGAGTATCAGCTCGCAGACCTCGCGGACGGCGCCGCCGCCGCCGGGCAGTCGTGTGACGTGGTGCGCGGCCACGCGCGTGTCGGGCGTGGCGTCGGCGACCGCGACGCCGAGCGCGCAGCGGCGCATGAGCGGGATGTCAACGACGTCGTCGCCGACGTAGGCCGCTTCGCCCGGCTCGACGCCCGCCTCGGCGAGCAGGCCCTCGAAGAATTCGAGCTTGTTGAGCGCGCCCTGCCGGACGAAGGAGACGCCGAGGTCCGCGGCGCGCAGCTCGACGAGGCGTGAGGTGCGACCCGAGATTATCCCCGAGCGCAGCCCCGCGCGGTGGAGCATGACGAGCCCGTGGCCGTCGTGCGTGTGAAAGCTCTTCAGCTCTTCCCCGCCCTCGACCGGCGTGATGCGCCCGTCGGTCAGCACCCCGTCACAGTCCAAAAGCAGGAGCCGCACACGCGCCGCGCGCCTCTCGACCTCTCCATAATCTTCCATTTTTTAGTCTGGAGTCTGGAGTCTGGAGTCAAAGGCAAGACGACTCTCAACCGTCTTGACTTCAGACTTCAGACTCCGGACTCTTCATCGCACCTCGAAGATGGGAATCTCGTAGAGCTTCCAGCCCGACGGCGTGCGCGCGAAGACGTAGACGGCCGGGCCCTCCTGGCTGCGCCCGAGCGTGCGCGCGGTGACCGTGACGTCGGCCGCGACGCGGTTCGGGTCGAGCTGCTCCGTGCGCAGGACGCGCGTCTGCCAGATTTCGGGCTGCGTGCCGACGATGCCCTTCGAGAAGCTGGTCAGCTCGCCGCCGACGATGAGCGCCTCGATGCCGGCCTTCTGGCCGGTCTTGATGGCGGCGTCGAGGTTGGCGACCGCCGCCTTGATCTGCTCGTCCACCGGCGGCGGGGAGCCGGCCGCCGCCTCCGCGCGGATGCGCGCCGCGCGCGCCGCGAGCGTCGAGGCGTACTCGGCCTCGGCCCTCGCCGCCGCGTCGAAGAGTTTGGCGGCGTCGGCCGGGCGGTTGCGCCGGAGCGCGACCTCGCCCAGCCCGATGTCGGCCCACGCCAGCGTCGAGGGGGGCGGCAGCGTCGAGTCCGCGGCGGCGCGGAACTCGCGCTCGGCGTCGTCGAGCCGGTTCTGTTCGAGGAGCGCGCGCGCGAGCACGATGCGCGCCTCGCCGCTGGCGGGGACCCGCGCGAGCAGCTCGCGTGCGAGCTGTTCGGCGCGCGCCGGCTGCTGGCCGAGTTGGATGCGCGCCTGCTCGACGGCCTCGACGAGACCCGGCCCCTGCGGCACCACGTCGTTGGCGTAGTTCGTCTGCGGGTAGAGCTTTTCGGGGTCTATCTCGACGCGGACGATCCTGGCGGCCGTCCTGAACTGCGCCTCGCCGAAGTCCTTCGCGGGGACGCGCGCGGTCGTCGAGAGGCGCTCGCCCGAGACGGTCTGCGCCTGCACCGTCACCTCCACGTCGAACGAGCCCGTGTTACGCAGGTTCGAGACCCACGCGCCCGCGCGCTGCACGGGGAGGCCGACCAGCAGGTCGGTGTCGGTCTGCAGATCGAAGAGCGAGGCCATGAGCTGGCTCACGCGGTCGCCGCCGGCGAGGCCCAGCCGCTGGCGCAGGCCGGCGAGCGTAAACCTCCCGCCGCCGTCGGCCGCGGCGAGGACTCGCAGCGCGCCCGCGAACTGTTCGCGCCCGACGGCCGAAGCGACGATGCGCCAGACGAGCGCGCCCTTGTTCGCGGAGGAGTTGAAGTAGGTGTCGAAGGCCGGCGAGAGCTTCGCGAGCGGCGGGTCGCGCTCGGCCACCGGCGCGTAGAGCAGAGCCATCCTCATCCACTCGGCGTCGGCCAAAGGCTTGCCGAACTGCTTCTCCAGAAAGAGCGCGGCCAGGTAACGCGGCAGCCCCTCGCGCACCGCGCCCGTGCCCTCGCCCTCGACGCCGGCCGCGCCTCCGACCCACACGCGCGCGACCGCCTCGGCCGCCTGCAAGGCCGTCGCCGAGTCGAGCTTGCGCCGGCGGAAGGCGGCGTGGTTGACGAGGAGCGTGCCGCCCGTCTCGAAGCCCGCGCCGCGGCTGACGCCGACGAGGCGGACGGGCGTGTCGGGCGTCGTGCCGAACATCGAGGCGTAGAAGGCGCGCGCCGCGCCCGCGAGGTTGACGAGCGACTCGGCCGCCCGGCGCTCTTCATCGCCCGCGCCGGCCTGGAGCATGGCGGAGACGCCGCGCGCCTCGCCCGAGCCTTCGACGGTCACCCAGCGGCCGGTGACGAAGAAGGGCTGTGAGTTGAGCGCCTGCTCGAAGCCGCCGCCGGGGGTCGCCTTGCCCGAGGCGACGAGCGTCTCGCCCGAGGCGAGCCCGGTGACGGTGAGCCGCACGGGCGCGTAGTCCGCGCCGCGCGGCGCGACGGGCGTGTTGGGCGCGGGGTACCAGTTCGAGAGCGGGAGGAACTGAAGCCCGAGCGGCGAGACGGCGGCGAGACCCGTGTTCTCCGCGACCGGCAGGCGGTAGTCGAGGGCGGCCGTCAGCGTCCCGCCGACGGGGACGGGCGCGGGCAGGGTGAGCTGCGCCGTCTGCAACTGCGCGCGCGCGTCCCTCCCCGAGGTGAAGCGGACGGACTGGCCGCCGACGCTCGCCGCCTCGACCTTCGCCGAGGGGCTGATGCGCAGCGTCAGAGTGCGGCCCGGCGCGCCGCCGACGTTGCGCGCCACGATGGTCGCGCGCGCCGTGACGGCGCGCTCCGCGCCGCTTGCGCCGGCCGCGTTCACGCTGAGGTCGAACGTCGTGACCTGCCATGCCGCCCCCGCCTCGGCGGGCTGCCGCGCGGGGGCGGACGGAACCGCCAGCGCGAGAACGCAGGGGAGGAGGAAAACTGTCCTGATGATTTTATTCATTTGTCGAATGCGGGGCGCGGGGCCGGGGCGTCACTTCCGTGCGTAGGCGCTGAACGGCTTGTCGATGTTGAAGTAATACCTGGTCTGCTCCCGCGTCCGCGGGTCTACGACCGTGATCTCGTCGTAGGAGTGCCCGTTCTCGTGCTTGAGCGCCTGCCCGACGGGGTTGAGGTTCATCGAGCGGAAGAGGGCGTACTCTTCGCTCGTCGAGATGACGTGCCAGGCCGTCCCGGTCGTCTTGCCGTCGCCGCCCGCCTTGATCGAGGCGAGGAGGCCCTCGGCCCAGCGGTGGTGATACTTCGCCTTCTCCTCGTCGCCCTGCTGGCGGTGGGCGACGTATGCGACCATGTGCGCGTTCACGTCAACGTAGGTTTTCGAGAGCACCGCCTCGGCCTGCTTGACGGCCTCGGGCCAGTTCGACTGCGCCAGCGCGCCCCAGAGCGGGCGGTAGACGAGCATCCCCGAGAGCGGGTTGAACTCGGGCGTCTCGAAGAAGGTGAAGCGCAGCGCGCGGTAGTCCACCTCGCCCTCGCCCTTCTTCGCCTTCTCCAGCATCGCCTCGTACTTTTTCTTCGCCTCTAACGACGCGGGAGTCGGCTCGGACGGCAGGGGCTTGGGCGGCGGCGTCCGAGGTGTCAGCGGTGGGTGAATGGGCGGCGGCGTGACGTTCGGGGACTGCGCCGCCGCCTGCGCGAAGGCGCAGAGCAGAAGGAGCGAGGCCGTCATCATTCTTTTTTTCATGTCTACCTCCGTGTTCAGACGGCGGCCGCCGCGCGCGCGCCGACGAGCGAGTGTATGTCGCGCAGCGTCCCCAGCAGCGCGGCGAGGCGTGCGAGCGGGAGCGCGTTGGGGCCGTCGGAGAGCGCTCGCTCGGGCGCCTCGTGAACCTCCATGAAGACGGCGTCGACGCCGCAGGCGACGCCGGCGCGTGCGAGCGGTTCGATGTACTCGGACTGTCCGCCCGTTGCACTCCCGAGCCCGCCGGGCAGTTGCAGGCTGTGCGTCACGTCGAAGACGACCGGCGCGCCGAAACCGCGCATGATGGGGAACGAGCGCATGTCAACGACCAGATTGTTGTATCCGAACGTGAACCCGCGCTCGGTCAGGAGCAGACGCTCGCAGCCGGCCGTCCGCGCCTTCTCGACGATGTTGCGCGCGTCCGTGGGGGCGAGGAACTGCCCCTTCTTGACGTTCACAGCCCTCCCCGTCTCGCACGCGGCGACGATGAGGTCGGTCTGGCGGCAGAGGAAGGCGGGGATTTGCAGCACGTCGGCCGCCCCGGCCGCCTCCTCGACTTGAGAGATGTCGTGTACGTCCGTCAGCACGGGCAGCCCCGTCTCGCCCTTGACCGCGCGCAGCGCTTCGAGCCCTTCACGCATCCCCGGCCCGCGGTAGGAGGCGTGCGAAGAGCGGTTGGCCTTGTCGTACGAAGCCTTGAAGACGTAGTCGAGCCCCGCGTCCTGCGCACGCTTCTGGCATTCGCGCGCCATCCAGAGCGCGTGCTCGCGCGACTCGACCACGCACGGGCCGGCGATGAGCGTCAGCCGGCCGTCGCCGAACGTCGCCTCTCCGACCTTGAAGGGTTTTATCCGCTGCGTCTCGGAGCTCACTTTTGTCTGTTCCCCTCGCGCGCGGCCCTGCGCCGCAGGTCGCGCAAAGTGTTCTCGGCGCGGTGGCGGTTCTCGTCGCCCGGCGCCTGTTGCAGGTAGGTCTCGAACTCCCTGATGGCCTCTTGCGTCCGGCCGGTCTGCTGGTAGAGGAGCCCGAGGTTGTAGTGCGCGAAGGCGAAGTCGCCGCCGCGCTGGCTGATGGCCTCGCGCAGGGCGCCTTCGGCGCCGTCGAAGTCCTTCTGCTGGACGAGCGCGAAGCCGAGGCGGTAGTAAGCCTCCGGGTCGCGCCCCCCGTTCTGCTCGATGGCCTTGCGGAAGGCATCGGCCGCCTCGGCCGCGCGGGTGGGCGTGTCGAGCAGGATGCTCCCCATCTGGTAGTAAGCATCCGGGTAGTTGCCGCCGCTCGACTCTGCGGCGGCGCGGTAGGCGGCGAGCGCCTCCTCGTTCTCGCGCTGCTGTTGGAGGACGTAGCCGAGGTTATACTGCGCCACGGGGTAGCTCCCGCCGCGCTGCCCGACGGCCGTGCGAAACTCTTCGGCGGCGGCGCGGAACTGACCCTTGTGCATCAGCGCGCGCCCCAGGCGGTTGTGCGCCTCCGGGAACTCGGGCTGGAGCTCGACCGCCCGGCGCAGGTCGCGCACGGCCGCGTCGTAGCTGCGTATGGAGAGAAAGTAGGCGCCGTTCTCGTAGAACTCGGCGGCGGTGCGCGGCTGCTCGACCCGCGCGCCCCGCGGCGCGGAATCGTCGGACGCGAAGGCAGCAGCGCCGCCGAGATGATGACGACGAAGGCCAGAGGGTGCGTCAGCCGCTCCGTCCAGCCGCTCCGCCGTCGCGGGTGCGCCCCGAGTTCGGCCGCGAGTTTCCTGTCGGCGCCCTCGCCGGGGTTGACGGCCCTCACCCCTTCCGGCGGCGTGGATGCGCGATTCGCGCCGGTGTCCGCCTCGCCGTGCTGCGCGTCCACGTCGGGCGCGTGCGCTGACGCGGGTCGGCCGGTAGTGTCTGGCACCTCATCCTCGGAGGTGGGCAGGCCGACCTCCTCCGTGTGCGAGGCCGCGCGGCTGCGTCGGAGCCGCTCGATGTCGATGACGAGTCGGCCCGAGGGCGTCTCGGTGCCGGCGTCGCGCAGCGTCTCGATGGTCGGCGCGCTGAAGCCGGCCGAGTGTTCCAGCCCGAGCCGCTCGGCCACCGCGTACAGCTCCCGACGGAACTCGCCCGCGTCCGAGGGGCGTTCGTCAGCGCCCTTCGCCAGCGCGTGCAGGACGACGGCTTCGAGCGCCGGGGGGATGTTCGCCGCCAGCTCGCGCGGCGGGCGCGGCTCTTCGGACGAGTGCTTCAGCGCGAGCGCGAGCGGCGAGACGCCCGAGAAAGGGGTCTGCCCCGTCAGCATCTCGTAGAGGATGACGCCCAGAGAGTAAACGTCCGAGGCGGGCGTGAGCTGCGCGCCGTCGCACTGCTCGGGCGACATGTAGCGCGGCGTGCCTATCATGACGCCCGTCCCCGTCAGCGTGTCGTTGTAGCTGAACTCGCCGCCAGCCTCCTCGGAAGTCGCGAGCTTGGCGATGCCGAAGTCGAGCACCTTGACGATGTACGGCGAGTCGGGGCGCAGGACGAGAAAGATGTTGGCGGGTTTGAGGTCGCGGTGGATGATGCCGGCCTCGTGCGCGGCCTCGACCGCCGCCGCGATTTGCAGCATCAAGGAGACGGCGCGCGCCGGTTCGAGCGGCGCCTCGCGCGCCAGCACCTCGCGCAGGGGGCGCCCTTCGAGCAGCTCCATCACGAGGTAGACCAGCCCGTCCTTCGTCTCGCCGAAGTCGGTGGTGGCGACGGCGTTCGAGTGCTGGAGGCGGCCGGCGGCGCGCGCCTCTCGCCGGAAGCGCTCCTTCGCCGTCTCGTCGGCGACGAGGCGCGGGTTGAGCACCTTGACGGCGACGTGGCGCTCGATGAGCAGGTGCGTCGCGCGGTAGACCGTGCCCATGCCGCCCTCGCCGAGCCGCTCGTCGAGGCGGTACTTGTCGTCGAGGACGAGCCCGAGCAGCTCGTCGGCCGGCATCCCGCGCGGCGCGGCCGTGTCGGCGACGGTCGTCTCCGCGCCGAGCGGCGTCCCGTCCTCCGGGCAGACGGTGACCTCCGCGTCAAACCGCCGGAGACATTTTGGGCACTGGAGCATAAAAGCGCGGGGGAGAATTAGAGTGTTGACTGCCCCCGGATTTTACCGCAAAGCGCGCGGAGAAGTCGCCGGGGGCGCAAAGTTTTTCCCTGCGGCCTGTGGCGATTTCCCCGCGCGCTTTCCGGCCGGAGGCCGTGCGGCGACTCATTCGGTGTTCGGGTTGACCTCTTCCTTGACCTCGGCCGGCTCTTCGCGCTCGACGCCGGGCAGGGGCGAGCCGGGCGGCGGCTCGCCGTGAATCTTGGTGTTCGTGCTCTCGATCTCGGGCTTCTCGTGCTCGCCCGTCATCGTCCCCAGCCCCAAATCTTCGGCCATGAGAAACTGCCTCCTCTAAATCCGCCTGGTCTTAATCGTCGCCGGCCAGCGCCTGCGCGCGCTCCTGCGGCGCGGGCGCCTGCTGCGGCTCGCCCGCCCCCTCGACCGACGTCTCGTCACGCATGCGGTTACGGTACGCCGCCCGGACGAAAGACGCAAACAGCGGCTGCGGCGCGAGCGGCTTGGACTTGTACTCGGGGTGGAACTGGCAGCCCAAAAACCACGGGTGTACGTCGCGCGACAGCTCGACCATCTCGACGAAGCGGCCGTCATCCGAGATGCCGCTAAAGACCAGCCCCGCCGCCTCGAGCTGCGCGCGGAACTCGGGGTTGAACTCGTAGCGGTGGCGGTGGCGCTCGCTGACCTGCGCCGCCCCGCCGTAGACCTCGCGCGCCAGACTCCCCTCGCCCAGCCTGCAAGTCCACGCGCCCAGACGCATCGTGCCGCCCATCTCTTCGACGTCCACGAGGTCGCGCAGCTTGAAGATGACCGGGTGGGGCGTCTCGGCGTCGAACTCGGTCGAGTCGGCCCCGCTGAGGCCGCAGACAGAGCGCGCGTACTCGATGACGGCGGTCTGCATCCCGAGACAGATGCCGAAGTAGGGGGTGCGCGTCCGGCGCGCGTAGTTGATGGCGCGAATCATCCCGGCCACGCCGCGCTTGCCGAAACCGCCGGGGACGAGGATGGCGTCGTAGTCGCGCAGGCGCTCCTCGTAGTCGTCGTCCATCAGCCCCTCGGACTCGACCCAGCGCACGTCCACCTTCAAATTGTTCGCCACGCCGCCGTGCGTCAGCGCCTCGCGCAGGGACTTGTAGGAGTCTTCCAGCTCGACGTACTTGCCGACGATGCCGACGGTCACGCTCCCCTTCGACGGGTCGCGCACGGTCGCGACCAGCTCACGCCAGCTCGTGAGGTCAGCGTTCGGCGCTCGGTCTTGCAGGCCGAGCGCCGAGACTATCTGGTCGTCCAAACCCTGCTCGTGGAAGGCGAGCGGCACGGCGTAGATGGTGTCCACGTCCTCGGCGGCGATGACGGCCTGCTCCTTGACGTTGCAGAAGAGCGCGATCTTCGAGCGCAGGTCGCGCGAGAGCGGCCGCTCCGAGCGGCAGAGCAGGATGTCGACGGCGATGCCTATCTCGCGCAGGTCGCGGACGGAGTGCTGCGTCGGCTTGGTCTTCAGCTCGCCGGCGGCGGCGATGTAGGGGACGAGCGTGAGGTGGACGAAGACCGCGCCGTTCTGCCCGTTCTGCCGCTCCTCGTTCCCCATCTGGCGGATGGCTTCGAGGAACGGCAAGGATTCGATGTCGCCCACCGTGCCGCCAATCTCGACGATGACCACGTCGGTCTCGTCCTTCTCGGCGACCGAGCGCACCGCGCGCTTGATCTCGTCGGTGATGTGCGGGATGACCTGGATGGTCTTGCCGAGGTAGTCGCCCCGGCGCTCCTTCTCGATGACCGAGAGGTAGATTCTCCCCGTCGTCCAGTTGTTCGAGCGCGACAGGCGCGCGTGCGTGAAGCGCTCGTAGTGGCCGAGGTCGAGGTCGGTCTCCGCGCCGTCGTCGGTGACGAAGACCTCGCCGTGCTGGAACGGCGACATCGTGCCCGGATCGACGTTGATGTACGGGTCGAGCTTGATGCAGGTGACGCTCAGGCCCCGCGCCTCGAGCAGGCACCCGATGGACGAGGCCGCTAAGCCCTTCCCCAGACTCGAAACCACGCCGCCGGTCACGAAAATATATTTAGGCATTGTTCCCCTCTTCGTCAGTCGGCCCCGGACCCTTCCCCTTCGCGCCGGGCGCGTCGCCCTCGCCCTTCTTCTCCTCGTCGTTGTAGTAGCCCGCCTGCAAGTCCCGCTGCTTCTCGACGGCCTCGACGGCCTTCGGGTTAACCATCTTGTTGAGCGCGTTCATCCCGGCCAGCGCTGCCGCGCGCGTCGTGCCCCGCGCCTCGGCGACGCGCTCCTCGTACTCCTCCGCCGACAGCTGCTTCGGCTTCCTGCCCAGGTACGAGAGGCCGGCGAGCGCGCCGGTGATGACGAGCACGATGATTCCGAGTCCTATCCAGTCGCCCATATTTGTCATAGTGATAGGTGATGAGTGATAAGAAAGAACGTCAGCCGCTTTTTTCTTATCACTCATCACTCATCACCTATCACCTCTCTCGAGCATTTCACGCACGCGCCGGAGGTCGTCTTCGGTGTCCACGCCGACGGAAGGCGCGGCCGCCTCGACCACCCGGATGGCGTGCCCGCGTTCGAGTATGCGCAGTTGCTCGAGCGACTCGGCGCGTTCGAGCGGGGTCTGTGGCCAACGCGCGTATTCTAACAAAAAGGCGCGGCGGTAGACATAAAGCCCCGTGTGCTTGCGGAACGTGGCGAGGAGGCGCGGCTCGACTTCGAGCGCCGCCGCGAGCGACCCGTAGCGGCGCGCCGCCTCGCGCGGGAAAGGGACGGGCGAGCGCGAGAAGTAGAGCGCGCGGCCGCCGCCGCCGACGACCACCTTGACCACGTCGTGGCTGAGCACGTCGGCCGCGGTCTCGACGGGCTCAGAGGTGGTCGAGACGGCCGCGCCCTCGTCTTCGAGCAGCGCGCCGACGGCGACCTCGATGGTCTCGGGCGCGATGAGCGGCTCGTCCCCCTGCACGTTGACGACGACGTCGCAGTCAATCTTCGCGGCCGCCTCGGCCAGCCGGTCGCTGCCCGAGGCGTGCTCGGGGCTCGTCATCAGGGCCTCGTGCCCGGCCGAACGGACGGCCTCGAAAATCCGCTCGTCGTCGGTGGCCACGACCGCGCGCGAGACCGAGGGCGCGGCGAGCGCGCGCTCGACGACGTGGACGACCATCGGGCGCCCCTGAATCTCCAGGAGCGGCTTTCCGGGCAGACGGGTCGAGGAGAAGCGTGCCGGGATGATTGCGACGACCGTGGGATTTGAAGCAGGTGGGCCCGTGTGATTCACGGGACTACAAAATAACCCAAGCGGCGGCGGGTGACAAGGGAAAAGACGTGAGCCGTCCTCACTTGTCACTCGTCACCGCGCTGGGCTACCATCGGGCCGCTCTACTTTCATGGCAACGCCGTCACAAATCAAGAACGCAGGCAGTGACAGGATGCCGCTGCGGCCCACGGACAGCATCCTCGAACTGGTCGGCTCGACGCCGCTGCTGCGGCTTTCGAGGTTCGCGCCGCCGCCGGCGGCCGAGCTCTTCGCCAAGCTCGAATACATGAACCCCGGCGGGTCGGTCAAAGACCGCGCCGCGCTCGGGATGATTCTCGACGCCGAGCGGCGCGGCGCCCTGAAGCCCGGCGCGACCATCGTCGAGCCGACGGCCGGCAACACCGGCATCGGGCTCGCGCTCGTCGGCGTCGCGCGCGGCTACCGGGTGGTGCTCTGCGTGCCCGAGGGCTACTCGCGCGAGAAGATGAAGATCATGGAGGCGCTCGGCGGGCGCGTCGAGTACGTCCCGGCCGAGGAGGGGATGGAGGGCGCCGTCCGGCGCGCGCGCGAGCTGGCCGCCGAGACGCCCGGCAGCTTCGTCCCGCAGCAGTTCGAGAACCCGGCCAACCCGCGCTTCCACGAGGAGACGACCGCGCGCGAGATAATCGAGCAGACCGACGGGCGCGTCGACGCCGTCGTCCTCGGGTGCGGCTCGGCCGGCACGTTCACCGGCATCACGCGCGCGCTCAAGCGCGTCAACCCCGCTCTCCTCTGCGTGCTCGTCGAGCCGGAGGGCTCGATACTCGGCGGCGGCGACCCCGGCTTCTACCGGCTCGAAGGCATCGGCCAGCGCGAGTTCATCCCGCCGAACCTCGACCGCGACGCGGCCGACGAGATAGTCGCGGTCTCGGACGCGGAGGCGTTCTCGACTGTCCGCGAGCTGGCTCGCTCCGAGGGCGTCCTCGGCGGCGGCTCGACCGGCGCCGCCGCCGCCGCCGCGCGCAAGGTCGCGGAGAGACTGGGCCGTGGCAAGCGCGTAGTCACCCTCTTCCCCGACGGCGCCGAACGCTACATGAGCCAGGGAATCTTTGATTAGTGAACAGTGAATGGTAAATGGTGAATGGTAAGAGTCGCTTGCCTTCACCATTTACCATTTACCATTTACCATTTACCAACTATGGGTTTCTCAACGACAGCCATCCACGCCGGCAACGAACCCGACCCGACGACGGGCGCGGTGACGGTGCCCATCTACCAGACCTCGACTTACCAGCAGGAGGCGCTGGGCCGGCCGCGCGGCGGCTACGAGTACGCGCGGACGCAGAACCCGACGCGGGCGGCGCTCGAACGCAACCTCGCGGCGCTCGAAGGCGCGCGCTTCGGCTACTGCTTCGCCTCGGGGATGGCCGCCATCGACGCGACGCTCCGGCTGGTCAAGGCGGGCGAGCACGTCGTCGTCTCGGACAACACCTACGGCGGCACGTTCCGGCTCTTCAGCCGCGTGCTCGCCGACTACGGCGTCGAGTTCTCTTACGTGGACACGACCGAGCCGACCAACGTCGAGGCGGCGCTCAGACCCAACACGCGGATGGTCTTCGTCGAGACGCCGACCAACCCGGTGATGATGATCACCGACCTCAAGGCCGTCTCGGACCTGGCGCACGCGGCGGGGGCGCGCGTGGTGTGCGACAACACTTTCATGTCGCCGTACCTCCAGCGCCCCATCGAGTTCGGCGTGGACATCGTCGTCCACTCGACGACGAAGTATCTGAACGGTCATTCCGACAGCGTGGGCGGCTGCGTCGTCCTGAACGACGAGCGCGACGCCGAGCGGCTCGGCTTCCTCCAGAACGCGGTCGGCGCCATCCTCTCGCCCTTCGACTCGTGGCTCGTCCTGCGCGGGACGAAGACGCTCGCCGTGAGGATGGAGCAGCACGACGCCTCGGGGCGCGCGGTGGCGGCCTTCCTCGAAGAGCACCCGAGGGTGCGGAAGCTCTACTATCCCGGCTCGCTCTCGCACCGGCAGCACGAGCTGGCCCGGCGCCAGCAGCGCGGATTCGGCGGGATGGTCTCCTTCGACACGGGTTCGCTGGAAAACGCCCGCACTGTGTTAGAATCCGTCCGCCTCTGCACGCTGGCCGAGAGCCTCGGCGGGGTCGAGACGCTGATCTCGCACCCCGAGACAATGACCCACGCCTCCGTGCTCCCCGAGACGCGCGCGCGCCTCGGCATCACCGGTGGGCTGGTGCGCATCTCGGTCGGCCTCGAAGAAGTCGAAGACATCATCGCCGATCTCGACCAGGCGCTCGGCAAAATCAATTAAGCAGTAAGAGTTGAGCGGCGGGCAGTCACGACTGCCCCCACGCTCGACGCTTAACGCTCACTCACTTATGTTCGTAGAGCTTTACGCCAAAACCAACGTCGGCCGCGTCCGCTCGGGCAACGAGGACAACTTCCTCGTGCTCGACCTCTCCGCGCCCGCCGCCTGGACCGGCTCCGACGGCGAGCAGCCGCCCGAGGGGCTGGGCCGCTTCGAGGTGGGCGAGCGCGGCGTCGTCCTCGTCGTCTCGGACGGGATGGGCGGGGCGCTCGCCGGCGACGTGGCGAGCCGCATGGCCGTCGAGACCGTCCGCGACATGCTCTCGGGCGACGAGGACGGCGGCGACGACGCCGCGCCCTGCGACCCCGGCGCGCCGCTCGTCGATTGCCTGAGGAACGCGACCGACTACGCCAACTTCGCCATCCACCGGCGCAGCCAGGACGACCCGCGCTGCTCTGGGATGGGGGCGACGCTCACCGCGGCGGCCGTCACCTCGGACGGCGTCAGCCTCCTCCAGGTCGGCGACAGCCGCGGCTACATCCTCCGCGGCGGCCAGATCAAGCTCGCCACCAAGGACCAGTCTCTCGTCCAGCAGCTCGTCGACGTCGGCCAGATCAGCGAGCAGGAGGCCGAGACGCACATGTTCCGCAACGTCATCCTCCAGGCGCTCGGCGCGCAGCCCGAGTTGCAGCCGGTGACGGGGCGCGTGCGCGTCTTCCGCGGCGACATCCTGCTCCTGTGCAGCGACGGCCTCTCGGGCAAGCTCCGCGCCGAGGACATGCTCCGCATCGTCGCCGCCTCGGACGGCGACCTCGCGCGCGCCTGCGGCGAGCTGATTGACGAGGCCAACGAGCGCGGCGGCGAGGACAACATCACCGTCGTCCTCGCGCGCCTGACCGGCGACGACCTCCCCGCACCCGACACCGACCGCATCACCGTCGAGCTGCCCCCGTCCGAGGGCGACGACACCATCGGACACGATGATGACACGACCGAAAGGCTCTAAAGGACGCCAGACAGGTCAATGAAGACCCGCCCCCTCCCCCAGAAAGCGACGCGCCTGGCCCCCCCGGCGCTGGCCGCCATCGCCCTCGCCCTGCTGGCGGTCGG
>JAIVJI010000066.1 GCA_020200135.1 Acidobacteriota bacterium | reverse complement strand
CTTTGGTTGCAAACGTGTTGCGCTCGCGTGACGAGTTCGAGACAGGCCGCCCCGCCTCATTTTGCCGCGGTCTTCCGCCGGAAAGCCTCCTCGGGGACGCTCACTTCGAAGAGGCCGAGACGTTCGTCAGCATGACGAAGCCGTCTTCCCGACGGCCGCGAGCCGCGCCGCGAGGTTCGCGTGCGCGGCGGCGGAAGTCGCCTGCGGCTTCGCGGCTTCCTGCGCGGCCGGCGGGCGCGGCGGCGGAAGAGAGCAAGAGCGCGGCGGCCGGCGCCAAGTTGAGTGGGCGTCTGAGGGGGCGCATGTTTGTGTTTCTCCTGTCTGCCGAATCAGGGCTCGCCGTGAACGCGGGAGCCTGCCGGTCGGACGCGCGAGACGCCCCGGCAGACAGTCGAGCCGCCGGGGCGTCCGTGGTCGCGCCTTCGGTTGCCAGACGGGCGCGGCGTCCCGAGAGTTTACGCCGCCGCGCCGGGTCTTCAGGCCGTCGGCTGCGGAATCTCCAGGTGGTAGGCGGGGTCTACGGGCGGCAGGAGAAACTTCTTCACGCGCTTGTCGGCCCTGACCGCCTTCTCGAACGCCGCCTTCTTGGCTATCGAGGAGGGGGCGACGTCGAAGACGCACAGGATGTTAGGGTCGGCGGCGTGGTGCGAAATCCGGGTCGGGCCGATGGCGATGATTTTCGCCTCCATCGCGGCCTTGATCTCGACCTCGGTCTTCCCGGCCTTCTTCGCCTTGACGTACTCGTCGATGACCATGTCGCCCGCCGCCGCGTAGAGCTGCTTCTGCTTCGCCACGCCCGTCCTGACGATGTTGGCGTACATCACCCGCGCCTGGTCGGCCGGCGTGCGCGCCGTGGAAGTGATCAGCGCGCCGGACAGGCCGGCCGCCTGGAGGATGTCTTCGAGCACCTTGAGCGAGAAGTTGGTGACGTTCGCCTGGACGGCGTTGGAGCCGAACTTGATTTCCACCGGCATGGATTGTCTCCTGTGACTGCTACTGGTCCGGGCGAGACTGCGGAGGTCGAAGTCGAAGCGAAGGACTTCATCAACCTGGGGCTGCGGGACGCGGCGAGAACTAATAAGTGAACGGCCGGGGAATGTCAAGAGATATGTTCGCGCGCCGGCCGTCGCGAAGGGGACGCGGGCGAGACTTTTAACGCGCGCCGGTCGCGCCGCCTCCCCGAGACTCGCGCGGGCGCTCCTCCTGCGCGGGGTTGATCTTGTCGATCTCTTTTTCGATGAGCGGGAGCAGGCGCATGCGGAGCCGCGCGACCAGCGCGTCGGCCTGGCGCACGTCCTCTTCGAGCCGCGCGCGGCTCGCGGAGGTCTGGTTGAGAAGGCTCTCGACGCCGCGCCGCTCGTTGTCGAGGACGCGGCGCCGCGTGTCGCGCATCTCCGTCGTGCGCGTCGAGCCGATGGAGCCGACCATCATCACCGAGCGGTCGATGCTGTCGGGTCGCATGTCCTCGTCGAGCTGCATTATGCGGGTCTTGAAGGCGGTCTCCTTCTCGGTCAGCTCGATGAGCTGTTTGCGCATCGCCTCGGCGCGCTGCTCGGTGCGGCTCAGCAGGTCGAGGTTCTGCGTGATGCGCTTCTGCCGTTCGTCCTGCGACTCGCCCGGCTTCGGCGCGTCGGGCCCCAGCAGCTTCTCGCTGATCTCGCGCAGGCGCGTGTTGAGGGTTTGCAGCGACCTGCGCAGGAGGCTGATCTCGTTCGCCACCGGGTCGGCGAGCGGCGCGGCGGCGGACGGCTGCTCCTGCGTCTGTGTGGCCGCGCCCGCCGGGCGGCGCTCGCCGGTCTGCGCGGACGCGCCGGCGCAGAAGAGGAGCGCCACGGCCGCGACCGCGCCGGGGAAGAGGCTTGCACGCTTGGTCATCGGTGGAGTCCTTTGCCTGAGAGTTGCCGGGACGAAAAGTATCACGCCCCGCCCCGCGGGAAGTTCGCTTATTATCCCCGCGCGGGGCTCGGCCTCAAAGCCTTTTCGGGACGCGAGTGGGGAGGGAGCGGACGGGAGATTCTTTAACGCCTGGGGCCGGGACGGCGGCGGCCCTTGTGCGGGTTGGCGGGCTCGCGGGAGGCGGCGTCTCCGGCGTCGGCTTCCGGCGCGGCGTGTTCGGGGGCGGAGTTGTAGCCGACGCGCTCGAAGATCTTGAGCGAGTCGATGACCCTCACCGACTCGATGTCGTCGTCGAACTTGAACTGGCCGAGGTCGGCGACCTCGTCGTTGGGGCCGAAGGTGATGAGCTCGTCCTGAAAGTCGCGGTGGCGGAAGGCCATGACGAAGGCGTTGGGGCCGACGCGGAGGCTGCCGATGTCGTCGCCCCAACGCCCCTCGGCGAAGTCGAGCGCCGGGTACTCGGCCGGGCCGCTGATGCGCGTCCTCTCGCCGCGGAAGTCCGCGTCGCGCCAGACGTCGATGTAACAGTCGGCCTTTCTCTCCGCCATGGGCTTCCGGGTCGTCAGGTGACTTTTGCGGCCGCGCGGCCGACGGCCGCGCGTCTCAGTCGTCGGCCGGGTCGTACTCCTCCGAGTCGAGCAGAGGAGCCCAGTGCGTCACGCCCTCGACTTCGGTCAGGCGGCCGTCGGCCGTGTTCTCGACGAACCAGCGGCCGCCGACGCGCCGCCCGACCTCCACACGGTTCTCCCGTCCGTCGTGGATGAGGACGCGCTCGCCGTCGGCCGGGGCCGCGTCCTCCACCTTGAACCAGGGCATGTCGGCACCCCCACGGGCCGCGCGGCAGAGTGTCGTCAGGCGGCGCAGACCTTCGAGAGCGCGCCGGCCCACTTGGCCGCGACCGGCTCGCCGTACATCTGCCGCTCCTTCTCGCGGCGGATGGCGCAGGCCATGCGGAACGCGCGCGCCTCGCCGTACTTACGGATCGAGACGCTGGTGCGCCCCTTCTTCTCGCGCCCGGCGTTCCAGGAGACCTCGTAGACCTCGTTCTCGTAGACCTTGCCGTCCTTCCCCTTGTACTTCTTAACCGCGCGGCGCACGCCCGCGACGCCGCCGCTGTTGCGCGGGTTGTGGCCGACGACCACCCAGTCCGTGCGCGGCTTCCCCAGCTCGCGCTCCAGCTCGTCGCGGACGGCGACGGCCGCCGCGAGCGCCTCGTCCTTGCCGCCGTGCTTGCGGTCGGTGACGAACTTCGCCTTCGTTTCGTTGTTGAGCCTCACGCGCACGTACCACCCGTGCATCTTCTTCGGCTCGCTGTCGATGCGACTAATTCCCTTATGACCAGACTTCGCCATGAATGCTGATTGATTTCCCTTCGGTTGAGTTATGAATGACCGCCTTACGTTCAAACTAAGACCCGCGGGCACGCTTTGTCAAAGAGAGGCGTCCCCGAATGCGCGCGGCGGAGGTTTCGGCGAACGAAAGGGCGCGCCCGGCCGGTCTGCCGGGCGCGCCCTTATCTTACGTCCGGAGGCCGCGCGCGGCGTGGGCCGCGCGCCGCCCGCGTCGTCTATTCCACTACCCACATGTCGCCGCTGTGGATGAGCTTGTGGAGCTGGCCGCGCCCCTGGCGGGCGACCGCGTCCTCGATCTGTTGCGCCATCATGTCCTCGTAGGTCTCGCGCCGCACGTCGCGGAAGATGCCGACCGGCTGCGGGAACTCGGGCTGCTCCATGCGCCCGAGCATGAAGGCGACCGAGGGGTCCAGAATCTGCGCGTCGTGGACGAGGCAGTCGTTCTCGTTCAAGCCCGTCTCGCTGCCGAGCTGGACGACCTCGGGGCGCGTCCCGTTCATGCGGATGCCGCGGTCGCGGTTCTTGCCGAAGACCATCGGCTTGCCGTGCTCGAGGTAGAGCACGCGCTCGGAGCGCACCGAGCGCTCGGTGAAGGAATCGAACGCGCCGTCGTTGAAGATGTTGCAGTTCTGGTAGACCTCGATGAAGCTGACGCCCTTGTGCCTGGCGGCCGCCTCGACCATCGACGAGAGGTGCTTGACGTCGATGTCGATGGCGCGCGCGACGAAGGTCGCCTCGGACGCGATGGCCAGGGAGAGCGGGGTGACGGGGTAGTCGATGACGCCCATCGGCGTGGACTTCGTCTTCTTGCCGAACTCACTGGTCGGCGAGTACTGCCCCTTCGTCAGCCCGTAGATGCGGTTGTTGAAGAGGATGATGTTGAGGTCGAGGTTGCGCCGGATGGCGTGCATGAAGTGGTTGCCGCCGATGGAGAGCCCGTCGCCGTCGCCGGTGACGACCCACACCGTGAGGTCCGGGTTCGACGCCTTGATGCCGGTCGCCACCGCCGGCGCGCGCCCGTGGATCGAGTGGAAGCCGTAGGTGTTCATGTAGTAGGGGAAGCGGCTGGAGCAGCCGATCCCCGAGACGAAGACGATCTTCTCGCGCGGGATGCCGAGGTCGGGCATCACCTTCTGGATGCTGTTGAGGATGGCGTAGTCGCCGCAGCCCGGGCACCACCGCACCTCCTGGTCGGAGGAGAAGTCGGCCTTGGTCAGCTTGCCCGGCGGCGGCGCCGCCTTGCCCGCCACGACCGAGCCGGGCTCGCTCTCCGGCGCGGGCCCCCCGCCGCTCACGTTGCCGCCGACGCCCGCCACGCCCGTCTCGTTCACGCCCTTCTTCAGAAGCTCGTCGCCGCCGTTGCCGTTGCCGCCGTTTCCGTTCGTGCTCATGTTCAGTTCCTCTTTTAATGACTGCCTGAAGCCGGGCCGTTACAGGTACTCTTCGACCTTCTTGACGATCTCGCGAATCTGGAAGGGGCGCCCCTTGACCTTCGAGAAGGGGACGGCGTCCACCAGGTACTTCGCGCGGACCATCGTGGCGAGCTGGCCGAGGTTCATCTCGGGGATGATGACGCGCTCGAAGCTGCGCAGGACCTCGCCCAGGTTCGACGGGAACGGGTTGAGGTGGCGCAGGTGCGCCGACGACACCGACTTCCCTTCGGCCTGAAGCTTCTCGACCGCCGAGGTGATCGAGCCGTAGGTCGAGCCCCAGCCGAGGACGAGCACCTTGCCCGAAGACTCGCCGAAGACCTCGACCGGCGGCACGTCCTGCGCGGCGCGGTCAACCTTCGCCTGGCGCATGAGGACCATGAAGTGGTGGTTCTCGGGGTCGTAGTTGACGTTGCCCGTGAGGTGCTGCTTCTCGATGCCGCCGATGCGGTGTTCGAGCCCCGGAGTGCCGGGCAGCGCGTACGGGCGCGCCAGCGTCCCCTCGTCGCGCGCGTAGGGCATGAAGGCGGCCGGGTCGGAGGCGAACTCGACCTCTATCTTCGGCAGGTCTTCGACCTCGGGGACGAGCCACGGCTCGGCGCCGTTGGCGAGGTAGCCGTCCGAGAGGTAGAAGACCGGCGTCATGTAGCGGTAGGCCAGGCGGACGGCCTCGATGGCCACCGAGAAGCACTCGGCCGGCGTCGCCGGCGCGACGACGATGGCCGGGCACTCGCCGTTGCGACCCCAGACGGCCTGGAAGAGGTCCGCCTGCTCGGTCTTCGTCGGCAGACCCGTCGAGGGGCCGCCGCGCTGGACGTTGACGATGACGAGCGGCAGCTCGGTCATCACGGCGAGCCCGATGGCTTCTTGTTTGAGCGCGACGCCGGGGCCACTGGTGCCGGTCAGGCCGACGTGGCCGGTGAAGCTGGCGCCGATGGCGGCGCAGACGGCGGCTATCTCGTCCTCGGCCTGGAAGGTCTTGACGCCGAAATTCTTGTGGCGCGCCAGCTCGTGGAGGATGTCGGAGGCGGGCGTGATGGGGTACGAGCCGTAGAAGAGCGGGCGGCCGACCAGCTCGGCCGCGGTGACGAAGCCGATGGCGGTCGCCTCGTTGCCCGTGATCTTGCGGTACTTGCCCGGCGCGATGACGGCCTTCTTCACCTTGTAGTGCGTGGTGAAGACCTCGGTCGTGTCGGCGAAGTTGTAGCCGGTCTTCAGGGCGACCTCGTTGGCGCGCATGACCTCCTCGTTCTTCTTGAACTTGGAGCGAATCCATTCGAGCGTCGGCTCCATCGGCCGGTCGTAGAGCCAGTAGAGGATGCCGAGCGCGAAGAAGTTTTTGCAGCGGTCCATCTCCTTGCGCGAGAGCTTGACGCCGGCCTCCTGCAGGGCGCGGATGTTGACGGTCGTGATGGGGAGCTTGTGGACGCGGTAGCCGCGGAGCGTCTCGTCTTCGAGCGGGTTCGACGCGTAGTCGGCCTTCTTCAGGTTCTCCTTGTTGAACTCGTCGGTGTTGATGAGCAGCGTGCCGCCGTCTTCGAGGTCGGAGAGGTTGACCTTGAGCGCCGCCGGGTTCATCGCCACCAGGACGTTGGGCTGGTCGCCGGGCGTGCGGATGTCGCGGCTGGAGAAGTTGAGCTGGAAGCCCGAGACGCCGGGGAGTGAGCCGGCGGGGGCGCGGATTTCGGCGGGGAAGTCGGGCAGCGTCGAGATGTCGTTCCCGACGATGGCCGAGGTGTTGGTGAACTGCGTGCCCGTGAGCTGCATCCCGTCGCCGGAGTCGCCGGCGAAGCGGATGGTCACGGTCTCAAGCTCTTCAACGTCTCTCTCCCGCGCGTCGGCGGGCGGGTTGTCGATGATGGCGCTCATTTCTTTCGGTCAATCCTTTGTCGGTTGGAGTCGGATGGATGGGAGATGCCGGGATAGACTTCATCAACTTTTAAGGGTCCCGAGGCGGTCGTTCGGTTCGGGTTCATTCTACACACCCGCGCTCGGCAAACTCAAGCCAACCCCACGCGCGCCGGACATTGACACCGAAGCGCCGCCGCACGATACTGCCGCCGCCCCGAAGCATTCAAACCCACACACCCGACACATTGACCCGAGGGTGAGTCATCACCCTCGGACGCGAGCAGACCTGAAAGGAGAGACTGAAGAATGAAGGGCAGACCTTTTCTAACCCTGACGTTTTTCGCCTTCGTAATTTTCGCCTTACCGGCGGCGGCCGCCGCCCAAGAGCAGCCGACCGTCGCCAAAGACTCCGTCCAGTTGACCGCCTTCACCTTCAACGTCCACAAGGGCAACTACGACACTTGGAGCTGGGCGCCGCGCATCGAGTTCCGCGTCAACGGCCCCATCCCGAGCGGCGGCCAGCTCTACGTCGAGTACACCGTGCCGGGCTCGCCGGCCGTCAGGTTCGATTGCAGCACCGAGGAGACGCCCGCCGGCCGCTGGTGGAAGACCACGTGCGGCGGCCGCGACGGCGTCCCCGAGGGGAAGGCGAGCGTCTACACCGGCCCCTTCAGCTTCGCCATCAAGCTGCGCAACGAGCTGGCCGGCTCCGACACGACGCTCTTCACGGGGAAGGCGAAGGTCGGCAAGGTGCACTCCAACGAGATCAAGACCGGCAAGTTCGCCAACCACTTCGTCTACTACGTGGATCACGACTGGAACCTGCCCATCGGCTACGTCTACTACACGCCCGACGAACTGAAAGGGTGGGACAGGCCCATGCTCAATGTCACCTTCTGGGTGCGCGGCGAGGCGTACAAGCTCGACCCGCACCTCTTCTATCAGGGTAAGGAGGTGGGCCGCATCATGTACGAGGGCCAGCAGGTCGGCAAGGCCAGCTGCGAGTCCGACGTGGAGAACAACACCACGCACTCCGTGGACGAGAAGGACGCGCCGCAGAAGGCGAAGTGGGCGCGCGTCCGCTGCACCTTCAACAACGTGCGCGCGTGGGACAGGTCGGGAGAGGCGTGGGGCTTCGGGCCTCCGCACCTGATGGACAAGAACCCCGGCGAGTACGAGATGAAGGTGCTGTGGAACAACAAGCTGGCGCGGTCTGTCAAGTTCACGGTTCCCGCCGGCGGGAAACTCGACACCGGCCTCGCCGCCTCCAACAAGCTCGGCACCGACCGCCTCATCGTCCCCGTCACCATCCTCGGCGACCAGGACGGCGCGTGGGACAAGGCGGCGTGGAGGACCGACGCCTTCTACGGCAACCCGCTCACGGGCTTCACGCCCGCGCCCTAGGCGCGCGCGCGTGGGGTCCGAAAACAGGGGAGCCTCCCGCGCCCGTCTCGCGCGCGGGAGGCTCCCCTGTTTTAGCTCTGAACGACGCCGGTTCTAGCTCGCCACGTCGCTCGCGTTCGGCACGTCGGCGTCGGACGCGCTCGCGGAGGCGGAAGTGTCCGAGGAGGAGGACGAGCGCGAGGAGCCGGAGCCGTAACGGGACGCGCCCGAAGTGCCCGCGCCCGAAGTGCCCGCGCCCGACGTACCCGCGGACGACGTGCCCGCGGACGACGCGCCGGAGGCGGCCGTGGCCGAGGCGGACGCCGAGTCGCCCGCGGACGTCTTGCCCTCGGACTGCTCCTTGAGCTGCACCATGCGGCAGCTGCCCTCGAAGATGGCGCCGCTCTCGATGACGAGCGCGGGCGTCTGGATGTTGCCGGTGACCTTGGCGACGCGCCCCATCTCGATGCGCTTGGTGGCGATGATGTCGCCGTTGACCGTGCCGAAGATTTGCGCGACCGCGACCTCGACGTTGGCGTCCACGCGCCCGTTGGTCGAGACGATGAGCGTGCCGTCGGCCGACGCGACGCGGCCCGAGAGCCCGCCGTCGACGCGGAGCATGCCCTTGAAGTTGGCCTCGCCCGTGAGCGTCGTCCCGTTGCCGACGAAGCCCGTGAGCGTCCCCTCCTTGATGTCGCGCGCGAGCGACTCGCTCTCGGTGACGGCGCGCGAGGTGGTCTGCGTGTAGACCGACTGCTGGTAAGCCTCGGTCGGCGTCGCCGCCGCCGCGCCGCCGCCCGACGGGGCGGACGAGCCGTAGCCGGAGCCGCCCGACGGGGCGGCGGCCTGCGGGGTGTGGTCGGCCGTGTCGTCGGCGGTTTGCGTCTGTTCCTTCGGATTTCTTCCCGGTCTAAACATTTCGTATTCTCCCTGTTTGAATTGGAAAAGGAATCGAGTGAGGAGAGGCCGTCGGCGGCTCCACCGCCGGGCTTTCGGACAGACCTTCAACACTCTCCGAGAGCGTGGCCGATGATAAGGGAATCGCGGCCAATAGTAAATAGGCGTAAACCGTGAGCCGTGAGCCGTGGCGAGATAAGACCCGCACTTTCTTGTCGCGGTTCACGGCTCGCGGCCCTTCTACCTCTTCACGTTCTCGATCTGGACGGCGAGCACGTCGTTGAGGGCGGCGATGGCCGCGCGCCTGGGCGCCTGCGGGAGCTGCGTCGCCGGGATGTCGAACGACGTGTTGCCGTTGAGCGTCACCGAGCCGAGCCGCACCCAGCCCTTGCCGAAGTCGACGTAGAGGGGCACGCGCATCTTGAACTTGTCGGAGACGCCCGACTGCGTGACGCGCCCCGACAGCGAGTTGCCGCTCACCGTGTACTCGAAGCGGTAGGTCGGGACGTCCGTGCCGTAGACCCACTGGTTGAAGAACCAGTCCATGCGGCGGTTCTCGTCGAGGTCGTTGTCCTGCGTCACGTGCTTGTCGACGATGCGCTTGAAGTCCTCGGTCGAGACGTCCTTGTTGTAGTGGGTCTGGACGAAGTCCTTCATCATCGCCTGGAAGCGCTCGTCGGGGTTGCGGTTCGGGTTCCGCGTGTCCCACATCATCATCCGCAGCATGTGGAGGACGTAGGCGCCCTTCGGGTAGATCATCCGGCGGGCGACGCCGCCGGTCTTCCCGGAGTTGAGCCGGTACCCCTGGGTGATGGGGCCGACCGTGTAGGGCCTGCGCCCCTTGGTCGCGGGCGACGCCTCGACGATGAGCTTGCGCTGCTCCTCCCAGAAGTCGACGAACTTGCCGACGTCTTTGCGCACGTACTGGACGTAGAGCGAGGACGAGAACTCGGCGAAGCCCTCGCTCATCCACTGGTCGTGGTAGCTCGTCCAGCCGATGATGTGCCCCCACCACTGGTGCGCCAGCTCGTGCGCGGCGAGGTAAGACCAGAACGAGCCGGCGGCGACCTGCGACGCCTGGCCGCTCGTCATGTTGCTGAACAGCTTGAGCCGCTCGGTCGGGTCCATGAAGGCCGTGTAGGGCATGTAGACGAGCGTGGGCCACGACTGGCCGTAGTTGCCCGCGGGCTGCTGCGTCAGCGCGACGCGCGTGTAGGGGAGCTTGCCGAAGTAGGCGTTGAAGATGCGCATCGAGTCCTTCGTCTGCGCGATGGCCTCGCCGGCGCTGCCCGTGGTCGCGCCGGTGCCCGTCGAGAGCACCTCGCCTTCCGAGAGCTGCTCGACGCTCTGCCCCGTGATCATCTCGACCATCTTGTCGCGGTTCTGGAGCTGCCTGACCAGCGGGGCGGCGCTCGTGTTGGCGAAGAACTCGACGGTGTAGCCCGACTCGGGGTCGGCCTCCTCCTTCTTCTTGAACTTGCCGTAGTTGAAGCCGGCCACGGCCAGCTCGGTCTTGCCGCTCGACCAGCGCGCGACCCTCACGTCGCCCTCCTCGGTCTCGGGGCCCGAGAGCGCGCCGGTGGCGACAAAGACGTTGCCCTTCGGGTAGCGGAAGGTGATGTCGAAGGTGGCGCGGTCGCCGAACTGGGTGCCGCTGCCCGACGGGTACCAGTTCGAGCGCGTGACGAGCGCGAAGTTACCGCCGCCGAAGTCGCGCACCGCGCCGTCGCCCTCGTACTGCACCGTCAGCTTGTAGGTCTTGGCGGCCTGCGTCTGCTGCGCGAAGATGACGCCGAAGTCGCCGTCCTCGTTCTTCGACTCCTGGATGAAGTTGAGGTCGGCGCCCTGCTCGTCCTGCACGCGCGTGACGCGCAGGCCGGGGTAGAGGTCGAAGGGCAGGACGCGCGCGCCCGACTGGCGCGCCTTGAGCGTCATGCGGTCGGTGACGACGAGCCGCGCGCCCTTGAGCGCGGCGTCTATCTCGTGGTGCGAGATGTCGACGAGCCGGCGGTCGAAGTTGCTGTTGGCGCGCCCCGCGCGGTACTCGTCGGCCATGTAGAAGGCCGTCCAGATGCCCCCGTCGGTCGTGCCGTGGCTGGTGAGCGCGACCTGCTCGGGCGAGACGTAGGGGAGCCCCAGGGGGTCGACCTCGTAGACCAGCTTGTTGAAGCGCTTCCCGCCGACGAAGGCGGTGAAGTAGCCGGGGCGGTGCGCCGTCGAGTAGATGTCGGTGAGCGTGCGCAGCTCGGCGTTCGAGCGGAGCTGCTTGCGCAGGAGGGACTGGTTCTCGCGGTAGAGGCCGCGCGCGCGCTCGGCCTGCGGGCCGCCCTGCGCCACGCGCGCCGCCGGGGAAGCCCTGACCTCGTCGAACGTCCGGTCGCCGAAGCGCATGACGAGCGTCGTGAACTGCTCGGTGAGCGTCGGCGCGTCGGCGAAGATGGCGAGGCTCTGCCGCTCGGTCTCGGTCGGGGGCGTGAGCGTCAGCTCGCCCTCGCCGACGAAGACGCCGCCGGTGATGCGCCCCTCGACGGGGCGGAGGAAGTAGACCTCGCCGCTCTTGAGCGTGAAGGTGGCGGCGTCGCGCTTGAGGACGAGGTTCGACACCGACGCGTAGTCGCCCGAGAAGTCGCCGGCGGAGGCGCCGAGCTGCCGCACCTCCCTGTAGACGGGGTCGGTGTTGCCCTTGACGCCCGCGGCGGTGACCGTCACGCTCTCGCCGGCGAGCGCGGACAGTTCGAGCTTGACGCTGAAGCTCGCCGTCTTGCCCTCCTCGACCCTGACCGCCTCCTGCCGCGCGTCCTTGAAGCCCTCGGCGAGGACGGTGACGGTGTAGGTGCCGGCCGGGAGCCCCTCGATCTTGTAGCGCCCCTGCCCGTCGGTGATGGCCGTGTAGCTCTGGCCGCTGACGGGGTCGGTGACGGTGACGGTGGCGCCGACGACGACCGCGCCCTTCGGGTCGGTGACGGTGCCGGCGACCTCGCCGCCGGCGCGCGCCGACGCGGCCGGGAGCGGCGCGAGGAGCGACGCGAGCGAAAGGGCGAGGGCGATGAGCCCGTTGAGACGGGCGGAGCGCGCGAACTTGCTTTTGACGGTCACTTGCATAAAACCTCTCAGGGAACGCGTGAGGGCCACGGCGAAAAGTCGAACCCGCTTGGGTGATTGTTGACGACGAAAGGGCACAAGCGGCCCGAGAAGATTTTCCGCGGCCGGGGAGGCAAAGCGCGAAACGACATTATTCTGACCGCGGCCGTACACTGTCAAGCGTCCGCGCCGCCTTGACACGGGCGCGGGCGCGCCGATAAAACGGCTGCAAACGTTCGGACGGGAGAACAGAAAAATGGTCGGGCGGGCGCACCCGCGCCCTACCCTATTCACGCCGGCGCGCGGAAAGGTTCCGGCGAGTGCCGAGCCGCCGGCCGTGCGGGCCGAGAGGAGTGGACAGCAAACATGGCCGGTCGGATGGTTGAGTTTCAGAGCAACGGCGGTGAGGCGCGCGGCTACCTCTCGACGCCGGAACGGGGAAGCGGCCCCGGCGTCGTCGTCATACAGGAGTGGTGGGGTCTGGTGCCGCACGTCGAGGACGTGGCCGACCGCTTCGCGCGCGATGGCTTCGTCGCGCTCGCGCCCGACCTCTATCACGGCGAGGTGGCGCGCTCGCCCGACGAGGCCGGGAAGATGATGATGGCGCTCAACATCGACCGGGCCGAGAAGGACCTGCGCGGCGCGGTCGAGTACCTGCTGAATCACGAGGCGACGACGGGGGAGACGGTCGGGACGGTCGGCTTCTGCATGGGCGGCGTGCTCTCGCTCTACGCCGCGTCGAAGAACGAGCGCGTGGGCGCCTGCGTCGTCTTCTACGGCATCCACCCGAAGGCCGAGCCCGACTTCGCGGCCTTGCGCGCGCCCGTCCTGGGGCTCTACGCCGAGCGCGACCAGTTCGTCCCGCCCGCGGCCGTCCGCGCGCTCGAAGCTAAGATGAGCGAGCACGGCAAGTCTATCGAGACGCACGTCTACCCCGGCGCCGACCACGCCTTCTTTAACGACACGCGCCCAGAGGTCTACGACCCCGACGCGGCCGCCGACGCCTGGCGCCGCACGATAGAGTTCTTCCGCGCGCACCTCTGAAGAGGGCGAAGGCGGAAGGCACACTCCGAAAGGTGAAGGTGGAAGACGAAAGCCGTACCGGCCGGCCGTCTTCCACTTTCGCCTTTTGCCTTTCGCCCCCCGCGTAGCGGCTGGTTGCGTCGCGCGTGCGGATGACTTACAACTGACGTTCGTGCCGGACACGAAACGCTTGCCGGCTTGAGAAGTCGATGAAGAGGTTGGAGTCGTAACGGATGTTCGTCGAAAGCAAGATTAAGACCAAGCTGCTGCGCCAGATGGGCGAGGCCGTCAAGGACTTCGGGATGATCGAGGACGGCGACCGCGTGATGGTCTGCCTGTCGGGCGGCAAGGACAGCTACACGATGCTCGACCTCCTGCTCGACGTGCGCAGGCGCGCGCCCGTCAGCTTCAGCCTCCTCGCGGTCAACCTCGACCAGAAGCAGCCCAACTTCCCCGCCGACGTGCTGCCGAACTATCTCAGGGAGCGCGGCGTCCCCTTCCGCATCGTCGAGCGCGACACGTACTCCGTCGTCAAGCGGCTCGTCCCCGAGGGCAAGACCTTCTGCTCGGTCTGCTCGCGACTGCGCCGGGGGATTCTCTACAACACGGCGGTCGAGGAAGGTTGCACCAAGATCGCGCTCGGCCACCACGCCGACGACATCACGGCGACGTTCCTCCTGAACCTCCTCTACGTCGGCCAGCTCAAGGCCATGCCGCCGGTGCTGCGCTCGGACGACGGCCGCAACACCGTCATCCGCCCGCTCGCGTACTGCCGCGAGGCGGACATCGCCGAGTACGCGGCCGAGAAGAAGTTCCCCATCATCCCGTGCGACCTCTGCGGCTCGCAGACGAACCTGAAGAGGGCGCGCGTGAAGCGCCTGGTCGAAGAGCTTGAGCGCGAGATACCGCACGTCCGCGCCTCGATGCTGACGGCGCTCACCAACGCGGTGCCCTCGCACCTGCTCGACCACTCGCTCTTCGACTTCAAGAACCTTCGCGCCGCCGCCGGCAACGTCGAGGCCGAGTTGGACTCCGCGCTCGGCCACGCCGAGCCCGAGGGGGCGGACGACGCGCCCGCGCTCGTCTCCATCGGATAGGTGCCGACGCGAATGACCGTCACCAAAAGCAGACCCAAGACCGCCGCGAAGACCGCGAAGCCCCCCGCGAAGGGCGTCAGGGCCGCCGGCAAACCCGCGAAGGTCGGGGCGGCGAGTAAGAAGGCGAAGGCGTCGCAGTCCAAAGCGTCGAAGGCGAAAGCCGCCGGCGCGTCGCAGCCGAAGTCCGCCGCGAAGTCGAAGGCCGCCGCGAAGTCCGACGCGAAGTCCGGCGCGAAGTCCGGCGCGAAGTCCGGCGCGAAGTCCGGGCCGGCGGCGCCCGAGCCTCGGGCCGCTTCAAAGTCTCAGGCCCCGAAGGAAGTGCTCGACTTCGGCGGGTTCCCCGCGGGTCACGTCACGCGGCACGAGGTGACGCTCTGCCTGTCCTGCATCTTCAGCCTCTTCACCAAACAGTTGGGGCTCGCGCCGCGCACGGCCTACGCCGAGATACGCCGCTACGAGCCGACGGTCGCCGAGCTGACCGCGCGCGAGCCCGCGCGCCCCTTCTTCCCCGCCGCGGGCGAGCGCAACCCGCGCTGCCCGTACTGCGACGCGGCGAAGCGCTGGCACGCGCCGCTGCGCGTCTACCGCGTCGAGGGCGGCAGGGCGACCGACGCCGCGCGCAGAACGCTCGTCAGGAAGTTGCCCACGAAGGACGGCCGCTTTCAGGTACACGAGGAGAAGCACACGTCGCGGCAGGTCTTCTTCGAGTGGCTGGAGCGGCTGGGGCAGGAGCTTGACTTCGAGACCGACGCGGCGTGGATGCCCGCCGCCGCGCGCGAGTATTTGCGCAGGCGCGAGCCGAAGACCGACTGGGCCGAGGTCTTCGAGGGCGCGCGGCAGGTGCGCCGCTCGCAGCGCCTGGAAGAGGGCTGGGAGCGTGACGGCGCGCGTCTCTTCCTCGCGCCCGCGCTCTACAACGACGTGCTGCTCGTCCAGTACCTCGTCAGCCGCTCGCACCGGCACGGCGGGCGCACCTTCGAGGGGCGGCTCACGCTGCGCGAGCTGGCGCGACGGATGCGACACGGCGGACACCTCGAAGCCCACGGCATCGAGTCGCGCGACGAGTTTGAAATCCTCGAACAGCTCGTCGAGCACCTCACGGGCGGCGACGCCCCCGCCCGGCTCCACTTCATCGTCGACCGCCGCGACCTCCTCGACACCGCGAAGGAAGTCTACGACCGCCACGCCGGCGACTGACGGCCGCGGCGCGTCGAAGTGAAAGGGGAGGCCGAAGCCTCCCCCCCGCGGCCGGGACTCGGCCCGGCCCCTCACCCTTTAACCCGGACTCACTCGCGCACGTCGGCCAGCACCGCGCAGGCGTCGCCGTACCACTTCGCCGCGCGGTCGAGGTGGTCGCCGTGGGACTTGAGGTGCCAGCGGTTCGAGTTCAACTGGCGGATGCTGCCCGCGTTGAAGGCGGCCGCGACCAGGATGGGGTCGTCGCCCGTGCTGTTCCAGCGCTGTTTGATCTCGGCCGTGCCGATGTCTATGTTGGCCGCGCCGTCGTAGAGCGGGTGGGCGGTGGGCGGCGCGGGGCGGGTCGTGTAGACGGGGGCCACGGCGAAGGGCTGGTACGGGAGGCTCTGCGCCTGTATCACCCAGCGCGCGGTCGTCCCCAACGTCTGCATCGGCCCGGCGCTGTAGTCGCCCAACGTCGGGGGGTTGACGTCCGTGTTCTCGACGTGCGCCTCCCAGCGGAACGTGTGCGGGCCGGTGAAGTTGAACTGGCGCGCGAAAGCCGTCTCGGTGGCGATGGTCATCATGATGATCTCGGGCGGGACGCCGTACTTGCGCGCCGCGCCGACGATCGGCTCCTTGTACAGCTCCCAGATGCGCCGGCACGTCGTGGGTTGGCCGGACGTGCGCTGCGGCCCTGCGCCGCCGCCGCGCACGAAGACGCCGCGCGCGTCGTAACGCCACTCGACGCCGGAGAACTTGCTGTGCCACCCGGCCGAGCCGGGCGCGGGCGCGTCCAGCCCGAGCGCGGCGGCGTTGATCTCCTCGATGGGCGGGCGCGCGGCGGCGTCCTCCGGCGCGGGCGGCGCGGGCTGCGAGCCGGTCCAGGAGACGATGGCCTCCTCGAGCTTCTCGGCCCAGGTCTCGTCGCCGCCGGCGGGGTAGCGGCCGGCGCGCAGGTCGGAGAGTTTGAGCCCGTTAAGCTGGAGGTGTGGCAGCTCCCAGCTGAGCGGCTCCAGCCCCTCTTCACGCCCGATGTCGTTCATGCGCCTCCACCACTTGTCCTTGCCGCCCTTAGTGTCCCAGCTCCAACTCCCGTTGATGTGGAGCACGAGGTCGGCCGCGACGCCGAACTGGTGGAGCGACTGCCAGGCGACCGCGTTGGTCACCTTGCCCCCCGGGCGCGTGCGCCCCTGCGCGTAGAGGTACATCTGGCGCTGCGGCGAGCGGAAGCCCTCGAAGAGTTTGAAAGGCAGCCCCTCCGCCGCAAGGCGGTCGAGCACGGTGGTGATCTTGGCGCGGTAGGTCGGGTGCAGGTTCGAGAAGTCAGTGTCACGTTTATCCAGTTGAGACATGTTCAGGTTTCCTCGGGGTGTGGAGAAGCGGTTGGGGGGCCACGGCCCCGCGTGTGGTGCGGGACGGCGGATGGGTAAGATTCGGACGACGGGGCCGCAGCCGAAGGCTTCAGGCCCCACGGGCGTGCTGTGCGACGGTCGCGCACTATAACACGAACCGCCCCGAGCGCAAGCGGCTTTCCCGAGGCCCCGCGCGTTTGTTGTGCCGCGGCCGGCCCGCACGGGCGGCCCTTCCCGGGCCTTTCGGACGGTCGGCTACCTATCCATCTTGTTGAAGTGCAGGCGGAGCGGCGAGGCGAGCGAGATGTCGCGCAGCTCGAAGACGGCGTAGGCCGCCTGCTCGGTCTTGACGAGCTGGTAGACGCCGTCCTGCGTCGTCGCCGAGACCGTGCCGTCGCGCTCGCGCAGGTAGCGCGACGCCTCTTCGACGCCCGGCCGCTTCTCGCTCGTGTTGTCCCCGAGCGCCTCGATGACGTAGGACTTCAGGAGCTTGGGCCAGTAGGAGGCGAACAGGCGACTGCCGGCGAAGACGTCGGCCCACACCGGCTTGCCGTTGCGCGCGACGACGACGCCGACGACGCGCCCCGGCCGCAGCACCTCGCCTTCGAGCGCGCGCAGGTAGTCGTCCATCTGCGCGCCCACGCGCTTGCTCGAATAGACCTCCTGGTACGTGTCGGTCGAGTTCGACGTGCCGAGCTTCGCGTTGTTCTTGCTGACCTCGCTCCAGACCTCGCCCTGCGCCTTCTTGTCCTGCGCCACGCCGCGCAGCTTCGGGTGCGCGACCGCGCCGAGGCTTGAGAACTTCGTCGCCTCCTCGGGCGCCGCGGCCCTGTGCCCCGCCGGGCCGCCCGAGCTGTGGCCGGCGTTGCGCGCGCTCCAGCGCCCGTGCTCGACGCAGAAGACGCTCAGAGAGACGGGGACGCTGACCGGCGGGATGATGCGGTCCTCCTGCACGATCCTGTCCTGCTTGCCGCCGACGATGACCTCGCCCGCCAGCAGCAGGAGCTTCTTGCCCGAGCGGTTGACGAGCGCCAGCTCGTTCACCGTCGCGCCGCCGCCGCTGTAGCCGACGTTCTGCTGTCGCACCGCTCTTTGCGGCGTGGGCCCGTGAGCGCGCGGCCGCGCGGCCGACTGGCCCGCGCCCTTCTCGGTGATGACGACCGTGCCCGCGCGCGTCCCCTCGTCGAGCGTGATGTAGGCCTCGGAGCCGGGCAGGCTGGCGGCGGCGATGGGGAAGATGGTCAGGTTCTTGTAAGAGACCGGCGCGAGCACGTGCCATTTGTAGTCTGGGTTCCCCTTCGCGCTTGCGACCGACGGCGCCGACGGGAGCGACGCGCCCGCCAGCAGCAGCGTGGACGCGCACAGAGCGGCCGCGATAGTCCTCGAACCCGGAAAGTGAATCATCGTTTGCCTCCTCGGAAATTCTCTTCTGTTTGAAAGTTCGGCTGACGTTCGGCGCGCCGCGGGGAGCGAGACACACCCGCGCGCCGCACGGACGGCCGGGGCCGCCGGGCCGTCTTCGCGCTCACCGTTTCCGGTTTGTGAACGGCGCGCGCGGCCCGGACTTGCGCGGCCCGCGTTTTTTTGTCGCCGCGCGCGGGGCCGGGTCGCGGAACCTGCGCGGGCCGCGCGGTGTCGAAAGACTCGGCTCACGATTCACGCCGGCCGGCACGCGCGGCCGCCGCCGGCGACTGGAGGGTCGTGCTGGAGGCGCGCGCGGACGTTCCGCCCGACGAGAGGATAGAGCGCACCGTCTACGTCCGCGCCCCGCGCTCCACGCGCTACGGCGAGGTGGCGAAGGTCATCGACGCCGTCAAGGGCGCGGGCGCCCAACCCGTCAGCCTCCAGACCGACGCCCTGCCGAACTGAACGACGCGGGAAGGAGAGGAGGCGGCTGAAGAGAGGGGCGCGGGCGGAAGGCGGAGGCGGCGCGGAGAGAAGAAGCGGCCGCCGTAAAGTTAGAAGCCGCCCCCGCGCGGGTGTCATGCGCGGGGGCGGCTTCTTCGTCTTTCAGCTCAGGGCGAGAGGCCCTTAAGAGCGACGCTTGCTCTCCTTGATCTCACGGTTGACGCGGCGCTCGGCCTCCTTCGCTTCGTCGGGACCGACGCCGAGGTCGCGCAGCGTCCGGCCGAGACTGTCGCCGCCGGCCAGCCCCGCGAGGATGGCCTCGCGCGTGACGTTCGGGTGACGGCCGCCGAGGTTGGCCGCCAGCCGCGTCGCCGCGACGTACTGCCCGAACTTCAAATTCGGGTTCGCGGCGAGCGCCGCCTGATAGCCGTCTCGCAAATCCCTCGCGGTCGTGTGCAGCCGCGCCGGCATCGACGGGTGCGCTCGCAGCTCCTCGTCCGCGCGCCGCGCGTTGTCGCGCCTCAGACGCGCGCGTTCGAGCCCCGCGTCCGAACGCCCCTCCGACCTGTCAGAGGCGTTGCCGCGCCCCACATCGGCGCGCCCCGCCGAAGAGTCCGAAGACCTGCCGATGCCGCGCTCGACGCCCGCGCCCGCCGGCGGCCCGCCGCCCGCGCCGCGTCCTCCCCCGCCACCGCCTCCGCGCCCGCGACCCTGCCCCGACGCGCTCGCCTGCCCCGCGAGCGCGAACACACACAACAGCGCGACGCACGCAGACGCCTTCAAAAACTTGCCGCCCATAATCTTCCTCCCGGACTTAATTCTTATCTTTGAGTTGAAGGGCAAAGAGGAGAGTGTGCGAATTGTACCAGAGGCCCCGCCCGCCCGGCATGACGCCCGCCGAAAAATAACCCAAACGCAACAAAGCCGAGGGAAGGACGGAGGGAGTCGGTCAGACGTCACTTCCGTCCTGACGCCTTCAACCTTCCCAGGAGCGGTTTGAGTTCGGGGAAGGCGAGGCGCGGGGCGCGCCACCTGACGTCGGTGAGTCCGCAGGCGGCGGCGAGCGTCGGGTGGTAGTTGGCGTAAGTGTTGTCGGAGCGTGTGTCGCCCCAGCTTCCGTCGGCGTTCTGGCTGGCGAGCAGGAAGTCGGTCCCCGCGCGTACCGCGGGGCCGCGCGCGCCCAGCCCGAAGCACTTCAGACATTCGAGGAACTCGCCGACCATCTCGGCGTCCCCGGCCTCGACGGCGCCGGCCGCGTGTGACTTGAGGAACGCGAACTCGTGTGGGAGCCAGCCGGGGCGGAGCCCGTAGACGTTGTAGTCGTTGAGCGTGTAGACGACGTGCGTGACGGCGTAGGCCGCGTCCACGAAGTCTGCGTCGGAGCGCGCGGCGGGGTAAGGTCGCAGCGCGGGGAGCCGGCGCAGCACGTCGGCGTAAGTGGCGCCGAGCGAGACGCCGTAGCGCGCGGCCATGTAAGTCCGTATCAGCGCGACGTACCAGACGAGGTAGCGGGTCGACATCGAGAGGCGGCGGCGGCAGCCCGCGCAGGTCTTGCGGCCGCGCCCGTTCCAGAGGCCGCAGCGGCATTGCTCGGGCACGTCCGCCGGCGGCGGCTCGGCGGCCGGGTCGAACCAGAGGAAGTCGCGCGCCGAGAAACGCGCGGCCGACGCGCGGAGCCGCGTTCTCATCGCGCGGTCGCGGACGCCGAGGAGGTCCGCGTAGAGGCTGCCGTAGGCGAGGTCGAAGATTAGTTCCGGGTCGGCTTCGACCGGGGGGTTGAGCGCGCGCCACCTCCTCGCCAGCCCCGCGCCCTCGGCGCGCGCCCAGCGCCGCAAGGAGGGGTCGGCGGCCGTGTCCGCGACGACGTAGAAGTAGTTGAGGAAGTCGCTCCCCCAATCGGCGAAGTGGCGCGGCCGTTATAACCGCGCATCGTCGGCACTGGATGGCGGTTCGATGCCAAGAAACTCTCTATAAATCCTGTCCCTGTAACCGTGCCCTATTTCGTTAACGGCATCGATAAATGACTGGTAAGTTCCCTTCCCGCCCACCTTCTCCCAAAACTCATCCCCTATGAGGACTACTTCATCTTCTTTCATGTTGAACCACCGTGCGGGGAAACTCCATGCGTAATCTTCTTTCCGTCCGTAAGGGTTGTAAGGCAGCGCGTAGTACGCGCCGTCCACTTGTGGAGGCTCCATGCTGTATAACTTCAGTATCTTCTCTTTGCTAACTTTAGTCTGGTCGCTATTGGGAAGCGGCGCTTTGAGCTCAAAAGCGTATCTCGTTCCTCTTTTTTTACCTTCGGCATACACGTCGCAAACGACTGTCACGGGTATCGGTTCGCCCCCGCCGGCCAGCACATACGCCAGTTCGCTCTTCCAATCAGGTTTGATTCTCTTCTTTCCCTTCTCCGCATGCTCAAGCCTATTCAACACTTCCGTGATACGCCTCAAGCGTTCTTCCTTAACGAGCCCTCTAATTGTGTACCCAGCGGTTCCATAACCCAGCCCCTTCTCGGCGGCCGTCACTGCCAGTAGCTCCCAAGCCTTGCCGAATGGCGTCACGAACCTTCTCTCAAAGTGAGAGCCCTTGAAAATCTCGTCGGGAACCAGGGCCGCATAAAGGGGGCGTTTTGTTCTATGCTCCTCCTTGATAAAGGGGTCTTTCAACAGCACGTTGTCCATAACCCTGTCCATCATCGTTCTGATTACGGCTTGGATGGCCGCTTTCATTTCATCGTGTTTGCCGGACATAAGGCGGATGTCCTTCAGTAGGTTGGTGTCGGAGGCAAGATCAGAATGTCATCTCACAAACTTAATAACTAGGGCATTAACCACGCCGCACTTTCTCCGTGACATGCTCATCAGCAGCCGATCTCACATGGTAGGCTTTCGCCATATGAAGACAGATTCATAGAACTCGCTAGAGCGACGCCCCGTCCTACGGTTGACGTGGCGTAACACGGTCGCCTCAACTTCTACGCCCGCCATGTTAGCGATTTCACCGTACAGATTCGCCCGGTCACCTGCGACAACAATCATCCGCCCGCCTGGCTTCAGCTTCTCACTCAACCGGTTGAAGACGCCGGCAATATCTTCTTGATACGCTCTGCGTGCTTTTTGGCTGGAGCCGTTGGCCGCCGGGCCAATCTCCTTGCCGCGCTGGTCATTCAGATTCAGCAAGTGATACGCGTACGCATGCTGTTCGTGATAGTCTATCAATCCGACGTAAGGCGGGCTTGTGATTACGCCGTCGATCAGCGGGAAAGCACTTTCCCGGCTGTCGCCGTGGTGTATGTCAACGGTAGCCACGGTGCGCCTGGCGGCGAACTCTTCTATGCGCTTTATCGAATCGAGGCTGTACCTTTTCAGAAATTGAAAAGCGTTGATGGTCGGAGCACATGTCCGTGAGTGTTTGTAACAGTAGTAAGGCTCCGTCTGCGGCTTCTTAGGGAAGTCTAAGTCAAAATGCGTAGTGAGCCTCGACGAACGCGCGGAACGAGAAAGAATGACTTTGAGTAGTTCTTGATAAGAGTAGTCGGCGATCAAGTTCCTGTAGGCCAGCAACTCATTTAGAGCCTGGGGAGCGAACCATTCTTTCAGGTATTGATTATCTTCCGTTAAATACTCCTGTCCGCTAAGCGAATCACTCCAGAAACTAGACTCGTCTTTTTCACTCCGAATCGAAGACCGGACTTTCTCAAGAATGTCGAGGACTTCTTTACGGACTTTGACCAGGTCATACTGCCCGGTCTTTACCCTACATAACATCACGTTGAAAGCTGACACGTCATAGCCGACGCTGTTGATGCCCAACTCGTTAGCCTGCACCAGGGTGGTCCCCGAGCCGCAGAAAGGGTCTAAGACCGTCTGGCCCGCGCGGAAGTACTTGCGTAAAAAGATTTCGACGAGTTGCGGGATGTACTTGCCCAGGTAGGGATGCAGGCGGTGTACGTGCTTCGTCCTTTCCTTCTCAGGTAAATCTCTCTCACTCCAATTCAGATTCAATTCGTCTAAAGGGGTGTCTGGTGTCACCGTGCTGGCGACGGTGTAGTGTCCGCCGCTTGAATAGACGGGTACTTGCCTTTCCTCGTTCGTAAGGGAATCAGCCCCGAAATCAGTTTGCATTCATAAGCCTCTCTGCGCCCGCATCTGGTCTGCCGCGGCAGCTTATCCGGTCAACCCCTTCCTGTCAAAAGTGAGTTTCACGCGGCGCTCAGCCGCCTTTGGCCTCGCGGGCGCGGCCTTCGTCGGCGGGGTCGGGTCGGCGCGAGGTGACGGGCGCGTCGCCGGCCTCGGGCGGGCGGCGCTTGTAACGGTGCGTGACCGGGCGGCGGCGGCCGATGCCGATGGCGTTGCGCGAGATGATGAGCGTCGGCGGGAGCTGGCGCCGCTTGAATTCGTTGGCGGGCGACTCGACGCGGTTGAGGATGTCATAGACGAGCGCGCGGTCGTGCCCCTCGGCGACGATCTCTTCGGGCGCGGCCTTGCGCTCGAAGTAGAGCCGCAGGATGGGGTCGAGCGTGTCGTAGGGCGGCAGGGATTGGTCGTCGAACTGGTCGGGCGCCAGCTCCGCCGACGGCCGCTTGTCGATGACGGCCCACGGGATGAGCTCGCCGCCGCGGTTGATGTGGCGCGCGAGCGCGTAGACCTCGGTCTTGAGCACGTCGCCGATGACCGCGAGCCCGCCGTTCGTGTCGCCGTAGAGCGTGCAGTAGCCGAGCGCCAGCTCCGACTTGTTCCCCGTCGAGAGCAGCAGCCGCCCCTCCGCGTTCGAGACGGTCATCAGGATGTTGCCGCGCAGCCGCGACTGGAGGTTCTCGGCCGCCAGGGATTCGCCGCCGCGCGAGGGCCTGGTCAGCCCCAGCTCTTTGGTCAGCACCTCGAAGGCCGACGAGATGGGGCGCTCGACGACGGGCATCCCGAAGTTGCGCCCGAAGGCGACCGAGTCCTCGACGCTCCCGCGCGAGGAGAAGGGCGACGGCATCATCACGCCGAGGACGTTCTCGGCGCCGATGGCCTCGCACGCGAGCGCCGCGACGACCGCCGAGTCGATGCCGCCCGACAGCCCCAGCAGGGCGCGCTTGAAACCGTTCTTGCGCGCGTAGTCGCGCAGCCCCAGCACGAGCGCGCCGCGCACGGTCTCGATGTCGTCGCCGGGCAGGCACCGCTCGTCGCGCACCCCGCAGTCGAGCGAGACGGTGCCGACGAACTCCTCGAAGGGCGGCGCCTGGAGGATGGTCTCGCCCCGGCAGTCGGTGACGAGCGAGGCGCCGTCGAAGATGACGCCGTCGTTGCCGCCGACGAGGTTGACGTAGACGACCGGCAGCCCCGAAGCCTTCGAGCGGTGCGAGACCATCTGGCACCGCTGCCCCATCTTCCCCTTGTTGAAGGGCGACGCGTTGGGCGAGACGATGACGTTGGCCCCGAGCTCGATGACCTCGTCGGTCGGGTCGTGGCTGTAGAGCCGCTCGCGCCAGAACGTCTTGTCGTTCCAGAAGTCCTCGCAGACGACGACGCCGAGCTTCTGCCCGCCCGCGTCGAAGAGGCGGCGGCGCTCGGCGGACTCGAAGTAGCGCGGGTCGTCGAAGACGTCGTACTCGGGGAGCAGCGTCTTGTCGGCGAAGCCCAGCAGCTCGCCGTCGCGGATGACGGCGGCCGAGTTGAAGAGCCTGCGGCCGTGCGCCGACCCGGTCGGGCGCACGGTGCCGACGACCGCCGTCAGCCCACGCGTCGCCGGGATGATTCTCTCCAGCGGCCCCAGCGCCGACTCGGCGATGTCGCGGTCGAGGAACCAGTCGAGCGACGTGTAACCCTGCACGCACGCCTCCGGGAAGACGACGAGGTCCGAACGCTCGGCCCTCGCCTGCTCGATGGCGCGCAGGATTTTTTCGACGTTCCCCTCGTAATCGCCGTTCGTCGTGTTGATCTGCCCGATGGTGACGCGCATTCGGCTCCCGCCTCCGGTGTGCCCCTCGAAAGCTCTTTAACGGCGCGCGGCCTTCAGCCCACGAGCCGCACGTCGAGCCTTTCCAAACTTTCAGGGGCGATCTGGATTTCGCCGTCCGTGACCGAGCCAAGCATACCGCTTTCGCGCAAGGATGTCTCCGCGCCCGCGGGCGAGGAGACCTTGAGGACGGGCCTCCGGATCGAGTCGAGTCCACGCGCGCCGCGGCGTGGTCGAGCCGCTTGAAGACGGGACGCGAATCGTTCATGCGTCTTGCCTCCCCCCGGCCGCGCGGGGGGCGTCCCGGCGCGCGCTCACCTGAAGTCGCTGATGAGGGGCGCGTCGCTCTTGACGTTGCCGCGCGAGGCGGCCAGTTGTTTGCCGTCGCGCGAGCAGCCGCTTGACCCCACACTTGCCTACGCGCGTGCCGGCGGCGGGCGTCATTGTTTGGTGTCGGTGATCAAGACCACGTCCCGGATGACCGTCCCGCGCGATAAGGCGAGCGTGCGGCCGTCGCGCGCGAGGGCGAAGGAGAAGACCTCCTCGGGGCTGAAGTCGGCCAACTGCTTCGGCTCACCACCGTCCGCGGGCTGGCTCCAGATGGGTGATCCGGTCTGCCGCCGAAAAGACCAGCCCGCTGCCGTCGCGCAGCCAGGCGAGGCGGTAGACGTTGAGCCACTTCTGCGGGGTGAGCGGCCTGACCGTCCCATCCGCCACCGAGACGCCCGCGACCGTCATGTTCGTGCCGTCGGCGTAGACGGCGGCGGCGATCACATTCCCGTCGGGCGACCAGGCCGGGCCCTCGAACCCGAACCTTTCCGCGCCCCCGCGCGTCGCCAGCACCTGCTCGCCCGTGCCGTCCGCGTTCACTACCACTAAAGAGTTCCCCCCGTCCCCGGGCGCACGAAGGCGAACCGCCGTCCGTCTGGCGAGAAGCTGACGCCGGAGCCGGACCGTTCCAGAACCTTCTTCGACTCGCCCCCGAGCACGGCTATCTGGTAGAGGGTCAACCGCCTTGTTGCAGAAGGCGCCCTGTTGTAGAAAATGTAGCGGCTGTCCGGCGAGAAGGCGCTCACGGCGAGGAAGTCTTCCGCGGGCGTGATGATCTCGACGCTGCTCTTCGTGGAGACGTGCCAGACGCGCAGGCTGTACTTCCCGCCCTCGTAGACGGCGTGGGCGACGTACTGGCCGTCGGGCGAGATCTGCGCCGTCGTGGCGTTGCCGATGTTCGTCAGCTTCTCGATCCTGAACGAACGGAAGGGCGCTGGCTTCTTCGATAGGAGCCTGTAGAGCCCGTAGCCCAGCCCCGCGAGCGCGACGGCAGAGAGCGCGACCGCGAGCCACGCGCGACCGCCGCCGTGCGCCCTCGCACGTCCGCCCGCCCCGGCGGCCTGCGTCTCGGCCGCGCCCGCGGCCGTCACGGCCGGGTGCACGCCGCTCGCGGTCGCGCCCGGCTGCGAAGGTGTGGCGGCGCGGCCCGACACTTCGCCGCTCGGGGTCGTCGGGTTGGGCGCGAACGAGTGGTCGAGGCGCGCGCCCGCGTCGACGCGCCGCTTGAGCCGCTGGAGCTTGGCGAGCATCTGCCGGGCCGTCAGACGCGCCTCGCGGTCCTTCGAGAGCGCGTCCGCGACGACCTCCTGCAGGAGGTCTGGCACCTCGGGGAGGTACGCCGAGAGCGGCGGCGGCTCCTCGTCCTGGATGGCGACCAGCGTGTGGTTGGCCGACTTCCCGCGGAAGGGGAGGTGCCCCGTCAGCAGTTCGTATAACACGACGCCCAAACTCCAGACGTGAGCATGACGTTCTCGGGCTTCACGTCGCGGTGGACTATCCCCCGGCCGTGCGCCTCGACGAGCGCGGCCGCGACCTGCGCCACGATGTCGAGCGCCTCGCCGAGCTTGAGCCCCTGCGCCTTCGTGCGCTCGCGCAGCGTCACGCCGTCGACCAGCTCGGTGGCGAAGAAGCGGCGGCCGTCGGCGGTCTGGCCGATGTCGTGGACGGTGACGATGTTCGGGTGGTTCAAGGCGGAGGCGGCGCGCGCCTCCTGCTCGAAGCGCTGCATGCGCTTCGGGTCGGCGGCCATCTCGGCGGGCAGGAATTTCAAGGCGACGGCGCGCCCCAGCTCGGTGTCGAGCGCGCGGTAGACCTCGCCCATCCCGCCCGCGCCGAGCAGTTCCCGAATCTCATACTTGCCGACTCGCGTCCCGGCTTCGAGTGTCATGGCGGCAGGGATTCTAAATCGGACGGTGCGAGAAAAGGAACAGAAAAGCAGTAGGCAGTAGGCAGAGGTCAGCAGGCAGTTAAGAGCCCCGCTGTCAGGACTCGGAGTTAATATCCCGACTTTCGTGACGCGGAGCGACTGCCTACCGCCTACTCCTTCCCGTGTCCCCCGCCGCCGGGGGTCTCGATGCGGACGCGGTCGCCGGGCTCCAGGTCGCGCGAGCCTTTGGCGTCGAGCTTCGAGGCGCGGCCGCCGCGCACGACGCGGTCGCGGCCCGGCGCGCCGTCGGCGCCCCCGGCGAGTCCGTAGGGCGCGCGCGCGCGCCGGTCGGCGAGGAGCGACATGCGCGCCGGGACGAGCGTCTCTATCTCGCGCACCACGCCGTCGCCGCCGCGCCGGAGCCCTCGCCCGCCCGAGCCGCGCCGCAGGGAGTAGGCGCGCACGCGCAGGGGGTAGGCGTACTCCAGCGCCTCGGCCGGCGTGTTCAGGCTGTTGGTCATGTGCGTGTGGACGCCGCTCACGCCGTCCGCCGAGGGGCGCGCGCCCATCCCGCCCGCGACCGTCTCGTAGTAGGCGAACTCGCGCCCCGTGCGCGGGTCGGTGCCGCCGATGGTGAGGTTGTTCATCGAGCCCTGGCTCGCCGCCGGGACGCGCGCGGGCAGTGCCTTCGAGAGAGCCTTGAAGAGCACGTCGACGATGCGCTGCGAGGTCTCGACGTTACCGCCCGCGACGGGCGCTGGGTGCGCGGCGTTGACGACCGTGCCCGAAGGCGCGTTGACCTCAATCGGCTCCATCAGCCCCGCGCTCGCCGGCACCTCCTCCGCGCCGACCAGGCAGCGGAAGACGTAGGCGACGGCCGAGACCGTGATGGCCTCGACCGCGTTGACGGGCCCCGCGACCTGCGGCGCGCTCCCCTCGAAGTCCACGCGCGCGCGCGCGCCGCGCACCTCGACGCGGACGCGCAAAGTGACCTCGCCCGCCGTGACGCCGTCGGAGTCGAGCGCGTCCACGGCCTCGTAGACGCCGTCGGGGATGGCGCGCACCGTCGCGCGCATCATCCGCGCCGAGTAGTCGATCAGATGCCTCGCGTACTCGGCCGCCTCACGCGCGCCCGCGCGCGCGACTATCTCCAACAGGCGCGCCGCGCCGGTCTTGAGCGAGCCGACCTGCGCCTCGAAGTCCGCGCGCCGCTCGCGCTCGACGCGCACGTTTGCCATCAGCAAACGCATCACGTCCCCGCTAACGCGGCCGCCGACGACGAGCTTGACCGGCGGAATCCTCAAGCCCTCGCCGTACACGTCCGAGGCCATCCCCATCGACCCCGGCGTCGCCCCGCCGATGTCGGCGTGGTGCGCGCGGTTGGCGACGTAGAAGCCCGCCTTCCGGTCTGACTTACCGAGGAAGACGCCCGAGACGAGCGTCACGTCCGGCAGGTGCGTGCCGCCGGCGAAGGGGTCGTTGAGGACGACCACGTCGCCGGGGCCGATGTTCGTCTCGCCGAGCGCCGCCTCGACCGCCATCGGCATCGAACCGAGGTGGACGGGCATGTGGTCGCCCTGCGCGATGACCGAGCCCGCGGCGTCGAAGACGGCGCAGGAGTAGTCGCGCCGCTCCTTGATGTTCGGCGAGTGCGCGGTGCGCCGGAGCGTCAGCCCCATCTCCTCGGCGACCGACGTGTAGAGCGCGCGGTAGATTTCCAGCGTCGTCGGGTCGAAGCCCCTGCCCTTTTTCATAACTCGATGACGAGATTGCCGCCCGCGTCCGTCGCGCAGCGCGCGCCCGCGGGGACGAGCGTCGTGGAAGAATATTCCGTGACGACGCACGGCACGCGCAGCCGCGAGCCCGCGCGCAAGTCCTCGCGGCGGTAGACGGCCGCCTCCCTCGCGCCCTCGTTAAAGTACACGTGCGCCGTGCGGTGCGGCTCGGCTAAGGCGACGGCGGCGGCCGTCCGGCGCGGCCTCTTCTCCTTCAGCTCTTCGACCAGCCCGGCCGAGAGCAGGCGCGCGCTCACGACCTCGACCGAGCCGGCCGTCTGCGCGTAGCCGTAACGCGCCTCGTGCTCGCGGTGGAAGCGCTCGACGATTCTTCGCCCGCCGTCCCACGCGACCTCGAGCTCGAACGACTGCCCACGATAGCGCGCCGCGACCGTGTGCGTGTGCCTCTGCCGCGCGTCCGCGAAGCCCTCGCGCCTGAGCGCGGCGCGCGCCTCGCGCTCCATCTCCCGGAACGCGCGGCCGACGCTTGCGGCCGCGCGCGCGTCGCCCCTCCCCTCAGACCCGCCCCCGACTTCGAGCATGAGCGTGCGGCTGAGGCTCTTGACCACGTCGGCGCGCAGGCAGCCGAGCGCCGAGAGCGCGCCGGGCTGGCGCGGCACGACGACGCGCGGCACTCGCAGAGCGCGCGCGAGCTCGACCGCGTGCAGGCCCCCGGCGCCGCCGAACGTGACGAGCGTACACGCGCGCGGGTCGAAGCCGCGCTCGACCGAGACGGCGCGCAGCGCCCTCTCCATCCCCGCGTTGACGACGCGCACGACCCCGAGCGCCGCCTCGACCGCGGACACCTCGCGCCCGCCCGCCTCGCTCATCCCGCGCGCGAGCGACGCCAACGCTTCCTCGGCGCGCCCTTCGTCCAACTTGAAATCGCCGCCGAGCAAGTCCGCGCCGCCGAACCTCCCGAGCACGAGGTTGGCGTCGGTCACCGTCGGAAGACGTGAGCGGCCGTAGCAGGCGGGCCCCGGCACCGCGCCCGCCGACCGCGGCCCGACGCGCAGGCTCCCTCCCGCGTCCACGCGCGCGATGGAGCCGCCGCCCGCGCCGACGGTGTGTATGTCGAGCACGGGCACGGCCACGGGGAGACCCGCCACGCTCGCCTCGTTCGTCAGACGCAGGCGGCCCGCCGGGCACAGCGCCACGTCGGTCGAGGTGCCGCCCATGTCGAACGTGATGACGTCCGCGAACCCCGCCTCGCCGGCCGCGCGCGTCGCGCCGACCACGCCGCCCGCCGGCCCCGAGAGTATCGTCCGCACCGGCTCCGAGGCGGCCGCGCGCGCCGAGATGCTCCCGCCCGAAGACTGCATCACGCGCAGAGCGCGCGCGGGGACGTGCGCGCCGAGCCGCCCGAGGTACGCGCCCATCAAAGGTTGCAGGTAGGCGTTAATCGCCACGGTCGAGGTGCGCTCGAACTCGCGGTACTCGGGGAGGATTCGGTGAGAGACCGAGAGCGGGACGCCCCCGAGCCCGGCCTTGAGCGCGCGCTCTATCTTCCGCTCGTGCCGAGGGGCCGCGAAGGAGAAGAGCAGGCAGACGGCGACCGACTCGACGCCCGCGCGCTTCAACTTTCGGACGAGCGCGGCGACCTCTTCGTCCTCAAGCTCTTCGACCACCGAGCCGTCGGCGGCCACGCGCTCGCGGACGCCGAACCGCAGCCCGTCGGCGACGAGCGGCGCGGGGCGCGTCCAGTCGAGGTCGTACAGACTCCCGCGCGCCTGACGGCCGATGACGAGCACGTCCTCGAACCCACGCGTCGTGACGAGCGCCGCGCGCGCGCCCTTGCGTTCGAGCAGCGCGTTGGTGCCGACCGTCGTCCCGTGGACGACTTCGAGGTCGCGCGGGGCGACGCCCGCCTCGCGCGCCACGCGCCGCAACCCCCCGGCGATGGCGCGCGAGGGGTCGTCCGGCGTCGAGGCCACCTTGAAGACGCGCGCCCGGCCACCCGCCACGTACACGAAGTCCGTGAACGTCCCGCCCGTGTCCACGCCCACGCGCACCTTCATTCGTTCGTCGCCCAACGCTTAGCCTCCCGGTGAGCTTGTGTCTGAAGGTCAGCGCGGCAGCGTCTCCGCCAGCAGGCGGAAGACGTTGCCGCCCATGACGGCGCGCACCTCTTCGTCGGTGAACCCCTCGGCGAGCAGCGCCTCGGTTATCTCGACGACGCCCGTCGTGTCGAAGGGCGTGGTGACCGTGCCGTCGAAGTCCGAGCCGAGCGCGACGTGCCGGACGCCGATGACGTTCGCCGCGTGGCGCACGGCGCGCGCGACCGACCCCGCGTCAGTCCCGCACGTGGCCGCGTCCCAGTAGCCGATGCCGACGACGCCGCCCGACGCCGCGACCTTGCGCAGTTGCTCGTCGGAGAGGTTGCGGTTGTTGTCGCACGTGCCCTTCACGCCCGTGTGCGAGACGACCAGCGGCCGGGTCGCGACGGCCGCCACGTCGTCGAACGTCGCGGCGGAGGCGTGCGCGAGGTCTACGAGCATCCCGCGCGCCTCCATCCGCCTGACCATCTCGCGGCCCTTCTCGGTCAGCCCCGGCTTCGCCTCGCCGTGGGCTGAGCCGCCCCACTCGTTGTCGAGGAAGTGCGTCGGCGCCATCATGCGAAAGCCCGCGTCGAAGAGCGCGTCCACGTTCGCGGCATCGCCTTCGAGCGGGTACGCGCCCTCAAGCCCGAGCAACGCCGCGACCGCCCGCGGGTCTCCCCCGCGGCGCTCGGCGAAGCCCGCGAGGTCTCCCGCCGTGCGTATGACCGTGAGCCGCCCGCCCGAGCGCGCCGCCGCGTCGTGGAGTTTTTTCGACTGGTAGAGCGCGCGCTCAAGGAGGCTCCGCCACGTGCGCACCGGCCAGCGCCCGGCGACGGCGAGCGCGGTGACGCCATTCCAGCCCTCGCGGTTGCTGTCATAGTTTGCGAAGAAGGGCGCGCGTGTGACGACGGTGAAGAACTGTAGCGCGACGCCGCCCTCCGCGAGCCGCGGCACGTCGACGTGGCCGCGCGACGAGCGCGCCAGAACGTCCCTGTCCCACAAGAGCGTGTCGGCGTGCATGTCCGCGACGAACAACGCGGCGTGAAGCGAGCGCGCGCGCTCTGACACGTGGTGCGCCCCGCGCGGGTGCGTCCCGTTGAGCACCCACTCGGCCACCGCCGGCGCGACCGTGAAGAACGCCAGCGCGCACAGCACGAGGAGCGCCAGCAGGACGAGCGGGAGTCTTCTTTTCATTCGCCGCCCACGGCGACGCGGCAGCCGGAGGCGTGTGCGGCGCGCGCGGCGTCGAGGACGAGCTGGATTTGGTGGCCGTCGTCGAAGGTGGCGGCGCCTTCGACGGTCGCGCGTCCCTCGCGGAGCGCGGCGACCATCTCGCGCGCGAAGACCGTGAAGCCGCGCGACCACTCGTTGTCGCGCATCCCCCCGGCCAGCGGCGCCTCTTCGGTCTCGACGCTCTGCCACTCGCCGCCGCCGACGCGCGCACGCGAGAGTCGGCCCGCGCCGTCAATCCTTAGCGCGCCGTCGGTGCCGAAGACCTCGACGGTGTGCTCGGGCCGCCCCGCCTCGGCCATCGAGATGGAGACGACGCCCGTCGCGCGCTCGGCCGCGCCGCCTTCGCGGAAGTTGACGAGCAGGCTCGCCTCGTCGTCGCTCGTCACGGGCCTCGGGTCGCCGCCCGTCGGCTCGTGCGGCCGCTCGCGGACGTGCGTGGCGAGCGCGGCCGAGACGTGCGAGACGCGCGTGCCGAACAGCCAGTGGAGCGCGTCCACCGCGTGCGACCCGATGGCGCCCAAAGCGCCGCCGCCCGCGCGCTCGTCCGACCACCAGTTCCACGGCCTGTCGGCGAGGGCGCGCGAGTCGGCGCGGAACAGAAACTTCGCGTGGCGCACGCGCCCCAGCTCGCCGCCGAGAATCATCTCGCGCATCAGACGCCGCGCGGGCAGGAAGCGCAGCTCGTGGTCGAGGAGCGCGAGACGCCCCGCCGCGCGCGCCGCCGCGCACATCAGCGCCGTCTCGTCGGCGTTTTTCGCCATCGGCTTTTCGCAGAGCACGGCCTTGCCGGCTTCGAGCGCGGCCGTGGCCATCTCGGCGTGCGTGTCGGGCGGCGTCACGATGCTGACGAGGTCAACGTCCGCGCGCGCGACCACCCCGCGCCAATCGTCCGCGACGAAGGGGATGTCGAATTCTCTCGCCGCGCGCTCGGCGTTCTCGCGCCGCGCGCTCGTCACCGCCACGACGCGCGCGCCCTCGCACGCGGCGAACCCCGGCAACTGCGTCGTCCGCGCGAATCCCGTCCCGATGATGCCGACGCCGACCACGCCACTTCGAGCCAAGAGACTTCCCTCCTCGTCCGGCGAAAAAATTCCGGCGAAAAAATTTCCGGCGAAAAAATTTGGGTGCGGGGCACGCCGCACGCGCCCCGCACCCGCACCAGGCTGCGCCGCTATTGCCCGCCGCCGCCGCCCGCCGTGCCCTTCTGGTAGTTGGGCGCGTCGGGGCGCTTGTACTTCGGCGCGGGGTTCTTCTCAAGCTCGGCGAGCAGCCACTCGACCGCCTTCTCAAGCTGCGGGTCGCGCCCCTGCCGCCAGGCGGCCGGGTCGAACTCGACCTCGACGTCGGGCGCGACGCCGACGTTCTCGACCTCCCACTGCCCCTCCAGGCCGTAGATGGCCGCGTCGGGCGCGGTGACGAAGCCGCCGTCCATCAGCTCGGGCATGCGGAAGGACGCGATGAGGCCGCCCCACGTCCGCTTGCCGATGAGCGGGCCGATCTTCATCTTGCGGAAGTACCACGGCAAGGCGTCTCCGCCCGAGCCGGCCAGCTCGTTGACGATCATCGCCTTCGGCCCGTAGATGGCGCCGAGCGGCGTCGGCACGTCGCGCCCCTCGCGGAAGTGTATGAAGTTGAGGAGCGGGCGCGAGAGGTACTCGACGATGTGGTCGGCCAGCGCGCCGCCGCCGTTGAAGCGCTCGTCGATGACCGCGCCCTGCTTCTGCGTCTGCGCGAAGAAGTAGCGGTTGAAGCTCTCGTAGCCGCCGCCGGAAGTGTCGGGCACGTAGACGTAGGCGAGGCGGCCGCCGCTCACCTGGTCGACCTTGCGCCGGTTCGACTCTATCCAGTCGCGGTTGCGCAGCGCCGTCTCGCTCCCGAGGGGGACGACCGTCACCTCGCGCGCGCCCCCGCCGTCGGGGTTCGGCCCGACCTTGATGACGACCTGCTTGCCCGACGTGCCCTCGAAGAAGCTGTGGACGTTGTCGGAAGCGCGCACCTCGCGGCCGCCGACGGCGAGCAGGTAGTCGCCGACCTTAACGTTGACGCCGGGCTGCGTGAGCGGCGCGCGCAAAGATGGGTTCCAGCTCTCGCCGTTGTAGACCTTTGCGAAGCGGTAGCGGCCGTTCTCGATGCGGTAGTCGGCGCCGAGCAGCCCGCCGGGGACGGCGGTCGGGCGCGGCGCGTCGCCGCCGCCGATGAACATGTGGCCGACGGTGAGCTGGTTGAGCATCTCGCGGAAGAGGTAGGTCAAATCGCTCCGGTGCGCGACCGAGTCGAGGTAAGGCTCGTAGAGCTTCTTCATCGCGGCGATGTCCAGCCCGTGGAGGTTCGGGTCGTAGAAGAAGTCGCGCTCGCCGCGCCAGACCTCGTTGAACATCTGCCGCCACTCGGCGCGCGGGTCGACGCGTACCTCCATGTCGGACGTGCGGATGACGCCCTCGCCGGGCTTCAAGGGCGTCGCGGTCGCGGCGACCGTCCAGACGGCGGCGGCGGGCGGGCCCGTCCGCAGGAGCATCTTCTCGCCGTTGGCGGAGACCTCGAAGTCGGTCACGCCCTCGGTCACCTTGTCGAGCTTGCGCTTGTCGAGGTCGAACTTGTGGAGGACGAGCCCCGGGGGGCCGACGGGGCCGGACGCGCCCGTCGGCGTGCGCTCCAGCAGGAAGACGGTGCCGGCCTTGCCCGCGAAGAGCCCGACGTAGTCGCGCGCCGGAATCATCGGTATCGCCACGTCGCGCTGGTCGATGCCTTCGAGGTCGATGCGCGTGGGCGGCGTCTCCTTCTTCGCAGGGGGCTTCGCGCCGGCGGCCGGCGGCGTCTGCGCGGGGGTCGCGCCCGGCGTCGCGGCGGCCGGGGCCTCGCCCGCCGTGGGAGTCGCGCCCGGAGTCGGGGACTCTTCCGGCTTCGGCGGCGCCTCGCCGCGGTCTTCGGCCGCGGCCTTCTCCTCGTCCGATTCGGGGCTGACGGGGGAGGGGATGTTGTCGGGCAGCACGACGGCGTAGACGCTGCGCGAAGACTGGTAGGGGAAGGTGGACATCTCGGCGAAGCTGAAGGACGGGCCGAGGTTGGTGCTGGCGGTGAAGAAGAGGTACTTGCCGGACTTGTCGAAGGCCGGGTAGCGCGCGTCGCTCATGCCGTCGGTGATCTGGTGCGTCTTGCCCGTCGCCAGCGAGTGGAGGAAGACCGCGCGCAGGTGGTTGTCGAGCTGCTTGGTGTAGACGAGCCAGCGCGAGTCGGGCGACCAGTTGGGCTCCATCACGTCGTTGCGAATCCCGTCCGGGTTCTTGTCAACCTTGACGGGCGCGCCGCCCGCCACGTCGATGTGCCAGAGGTTGAGGCGCTTGTCGGTGTAGGCGATCTTCTTCGAGTCGGGCGACCACGTCGGCCCGTAGTAGAAGGACGGCGGGGTGCCCAGGGAAATCTTCTTCACCTCGCCCATGCCGGTCTGTTCGCGCAGGTGCAGCGCGTACTCGCCCGACTCGTCGGAGAAGTAGGCTATCCAGCGTCCGTCGGGCGACCACGAGGGGTCGCGCTCCATGACGCCGGTGGTGTTGGTCAGGTTGCGCGCGTCGCCCTTCTCGGCCGGCACGCTCAGAATTTCGCCGCGCGCCTCGAAGACCGCGCGCGCGCCCGTCGGCGACAGGCGCGCGTTCGAGATTCTCGTCCCCACGCGCTCGAAGCGCGGCCTGACCGTCGTCACGTCGCCCGCGACGCGGACGGGGACGCGGCTCGACTTGCCCGACTTCAGGTCGTAGAGGTTGAGCGAGCCGAACTGCTCGTAGACGATGGCGCCGGGGCCGGCGTTGGCCGACTTGATGTCGAGCCCCGAGTTCTCGACGGCGCGCGCCACGGCCCTGGTGCGCGTGTCGTAGGAGTAGATGGTGACGGCGCCCGCGCGGTCGGAGAGGAAGTAGACGCGGTCGCCGACCCACATCGGGTTCGTGTCGTTCGAGTTCTCGCGCGGGAGTTTTTCTATCGCGGAGTCGGAGAGCCGCGCGACCCAGATGGGCTGCGTCTGCCCGCCGCGGTAGCGCTTCCAGTCGGGCTGCCAGCGCGAGAGCGGCTCGTAGGCTATCGACTGGCCGTCGGGCGAGAGCGAGCCGCGGAAGGCCATCGGCAGCGGCAGCTCCGTCTCCAGCCCGCCGCCCTCGACCGCGATGGTGAAGAGGCGCGTGAAGTTCGAGTAGCTGTTGCGCGTCGAGGCGAAGACGACCGAGCGCCCGTCCGGCGTCCAGCCCGCCACCGAGTCGGCGCCCGGGTGGTAGGTCAGGCGGCGCGGGACGCCGCCCCCCGCCGGGATGACGTAGGCGTCCACGTTCCCGTCGTACTCGCCGGTGAAGGCGATCCACTGCCCGTCGGGCGAAAACGACGGGTCGGTCTCGGCGCCCGTCCCCGCCGTCAGGCGCGTGGCGTCGCCGCCCTCGCGCGGCACCGACCAGAGGTCGCCGGCGTAGGAGAAGACGATCTGCGTCCGGCCGAGCGTCGGCTTTTGCAGCAGGAGCGGGCGTTGGGGGAGTTGCGCGGAGGCGTGCGCGGACGCGCAAAGGAGCAGCGACAGTGCGAGCAGTGTTCTCTTCATCTGGGGTTCTTTCTTGAACGGAGAATTCGGCCGACGGAGTTGGGGGCGGGCCGCCTCCGGCTTAAAGCGTCGGCGGCCCCTTCGCGTTCGCGTGCGCCCGAGATTACGTGCGCCGCGCGGCTAGAGTTTCAGGACGTTGTTGACGAAGAAGGGCGGGCCGCGCACGCGCCGCCCGCCCCTCTGCTAGTTGTGAATGCCCTCGCCCCGACTCGAACGGGGAACCAACGGATTATGCTTACCACGACGACTTTCGCCGCCCCCGGCCGAACGTGCCGCCGGGGTTCGTGGTCTGGACTTTCCCTTCGCTTTACGCGTCTGCCATCAAGTCTCTACACCTTCCCCGGCCGGGCGGGGCTTGGCTCGGGATTACCGTTCCGCTTTCGCGGCTTAGGCTTCCCCGAATTTGGCAGATTCTACGTGCGCACCTGAGACGAACCCGTCAGCGTCGGGACTCGAATGTGATACGCTCGCAACCCTACTTTGGAAGTCTTATGGAAAAGGTTTGTGTAATTTGCGAGGCGTCCCTTACCGGCAGGCAGACGGTCTTCTGCTCGCGCCGATGTAAGAACTCCTCCACAAACAACCGGCATCAGAATTATGTCTCTCAGCAGGGCCGCGGCCGTCAGAGGAAGCAACTTCTGCTTCAACAAAAGGGCGGCCGGTGCGAGCGTTGTGGTTACCACCGCAACGAAGCGGCGCTGGCCTTTCATCACCTCGACCCGGCGAGCAAGTCCTTCCCTCTTGACATCAGGCGTTGCTCGAACACTTCATGGGACGCACTTCTGGCCGAAGCGCTCAAGTGTCAACTCCTCTGCCTGAACTGCCACGCCGAGATTCATAACCCCAAATTTTCCACTTAGACTTTTCAAAGAACCGAGTCCGCTGCTCTAACCGATTGAGCTACGAGGGCACAAGTATCCGCGGAGTGCAGGAGGATTATAAGGTTCGCCCGGAAGCGCTGCAAGCGGACCGCCGGAGGAGGGCGAAGCGACAGCGGCCGGCCGCCCCTTCGTCATTCACCGTTCCGCGTTCATCGTCTCTTTGAGCGCCTCGATCTGGGCGAGGTGGCGCGACTCGTGGGCGCCGACGAAGAGGAGCCACTGGTAGAGGTTGAGCGGGCCCCAGGCGGGGTGCGGGAAGCGCAGCGCGTGGCCGTCGGCGCGCTCGAGCGCCGGGCGCAGGCCGTGGAGCGCGGCGCGCGAGTCGCGCAGGCGCGCGAGCGAGTCGGCGAGCGGCGTCGAGTCCGCGGGGCGGAGCCTTTCGGGCGCCTCGAACCTGACGGCGCGGCTGCGCTCGACGAACTCCTCGACGGAGACGGGCTCGAAGGCCGCGCCCTCAACGCGCGCCGCGCCCGACTCCTCGGCCCTGGCCAACAGCTTGCCGAGCAGCCCGACGACGCTGCCCTCGACTATCGAGAGGTGCTCGCACAGTTGCGCCGCCGACCACCTGTCCGGCGCCGGGCGGAAGCGCTGCTCGTCGTCGCTCAGACCCTCGACCGCGCGGACGAGGCGCTCGCGCGTGCGGTCGATGTGCTCGTAGATTTCGCCGACGCCGTTAAAGTCCATAAAGGGGAATCGCTCCTCCGGGTGGTTGTCGGCCGCAGGCGGCCGAGCACGGCCGCCTGCGGCGAGATGTGGAGAACGTGCCAGCGCGGGTAGCGGACGACCAGCTCGTCGCCGTAGATGTGCGCGAAGGCCGTCTGCGCGTAGACCGTCCCGGGCGCGACCCATTCGAGCCTGACGAACGGGTTCATCGAGATGAGCACGGCCTCGCTCGTCTGCGCCGGCTGCCCGCCCCCGCCCTGCTGCGCCGGTGTCGCCGCCGCCCCGCCCGCCGCCGGCTCCGCCTTCTTGAAGACCCGCGCGTCGTACTCGACCGAGGCGGCGCGCAGCGGCTCGCGCAAGCTGAGCCCCGCGCCCGTCGGCGCGCCGCCCGCCGCGTCGTAGAACGCCACGTCGTACTCGAACGCCGTCGCCAGCTTCGAGCCGTCGGGCGACCACACGGGCTTGACCGGCGTCAGGCGGTCGTCGAGCAGGCGCTCGCCGCCTTCGAGCGCGACCAGGCGCGGCCGCCCCGCGTGCGGGAAGCCCTCGCGCCGCTGCGACTCCCACTCGTCCTCCTTGCAGGCGAGCGCGGCGACCTGCCGCCCGTCGGGCGACCACGCGAGCTTGAAGTAGATGAGCCCCTCGCGCGAGGTGAGCGGGCGCAGCTCGAAGCCGTCGCGGTTGCCGACGTAGACCTGCTCGGTGCGGAAGGTCTGAGTCGAGGGGATGATGGGCGCGGCGGCCGTCGGCGTCGGCACGGCCTGCCCGGCGGCGACGTCCGGCGGCGCCAGCTCAGGCGGGGGCGGCGCCCCCTCGGGCGGCGTGGGGGTGGCCGAGAGCGCGGGGTTGCGCACGCCGCTGAAGAGGATGCGCTCGCCGTCGGGCGACCAGGCGACCTCTTCGGGGAAGACGCCGGTCAGGTCTGCCGGCAGGATGTTGCGTATGAAGAGGCCGTCGGACGAGTAGAGGTCGAGGCGGAAGTCCCTGTCGGTCGCGCCGGTGCCGTAGAGCGCGAGCACGCGCTGGCCGCGCGGGTCGACGACCGTGCGGATGAGCGCCTCGTCGGGGCGCTGCGCCTCGAAGGCGCTTTTGACCGCGCCCCACAGCTCCTCCGGCTCGTCGCGGCGCAGGGGCTCGGGCAGAGACTCCTCGGGCGCGTCCGTCTCGAAGCGGAAGGCGAGGCGCTCGGCGGGCACGTCGCGCAGCGACCTCGGCGTGACCGAGAGGCCCGCCGTCTCGCGCACCTTCCGGCAGCCCGTGGCCGTCGAGAGCGCGGCCGCCGACACGAGCAGCAGCGACGCCCACACACCCTTTTTCATCCCGCCCAACTTCTTCGGAAGCCTCCCCCGCCCGACCCTTGTTTGAAGGGCGATGATAGGGAGCGGCGCCGCGCGCTGTCAACGAGGCCGAACCGCGTGCCGTGAAAAGGGCGAAGGATGAAGGGACGGCTGCACGGCGTCGCCCTCATCCCTCGTCCTCTCACTTGTTGCGCCAGTCGGGCTTGCGCTTCTCCATGAAGGCGCGGACGCCCTCGTGCGCGTCCTCGGTCTTCATCAGCTCGTTGAGGTAGATGTCCTCGGTGAGTTCGAGCGCGTCGAGGAAGGGGCGGCCGCGCGCGGCGTCCATCGCGCGGCGCGTCATCTCCAAAGCCGGCGCGGACAGCTCGCGCAGCCGCGCGAGAATCTCCTGGAGCTTCTCCTCCGTCTGCCCCGGCTCGACGACGTGGCTGACGAGCCCCGTCAGCAGCGCCTCCTGCGCGTCGAAGATTTCGCCGGTCAGGAGGAGTTCGCGCGCGCGCCGCTCGCCCATGACGCGCGGCAGCAGCACCGCCGCCACCGGCGGGAAGACCCCGAGCTTGATCTCGGGCTGGCCGAACTTCGCGCCGGCCGCCGCGACGACGATGTCGCAGCCCGCGACCAGCTCGCACCCGCCGCCCAGGGCCGCGCCCTCGACGACGGCCAGCGCCGGCTTCCCCATCTGCTCCAGCGTGCGGAAGACGCCGTGGAAGGATTCGAGCATCTGGTAGACGGTCTCGGGCTGGTGCTCCTCGACCGAGACGCCGGCGCTGAAGGCGCGCGAGCCCGCGACGGCGTCGAAGACGACCGCCACCACGTCGCGCATCCCCATGCACTCGGTGAGCGCCGCGTCCACCTCGCGCATCATCGCGATGGTGAAGATGTTCAGGGGCGGGCGCGCGAACGTCACGCGCGCGACGCGCTCCTCGACGCGGAAACGTATGTGCTGGTAAAGGTCGGGCATCGGGCTGTGGCTCCCTCCCGGGGCTTCGGACACGCGGGGTCACGCGCGGCTCATGAACTCGGCGAGCAACCCGTGGAAGTGGTGGACGCCGTTCTCGCGCCGGACGCAGTAGCGGCCGCGCGCGTACGTGCGCGAGCGCAGCCCCGTCTGCACCGCCTCGCACACGCGCACGTCCTCGACCTGCACCTCGTCGCTCAGCCCCACCGTGCGCTCGACGCGCTCGCGCGTCTCCGCGGATTCGGGGTCGCGGAAGTACCACTCGAAGACCGTCAGCGTCCGCTCCGGGCCTAAGGGGACGATGAGGTTGGTCGAGTAGTTGTCGGCGTAGACGTTGAGCATCATGTTGGGGAAGACCCAGAAGTAGAGCGCGCCGGGCTCGCCGTCTTCGGGCGGCGGGATGCGCGTCGCGGCCGGGCGCAGCGGCGCGTGCTGGAGCGAGTAGAAGCGGCGCGTCTCCGTGCGGTAGCGCGCGTAGTCCAGCTCGCGGTGCAGCGCCGGGTGGACGACGGGGATGTGGTAGCCCTCGAGGTAGTTGTCGACGTAGGTCTTCCAGTTGCACTCGACCGCCCACTCCCTGCGCGCGGCCGGGCGCATCGAAGCCCAGTCGCGCCCCGCCGTGAGCGCCGGGATGTCTTCGAGCGTCTCGGCGAGCGGCGCCGCGCCGGCGTCGAGGTTGACGAAGACGAGCGCGCCCCACTGCTCGGCCGCGAAACGGGGCAGCGAAACCTCGTCCCGGCTCCAGCCCTCGACCCCGTCGAACTCGCGCGCGCCGACGAGCCGCCCGTCGAGCGCGTAGGTCCAGCCGTGGTAGCCGCAGCGGAAGCTTCGGCAGCGCCCCTCGCCCGCCGCCACGGGCCCCGCGCGGTGGCGGCACACGTTCGAGAAGGCGCGCAGAACGCCCGCCGCGTCGCGCACGACGACGACGGGCTCGCCGCCCACCTGCGCGGTGAAGAACTGCCCCGGCTCGGCCGCCCGGTCGGCGCGCCCGGCGAGCTGCCACGTCCGACCGAAGACGCGCCGCCGCTCCTCCTCGTGGAAGCGCGCGTCGGTGTACCAGGAGGCGGGCGGCGTCTCGGCCCGCTCGATCCTTGCGTCGAACTCGTAAGCCTCTGCGTTCAAGTCCTCGGCCCCCGACCGCAAAATTTTCGACCCCGAGGGGGGGCGTCGCGTGAGGTGTGTTGAGGCGCGACCCGCCGCCCATCTTAACACTTCCGGGCCTTCAGCCCGCGCCGCCGCGCAAGCGCCTGACGACGAGGTAGACGGGGAGGCTCAAGGCGAGGAGCCGGAGCGCGTAGAGGCTGTTCGCGGTGTCGGCCCAGACCGCGCCGGCGAGGAAGGCGACCGAGCCGGCGAGCGCGAGCGCCGTCGTCGCGGGATAGCCCCAGGCTCGATAAGGCCGCCCCGCGCCGGGCTCGCGCCGCCGCAGCACGAAGACCGAGAGGAAGACGAGCGCGAGGTCGGTGACGAAGAAGAAGGCGAGCGACGCGAGCAGACGCTGGAAGGTGCCGCCGTAGAAGATGAGCAGCAGCGCGGCGGCCGTGCTGAGCGCCAGCGAGACGGTCGGCGTCCCGCCCGTGTTGACGCGCGCCGCGCCGCGCCAGAACAGCCGGTCGCGGCTCATCGCGTAGACGACGCGCGGCGCCGCCAGCATGTTCCCGTTGACAGAGGCGAGCAGCGAGAGCACCGCGACGACGCCGATGACCGTCGCGCCGACGGGGCCGAAGACCGCCTCGGCCGCCGCGCCCGCCGCGAGCTTCTCGCCCGCCAGACGCCCGAGCGGGAGCACGCCGAGCAGCGCCGCGTTAAAGAGCAGGTAGACGGCGATGACCAGCACCACGCTCCCGACCATCGCGCGCGGGACGCTGCGCGCCGGGTCGCGCACCTCCTCGCCGAAGTAGACCGTGCTGTACCAGCCGTCGTAGGTGTAAATCACGCCTTGCAGCGCGAGCACGAAGGCCGTCAACAGACCCAGGCCCTCGGGCAGCGGCGGCGGCGCGGGCGGGGCCGCCCCAAAGTCGCCGCGCCCGCCCCACGCGAAGCAGGCCGCGATGAGCGCGGCGAAGGCGAGCGCCTTGAGCAGGCTCGTCAGCTCCTGCGAGCGCCCGCCCCAGCGCACGCCGCGCCACTGGAGGAGAGCGAAGCCGACCGTGACGGCCGCCGCCACCTCGCGCGAGCGCCCCGAGAGCGACGGCGCCAGCACCCCCGCGTACTCGCCCATCACGAGCGCGACCGCCGCGGCCGTCCCGCACGTCGAGAGCCAGTCGCTCCACCCGACGACGAAGCCCGGGTACTCGCCGAGCGCGCGGCGGACGAAGACGTAGAAGCCGCCCGAGCGCGGGAGCATCGTCCCCAGCTCCGCCACCGACACCGCGCCGAAGAGCGCGTACACCCCGCCCGCGAGCCACACGCCCATGAAGAGCCAGACGTTCGGCAGGTGCGCCGCCACCTCGCCCGGCGTGCGCAGGATGCCCATCCCGACCGTGATGCCGACGGTCACCGCCATCCCGAAGACGACGCCGAGCACGCGCAGCAGGCGCCCGCGCCCGGCGGGCTCGACGGCGGCGGCGGCTGACTCCTCGGCGGTCGTCAAGGGCGGCTCGGCTCCTCCGAACGTCGGCGCTTTAAACCTCGCCGAGCATCTGTCGCAGGTGGTGCTTGAGGTGGCCGACGTAGTCGCGCATCAGGTGTTCGAGCGTGGCCGGCTCCGCGGGGGAGACTTCGGCCCAGCCGACTTCGTGGAGGTTGTGCCGGCGCCGCTCGCGCAGGCGCTCGCGCTCGGGCGCGTGGCGGCAGACGTGTGCGAGGTGTAGGTTGTAGAACTTCCAGAGGTTGACGAGGAGCGGCCACGACGCCGCGTCGTACTTTTGCGCGCGCACCCACTCGTCCTGCGCGTAGCCCTGGCAGACGAGGTCTTCGCTGAGCTGCGCGCGGACGAAGCGCTGGTGGTTGTTCGAGGCCGAGTCGATGAGGTGGCCGACCAGCTCCTTCGCCGACCACTTCCCCTCGGCGCGGCGCCCGGCGGCCTCCGCGTCGGTCAGCGAGAGCAGGCGCGCCGACGACTCTTCGATTGTCCGCGTGAAGTCTTCGAGCACCGCCTCGAAGGTCATCGATCCTTCCCCCGCCGGCGCGCGGGCGCGGCGCGCCTCCCTTCCGACTCGAGCTCGTCGGTGGTGGCGAGCGCGAAGCGGCCGCGCACGACGACCCTGCCGCCGACCTCGCACGTCCACCTGAAGCGCGTCGCGTGCGTCGCCCAGTCGAAGGCGGCGAAGTCGTCGGGGAAATGCAGGTAGCCGAAGTTGTCGCCCTCGACCTTGACCTTCCGCTCCCAGCGCTTGCCCGTCCGCTCGGACGTGACGACGAAGGTCGCCTCGTAGCCGTGGAGGTCGTCGTTCTTGTCGCGCACGCCGATGCGGACGCTCGGCGACTCCGACCACTGCCATTGAACCTGCCGCGCGGACACCGCCGCGCCGACCGCGCCGACCGACAGCACGAACAACAACGCACACGCTCTGCTCATCCTTCTCCTCGATCTCAAATTTCAGATTTGAAAGTTCAAATTCTTAAAGCGACTGGCCGCCGTCCACGGTCAGCACCGCGCCGGTGACGTGGCGCGCGCGCTCGGAGCAGAGAAAGAGGACGGCGTGCGCCACGTCCTCGGGCTCGCCCATGCGCCCGAGCGCGGACTCCGCGACGGCGCGCCCCCTGACCGCCTCCGACAGGCGCTCGACCAGCGGCGTGCGTATGAAGCCGGGCGCGACCGCGTTGACCGCGACGCCGTAGCGCCCCAGCTCGGCGGCCGCCGAGCGCGTCAGCGCGACGAGCCCCGCCTTCGACGCGGCGTAGTTGGCGAGGCCGAAGCGCCCGCGCCCGGCCTCGATGGAGGCGACGTTGACGACGCGCCCGGCGCGCGCGCGGCGGAAGTGGCGCGCGGCCGCCTGCGTGTAGCTGAACGCGCCCTTGAGGTTGGTGTCGAGGACGAGCCGCCACTGCTCCTCGGTCATCTCCCAGAGCGGCGCGTCCGCGTTGGTGCCGGCGGCGTTGACGAGGATGTCGAGCCGGCCGAGCCGCGCCAGGGTCTCCTCGACGACACGCGCGGCGCGCTCGTGGTCGCGCACGTCCGCGCGGAAAGATACCACGCGCGCGCCCGCCGCCTTCAACAAATTCTCGGCCTGCGCCAGCACGGCCTCGGCCGCCGCGTCCAGCAGCGCCACGTCGGCCCCGGCGCGCGCCAGCTCCACGGCGCACGCGCGCCCGATGCCGGACGCCGCGCCCGTCACCAGCGCGACCCTCCCTTCAAACTCCAAAGTCACGACCGTTCCCCGAGATGAGGTTCGAGCTTCATAGTAATTCACACGGATGGACGGGATGGACAGGATAGAACAATTTGAAATTCCAAATCTTTAATTCTTATCCTGTCAATCCTGTCCATCCATGTGAATTCTTCCGCCCCGCCCTAGCGCGTCTGCGGGAAGGGCGCGCCGAGCCAGGACTGGTAGGCGCGCCGCTGCTGTTCGGTGGCGCCGGGGGTGGGGACGATGCGGTAGACGGCCGCCGCGCGGCCGCCGAGCTTGATGTCGAGCGTGCGCAGCTCGTCGCCGCGGAAGACCGCGAGCGCGAGCCGGTCGCCGGGGCGCTTGTCACTGATCCGCGCGTTGAGAAAGTCGAGCGTGGCGCGGTAGCCGTCCACCGCGACGATCTGGTCCAGTGCGTACAGCCCCTGCTCGTGGGCCGGCGTGCCGGCCGGGACCGCCGTCACGCTCAGCCGCCCGTCCTTCTCTTCGAGCGTAGCGCCGAGGTGCGCGGCCGCGACGGCCGGCCGCCCCGCGCGGTTGCTCTCGGTGTCGAGCCTGAGGCCGGCGAGCCCGAGCGCCGCGTCGTAGTTCAGCTCGTCGCGGCCGCGGACGTAGCGGCGGAAGAACTCTTCGAGGCTCCCGCCGGCGGCGCGCTCGGCCGCGCGCTGGAAGTCCTGCGAGGTGAAGTTGCGGTCCTTCTTGTAGAAGTCCTCGTAGAGCGCGCGCATCACGTCGTCGAGCGAGCGCGCGCCGTTCGAGCGGCCGCGTATTTCGAGGTCGAGCATGAGGGCGACGACGGCGCCCTTGTCGTAGTAGGAGACGGCCGAGTTGACCGTGTGCTCGTCGCGCCGATAGTACTCGATCCACGCGTCGAAGCTCGCCTCCTCCAGACTCTGCTTGAGCCGGCCGGGCGTCTCCTGCAAGCGTTGAATCTCGGCCGCCATCAGGTCGAGGTACTGCCGGTCGGTCATCAGCCCCGCGCGGCGGACGAGCAGGCTCTCGTAGTAGTTCGTCACGCCTTCGGCCACCCAGAGCAGGCGCGTGTAGTTCTCCCGCGTGTAGTCGAAGGGCCCGAGCACGTCCGGCCGGATGAGCTTGACGTTCCAGGCGTGGAAGACCTCGTGCGCGAAGAGCGTGTGGACGGCGAGCCAGTCCTCGGCGGTCGAGAAGCCGAACCGCTTGAGGATGAGCGCGGACGAGTTGGCGTGTTCGAGCCCGCCGCCGCGCGCCGCCGCGAGCATCAGCATGAAGGTGTATTCGCGGTACGGGATCTCGCCCATCACCGCGACCGCGGCCTCGACGACGCGCTGCGCTTCGCGCCGCAGGCGCTCCGCGTCGTAGCCGCCCACGCCGTCGACGACGATGCGGTGCGGCACTCCCCTGACCTCGAACGGGAGCGTCTTAAAGTCACCCACGAGGAACGGCGAGTCGTAGAGCACGTCGAAGTTCTCTGCGCGGAAGGTGTCGGCCGAGCCCTCCGCGGGCGTCAGCCCCGTCGCGATTTTCCAGCCGCCGAACGGCTCGACACGCAGCGTCGAGGGCGCGCCGAGGTGGCCGTCCGGGTACATCAGGAGGTTGGCGTTGTTCCAGAAGGCGTGGCGGTCGTTGAGCTCGCTCGTGCGCACGCTCAGCTCGTTGGCGTAGACGCTGTAGCGCGCGCGCACCTCGCGCGCGCCGCCCGACTCGACGCGCCAGGTGTTCTTGCTGACCTTCGCCCACTGAAGCGCGCGCCCCGCGCCGTCCTCGGCGGCGAAGTCCTGCACGTGGCGCGCGAACTCGCGCACGAGGTAGGAGCCGGGCGTCCACACCGGCAGGACGAGGTCCACGGTGGCGGGCGCGTCCCTCCGGTATTGCAGCCGCGCCGAGACCTCGAAGAGGTGCGTGTGCGGCCTCGGCATCGAGACGGTGTAGGCGATGCCGGGCGCGTTCGGCGCGGCGGCGCGCGAGCGCGGGTTCGGGCTCTGCGCCCGCGCGCCCGCCGCGGCGGCGGCGAGCTGGGGCAAAAGGAGGCACGCCGCGAGGGCGAGCGTCTTCGCGCGAGTGTGTCGCATCAGGCTTAACACTTCCTTCGTCCGTCTGAATTGTGTGGGAGAAAGTACGGGAGAATCTTACAACGAAACGCGCGGGCACCGCGAACGGGGCGCGCGGCTGCACCTCGACGCAGCGGTAGAGGTTCCCCGTGCCGTCGACCGTGAAACAGTCGTCCGCGAACGGGTCGTCGGGGTAGGCGAGGCCGAACAGGTAGAGCACGGCCGCCCAGAGGAGCGCCGTGAGGATGACGACCCGCAGCGCGTGGAACCTGTCCGCGGCGAGCATCTTCTTCAGCGCCAGGACGCAGAGCACGGCGAGGCTGACGAGGGAGACGACGGTCATGGGTTCGACCGGCTGGGACATGATGAGAGCCTCCGCCGACGTGTCCGACGACCTTTAGACAACCGGCGGCGCGTGGCGGTTCCGCGCTTCCGCCGCCGCGTGGGGTTGTGTCAAACTCCGGGGCACACGAAACGGAAAATTCCCGGCGGGAGGTGGAGGTGCGTCGATGACGATTGTGGCCTGTCCGAAATGCGGCGCGAAGAATCGCGTCGACGAGCGCGTGACCGTCGTCGGCAAGCAGCCCGTGTGCGGCAGGTGCGGCGCGGGGCTAGAGGGTGGCGGCGAGGCGGCGCAGGCGTCGAAGCCTGCGGGCGCGGGCGCGAAGGCGGACGACTCGAAGCCGCTGCCCGTGACCGACCAGACGTTCGCGCGCGAGGTGGTCGAGGCGTCGAACGCGCGCCCCGTGCTGCTCGACTGCTGGGCGGCGTGGTGCGGGCCGTGCCGCACGATCGCGCCCGTGCTCGACGAGCTGGCCGCGGAGTCGGCCGGCCTCTACCGCGTCGCCAAGCTCGACGTGGACGCCAACCCGCGGACGGCCGCCTCGCTCCGCATCCAGTCCATCCCCACGCTCTTCATCTACAAGAACGGCCAGCAGGTCGAGCGCATCGTCGGCGCCCAGCCCAAACAAGTCATCGCCGCGCGCCTCTCGGCACACCTGTAAAGAGGCCGCGAGCCGTAAACCGTGAGCCGTGACGAGGGGAAGAATCTTTCCTCTCGTCACGGCTCACGGCTTACGGTTTACGGCTCGCGGCTACTGAACGTTGACCGTGACCTGCTGTGTGCCGCAGGCGGATTTGAAGGTGGCGAGGAAGGCGCCGGTCTTCCTGCTGATGGAGGTGACGGTGAAGCGCGCGAGGCCCAGGTCGTCGGCGGGGTTGCGGGGCTCGGCGAGGATGATGATGTCGGCCCAGTTCGGGGTCGAGGCGTCGATGCGCGCGGGTGTGCGGCCCGTGTAGTTGTCGAGGCTCACGGCGACCGACGCGGAGCCGCCGTTGCTCTTGACGTTGAGCGAAGTCTCGGCGGCGTTCAGCGCGCACCTGCCGCCCGGCTCGGCCCTTTTCGGCGCGGGCGAAGGCTCGGGCGTCGGAGTCGAGGCCGCCGGCGTCGCCTCGGGCGTGGCCGGCCGCGAAGGCGAAGGCTCGGGCGAAGGTGACGGCGTCTCCGAGGCCGGCGGCGACGCGGGCGGAGTCGAAGGCGTCGGCTCGGCCGTCGGCGTCGCCGAGGGAGTCGGCTCGGGCGCGGCCGAAGGAGTCGCCGCGGGCGTAGGCTCCGGGGCCGGCGTGGTCGTGCCCGACGCGGCCGGGTTTGTCATCGTCGTCGCCTCGGTCGTTGACGGTCGCGCCGATGAAGTCTCGGCGGGCCGCGGCGGCGTGCGCGTGTTGGAGGCGTTCGCGGGCGTCTGCAAGAGTTGTTCGAGGCCGTCGGTCGAGCCGTTGTTGAGGCGCTTGTAGAGCGCCTCGATGGTGGGCCGCAGTTTCGGGTCGGGCTGCGCGCGGTAGCTGGTGACGTAGGCGGCCAGCGCGTCGCGCCCGCTCCCGCTCGCTTCGAGCGCCGCGCCCAACTCCCACTCGGCCGTGCGCCACCAGTGCGAGCCCTCGGGCAGCACGCTCACCGCGCGCCGCAGACGCACCGCGGCCTCGGCGGTCTGCCCCTGCTTGTAGAGCGCCCAGCCGGCCAGCGCCTCTATCCTCCCGCGCAGAACCCTCGAGAGCATGTCGCGCTGCACGCCGAGCATGTTGAGCGGCGCGTCCTGCTCGACGACCTGACGGCGCAGCTCCCTCAACTCGTCCGTGTCGGCGAAGAGCGCGACGGGCGCGTGCGCCAGCCCGAGCGCGGGCTCGACCCCGCCGATGGCCGCCTCGGCGCGCGCCAACACCTCGGCGTGCGCGCCGCCGTGCGCCGCCAGCAGCCCGGCCGCGTAGAGGTTGCGGTAGGCGCGCATCTCGTCCTCGCCCGCGCCGAACTCGCGCGCGGCGTCGGCTGCTGCGCGCTCGTCCGGCGTCTCGGGGCGGGTCGCCTGCCGGAGCGCGAGCAGCGCCTTCAACGTCTTCGCCTCCGAGGCCGAAGACGCCGCGTTGAACTGCGCCAGGCTCGCGCGCCGCTCGGGCGCGAGCAGCTCGTTAAAGTCCGGGGCCGACGCCTCGACGCGCCCGGCGAGCCGCGCGACGATCTTCCCGTCCTTCAGAGCGAACGAGCGCGAGAGCTGTTCGGCCGCCTCTTCGTAGAGGCCGGCGGCGGAGAGCGCGGCGGCCAGCTCGTAGTCGAGCGTCGGGAAGTTGCCGAAGCGCCGCGCGGCGCGCAGGGCGCGCTCGGCTTCGAGCGGGCGCTTGAGCGCGAGCAGCGCGCGACCCTGCGCGACGCGCGCCCAGGCCCAGCCGAAGCGCGGCTCGTAGGCGACCGCCTTCTCGGCCAGCTCGAGCGCGCGCGCGCCCTCGCCGCGCGCGGCGTACCAGTAGGACGCGCCGACGAGGAGCGGCAGGTCGCGCGCCTCGCCCGTCAGCGCCGACTGAAACTCGCGCTCGGCCTCCTCGCGCCGGCCCGCGTCGAAGAGCGCGAGGATGAGCCCGGCGCGCGCGCCGCGGTCGGCGGCGTCGGCCGCGAGCTGCTCCCTGTAGAGCGCGACCGCCTCCTCGGGCTTGCCCGTCGCGCGCTTCAACTCGGCCAGCGCGCGTCGCGCGGGCGCGTTCTTCGGGTCCAACTCGACGGCGCGCCCCAGCTCGGCGGCCGCCTCTTCGATCCGGAGCGAGAGGCGGTGCGCCGTGCCGAGCGCCTGGTGCGCCGCGGCCGAGTCGGGCTGCGCCGCGACGGCCGCGCGCGCGAGCCGCGCCGCCTCCTCTATCTGTTCGACGCCGAGGTAGAACGAGGCGACCGCGAGCAGGCGCGCGGCGCTGCCCTCGGCGCGCGCCTCGACCGCGCGCGCCAGCCCGAGCCCCGCCTCGCGCTCGCCGAGCATGTAGAGGTTGCCGGGCAGTTGCGAGACGACCTCGGCGAAGAGCCGGTCGGACATCCCGGCGGGGGCTTCGGCGACGGCCGCGCGGAAGAGTTCGAGGGCGGCGGCGCGGTCGCCCGCGCGCAGGCGCTCGTCGCCGAGCGCGGCGCGCGCGCTCGTCAGAAGCTCCCGCGCGCGCAGCGTGTGCGGCGCGTCGGGGTTCGCCTTGACGAAGGCCTTCAGCCGCTCGACGCGCCCGGCCGCGTCGAGCCTGACAATTTCGTCCAGCTCGGCCTTGAGCGCTTCCTCGTCCGGGGGCTGCGCGGGCGTCGTCTTCGGCGCGGCCTTCGCCTTCCCCTTCTGCGCGGCGGGCTTCGCGGCCGGCGACTTGCCCTGCCGGGCGACGGTGATGGTCGCGGCGGTCGCCGACAGGAGGATCGCCAGAGTGAAGCTTGAGAGTGTCCGTTTCATAATTCTCACTTGAACGCTTCGGAGAGCACGCGCCCGGTGGTGTTGCTCGGCGGCTCGACGTTAAGGATGCGCGCGAGCGTGGGGGCGATGTCGGCCGGCGTCGAGGGTTGGAGGTAGCGGCCCGGCACGACACCCCCGCCCATGATGACGAGCGGCACGTGCGTGTCGTAGCGGTAGGCCGTGCCGTGGTTGGCGATGGCCGTGTAGTCGGACAGATACTTGTACGACTCCTGTATGACGACCACGTCGCCGCTGCGCCTCGCGTTGAAGCCGTGCAGCACGCGCCGCGCGACCGCGTCGGCCTGCGGGACGGCGCCCGTCGTGAGCTGCGTCCGCGTGAAGTAGCGCGAGACGCCGGGCACGGCGAGCGCGGCCTCGCCCGCGACGCGCTCTATCTCCTCCTGCCGCACGCCGTCGCGGTCGAGCGCGGCGCGGTTGAAGTAGATGTGGCCGTTGGAAAAAATCTGGACGTAGTCGGCCGTCGTATCTTTATCGCCCGGCTTGCCGTAGCGCGCGCGGATGCGGTTGCGCACGGCCGTCAGCACGTCGGTGACCCGCACGCGCCCGCCCGGCAGGCGCATCGCCAGCGCGTGCTCGGGCGACGGCGCGACGCCGTGGTCGGCCGTGAAGACGACGACCGTGTTGGCGAGCCCGACGCGCGCGTCCACGGCTTTGAGCAGTCGCTCTATCTGCTGGTCTACGCGCAGCGTGATGTCCATCACCTCCTGGCTGTAGGGGCCGTAGCGGTGGCCGACGATGTCGTTGGCCGAGAAGCTGACCGTGAGCACGTCCGTGTCGGCGTCCTCGCCCAGACGCTCGCCCGCGAGCGCGGCCTCGGCGAGCGCGAGCACCAGCTCGTTCGAGTAGGGCGAGTAGTCGAGCGACGTGTAGAACTCCGGCCCCGGCGCTTGCGGCCCGCCGCCCATGACGTGCGGGAAGACGTAGGAGCGTTTGTCGGTCCCCCTCTCCCACGGCGTGTCGTCGGGGCCCGCGCGCCGCTCGTACTCGGCCGCCGGCAGCAGGCGCTCCCACTTCGTGCCGAAGAACTTGTCGGCGGGGCGCGCGGCGTTGAAGCGCGCGACCCAGTCGGGCAGACGGTCGAAGTAGTAAGTGGAGGAGACGAACTGGCCGGTCTGCGTGCTGTACCAGTAGGCGGCGTCGGCCATGCGCCCGGCGGGCAGGATGGCGCCGCGGTTCTTCGACGAGACGCCGACGACGCGCGAGCGGCCGGCGCTCGCCATCTTCAACTGGTCGCCGAGCGTCGAGGCGAGCAAATTGCGCGGGCTCGAAGCCGCCTCGCGTTCCCCGCCGCCGAGCGGGCGCACCGCGTCGTCCTGCACGTTGTTGACGCGCTTGCCCTCGGCGCGCTCGTACCAGTCGTTGGCGACGATGCCGGTCTCGGAGGGCCACGCCCCCGTCATCATCGTCGCGTGGCCGGGCGCGGTCTCGGTCGGGACGTGGTCGAAGTTGCACTCGGCCCAGCTCGCGCCGTCGCGCTGCAGCCGGCGCAAGCCCCCCGCGCCGAAGAGGTCGCCGAAGCGTTCGAGGTAGTCGTAGCGGAACTGGTCGACCGCGACGAGCAGCACGAGGCGCGGGCGGCGCGGCGCGGGCGTTCGCGCCCCCTGCGCCGCCCCGGCCGCCGTGCGTGGGTTCGGGGCGCTCGCGCCGCGACGGCGTTGCGCGGCGGCGGGCGTCGCCTGGGCGAAGAGCAGCGCGAGCAGTAGCAACGCGGCCGCCGGTCTGCGAAGAGTCTGTGTGGGTCTCATGCGTGTGTGTCGGGGAAAGTGAACCTCGCTTCGCGGAATCGGGTTCGTCCGTCGGGTCTGTTGAACGACTTGTGTGCGGGCATGATAACATCGCCGCGCGCCGGGGCGCGAACGCGGGCCGGGCGCTAAACCTATCGCGCGGGGGCGTGGCCTTTGGGCGGCTTCGACGAAGAGTACGAGCGCAAAGTGGACGAGGCGCGCGAGCGCGCGCGCGGAGGCGCGCGCGGCGACGTGCTCGAATACTTAGACCTCCGCGCGGCCAACGACGCGGCGCGCACGCGCGCGGTCGAGTGGCTGCTCGAACTCTTCACGGCGGCGGCGGGCGAGCTGAACCGCGCGGGCGCCGGCCTCGCCCTCGCGCGCACGGACGCGCACCGCTTCCGCGTCGGGAACTCCTCGATGGTCGGCGCGCGCCTCGCCCTGCGGCGCGGCGTGCGGCAGTTGACGGTCGAGGCCGGCTGGCCGCGCGCGCCGCTCGACGGCATCGTGCGCGGCGGCGGGCTCGCCGCCGCGCTCGTCGGCCACTTCGGCAACGCGCGCGCCGGCCAGGAGCTTCTCCTCCTCCCCCTCCCCGACTCGGAGCCCGGCTGGTTCGTCGTCGAGAAGACCGGCGCCCGCACACAGCTCCGCCCCGAAGACCTCCGCCGGCACCTCGCGCGGCTGCTCGACTGAACACACCGCAACCCGCGACACTCCGTTTACGATTTGCGGCGCGCCGTACACGTTTTGGAACGACGCCGCGCGGCGCCGCGCGCCGCGTCAAACTGACGGGCTGCGTTGTTTTCAAGCACTCTCCCCGGCATCGCTCCGAAATTCTTCGCGCGGCACGGCGGTTGCCGAACCGCGTGTCGGGATGGTTGCCGCCGGCCAGGTTTCCCCGGTCGGAAGCGGCAGATAATTTGAGGCGAAGCCGAACAGGGCCACGACGCTCCCTCCGTCGCCGCGGCGGCAGTCGCCCCGAGATTCAAAGGAGAGATGAAAAATGACTAGCCGACGTTTCACCGTTCTGACCTTCGCCGCCGTCGCCCTCGCCACGTTCCTCGCCCCCGCGTCCGCCAGCGCTCAGTCGATCTGGGACCGCATCCGCGACCGCGCGGAGCAGGAGCAGCGCGGCCGCGACCGCGACGACGACTGGCGCCGCGACCGGCGCGACGACGACCGCTACGGCCGCAGGGGCGGGCGACTGAGCGACTCCGAGCGCCGCCAGCTCCGAGACCTCGCGCGCCGCATCGAAGACCGCAGCCGCGACCTCCAGCGCGACGTCGACCACCTGCTCGACCACAGCCGCGTCAACGGCTCGAACCGCGAGGACCGCATCAACAACGAGGTGCGCGACCTGCGCCAGGCCGCCGGCCGCTTCCGCAATGTGGCCGGCGACAACGACTACCTCGCGGGCAGCCGCGACGAGGCGAGCCGCCTGCTCCAGGAGGCCTCGCGCGTCGGCCGGATGCTCGGCCGCCTGCGCCTCGACTCGCGCACCGCGAGCGACTGGAACCAGCTCCGCTCCGACCTGCGCGGCGTCGCCAACATCTACGGCCTGCGCTTCAACGACGACCGCGGCTACGACATCTACAACGACAACCGGGGGCGCGGCCGCCGTTGGTAGTAAGCGAGTCGTAGACACTTGCCAGCAGTCAGCAGTTAAAAACCAGGCGGCGCGTCTCGGCCATCAGCCGGACGCGCCGCCTGTCTTTCCTACTGTCTACTGTCTACCGTCTACTGTATCCTGTCCCCCATGCCGGAGAACGGAGGGACGCTCTACCTCGTCGCCACGCCCATCGGGAATCTGGAGGACGTGACGCGGCGCGCGCTGCGCGTGCTCGCGGAGGCGGACGTGGTCGCGTGTGAGGACACGCGGCGGACGCGCTCTCTGCTCGAACACTTCGGGATACGCGCGCGCACCCTGAGCTACCACGAGCACAACGAGCGCGAGCGTGCGGAGGAGCTGGCGCGCCGGATCGAAGGGGGCGCAGACGTGGCGCTCGTCTCGGACGCGGGCACGCCCGGCGTCAACGACCCCGGCTACCGACTCGTGCGCGCCTGCGCCGAAAGGGGCCTGCGCGTCGTCCCCGTCCCCGGCCCGACCGCCTTCGTCGCCGCCGTCACCGCCTCGGGGCTGCCGACCGACGAGTTCTACTTCGGCGGCTTCCTCCCCGCGCGCGCCCACGCGCGCCGCGAGAAGCTCGCCTCGGTCAAGGCCCTGCGCGCGACGCTCGTCTTCTACGAGACGCCGCACCGCATCGCGCACGCGCTCGCCGACGCGCGCGAGGTCCTCGGCGAGCGCGAGGCCGCGGTCGCGCGCGAGCTGACCAAGCTCCACGAAGAGGTCGCGCGCGGGCGTCTGAGCGAGCTGGCGACGCGCTTCTCGGCCGAGGGCGCGGCGCGCGGCGAGATGGTGCTCGTCATCGACCGCGACGTGATAGAGGACGAAGGCGCGGCGGAAACGAACGCGAGCGTCGCCGGGCTGGTCGCCGGGTTCGAGGCCGAAGGGCTCGACCCGCGCGCGGCGCTCAAGCGCGCCGCGCGCGAGCTGGGACTGACGCGCGACGAGGCGTACCGCCGCCTCACGTCCGAGCGCGCGCGCTCGAAGGCGTGAGC
>JAIVJI010000115.1 GCA_020200135.1 Acidobacteriota bacterium | reverse complement strand
GCTATCAATTTACACGAAGCGGCGCTTTTCTCCCACGACTTACCGTCACCTCCCAATTATTCGCGGGCCGGTGCGATGCCGGCGGCGTCTGACATTGTTGCCCCTAAAAATTGGGTCCCTGGCGCCCCGCGACCTCGGACACTATCGCCGCCGACGCGGCGTCGAGCTTGTAGAGGCGCGCCGAGGGCAGGCCGCCGAGCGAGACGGCCGCCGCCGGTTGAGACGCCGCCGCGAGCCGCGCCGTTATCTCGTCGTTGCTGAAATAACGCCGGCCGCGCGCGACGACTATGAGGTCGCCCGCCCCGAACTCGCGCAGCGCCGCGCGGTCGGAGAGCGAGACCGAGCGCAGGTCTTCGCGCCCCGCGAGCCGCGCGTAGTAGGCCAGTAGCTCGGGCGTCTCGCTCGCCACGCGCGCGCCGGGCGGCGCAAGTCGCGCGACCGCCGAGGCGATGTCGCCCGTGCTCGCGTCGTAGAACTCGTCGTGCGGGAAGTAGGTGCCGGCACGCCCCGCGCCGCCGCCCAGGGCGTTCGTGTAGAGCCTGTAGTGCGGGGCCGCGCTCGCCGAGCCGTACAGCGAGAAGGCCCCGACGACGAAGGCGAGCGCCGCGCCCGCGTAAGCCGTGCGCTGCGCGCCGCGTCCCTGCTCGCCCGTCCTAAGGCGGCCGAGGAGTCCGGCGACGTAGTGGACGCCGACGGCCGAAGTCAGAAGCACGGCCGGCAGCGCGAAGGTGAAATAGCGCGTGAACTTCCCGCCCATGAAGGTGAAGGGGAAGAACCAGAAGAAGAGCCAGAAAAGCAGGAAGTAGCGCCCGTCGCCGAGCCGCCGCCGGAAGAGAAGCGGGAGACCGACGACGAAGCCGAGGATGACGGGGACGGGCAGCTTGACGCCCATGAAGACGTAGTAGAAGTACCAGGGCGAGCCGCGCAGCCACAGAGACATCTGGTTGCGGTAGAGCCGGCCGAGGAACTCGTAGGAGTCGTGACCGATGCGCTTCTCACCCGCGAAGGTGAGCATCTCGCGCCAGGTGTCCGGCAGCAATATCGTCGGGTTGAAGATGACGAAGGCGACGCCCATCACCGCGAACCAGACGAGCCACCTCCTCTTGCCCATCCGCCAGCGCGTGGCCGCGACGCCCTGAAAGGCGTAGTAATACGCGCCGCTGATGGCGAGGAAGTGCGGCACGTACTTCGACGCCAACATCGCGCCGAACGCGGCGGCCGTCGCCCAGTAGAACGGCTCGGGCCTGCGCCTCCCTTCTTCGGCCACCTTCTGCCCGCGCAGCCAGAAGACGTTGGCGAGCAGGAAGAAGAAGACGAGGAAGGAGTCCTCCTTCGCGATGCGGTTGAAGCCGACGGCCGCCGGGTCGAAGGCCCAGAGCGCGGCGGCGATGAGTCCGACCTGAGTCCCGAAAATCTCCCTGCCGACGAGGAAGAGGAGGAGCGCGGTCAGAGCGCCGAGGAGTGCGCCCGGCAGGCGCGCCGCCGCCTCAGTCGAAACTTGGAGGCGGGGGTTCGAGCGCGCGAACGAAGTGGAGTTCCAGGCTTCGGAGGCGACGAAGCTGGCCGTCAACAGCCCCTTCATCAGAAACGGGTGCTCGCCGTTGGCCGGCGTCAACCCGCGCTCGCGGTACTCGGCCACGGCGCGCACCTTGTTCAGCTCGTCCTCGCTCAGGCTCTCGGCGCCGAGCCGGTAGGCGCGCAGCCCCAGCCCCGCGAGCACGAAGAGCGCGAGCGCGACGGCCACGGCCGCGCGGCTCGACGTGCGCCCACTCACCCCGGCGACGGATTCCGGTCTGGCGGTCGCTTTCGTGGCGGGTGCCGATGCTGCGGGCGCGGTCAAGGTTGGGCCAAATCTCCCTAAAAAAAGGCGCGCGCGCCGGTGGTCATCAACTGCGCCGCCGTCCTAAAGCTGGGAGAGTAGCGGAGACAGGCGGCGAGTGTCAAAACCGTCTGTGACAGAACTTTAACCGTCACAGCGCGCGGGTTGGCGGGGGGTCAGCGGGGCTGGTTGGCGTTGGGGCGCGCGGCCGTGGGCGGCTGCTGCTGCGCGGTGTTGGCGTTCGAGTTCTGCTGGTCGGCCGACGGCTCGTCCGACTTCCAGCCGGCGCGTTCGAGCAGGGGGTAGGCGAACTTGATGGGGACGGCGTAGTTCTGCCCGTCCATCTGCGTGAAGGTCGCGAAGTTGACGCCGATGACACGCCCCTTCGGGCCGAAGAGCGGCGAGCCCGAGCCGCCGACGGCGTTGCGCGCGTCGTAGACGATGTTGCGCCCTTCGAGGTCGGTGATGTGCCCCTGCGTGGTGAGCGGCTTGATGTAGTTGCGGTCGGAGAGGCACGCGAGCAGCGTCTCGACCGACGCGCCGCAGCGCTCGCGCAGGCTGCGCGCCTCGGCCTCGGGGATGGTCGCCATCAGGCGGTCTTCGCCCGAGGGGTAGCCCATCATGACGACCGTGCTCCCGATCATGGCCGTGTCCGGGTCCTTGTCGAGCGGGAGCGCGGGAAGCTGCGCGGGCAGCTCCTTGGTTTCGAGCGTGCCGACCGCGAGGTCTTCGCGCGCGGTGGTCTGGCGCAGGCGGACGGGGAAGGGCTGGCGGACGCCGGGGAAGAAGGCGACGATGCGCGTGACGCGGAACTGGCCGCGCACGCTGCCGCCGAGCGTGCGCACGCCCTCGTCGGCCGTCCACGGCTCGACCGCGAGGTGGCGGTTCGTGACGACGTACCCTTTGCCGACGTGGAAGCACGAGCCGACGAAGTCGCGGATGAAGGGCGGGCCGGCGCCCTCCGCGGTCAGGAGCGGCTGCTCGCCGCCGGTCTGCAAGGTCTCGCCCTCCTCGTTGGTCTGCGTGTCGGGGTAGCGGAAGGGGCGCCCCGTCCCCGGCTCGAAGAGCATGTAAGAGCCCGCGACGAGGCAGACGCCGTTGCCGAACTCGCTGCGCAGGCGCGGGGCGAGCGAGAGGCTGTTGATTATGTCCCGGTTGCTCTTCGTCACGTCGCCGAACTGCTCGCCGACCTGCTCGAGCTGTTGCTGCTGCGCGGCGAGCTGCTCGTTCTGCTTGTTTATCAGCTCGCGGCTGCGGCGCATCTCCTGGTAGAGCGAGTTGCCGAGGTAGAACACGCCGCCGACCGTGAAGACGATGATGAGGAGCGCGACTACCTTCGTGCTCCAGTTGATCTCGCGCAGCAGCTCGCGCGTGAACTCGCGGAGGAAGACCTTGGCGTCGTCGCGGCGCGAGGTGGCGGCGGCCTCGACGGCGGCGGCCTCGATGAAGGGGGCGACGCTGGCGCGGCGGCCGGCCGGGGTGACGGCCGGGAGGTTGCCCACGGGGAAGAACTGCAACGCCACGTCGAAGGCGCCGAAGCGCAGCTCGTCGCCCTCGTCTATCTTCGCGCCGCGCGCGACGGGGCTGCCGTTAAGCGTGATGCCTATCTCGGGGTCGAACTCGCTGACGCGGAAGTGGCCGTTCTGGCGCAGCAGCTCCAGCATCACGCTGGAGTCCGTGAGGAGGTCCGAGCCGAGGCGGATGTGGCAGCCCTCGCCCGGCCCGATGAGGACGCGCTCCTGCGAGAGCACTTCGGTGTGCCGCTCGCGCCCGCTCGAAATGTGTACGACCAGACCGCCTGCCATTCTCTTACGCGAGCCGCTCCGTGGTTTGTGGCGCAGACTAAACTGTGGCGACCTCCCGGCGCCCGTCATCGAGACTGCCGACGGCCCGGCGGTTCGCCACCGGCTCGGATTTTATATTACATTCTCCGCACGGGCAAAGAATCGGGGGGCGGAGAAATCCAGCCGCGCGTACGCGGCGGCGCCCGGTTGGACGGGGGCCGCGACGCCCGGACTAAAAAACCATTTTCCGGCCGGTTTGCGGGAAACATAGAGCGCGCGGGGCGCGTAAACATTGACCTGACGGACGGCCGACGCGACCGACGCGACCTCGAACCCGCGCCGCGCGCCGCACGGACGGGCGGGACTCGTACAACAAACAATCCGGGGGCGGGCATCAAAGCACGCGCACACCACTCTCCCGCGCGTCGCGCGCAGGGCGTCCCGACCCGGCGGACAAGAGGAGCTTCAGAGATGCTTCGACGAACGGCAGTCTTCCTACTTCTGTGCGCGCTCATTTGCGCGTCCGGGCGCGGCGCGTCGGCGCAGACGCGCGTGCCCCCCATCAACTTCAAGGAGCGCACGCTCCCGAACGGCCTCGTCGTCTACACGGCGCAGGAGCGTTCGAGCCCGACGGTCGCCATCCAGGTCTGGTACAAGGTCGGCTCGAAGGACGACCCCGACAAGCGCAGCGGCTTCGCGCACCTTTTCGAGCACCTCATGTTCAAGTCCACGAAGAACATGAGGGACGAGATGATGGACAGGCTCACCGAGGACGTGGGCGGCTGGAACAACGCCTCGACCTCGGACGACGTGACCAACTACTACGAGGTCGTGCCGTCGAACTACCTCGAGACGCTCTTGTGGGCCGAGGCCGACCGCATGAGCACGCTCAACGTCACCGACAAGAACTTCCCCAGCGAGCGCGACGTGGTCAAGGAGGAGTTCAACTCGGGCGTGCTCGCGCCGCCCTACGGCCGGCTCTTCTACGCCATCGACAAGCTCTCGTTCGAGGTCCACCCCTACAAGCGCCCGACCATCGGCAGCAAGGAAGACCTCGACGCCGCCACGCTCGAAGACGTGCGCGCCTTCCACAAGACCTTCTACCGCCCCGACAACGCCGTGCTCATCGTCGTCGGCGACTTCGAGCAGGCGCAGCTCGACGCGTGGGTGGACAAGTACTTCGGCAAGATCCCGCGCCCTGCCTCGAGCATCCCGCGCGTGACCGTCAAGGAGCCCGAGCGCAAGGCCGAGCGGCGCTTCAGCGAGACGGGGCCGAACGTGCCGCTGCCGGCCGTCGCCATCACGTACCTCGCGCCGCCGGTCTCCAGCGCCGACGCCGACGCCCTGCGCGTCGCCGAGTCGATCCTGTCGAACGGCGAGTCGTCGCGGCTCTACCAGTCGCTGGTCTACTCGCAGCAGGTGGCGGCCGAGGCTTTCGGCAGCGCGAACCTGCGGCAGGACGCGGGGCTCTTCGTCCTCGGCGCCATCCTCGCCGGCGGCAAGCAGCCGGCCGAGGGCGAGCGCGCCCTGCTCGCCGAGCTGAAGAAGATGCAGACGGAGCCGGTGACGAAGGCCGAGCTTGACAAGGCCGTCAACCAGCTCGTCGCCAACGCGCTGCGCGAGCGCGAGACGAACAGCGGCAAGGCGTTCGCCATCGGCAACGCCGTCATCATGCAGGGTGACGCGCGCCGCGTGAACACCGACGTCGAGCGGCTCCAGGCCGTCACGGCCGCCGACGTGCAGCGCGTGATGAAGAAGTACTTCACCGACGCGAACCGCGTCGTCATCACCTACACGGGCGAGGCGCCGAAGCCGGCCGGCGCGCCGGGCGCGGGCGCGCAGAAGGAGGGAAGCCGATGAGAAACTTTCTGAAAGGTTTGAGACCGGCTTCGCTTCTCGCCGCCGCCCTCCTGTTCGCTGCGGCCGCCTTCGCGGGCGGCTCGCAGGCCCAAACAGGTTCGCCCGGCGCCGCCACTCCGCAGGAGACGCCGCCGCCGCCCGCCTCGCCGCGCTCGGTCAACGTGCCCAAGCCGGCCGAGCGCACGCTCAAGAACGGCCTGCGCGTCATCGTCATCGAGAACCACGCCACGCCGCTCGTCGGCGCGCAGTTGATGGTCAAGAACGGCGGCGAGGTTGACCCGGCGCAGTTGAGCGGCGTCGCAGACCTGACCGCAGAGCTGCTGACGAAGGGCACGAAGACGCGCACCGCGCCGCAGATCGCGCAGGAGATAGAGGCGCTCGGCGGCGTGCTCAGCTCGGGCGCGGGCTGGGACGCCTCGCGCGCTTCGGTCAACGTCCTCGCGTCGAAGACCGAGCCGGCCGTATCCATCCTCGCCGACGTGGTGCGCAACCCCGTCTTCAAGGAGGAGGAGATAGAGCGCCTGCGCCAGCAGTACCTCGACAACCTGAGCGTCGGGATGAACAGCCCCGGCCAGCTCGCCTCGTGGGTCGCCTCGCGCGTCGTCTTCGGCGGGAACCCTTACGGCCACCCCGTCTCGGGCACGCCCGAGTCCATCCCGCGCATCAAGCGCGAGGACATCACCTCGCTCCACTCGACCTACTACCGGCCCGACAACGCCGTGTTAGTCATCGGCGGCGACATCAAGTCGGACGACGCCTTCAAACTCGCGGAGCGCCTGTTCGGCGACTGGGCCAAGCCCTCGACGCCGCTGCCGGCCTCGCAGGCGAAGGCCGACGCGGCGGCCGCCAGGCAGCGCGTCGTGGTCGTGGACATGCCGGGCGCGGGGCAGGCGGCGGTCGTCTTCGCGCGCCGCGGCATCGCGCGCACCGACCCCGAGTTCTACACGGGTCTGGTCGCCAACTCGGTGCTCTCGGGCTACTCGGGCCGCCTCAACCAGGAGATACGCATCAAGCGGGGCCTCAGCTACGGCGCGCGCTCGTCGCTCGACACGCGGCGCGACGTGGGGCCGTTCGTCGCCTCGGCGCAGACGAAGAACCAGTCGGGCGCGGAGGTGGCTTCGCTCCTCGTGGGCGAGTTGTCGCGTCTGTCGAGCGAGGCCGTGTCGGAGGCCGAGCTGATGCCGCGCAAGGCGGTCGTCATCGGCAACTTCGGCCGCACGCTTGAGACGACCGAGGGGATGGTCGCACAGGTCGCCAACCTGGCTCTGTACGGGCTGAGCCTCGACGAGATCAACCGCTACATCGCGAGCGTCCAGGCGGTCACGCCCGCGCAGATACAGAAGTTCGCCGGCTCGCGGCTCGGCGCCACCGACGCCCACATCGTCGTCGTCGGCGACGCCAAGGAGTTCATCGAGCCTCTGCGCAAGCAGTTCCCCAACGTCGAGGTCATCAGGCGCGAGGAGCTCGACCTCAACACCGGCGCCATCCGCAAGTCGGGCGGAGCGGCGAAGCAGTAGAGCGGACGGCCGCGGGCGCGGGCAGTGGTCGCCCGCGCCCGCGGCCGAGATTTGAAGATTTATTATGAAGAGTAAGCTTGTTTTAACTTTCGCCCTGCTCGCGCTCTTCGCCGCGAGCGCGTCGGCGCAGGACGAGCCGTCGGGCGCGCCGGCCGTGGACTCGGCGGCGGTCGCGCGAAAGCTTTCGAGCCGCAACGCCTTCGAGCGGCGCGCCGCGGCCGAGGAGCTGGCGCGGCTCGCCTCGGTCGGGCACCGGCGGCTCGCCGAAGGGTACCGCGCGCAGGAGAAGGATACGCGGGTCAAGCTCGCGCTCGACTGGGCGCTCTACCGGATGGGGAAGAACGAGAGCATCTTCCCGCTCGTCGATGCGCTCGACGAGAAGAAGCAGGCCGAGCAGGTCGTCGGCTACCTCAGACAGCTCGAAGGCCCCGGCCCGCTCTACGTCTTCCTCGACCGCGTCAACGGCAACACGCGGATACGCCTGCTCGAAGTGCTGGCCGCGGTCGGCGACCGCGACACGCTCGAAAGGATAAAGCCCTTCACCGAGTCGCTCGACCCGCTCATCGCCGACGCCGCCAAGTTCGCCGAGCGCGAGATAAACATCCGCGTCGAAGAGACGCCCGTAGTCGAGCCCAAGCGGCAACGTAAGACGGGCAAGGTCGGGAGCGTGGACGAAACGCAGCCGCCGTCCTGACCCCGCGGCTCCGCGCCCGCCGTTTTGACAAGCGCCGCCCCTGTGATTAACTGGCGGCCGTATGCACCGCAACCTCCGCTCGTTTCTCGGACTGCTCCGCCAGGAGTCCGACCTCGTCGAAGTCGGCGCCGAAGTTGACCCCGACCTCGAACTGGCCGAGATACACCGCCGCGTCATCGAGCGCGGCGGCCCCGCGCTCCTGTTCAAGAACGTAAAGGGCAGCCGCTACCCCGTCGTCACAAACCTCTTCGGCACCGCGCGGCGGATAACCCACGCGTTCGGCCCCAAGCCGGAGGCGCTCGTCCGCCAGGCCGTCCACGTCGCCGAATCGCTGCTGCCGCCGAAGCCCGCCGCGCTCTGGCAGCACCGCTCGCTCGCGCTCGACGCCCTGAAGCTGGGGACGAAAAAGGTGCGCCGCGCGCCCGTCACCGAAGTCGCCGACCGCCCCGCGCGTCTCGACGAGCTGCCCGTCCTGACGACGTGGCAGGAGGACGGCGGCCCATTCTTCACGCTGCCGCTCGTCTACACGGAGCACCCCGCGACGCGCAAGCACAACCTCGGCATGTACCGGATGCAGCGCTTCGACGCGCGCACGACCGGGATGCACTGGCAGATACACAAGGGCGGCGGCTTTCACTACCACGAGGCCGAGGCGGCGGGCCGCGCGCTCCCGGTCACGATGTCCGAAGGCCCGTTCGGCGACCACTACGGTTACTATTCGCTCCGACACGACTACCCGGTCTTCAACGTCGAGGCCGTCTTCCACCGTCGCGACGCGGTCTACCCCGCGACGGTCGTCGGCAAGCCGCGACAGGAAGACTTCTTCATCGGCGATTACTTGCAGAAGCTGCTCTCGCCGCTCTTCCCGCTCGTGATGCCGAGCGTGCGCGACCTGTGGACGTACGGCGAGACGGGCTTCCACTCGCTGGCGGCGGCGGTCGTGCGCGAGCGCTACGCGCGCGAGGCGCTCGTCTCGGCCTTCCGCATCCTCGGCGAGGGGCAGCTCTCGCTCACGAAGTTCCTGCTGCTGACCGACACGCCGCAAGACCTGAGCGACTTCCGCACGCTGCTCGCGCACGTCCTCGCCCGCTTCCGCCCCGAGTCGGACCTCTTCGTCTTCTCCAACCTCTCGATGGACACGCTCGACTACACCTCGGGCACGGTCAACCGCGGGAGCAAGGCCGTCCTGCTGGGCTTGGGCGAGCCCGTGCGCGAGCTGCCGCGCGAGTTCCGCGGGGAACTGCCCGCCGGCGTCGCGCGCGCCGAGGTCTTTTGCCCCGGCTGTCTCGTCGTCGAGGGAGGGAACTTTGAACAGGAGCCGGAGCTTGCCGCGCGCCTCGGCGGAGAAGAGTCTTTGCGCGACTGGCCGCTCGTCGTCCTACACGACGACGCCGGCGTGGCGGCTTCCGCACCCGACTTCCTCTGGGCGACCTGGACGCGCTTCGAGCCTGCGTCCGACATCCACGCCTCAAGTACGAGCGTGCGCCGCCATCACATTTCCTACAGCGCCCCTCTCGTCATCGACGCGCGCATGAAGCCCGGCTACCCGGACGAGCTTCTCGTCCGCCCGGACATCGCCGACCTCGTCACGCGACGCTGGCGCGAATACTTCCCCCGAGGACTCGAAGGATATGGAGGCTGAGCCTGACAGGGCGGAGACGACCTGCTGCGTCGTGGGAGCCGGGCCGGCGGGCGTGATTCTCGCGCTGCTGCTGGCGCGCAAGGGCGTCGCCGTCACGCTCCTCGAAGCGCACGACAACTTCGACCGCGACTTTCGCGGCGACACCATCCACCCGTCCGTGCTTGAGCTGCTCGACGAGATAGGGCTGGCCGAGTCTCTCCACCAGCTCCCGCACGCGAAGATTTCCACCGGCACGCTGATGACTCCGGACGGCCCCGTGGTGCTCGGCGACTTCCGCCGCCTCAGGACTCGCTTCCCGTACATCATGATGATTCCGCAAAAGGACTTCCTCGCCTTCGTCGCAGGAGAGGCGAAGCGCTACCCGAGCTTCCGCCTGCTGATGGGCGCGCGCGTCGAAGCGTTGGTCGAGGAGGGCGGCGTCATGCGCGGGGTCGTCTACGAAGACGACGCGGGGAAGACCGAGTTGCGTGCGGGGCTGACGGTCGGCGCGGACGGGCGCGGCTCGCGCGTGCGACACCTCGGCGGGTTCGAGCAGGTTAAGACCTCGCCGCCGATGGACATCCTCTGGTTCCGCGTGCCGCGCCTCGCCGCAGACCCCGACGGCGGGATGGCCTTCATCGGCGGCGGCCACATACTCGTCATGCTCAACCGCGGCGTGCAGTGGCAGTGCGCCAACGTCATCCTCAAGGGAAGCTCAAGTCAGGTGCGCGCCGCCGGGCTCGAAGCGCTGCGCCGCGACCTCGCCGAAGTCGCGCCGTCCTACGCCGAACGCTTCCAGTCCCTTAACGACTGGAGGCAGGTCTCGATGCTCTCGGTCGAGTCGAGCCGCGTCAAGCGCTGGTTCAAGCCGGGCCTGCTGCTCATCGGCGACGCCGCGCACGTCATGTCGCCGGTGGGCGGCGTCGGCATCAACTACGCCATCATGGACGCCGCCGAGGCCGCCAACGTCCTCGCCGCGCCGCTCGGAGCGGGCACGCTCGGCGAGGGCCACCTCCGCGAAGTGCAGCGCCGGCGCGAATGGCCCACGCGCCTCATCCAGGCGCTCCAGACGCGCATACAGCGCCGAGTCATCGCCGCCGCCCTCGACCCGCGCCGGACTTTCCGCGTCCCGCTCGTCCTCCGCCTGCTGCTACGCCTCCCCGTCCTGCGCAACCTCCCCGCGCGGCTCATCGGCCTCGGCTTCAAGCGCGTACACGTCGAGCGGTAAACGCTCAGGCCGGAAGTCGGAGTGTGAAGCGGGCGCCGCCGTCGGCGGTGTTCGAGGCGGAGAGCGTGCCGCCGTGGTCTGTGGCGACGCGGTGCGAGAGCGCCAGGCCGACGCCGTGGCCTTTGGACTTGGTCGTGAAGAAGGGGATGAAGATTCTCTGCAAGTCCTCTTCGGCGATGCCGGCGCCCGTGTCTTCGACTTCGACCAGGACCCAGTCGCGGCCGGCGTCGTCGCGCTCGACCGAGCCGCGGACGTTGACGCGGCGTTCGGCCGCGTCGTCGGGTATCGCCTCGGCGGCGTTGCGCAGGAGGTTGAGGAGCGCGCGGCGGAGCATCGCCTCGTCGGCGCGGACGCCGGGGAATTCGCCCTCGACGGCGAGCGCCGCGCGGCGCTCCTCGAAGAGTTGACGGAGGTCGGCGGCGCTGTTGTCGAGAAGCTCGCGCAGCGACACGTCGGCGAAGTCGGGCGGGTTGGGGCGCGCGAAGTTGAGGAAGGAGGTGACCATTTCGGAGAGGCCGCGCACCTCGGCGAGCAGCCCCGAGGTGGCCGTCTCGCGGGCCCGCGCGTCGAGCCCCGCGTTCTGCAAGAGCTGCGCGTAGCCGTGCAACGTCGCCAGCGAGTTCTTGAACTCGTGCGCGAGCCCGGCCGACATCTCTCCGAGGCTTTCGAGGTTCCGCCGTCGCGCGAGCGCCTCGCGCAGCTCGGCGACCTCTGTGATGTCGGTCAACATGCAGAGCACGCCGCGCGACCCGCCCGCCTGAGCGGGGTCGATGGGAGCGACCGTCACGCCGAGCCTGCGCGCGCGCCCCGAGTCGGACTTCGCCGTCACCTCCTCACGCCGGTACAGCTCGCCGGTCTTGAGACAGTGCTCGACCATCTCGGCCAGCCCGTGCGCGCGGGAGAGGAGCGGGCGGAAGTCTTCGCCGCTGCCGCCGCCGATGCCGAGCAGCGCGCGCGCGGGCGCGTTGACCACGGTCGCGCGCCCCTCGGAGTTAAAGGCGACGAGCCCCGACGGGAGGCTCGCCACGACGCGCTCGCTGAACTGCTCGGCCGTGGCGGCGCGCTCGGCGGCGCGCGCGCTCAGGCGCTCCAGCTCGCGCTGCTTGGCGCGGAGCTGTGCGACGACCTCCTGAAAGGTCTCAAGCACGAACTCCGACTCGTCGCGCGCGCGCCCGCGTGCCGAAGCCTCGACCGGCGCTCGCTCGGCCTCGTCGACGAGCTGCCGGTAGGGGCGTAGCAGCCAGCGCGGCAGGAGCAGGATGCTCGGCACGCTGACGACGAGAGTGAGCAGGAAGACCGTGAACAGGACGGGCGCGCGCGCCGCGCGTGTCGCGGGCGTCAGCGCCACCAGCGTCAGCGTGAACAGGTTGGCGAGGAGCAGCACCCCTACCAACAGCGCCAGCGCCAACTGCACACGGTTTTCGTATCGAGGCATGGTGAAAGCAGTAGACAGTAGATAGTAGACAGTAGAAAAAACTATTGGTAGTCGAATCGTCCGGGTGTCAGCGTCAACGGCCGCAACGCGGAGCCTACTGACTACTGTCTACTGTCTACTCAGAATTTTGCCACGTACCAGTCGATGATCTGCGCGCCGAAGAGGAGGCTGACGAGCGAGCCGAGGCCGAGGAAGATGCCGAAGGGGAGGAGCATCTGCATGTCGCGCTCGCCGCGCCGCGCCATCGCCGCGACGCCCGCCACCGAGCCCGTCAGCACGCCGACGAAGATGGTCAGAAGCGTCAGCGGCCATCCGAGGAACGCGCCGACCATCAGCATCATCTTCACGTCGCCGAGCCCCATCGCCTCGACGCCCCGCAGGCGCTCCCAGAGCCACCCGACCAGCCACAGGAACCCGCCGCCGACCAGCGCCCCGAGCACCGCGCCGCCGAGCGACAGGAGCCACGGCGGCACCTGACCGTCCCCGAAGGAGGCGACGCCGTAGAGGTTCGGGACGACGGCGCGCGCCGGAAGCGCCAGCGCGAAGCCCGGGTAGGTGATGACGTTCGGCAGGATCATGTGCTCGGCGTCGATGAAGACCAGCGCCACGATGGCCGCGACGAAGGCGAGGTCGAACGGGAGCGACAGCGTGAGCCCCGAGTGCAGCGCGTAGGTCAGCGCGAAGAGCGCGGCCGTCAAAAGCTCGACCGAAGGGTAGCGCGCCGAGATCGGGACGCGGCAGGAGCGGCAGCGCCCGCGCAGGACGGCCCAGCTTACGACGGGAATGTTGTCGTACGGGCGTATCGCCGTCCCGCACGAGGGGCAGTGCGAGGCGGGGAAGGCGATTGACTCCTCGCGCGGGACGCGGTGGATCACGACGTTGAGGAAACTGCCGATGATGGCGCCGAGCGCGGCGACGAACGCGGCGAGGAGCCACACGGGGAGCCCGGTCAGCTCGTCCTGTGTCACGAATCTTTGAAGAATGTCCATTCGATGTGGATGAAGGGATAAGAATGGGTTCAGCGGGTGCCACGCTTGACGGGTGGCTCCCTATTTGCATATTAAAGCTTTGTCGGGCTTTGTAAAAGGCTCGGAATGATACAGTCCGTTTATGTGGAAGTTGATAAGAGGAACGTCATTTTGAACTCTCGTAAACCGATATACGCTTTAATGACCATCGGCGCGGCCATCGTCCTCGCGCTGACGTTCGCGCCCTACGCGCTCGTCTCGCGCGCGCGGCAGGCGGTGACGACATACATACACGTCCCGCTGGGCGGCTCGTCCGGCTCGACCGTGCCGGCGTCGGCCGTGCCCGCGCCGACGCCCGCGGCGCCCGCCTTCGACGTGGCCGGCTGGTACGCGGCGCGTGAGGACGACCCGGCGCGCCACGCGCTGCTCGCGCAGTCGGCGGACGGCCGCGCGACGCTCGCCGAGCACAACGCCGACGTGGTCTACAACCCGGCCTCGCTCGTCAAGCTGACGACCTCTCTGGTCGCGCTCAGGAAGCTGGGCAAGGACTTCCGCTTCGAGACGCGCGTCTTCATCGACGGAGAGGTTGACAAGGCGGGCGCGCTGAAGGGGCGACTGCTCGTCTCGGGCCACGACCCGACCTTCGGCGACTTCCACGCCACACTCATCTCGAAGAAGCTGGCCGAGCGCGGCATCAAAAAGTTCGAGGGCGAGTTGGTCGTCACGCCCGACTTTGTCTTCAACTTCACCGACAAGCCCGAAGAGGCCGCCGAGCGCCTCGCCAAGGTGCTCAAGCTCACCCCGAAGACGTGGGCGCTGTCGGCCCCGCCGACGGGCGAGCCGGCCTTCGCGGTGCTATCCTACCCGCTCAGAGACATCCTGCTCTACATGAACGCCCATTCGAGCAACTTCGTGGCGGAGCGACTCGGCGCGATGGTCGGCGGGCCGGAGGGCATCCGGCAGTACGTCGTCGACGAGGTGCGGCTGCCGCCCGAGCAGGTGCAGCTTGCGACCGCCTCGGGGCTTGAGGTCAACCGGATGACGGCGCGCGGGCTCGTCTCGGTGATACGCGCGCTCGACGACGAGGCGCGGCGTCAGGGGCTTGAGCTGGTGGACATCATGGCCGTGGCGAGCGGCGACTACGGGACGCTCAGGCGCCGCATGGTCGGCACGCCGCTCGAATCCGCGGTCGTCGCCAAGACAGGGACGCTCGTCCACGACGACGGCGGGATGGCGAGCCTCGGCGGCGTCATCTACACGCAGAAGTATGGCAAGGTCTATTTCGTCGTCCTCAACCAGGGCTCCGACGTGGCCGTCGCGCGCCAGGCCACAGACCAGCTCCTCGCCGAGATAACGCTCAGCCAGGATCAGCCGGTCCCCATCCCCAAACCAGAAAAGCCACGCCACCAGTTGGAGAGCGCGGATTTGGAAGTCTTGGAATAGTGATAAGTGATGAGTGATGAGTGATAAGAGAAGACAAGGATCGCCGTTCTCTCATTTCACTTATCACTCATCACTTATCACTCATCACCCTTCTGCATTTCCCAAAGCATGAGGTGCTTGAGGAAGGCGTGGTGCGCGGCGAAGCGCGCGATGGCGAGGCCGGCCAGGCGGTCGCGGAAGCCGCCCTTGAGGACGAGGCTGCGGACGAAGGCGGCGGGGGCGGCGGCGGCGATGCGGAGCGGCGTGGTGCGCCGGCCGGCCTCGAACATCTGGCGCGCGGCCAGCGGCGCGTAGCGCTCGCCAATCATGCGGTGGTGGTGCGCGGCGTCGCGCACGCTGAAGTGCAGGAGGTCGCCGCCGAGCGTCTCGACGCGCGCGCCCGTCGTCATCTTCACGGACTCGTGGACGTGCGCCCCCTCCCAGCGGCCGCGCCGCTTGTCGTAGAGGCGCAACTGATAGTCCGGGTACCAGCCGCCGCCCTTTATCCAGCGACCCATGTAAAAGGAACGACGCGCGACGCGGTAACCGCCGGCGAGCCTTGATTCGTCCGCGCCGCGCAGCGCCAGCACGCTCGCGCGCAGCTCTTCGGAGACGCGCTCGTCGGCGTCGAGGCTGAAGACCCAGTCGTGGCTCGCGGAGTCGGCGGCGAACTGCTTCTGCGCGGCGAAGCCGGGCCAGTCGCGCTCGACGACGCGCGCGCCGCACCCGGCCGCAGCCTCGCGCGTCCGGTCGGTCGAGCGGGAATCGACCACCAGAATCTCGTCGGCCCACGCGACCGACTCGCAGGCCGCGCGGATGTTGTCGGCCTCGTTAAAGGTGATGATGGTCGCGGAAATCTTCAAGGCGTTTAAGGGGGCGTCCGGCCCGGAGTCCGCGTGTGAGGATACGAGAACGGGGGCGCCAGGGCAAAGTCGGCCGGGATGAAAAAAGAGGCCGGGAGAAGCGTGACTCTCCCGGCCTCTTGCTTTGCGTTGAGACTGTCGGCGCTACCTCCCGAACTTCTCTGGCGCGACCGGCGAGTCGATGAAGACGTTGTTGGAGCGCAGCGTCGTCGAGGTCGCGCGCTGGAGGTCTGCGAGCGCCTTGTTATAGTCGGTCTGCGCCTGTAGCTCCTGGTTCTGCGCGTTGACGAGGGCGTTCTCGCGCTGGAAGAGGAGGAACGTCGTCGAGCGGCCGACCTGGTAGAGGCGGCGCTCGCCGGCGAGCTGCTCCTCGGCGCTCCTGAGCGCGGCGCGCGCGGCCAGCACGCGCCGGCGGGCGGTCTCGACCGCCTGCACCGAGTTGCGCACCTCGACCTCGATGGTCTGCTCCTGCGAGCGCGTCGAGGCGGCGAGCTGCTCGCGCTGAATCTTCGCGTAGGCGAGGTTGGCCTGAGCCGTGCGGTTCTTGAACGGGAACTGGATGGTCGCGCCGACGACTATCTGCCGCGTGTTGAAGCTGAAGAGGTTCTGGAGCGTCTGCCCGTAGCCGCCGATGAACTGCGAGGGCAGCGTGACGGGCGACGGCTCGACGACGGGCACGACGACGTCGCCGAGATTCAGAAGCGCGTTCCGGCGCAGCTCGTTGATCTGCCGCAGGAGGAACGACGACGCGCCGGGGCCGTTGACGTCGATGAGCGGCGACGCTTCCGTCGAGGTGAGAGCCGGGTTGACCGTGCCGGCGAGGCCGTTGGTCTGGAAGGTGCCCACGAGGTCGATGCGCGGCTTGGTCTGGTTGCGGAAGTACTGGAGGTTGATGTCGTTGACCTCCTCTTCGAGCCGCAGGCGGCGCATCTCGGGGCGGCTCTCGCGCGCCTCCTTCAGAGACACCTCGAGGCTGACGGGCGTCTCGTCGAAGGAGGGCTGGTCGGTCGGCACGATGGCCTTCGACCACTCGGGCGAGAGCGCGTCCTTGATGAGCAGGTTCTTCAGCGTGTTCTCGGCGACGGTCACCTGCTGGTTGGCGATGAGCAGCGAGGACTCGCGCGTGGAAAGCTCTGTCTCGATCTCGGCGCGTTGGAGCGGGGCCGAGGCGCCCGATGGAGCGGTCGCGCCAGAGCGGCTGCGTGAACTGGATGCCCTGCGCCGAGGAGAAGAAGGGGTTGAGCGAGGTGTTCGTCGCCGAAGTCGTCTCGCGCGTGTTGTTGAAGAAGTACGTGAAGTTGCCGCCGCCGCGCCCGACCTGCTTGTTGATCGAGACGTTGTTGAGGAAGTCGGTCGTCGAGACCGTCCCGCCCGAGCCGGCGCCGCCGAAGATGTTGGTGACGGGGCGGACGCTGTTGTTGATCTCCGGCGTGTAGGTGAAGACCGGGTCGAAGATGCCGCGCAGCGAGATGAGCTGTTGCTCGGCGAGGCGCACGTCGGCGCGGGCTATCTCAATCTCGTTGTTGTTTTCGAGCGCGCGGCGGATGGCCTCGTTGAGCGTGAGCGAGAGCGTGTCGGTGCCGGTCACGCCGATGCGCACGAGCGACGGCAGCGGCGGCACGGGGCGCGGCTGGACGGCCGGGAAGTTCGGCTCCTCTTCGCCGGTCTTTGTCGTGGTCGCGGGCGGCACGCCGGTCTGCGTCGGGTCGGCCGGGGCCGCCGGGCTCGGCGCGGTCGCCGCGGGCGGCTGCGTGGTCGAGGGCGTCTGGACGCCTGGAGGGGTCTGCGGCGCGGGTCGCTGCGTGCCCGGCGGCGTGCGCGGATCCTGCGGGTTCGGGCGTGCGCCCGGCGGGACGCTCTGCTGCTGCTCGGTGCCCGGCGGGCGGGTCGCGTCGCGCTGCGCGGGCGTCTGCGGCGGCGTGGACTGCGGCTCGGCCGCCCCGGCCGTCTCGACGACGAAGGGCTCGCCCACTTTGGTGAAGACGGGCTTGGCCGGCGTGGCCTTGGTCTCGGCGGGCGTATTCCCAAAAGCGGACACGGCGTTCCCGAAAACGAGAAGCGCGCACAGGCAGGTTGAGGCGAGGGCTACGATAGTCCTCCGCCTGGCTTCAATTGACCGACTCAGTTTGACCATTTTCTCTACCTTAAAACTGTTTCGAAGGGTCGGCACGCCGGCCGGCGCGCGGGGCATACAAGAATCAAAGTGCGAACGTCCCGAAAGGGTTGCAAACGGTGCGCCGCGACCTCCTCTTTGACGAACCCTCTGACGCCGCGGCGACTCGGAGCCTACTACGTCCCCCGCCCGGACGGGGTTTCAAAAACATACAGTTAAGTCCTCCCGCGTGTAGGCGCGAAGCGGCCGGGCATGACGGCCGAGAAGCACCCGTGTAAGACGGGTGAGACCGCCGGATGGTTCGCTTGACAGTGGAAGCGTGCGGGCTTAGTCTTTCAGCTTTATGAGTCAGCCCTGACAACTGACAGTGTTCAGGCGCGCTACCCGGCGTCCGGCCGGCGTGTCTCGGCCGGGAGACGTGCGCCGCAAGACAACAGCACCGCGAGGAGGCTTAACCCTGCAATGGCAATCAAAGTTGGAATCAACGGCTTCGGGCGCATCGGCCGCAACGTCCTGCGCACCTGTCTCGGCGACAAGGACATCGACTTCGTGGCCGTCAACGACATCACCGACACGCCGACGCTGGCGCACCTCTTGAAGTACGACTCCGTCCTCGGCAACCTCGAAGAGGACATCGCGGCGACCGAGAACGGCATCCGCGTGGGGTCGGACGAGTTCCGCGTCTTCTCCGAGAAGGACCCGGCGCTCATCCCGTGGGAGGAGGTCGGCGCCGAGGTCGTCATCGAGTCCACCGGGCGCTTCACGAAGAAAGAGGACGCGGCCAAGCACCTGCGCGGCACCGTCAAGAAGGTCATCATCAGCGCCCCGGCGAAGGACGAGGACATCACCATCGTGCTCGGCGTCAACGAGGGCTCTTACGACCCGGCGGCGCACCACGTCATCTCGAACGCCTCCTGCACGACGAACTGCCTCGCGCCCGTGGCCAAGGTCATCCACCAGAACTTCGGCATCAAGTCGGCGCAGATGACGACCATCCACTCGTACACGAACGACCAGCAGCTGCTCGACCTGCCGCACAAGGACCTGCGGCGCGCCCGCGCCGCCGCGCTCTCGATGATTCCGACCTCGACCGGCGCGGCGAAGGCCGTGGCGCTGGTGCTGCCCGAGCTGAAGGGCAAGTTCGACGGCATCTCGGTGCGCGTCCCGACGCCGAACGTCTCGCTCGTGGACGTGGTGATGGAGGTCGAGCGCGACGTAACGACCGAAGAGGTCAACACGGCCTTGAAGAACGCCGCCAACGAGGAGCTGCAAGGAATCCTCGCCTTCTCTGAGGAGCCGCTCGTCTCGGTGGACTTCCGCAAGAACGACAACTCGTCCATCGTCGACGCCGAGTACACAAAGGTCATCGGCGGCAACCTCGTCAAGGTGCTCTCCTGGTACGACAACGAGTGGGGCTACTCGTGCCGCGTCCGCGACCTCGTCAAGTTCCTCGGGAAAAAAGGACTGTAGTTGGTAAATAGTGAATGGTGAATAGTGTGGGCCGCGACCCGGCTTCACACCATTCACCATTCACCATTCACTTATGAAAAAGCTTTCCATCAGAGACCTCGACCTGAAGGGCAAACGCGTCTTCATGCGCGTTGACTTCAACGTGCCGATGAAGGAGGGGAAGGTCGGCGACGACTCCCGCATCCGCGCGACACTGCCGACCATTCAGTACGCGCTCGAGCGCGGGGCGCGCGTCATCCTCGCTTCACACCTCGGGCGGCCGAAGGGCGAGCGGAATAAGAAGTACAGCCTGCTTCCCGTCCAGGATTACCTCGCGGGCGTGGACTTTATCAATTCGGTCGAGTTCGCCGACGACTGTGTAGGGGATGAGGCGCGCTCGATGTCCGAGGTCTTAGAGGACGGCGAGGTGCTGCTGCTTGAAAACCTCCGCTTCCACAAGGAGGAGGAGGAGAACGACGAGGGGTTCGCGAAGCAGTTGGCCGAGCTGTGCGACGGGCTCTACGTCAACGACGCCTTCGGCACGGCGCACCGCGCGCACGCCTCGACCGCCGGCATCACCAGGCATGTTGAGAAGTCGGCCGCCGGGCTTTTGATGGAGAAGGAGCTTGAGTATCTGGGGCGCGTGCTCGAATCGCCGGAGCGCCCGTTCGTCGCCATCCTGGGCGGCGCGAAGGTCTCGGACAAGATTCCCGTCATCAACTCGTTCATCAGCCGCCGCGTGGACAAGATTCTCATCGGCGGCGCGATGGCCTACACCTTCTTCAAGGCCGCCGGCTTCAACACCGGCAAGTCGCTCGTCGAGGACGAGATGATGGACACGGCGCGCGAGATCAGGAAACGCGCCGAGGCCGAGGGCGTCCGGCTCGTGCTCCCCACCGACCACCAGGTCGTCGACAGCTACGACCCGCTCAACAGCCGCAAGACCATCCCCGTCGAGTTCACCAACCAGGGGCTCGTCGGGCTCGACATCGGACGCGAGACCGTCGCGCTCTTCTCGAAGGAGGTAGAGGACGCGAAGACCATCATCTGGAATGGGCCGATGGGCGTCTTCGAGGAGAAGGGCTTCGAGGAGGGCACCGTCGGCGTCGCCCGCGCCGTCGCGGCGGCGGCCGAACGCGGCGCGACGGTCATCGTCGGGGGCGGCGACTCGGTCTCCGCCGTCCAGCAGGCCGGCGTCGCCGACAAGATCACGCACATCTCGACGGGCGGCGGCGCCACCCTCGAATTCCTCGCCGGCGACGAGCTGCCCGGCGTCGCGGCGCTCAACGACAAATGAGAAAACCTGTCATCGCGGGAAACTGGAAGATGTACAAGCTGATCGCCGACTCTGTGCAGACGGCGGTCGAGTTGAAGCCTCTGGTGGCGAACGCCAACCACTGCGAGGTCGTCGTCGCGCCGGTCTTCACGGCGCTGAGGACGGTGGCCGACCGGCTCGAAGGCTCGAACGTGCGCGTGGCCGGGCAGGACTGTTCGACCGAGACGAAGCACGGCGCGCACACGGGCGAGGTCGCCGCCGACATGCTGCGCGACGCCGGCGCCACGCACGTCATCGTCGGGCACTCCGAGCGGCGGCAGCACTACCACGAGTCGGACGACTTCGTGAACCGCAAGGCCCTGGCCGGGCTCGCCGCCGAGCTGACGATCATCATGTGCGTGGGCGAGACGCTCGAGCAGCGCGACGGCGGCGTGGCCGAAAGGGTCGTGAAGGGGCAGGTCGAGGGCGGCCTGCGCGATTTGACAGCCTCCGACCTCGACCGTATCATTATCGCCTACGAACCCGTCTGGGCCATCGGGACCGGACGCACAGCGACGCCGGTGCAAGCGCAGGAAATGCACGCGTTTGTCCGGCGCGTTTTCGCGGGCAGGTTCTCACAGGAGGCGGCCGCCGCGCTCCGCATCCTCTACGGCGGCTCGGTCAAACCCGACAACATCGCCGGACTGATGAAGCAGCCGGACGTGGACGGGGCGCTCGTCGGCGGCGCGAGCCTTGAGGCCGAGACGTTCTCGAAGATCGTTAACTACGACAGGTAAGTTTGAATCGAGGTCATTAAAGTTTTGTTCAGCTATCTTCTCTACGGAATCTTTATTCTGTCCTGCCTCGTGCTGATCGTGTCGGTGCTGTTGCAACCCGGCAAGTCCGACCCCGGCGCGCTCTTCACCAGCTCGGTTTCGAGCACGGCGTTCGGCCCGCGCGGCACTCAGACACTCCTCGCCAAGATCACCATCGGCGCGGCGGCGACCTTCTTCATCGTGGCGCTCATGCTGGGCCTCGGCGTCGGCGGGCAGCGCTCGCTGATGGAGGGCGGCGTCAGCCCGCGGCCCACGCCGGCCCCGGCCGCCAGCCCGGCCGCGCCTGTGCCGGGCGAGGCGACGACGACCGTGCCCTCTCCCGCGACGCAGCCCGAGGGCGGCGCGGCGGCTACGCCCGCGGCCCCGGCCGCTTCGGCGACACCGGCGGCGAGCCCCGCGCGTTAAGTTTAGAACGCACCCGTCCGTACCCGGACGGAGGCCGACTTGAACGGCGCGGCGGTTATTTGTTAGTCTGCTTTTGAAAGACCCCGAGCGGAAGTGGCGGAACTGGTAGACGCGCACGTTTGAGGGGCGTGTGCCGCAAGGCGTGGGGGTTCGAGTCCCCCCTTCCGCATCGCCAAAGGCCGTGAACCGTAAACCGTAAACCGTGACAAGAGAAGGCAGGCCCTTCTTGTCACGGTTTACGGTTTACGGTTCACGGCCTTACTCGTTTGGTGCGGCGCGCGGCGGCTGGTAAACTCGGCCTCTCCCGCAGGGCACGTTTCGATGCTGAGAAACTCTCGTCAAAACTTTCGACCGAAACTGAAGGCACTGGCGGCGCTCCTTCTGCTCGCCGGGGCGGCCGCGACGTCGAGCGCGCAGTCGGGCGAGGTGAGCTACCCGACGCCCGTCTTCTCGGGCGAGGTCGGCGGCCGCATCGCGCCGCGCGACGTTGGCGATTCTCGCCGCACGCGCCACTTTTACACCTTCCGGGGGACGGAAGGCGACCTCGTCGTCAGCCTCGAAACTTCGCAGCTCATCGGCGACGTTGACGTGTACACGGCGACGACCCTGCGCCCGCTCATCAAGTTCACGCTCTTCGGCGACCCGGCGCGGCTCTCGAAGAGCTTCTACCTGCGCAAGGACGAGACGCTGGTGCTGCGCGTCGAGGCGCGCGCCGTCGGCGACGCCGAAGGGACGTACACCATACGCTTCGGCGGCTCGTTCTCGCCCGCACCGGCCGAGCTGGCGAGCGCGCCCGAGCGACCCGCCCCGACGCTCTCGCCGGCCGACCCGCGCCGCGCGGGCACGCGCCGCGTGACCGCGACCGGCGCGCGCATAGACGAGCCGAAGCCCGAGCCCACGCCGGTCGAAGAGGCGAGGGAAGAGGCGCGCCCGTCGGCGACGCCCACTCCCGAAAGCTCCGCCGGACGCAGGGGCGCCACCGCCAACAGGCGCGGGCGCGGCACACGCAACCCGCCCGCACGTGCGCGCGCGGGCACCACCACGCCCAGACCCGACGAGGCCAGACCCGAGACCGCCGGGGCGAGACCGGCGGAAGAATCTTCCGCCGGCACGCCCTCGAGGACCGAGGCGACGCCCGCCCCGACCCCTCCGCGCCGCCGCGCCGGCCGCGCGCCGAGGCGCGCCCCCTCACGCGAGGGGACGGAGGCGAGGAGTCCCGAGTCGGCCGCGCGCCCGACCGAAGGCGGGGCGACCGAGCCGGCCGCGCCGCCCGCGCCCGTCGTCACCGCGCAGCGCCTCGTCATCGTCCTGAAGGACGGCGAGACGCTCGAGCGCGACATGAGCGGCGTCCGCCGCGTGACGGTCGAGAACAACCAGGTCGTCATCGTCGGCCGCGACGGCAAGGTCACGCGCCGCCCGCTCGCCAGCGTCGTCCGCATGTCCATCGAGCCCTGAGTTCGAGATTTCGAGTCTCAAACTCTCAAACACTCGGCGTCATAAGTTTTCTCTTCCTTTCCGCCCCGGAGCGTTTATAATCCCGAACGCTCCTCGGTTCTCTTTCTCGTTCCAAACCACATGGCAGGTCGTCCCGCCCACAAACGTAGCGCGAAGAGTGCGGCCGCGCGCCCGGTCTTCCCCTTCACGGCCATCGTCGGCCAGGAGGAGATGAAGCTGGCGCTGCTCTTAAACGTCGTCGCCCCCTCGGTCGGCGGCGTGCTCGTCACGGGCCACCGCGGGACGGGGAAGACGACCGCCGTGCGGTCGCTCGCGGAACTGCTTCCGCCGCTCACGTCGGCGCGCGGCTGCGCGTACAACTGCGACCCTTCGGATGAAGACTCTTTGTGCGACGACTGCGCGGCGCGGCTCGCGTCGGGCGTCGGGCTCGGGCGCGAGCGCCGACCGGTGCCCGTCGTCGAGCTGCCGCTGGGCGCGACCGAAGACCGCGTGTGCGGCACCATCGACCTCGGGCGCGCGCTCAGGGAGGGCGTCAAGGCGTTCGAGCCGGGGCTGCTCGCGCGCGCCAACCGTGGCTTCCTCTACATCGACGAGGTCAACCTGCTCGAAGACCACCTCGTTGACCTTCTGCTCGACGTGGCCGCGACGGGGCGCAACCGCGTCGAGCGCGAAGGCGTCTCGGCCGAACACCCGGCGCGCTTCCGTCTGGTCGGCTCGGCCAACCCGGAGGAGGGCGAACTGCGCCCGCAACTCGTCGACCGCTTCGGCCTCTGCGTCGCAGTCGAGACAGAGCGCGACCTCGAAAGGCGCGTCCTGATAGTCGAGAACCGCGAGTCGTTTGACGAAGACCCGGCCGCCTTCAACACCGCGCGGGAGTCCGAACAGTCGCGGCTCCGCCGCCGACTTGTGCGCGCCGCGTCGAGATTCGCGGGCGTGAAAGTCCCGCGCGCAGTTCTCAGGCAGATAGCCGAACTCTGCCACCGGCTCGGAGTTGACGGGCATCGAGGCGAGATAACGGTCGCGCGCGCCGCACGGGCGCTGGCGGCGTTCGAGGGGCGCGATGTGGTCACGGCCGGAGACGTGAGGCCGCCGTGTCGAGCCGAGCGCGGACGGCAGGGGCGAGCCCGGCGCGGACGAGAAGACGCGCGTCGTGCCTCACTCGGAGGTCGCGCTCAGACCAGAAGCATCGACGACGGGCAGCCGTGAATCCGCGAGTCGGCCGCGACCAGACGGCTCGCCTTCGCGCAGGCGCGCGGGCACGAGCGGCTCGACGTTTGCCGCCCGTGGACGTTACGCGGGCGCGTCTTCGGCAAAGACCGGAAGGGGAAGCGTCGCCCTCGACGCGACGCTGCGCGCGGCGGCCGCCCGACGTTCGGCGGATGAAATTGTCGCCCCCCTTAGTGCGGCTCGTGTCGCGCTGAAGGTCGGCGTCGAGCCGGAGGCGCTGCGCTTCAAAAAGTTCAAGGCGCGCGCGGGCACGCTCTTCATCTTTCTCGTGGACACTTCGGGGAGCATGGCCGCCAACCGCATCGCGCAGGCGAAGGGCGCGCTGGCGCAGTTGCTCCGACGCTCGTACGTCAACCGCGACCGCGTCGCACTCATCGCCTTCCGCGAGGCGGGCGCGGAGCTTCTGCTCCCGCCTTCCAACTCCGCCTCGCGCGCCCGCGCACTTCTCGACGCGCTGCCCGTCGGCGGGGCGACACCGCTCGCCTCGGGTCTTCTGCGCGCCCTCGAAGTCGCGCGGCGCGCGGCCGACGGCGGCTCGAAGCGCGTCAGCCTCGTCGTCTTCACCGACGGCCGCGCAAACGTCCCGCTGGCCGGGAGGGCTTCCGCCGGAGGCGACGCCCGGCGCGAGCGGGTGCGCGACGAGATTCAGACGCTCGGCGCTTCGCTCCGGAAGGCGGGCGTCGCCTCGCTCGTCGTCGACACGCAGCACGGCTTCACCGCCGACGGCCGCGGGCGCACGCTGGCCGGCGCGCTCGGCGGCGACTACGTCCGCCTGCCGCGTTCGTTAACCGAATCGAGTATCGCCAACTAGATGAGTAGACCGCCGCACGAAAAGACGGCCGAAGCGCGCGACCGGCGCGTCCTCGAACTGTGGGAGCGGCTCGTCGAGGTCGAGCAGCGTCTGATACCGACGGGGCTGCACGTCTTCGGTCGGGCGGGCGACACGCGCGAGTGCGCCGACCTGCTGCGCGCGGTCGCCTCCTACGACCGGCCCGAGTGCGGCGCGCGCGCCCTGAACGACCTCATCGCCGAAGGGCTCGGCCTCGGCGCTTACGAAAAACTCCTCGAAGACAAGTCGGAACAGGGTTGGCGCGTGCGCGCGAACGTGGACGAGGTACTGCGCGAGTCGATAGAAATCTTTCTGCGCGACGGCGCCGGGCGCGCACGGCTCTGGCTGCACGAGAACGCGCGCGTCGAGACCGAGGACTCATTCAAGGTCTTCGAGCTGTTGTCCGGAATCAGAGAGCAGCTTCGCACGAGCGGCGAGCTGGACGGACTGGCGCGCTCGCTGCGGGGCGAGTACGTCGAGCCCGGCCCCGGCGCCGACATCGTGCAGAACCCCGCCGTCCTCCCGACGGGGCGGAACACGCACGCGGTCAACCCCTACGCCGTCCCTTCGCACGCCGCCTACGCGCGCGCAGAGCGCGTCGTGGGCCTCCTGCTCGAACGACACCGCGCCGAGCACGGGCGCGTGCCGCGCACGATGGCGCTCGTGCTCTGGGGGCTGGACAACATCAAGACGCAGGGCGAGGGCGTGGCGCAGGCGCTCTGGCTCCTCGGCGTGCGCCCGTTGCGCGACTCGCTCAACCGCGTCACGGAGGTCGAGCCGATCCCGCTCGAACGACTGGGCCGTCCGCGCGTGGACGTGGTGATGACCGTCTCGGGCATCTTCCGCGACCTGTTCGGCGCGACGATGATGCTGCTCGACAAGGCCGTCCGCTCGGTCGCCGCGCTCGACGAGCCGCCGGAGATGAACCCCGTGCGCGCCAACGTCGCGGAGCGCGTCCGGGAGGGGGGCTGCACGGCCGAAGAGGCACAGCTCCGAGTCTTCTCGAACGCGCCGGGCAGCTACGGCACCAACGTCAACTTCATGGTGATGGACTCGCAGTGGGAGTCGGCCGACGCGCTCGGCGACCTCTTCGTCACGCGCAAGTGTTTCGCCTACGGGCGCGGCCCCGGCGGGCGCGCGCTCGAAGGGCGTGAGGCGCGCGGCGCGCTCGCGCGCGCCCTCTCGCGCGTCGAGGCGACGTATCAGAACGTGGACTCGTTCGAGGTCGGCATCACCGACGTTGACCACTACTTCGAATACCTGGGCGGCGTGTCGAAGGCGGTCGAACAGCACGCGCGGGCGCGCCCGGCCATCTACCTCGCCGACTCTCTGAGCCGCGAGGCGAGCGTGCGCACGCTCCCCGAGATGGTGCGGCTCGAGACGCGCGCCAAGACGCTCAACCCGAAGTGGTACGAGGGGATGCTCGGCCACGGCTTCCGGGGCGTCGCCGAGATAGAGAGCCACGTCACCAACACCTTCGGGTGGAGCGCGACGGCCGACGCCGTGGACGGCTGGGTCTACGAGGAGGTCGCGCGCACCTACGTGCTCGACGCGGAGATGCTGGGGCGCCTGTCGAGCCTCAACCCTCACTCGGCGCGCTCGCTCGTCGCGCGGCTGCTCGAAGCGGAGGGGCGCGGCTTCTGGGAGGCAGAGGCCAGCGTCGTCGAAAAGCTGCGCGACGCCTTCTCCTCCCTCGAAGACCGCATCGAGGGCGTGGCCTGAAGTTCTCAAAATGAAGATAAGGAAGACTGGCGGATGGTGCGAAGGGTAATTCTGGCGGGGCTGCTCATCTTCGTCGCGGGGGGCGCGTGCGCCGCGCGCGCGCAGGACGGCGCGGGCGAGGAGAAGCTGCGCGACATACGCAGGCTGCTCGAACTTAACGGGACGGCGCAGGCCGGCATGCAAGCCTTCGACCTGTTGATGCCCAACATGCGCGCGGTCTTCGGGGCGATTTTCGACTCCTTGCCGCCGGCCAGGCGCGCTCTGGCCGTGCGAATCATGGAGGAGGAGACGCGCCGCGCGTTCACGGCCGAGCGCATGGTCGAGGAGCTAGTCCCCATCTATGAAAGATACCTGACGGCGGAAGACATTAAAGCCCTCATCGTCTTTTACGAATCGCCCGCGGGGAGGAAGCTGGTCGCCGTGCAGCCGCAGCTCATCCGGGAGTCGGGGGTCGTGGGCGATAAGATCGCGGAGGAGGCGATTGAGCGAATCTACAGCCGATACCGGGATGAGAAAATTAACCTGCCGGGCCGACGGCCGCCGCGCCGTCGCCTTTGAGCAACCGCCGACCGAAGAATTTTTGAACCGCCGCCTACGGATTCCGATTTTCTGAAATGAAGATCACCGCGCTCATCGTCGGGTCTAGTCTGCTCGGGCCGCTCAAGCACGCGGAGGGCGAGATAAACCGCCGGCACGCGGCCGGGCTGCGCGTCGCCGCGCACAACCTCGGCGCGCCGCTCGCCGACGACGAGTGGGAGGGGGTCGAGCGCGACCTGTGCGAGTCGGAGATAGTCTTCGTCATCCACGTCACCGACGGCGAGAACGCCGAGCGCCTCATACGCCTCCTCGACCGCCACGGGGACGCGCGCCGCGCGGTCGTCGTCATCAACTGCATGCCCGAGCTGATGCGCCGGACGCGCATGGGACGGCTGAGCTTCGGAGGGTCGCGCGTCGAGGACGGAGAGGGCGCGGCCACGGGGACTCGCGAGGAGGGGCGCGCGCGGCGCCTGTTCAAGAGCGTGGGCGCGTGGATGGGCGAGCAGGCGCGCGGGCGCGGGCGCGGGTCGAAGCACACGCAGTACCTGCGCTTCGTCGAGCGGATGCCGGCGCTGCTGCGCTTCGTGCCGGGCGCGGGGCGGCTCGGCGACGTTAAAAACTACCTCTACCTCTTCTGCTACTTCCTCCAGCCGACGCCGGCCAACGTCAGCTCGATGCTGCTCTACGCGCTGAAGCACTACGGCGGCGACGCGCGCCTCTCGAAGGCGAGGGTGCCCCCGCCCGAGGCCGTCCCGGCGGTCGGCGTCTATCACCCGGACGCGGACGCGGTCTTCGAGAGCTTCGAGGAGTACCGGCGCTGGCACGACGCGCGTGCGCGGCGCGCGGGCACGCGGACGCTCGAAGCGTCGAAGACGGTCGGGCTGCTGCTGATGCGCACGAACGTCGTCAGCGGAACCCGACTTCACTACGACGCGCTCGTCCGCTCGGTCGAGCGCGAAGGTCTCGCGGTGCTGCCCGTCATCTCGACCTTCATGGACAACCGCGACGCCTGCGCGCGGTTCTTCGTCGGGGAGGGCGGGAAGCCGCGCGTCAGTCAGCTCGTGTCCCTAACCGGCTTCAGCTTCGTCGGCGGGCCGGCGATGAACGACAGCGAGGCGGCGGTCGAGTACCTGAAGGGGCTGAACGTGCCGCTGCGCTCGGCCGTGAGCCTCGACGTGCAGACGATAGAGGCGTGGCGCGATTCCCCGACGGGACTCAACCCGGTGCAGGCTGGAATGCAGGTGGCGATTCCCGAAATCGACGGCGCGACCGAGCCTTTCGTCTACGGCGGGATGCCCGGCGGCGGCGTCGAGCCGGTCGCGCTCGAAGAACGCTGCCGGCGGCTCGCGCGCAGGCTCGCGCGCTGGAACCGGCTCCAGACCGTGCGGCGCGAAGAGCTGAAGCTCGCGCTCGTCGTCTTCTGCTTCCCGCCGAACAAGGGGAACATCGGCACGGCCGCCGACCTCGACGTCTTCCCGAGCCTGCACGAGATACTGACGCGCCTGCGCGCCGACGGCTACGGCGTCGAGGTGCCGGCCGACGCCGACGCCCTGCGCGAACAACTCCTCGGCGGCAACTCCGAGAGCTTCGGCGCGGTGGCCAACGTCGCCCACCGTATGAGTGTTGACGAGTACCTGCGGCTGTGCCCTTACGCCGGAGACATCGAACGGGAGTGGGGCGCGGCGCCGGGAAACGTGGGCACGTTCGGGCGCGAGCTTCTGATTCAGGGCGTGCGGCTGGGGAACGTCTTCGTCGCGGTGCAGCCGACGTTCGGCTACGAGGGCGACCCGATGCGCCTGCTCATGTCGCGCGGCGGCGCGCCGCACCACGGGTTCGCGGCCCTGTACGCCTATCTCGAAAAAGTCTTCGGCGCGGACGCCGTCGTTCACGTCGGCACACACGGCGCGCTGGAGTTCATGCCCGGCAAGCAGGTGGGGCTGTCCGAGGAGTGCTGGCCCGACCGTTTGATTGGCGAGCTGCCGCACGTCTATATTTACAGCGTCAACAATCCTTCGGAAGGCTCCATCGCCCGGCGTCGCTCGTACGCGGGGCTCGTCTCATACCTGACTCCCCCGGTAGAGGACGCGGGGCTCTACCGAGAGCTCGCCTCGCTGAAGGAGCTGCTCCTGGCCTACCGCCAGTCGGCGGACGCGCGGGAGCGCGAACGGCTCTACGAGGCCATCGAAGAGAAGGCCGGCGCGCTTCACTTCGCGGCCGAGTAGGGAAGGCTTCAACCGGTTCGTCGAAACAGGGGAGGGGAGTATGTCCCGTCGTTTCTTCTTCGCCGCGCGCGTCTTCGCGGCGCTCGCCTGCTGCCTCACCGCTCTGCATCTCAGCACGGACCCGTCGAAGGTCGCGGCGCAGGGGGCGCAGCTCCCGGCGCTCGCGCTCGGGACGCCCCTGGGCGGCTTCGCCTCGCCGGTCGGTATCACGCACGCGGGCGACGGAACCAATCGCCTCTTCGTCGTCGAGCAGGGCGGCCGCATCCGCATCGTCAAGAGCGGCGTGTTACAGGCGGCGCCGTTCCTCAACATCTCGGGGCGCATCAGCACGGGCGGCGAGCGCGGCCTGCTGGGGCTCGCCTTCCCGCACGACTACGCGCGCAAGGGTTACTTCTACGTCAACTACACCAACACGGCCGGTAACACCGTCATCTCGCGCTTCCAGCGCAGCGCCGCCGACGCGGACACCGCCGACCCCGCGAGCGAACAGATCATCCTCACCATCGGCCAGCCCTTCGCCAACCACAACGGCGGGCAGCTCGCCTTCAGCCAGCGCACACCTACACCTCGCCGGCCACGAACCCCTTCGTCTCGACCGCCGGCTTCCGCCCAGAAATCTGGGCGCTCGGCGTGCACAACCCGTGGCGCTTCTCGTTCGACCGCCTGACGGCTGACATGTACATGGCCGACGTGGGGCAGGGCAGTTGGGAGGAGGTCAACTTCCAGCCGGCGGCGAGCACCGGCGGCGAGAACTACGGCTGGCGCATCATGGAGGGCACGCACTGCTTCAACCCGCCGGCGTGCAGCGTGTTCGGCCTGACGATGCCCGTCCTCGAGTACGGCCACGGCGCGGGCGACTGCTCGGTGACGGGCGGCTACGTCTACCGCGCGGGCGCGTTCCCGCGGATGCAGGGGCTCTACTTCTACGGCGACTTTTGCAGCGGGCGCATCTGGGGCCTGAGGCGCGAAAGCGGCGTCTGGACGAACGCGCTGCTGCTCGACACCTCGATTCAAATCTCCGCCTTCGGCGAGGACGAGTCCGGCGCGCTCTACATCGCGGGCTACAACACGGGCTCCATTTACGCGCTCGTTGACGCGGGACAGACGCCGGTGGCGACGCCGACGCCGACGCCGGTCGAGGTCAAGTTCAGCTCCCCGGCCTTCACGACCTTCGAGCAGGAGGGCCTTGCCACCATAGGCGTCACGCGCTCGGGCGACATAGGCGTCGAGCTGTTCGTGGACTACGCGACCTCGGACGGGACGGCCACCGCGCGCGGCGACTACACGGCCGCGCGCGGCACGCTCCGCTTCGGCCCCGGCGAGACGCTGAAGTCTTTCCCCGTGCTCATCTCGAACGACGACACGCAGGAGGGCCAGGAGCACTTTAATGTGACGCTCTCCAACCTCGTCGGCGGCGGGACGCTTGAGGCGTTCCCGTCGCGCACCGTCGCCGTCAACGACGACGACGCGGCGACGAGCCCGGCCAACCCGCTCGACCGCTCGGACTTCTTCGTCCGCCAGCACTACCTCGACTTCCTCAACCGCGAGGCCGACGCCGAGGGGCTCGCCTTCTGGGTGGGCGGCGTCGAGTCGTGCGGCGCCGACGCGCGGTGCCGCGAGGTGAAGCGCATCGACACGTCGGCGGCCTTCTTCCTGTCCATCGAATTTCAGGAGACCGGCTACCTCGTCTACCTCCTGCACAAGGCCGCGTTCGGCACGCCGCCGGGGGCGCCCGTGCCCATCAGGTTCGCAGACTTCCTGCGCGACACGCAAGAGATCAGCCGCGGGGTCGTCGTCGGTCAGGGCGACTGGCGCGCACAGCTCGAAGCGAACAAGCGCGCCTTCACCGAAGCCTTCGTCGAGCGCGCGGCCTTCGTCTCGCGGTACCAGACGGGGCAGACGCCCACGCAGTTCGTCGCCGCGCTCGACGCGAACGCCGGCAACATGCTGACCCCGGCCGAGGAGGCCGACCTCGCCGCGCGTCTGGCCGACGGCCGCGAAACGCGCGCCAGCGCCCTGCGCCGCGTGGCCGAGGACGAGGACTTCAGGCGCGTCGAGTCCAACCGCGCCTTCGTGCTGATGCAGTACTTCGGCTACCTGAGGAGAGACCCCGACGCCGCGCCCGACACGGACTTCAACGGCTACGACTTCTGGCTCGCCAAGCTCGACGCCTTCGGCGGCGACTACCGAAGGGCGGAGATGGTCAAGGCGTTCATCTCCTCTGACGAGTATCGCCGGCGTTTCAGGCCATAGACACAAACGCCCGGACGCGTCAGCCCCGACCGTCAACTCGGGCGGGACTGACGTTTTTGTGCCGCCCGCGTGATTGCCGCACGGAAGTCCGCGGCGGTGAGGCGGTGTTTGAAGGCGTGTGTGCCGTCGATTGTGACGACGGGGATGTCCCAGCCGTAGCGGCCGGTTAGTTCGCCGTCCGAAAGAATGTCCACCTCCTCGTAGGTGTAGAGCCCCGCGCAGCCCGAGTC
>JAIVJI010000004.1 GCA_020200135.1 Acidobacteriota bacterium | reverse complement strand
GTTGAAGGTTTCGGCGAAGACGCGGCGGCCGTTGAGGGCGTCGTCGATGATCTCGCGGACGGCGGCCACATCCGGGTTGACGTCCATTCGGTCGCAGGCACGCAGGTGGCGGATGATGCCCTCGGTCGCGATGTCGAGGGCGGGTCCGCCCAGCTTGGAATAACGGCGCGCCTGGATGTGGTCGATCATCTTCAGCCGTTCTGCCAGCGGAAATCTCTCGGTAGCAATCACTTTTCCTCAGCTCCTTATTTTTTCGGGCCCCCGAAAAATCTGTTTCGGACGGAGGGCTCTGTATTGATGACAATTTAGATGCATCCGGGAATTGAAGGGATGCGAATCCATTACATTCCCCGAATTTTCACACAATCCAGCCCGCCGTATGCATTACTCCACACCCTGTAGGGGAAAAGGGGGGGCCAGAAGAAAAACGCATTCTACATTGAAATTATTTAGATTGCCAGAAGTTTTTTCAATCCGGGTTAAGGCGTTTTCGGCGGGACGCGCGGGCGGCAAGAAAGGGGCGAGAGAGTTGTTTAAGTGGCTGTCGTTAAAGACGATAAGCGATTGGGGTAAAAGGTGTCGGGCGTTCGGCGCGGGCGGGGTCGCCGGAGGTGTGCGCGAGACGAAAAGACGCCGGCGAAGTCGGAAGGCAAGTATAGCCTGCCAAAACCCGCCGGCGATCTTTTCGGGTATCTGGAGAAGTATGACTGAAGTTGGTGGGCCGCCGCCTACTTCTTGGGGACGACCGAATCCTTGATTCCCTTGCTCAGACGGAACTTGAGCGCCGTCTTGGCCGGAATCTGAATCGTCTCGCCCGTCTGAGGGTTACGGCCTTCGCGAGCCTTGCGCTCGGAGAGAACCATTTTGCCGAAGCCCGGTAACACGAACTCGCCGTTCGACTTAACCTCGTTGGAGGCCAGGTTGGAAAGCTCCTCGAAAAGCTCCTTCACCTGCGAACGCTTGAGGTCAAATTTCTCTGCGAAGTGATTGATCACTTCGGACTGGGACATGCGCTTTTTGCCTGCTGTCGTCGCCATTGAGTGGTGCTCTACCTCCTGAAAATTCGGGAAGAAATCAAAAAGCTTGCGTCAGGACATATATCACACACGCAGGCCTTGCGTCTCGAAAAAATGCCACTTTTCGCCAATTTTCTAAAAAAATTAGTAGAACCCGCTCGCCAGCCCTTTGGCCGTCCCGAAGTCCGTCACAAAATCAGACTGACTTTCCAATGGCGTCGGACAGGTTCGCCAGCATGAGCGAACCGGCTAAAGGCCGTAGGGAGTTTGGTTTACATATATTTCATGCCGAGTGGTGTTAAGCCGCCCAAAGGTTTTGCCTCCCGCAAGAGAAGGGAATACACTGTCGACAAATCGATTTTCATCAACAAGCTTGGGGGTGTGAGCCTTGACTCCATTTCGTGGGGGAAACGTGCAGACCGTCCGGACGAGCCCCTTCGAGGGGCAGCGCCCGGGCACTTCGGGACTGCGAAAGAAGACGCGCGTCTTCATGCACCCCGGCTACCTGGAAAACTTCGTGCAGTCTGTCTTCGATGCCGTGCGCGGCGACGCCGGGGGCGACTTCGGCGCGGAGACGCTCGTGGTCGGGGGGGACGGGCGCTTCTACAACCGCGAGGCGGTGCAGGTCATCATCCGCATGGCGGCGGCCAACGGCTTCCGCACCCTGCTCGTCGGGCGCGCCGGCATCCTCTCGACACCGGCGGTCTCGGCCGTCATCCGACGCCGCAATGCCTTCGGCGGCCTGGTGCTTTCGGCCAGCCACAACCCCGGCGGCCCCGACGAAGACTTCGGCATCAAGTACAACACGCGCAACGGCGGCCCCGCGCCCGAGTCGGTCACCGAGCGCGTCTACGCCGGGACGCAGAGCATCACGCGCTACCTCACGCTCGAACACCCGGACGTGGACCTCGAACGCGAGGGGAGCGTGCGCGTGGGCGAGACGGAGGTCGTCCGTATCGACCCGCTCGAAGACTACACGGCGGTGATGGAGGGACTGTTCGACTTCGACGCCCTGCGCGAGTACTTCGCCTCGGGGCACCGAATGCTTTTTGACGCGATGAGCGCCGTGACCGGCCCGTACGCCACGCACCTCCTCGAAGGCCGGCTGGGCGCGCGCGCCGGCACGGTCCTGAACGGGACGCCGCTGCCGGACTTCGGCGGCCACCATCCGGACCCGAACCTCGTCTACGCGGCGGAGCTCGTGCTGCGCATGAGCGGCCGCGAGGCGCCGGACTTCGGCGCGGCGTGCGACGGCGACGGCGACCGCAACCTGATTCTCGGGCGCGACTTCTTCGTCTCGCCGGGCGACTCTCTGGCCGTCATCGCCGAGCACGCGCGCGATTGCATCCCCGGCTACCGGGAGGGGCTGGCGGGCGCGGCGCGCTCGATGCCGACGAGCACGGCCGTCGACCGCGTCGCCGAAGGCTTGGGCATCAAGTGTTACGAGACGCCGACGGGCTGGAAGTTCTTCGGGAACCTTTTGGACGCGGGGCTCGCGACCGTCTGCGGCGAGGAGAGCTTCGGCACGGGGTCGAACCACGTGCGCGAGAAGGACGGGCTGTGGGCCGTCCTGTGCTGGCTCTCGATACTGGCGAAGACGGGGAGGTCGGTCGAGGAGGTCGTGCGCGACCACTGGCGCAGGTTCGGGCGGAGCTACTACCAGCGACACGACTACGAGGCGCTCGACGCTGCGGCTGCCGACGAGATGATGTCGGGCGTGACCGAGAGCTTGCACGGCCTGGCGGGGACGCCGCTCGCCGGGAGCCGCGTCGAGCGCGCGGACGAGTTCGGCTACACGGACCCGGTGGACGGCAGCACGACTTCGCGGCAGGGCGTGCGCCTCTTCCTCGAAGACGGGTCGCGCGCGGTGCTTCGTCTGTCGGGCACGGGCACGGCCGGCGCGACGCTTCGCGTCTACCTCGAACGCTACCGCGACGACGGCGGGGCGGGCGACGTTGAAGAGGTTCTCGGCCCGCTCACGCGCGGAGTCCGCGAGATGCTCCGCCTGCGCGAGCGCTTCGGCACCGACGAGCCGACCGTCGTCACTTAGGCTTTCGCGTTCGCGCGGATTTGTCATTCGAGTCTTGTCGAGGGGTGTTTCACCGCAGGGGCGCCGGACGCGTCTCTGCGGTGAATCTTTTGTCCCACAATCTTCAAGCAGGGCGCACACAGACCCGCCGCGCCGCGTTGTATCATCGCCGCTTTATGGTAGGTCGGATTTCAGAAGCAGCGCCGACGCTCGAGATGTCTTCGCGCAGGCGCTTGGCGGTGACGCTCGGCGTCATCACGGGGATGTTTCTGGCCGCGCTCGAAGCGACGGTGGTGGGGACGGCGATGCCGACGGTCATCGCCTCGCTCGGGGGGCTGAGCCATTACAGCTGGGTCTTCTCGGCCTACCTCATCACCTCGACCGTGACGGTGCCGGTCTGGGGCAAGCTCTCCGACCTCTACGGGCGCCGCCTCTTCTTCCAGCTCGGCGTCGCGGTCTTCCTCCTCGGCTCGGTGCTCTCGGGCGTGTCCGAGTCGATGACGCAGCTCATCGCCTTCCGGGCGGTGCAGGGTCTCGGCGCGGGCGCGCTCATCCCGCTCGGGATGACGATCATCGGCGACGTCTACACGGTCGAGGAGCGCGCGCGGATGCAGGCGTTCTTCAGCGGCGTGTGGGGGATTTCGAGCGTCATCGGCCCCGTCGTCGGCGGGTTCATCACCGACCAGCTCTCGTGGCGCTGGGTCTTCTACATCAACGTGCCCTTCGGCATCCTCGCCGCCGTCATCATGCAGCTCGCGCTCAAGGAGCCCAAGCGCACCGGGCGCCCATCAATCGACTACGCGGGGGCGGCGCTGCTGATGGCGTCGATCACGCTGCTGATGCTGGGGCTCGTCGAGGGCGGGGCGACGCTGAGGGAGTTCGCCTCGGCGCGCAACCTCTCGCTGGCGGCCGGCGCGTTCGTCCTGGGCGCGGTCTTCATCTACGTCGAGCGGCGGGCGCGAGACCCCATCGTGCCGCTCGGCCTGTTCCGCAACCGTGTCGTCGCGGTCGCGGTGGCCGTCGGGTTCCTGGCGGGCGTGGCGATGTTCGGCGCGATCTCGTTCGTGCCCCTGTTCGCGCAGGGCGCTCTGGGCTCGACGGCGACCGAGGCCGGGTCGCTCCTGACGCCGCTCATGCTGAGCTGGGTCGGGCTCTCGATTGTCGGCGGGCGGCTGCTGCTGCGGGTCGGCTACAGGCCGACTACGCTGGCGGGGCTCTTCCTGCTGACGCTCGGCTTCGCGCTGCTGTCGAGCTTCCAGCGGACGACGCCGCGCGTGTGGCTCTACGTCGATCTGGTTCTCATCGGGGCGGGGCTGGGGCTGACGATGCTGACGCTGCTCATCGCGGTGCAGCAGTCGGTCGGCCGCGCGCAGCTCGGGGTGGTGACTTCGCTCAACCAGTTCTCGCGCTCCATCGGCGGCGCGGTCGGCGTCGCCGTCATGGGCGCGGTCTTGTCGGCCGGGCTCGCCTCGCACCTGCAAGCATACGCGCTGGCGGGCGCGGGGCCGCTGACGCCGGAGCGCGCGGCGGAGCTGGCCTCGAACCCGAACGCGCTCATCGAGCCGGAGGCGCGCGCCGCGCTCCCGCCCGCCGTGCTCGACGAGCTGCAGGAGGCGATGGCCGCCTCGATTCACAAAGTCTTCTGGACGGCGACGGCGCTCGCCGGGCTCGCGCTGCTCGCCGCGTTCTTCCTCCCGCGAGACGGCGACGGCACGGTCAGCCCGCCCGACGAAGAGACCTGCGGCGCCGAGACGGGCGAGCGCATGGTCATCGCCGAGTTCGCCACGCTCGAACCCGAAGACGAGCCCGCCGCCTCGAAAGGGAGTTAGCTCTCTGTTTAAGGAGAAGGGAAGGTAATCGGGGCGGAGGGATTTGAACCCCCGACCTCTCGGTCCCAAACCGAGCGCGCTACCAGGCTACGCTACGCCCCGCCGTCAAGGTGCGACAAAATCTCCCGCCGTTTGACCGCCGGCATTCTAACAGACCGCGTCACTCAAGGGTCAAGCCGGCGCCTGTCCGGCGAAACGCTCGCGGAGGTGGCGGACGGCCCCGGCGAGGGCGCGGGCGCGGTGGCTGAGCGAGTGCTTGACCTGTTCGGGCAGCTCGCCGAAGGTCTTGTCATACCCTTCGGGGATGAAGAGCGGGTCGTAGCCGAAGCCGCCGGCGCCGCGCGGCGCGTGGGCGAGGCGTCCCTCGCAGACGCCATCGAAGGTCACGACCGTGTTGTCCGAAGGGTCGGCGACGGCGATGACGCAGACGAAGCGCGCGCGGCGGTCTGCGTCACCGGTCGAATCGACCTCCGCGAGCAGTTTGCGCATGCGCTCGGCGTAGGTCGCGCCGGCGCCCGCGTAGCGCGCCGAGTAGACGCCGGGCGCGCCGCCGAGCGCGTCCACGACGAGTCCCGAGTCGTCCGAGAGCGTCAGCAGGCCGGCATGCGAAGAGTAGTGCAGCGCCTTGAGCACGGCGTTCTCGGCGAAGGTCGTCCCGGTCTCCTCGGCCACGGCGACGCCCTCGAACTCGGAGAGCAGGCGCAGGCGGAGCAGCGCGCCCGAGAGGAGCTGCGAAAGCTCCCTGACCTTGCCCGCGTTGTTGGTGGCGACCAGAAGCTCCGTGTGCTGTGCCATGCGAGTCTCCGAAATGTACGCCGACGAACCGGCGCGCGCGCGGCCGCGGCCGGCGGCGACGGAAAACTTTTGCCCCCCGCCGCTTTCCTGTTTAAAATCGTTCCCGGGCCGACGGCCCGCAGACTCCCACGCTCTTGCAGTCATTCTAAAATCAGGCCGCGCGGTTTGGCACGTGCGCGGCGTCCTGCCGCCGTGCGGCGCCGAACGGGTGAACCAGCTGTCACAACAACCCACGCTCCCCGAAGCGTTCCCGCCCGCGCAGGAGCTCGCCGTGTGGCTGCGCTCGCTCCAGAGCTTCTTCAACCCGGCCAACCAACCCTTCAGCGAGTCGGAGCGCGCCGCCATCGGCGAGCGCAGCTTCAAGTGCGAGACCGGAGTCGTGCGCGACGCGCTCGTGCGCTGCCTGCACCTGCTCGCGGGCGTCGCGCGCGGCGAGTCTCCGCACGGCCCCGCCGAGGGCGTCGGCGGCGGGGAAGCGGCGCCGGCGGCCGCGGCCGCGCGACAGGGCGCGGAAGTCACGCTCGGGCTCGCCGGCGCGAAGGACTCGCTCGGCGATCTGGTCGACGTCTTCAAAGACGTGTCGAGGCTGTGCGACGCGCTGCTCGAAACACAGGCCGTCAGCTTCGCCGCCTGGTCGAGCATCGGGAGCGTGCTCGAACGCGAGTTGAGGCGCTCGGAGGCGGCGGGGGTGTTCGTCGCCGCCGGGAACGGTGCGGACGCTTCGGATTTGCAGGAGCCTCTGGTCGCGCTCGCGCACGGCCTCATGCCGGACGACCTGGGCGAAGACCTGCTCGAAATCTTCCGCGCCTTCTCGCGGCTGCTCGCGCACCTGCGCTTCGTCGAGCTGTCGCTCAAGGGCGACGCGCAGCTCAAACGCCTGCTCCCCGTCTTCACGCTCATCCACGAGGAGACGCGCTCGCTGCTCGACTTCATCGAGGGGCGCGCGCTGCGCGTCGAGGGCGTCGGGCGCGGCGCGAGGGAGATTCTCGACGGGACGGCCTACGCGGTGAGGATGGAGATGCGCAAGGCTTTCGAGCACGAGCTGACCGGCCTCTGCTCGGTGCGCCAGCCGCCGCAGCTCTTCGCGAAGGTCGAGAACGCGGCGGGGCTTTTGCGCGACTGCTACCAGCAGTCGGTCGTCGCGCTCGCGCAGAGCTTCGACCCTTCGGTCGACGGCGCGGCGCTCTTCCAGACCTTTAACACCAAGCTCGAACAGTCGCTCGAACTTCGCCGCGAGCTTTGGGCGCTCGTCCGCCTCATGCGCGCCGCGTCGGCCGCCGGCGGCAGCCCGCCCGCGACGCAGGCGCTCGAAGCCATCGCGGCCTTCGGCAACGGCGGGCAGCGCTACCTGATGTACAAGGACTGGGAGGCGCTCGAACGCTTCGCGGAGGAGATCGACTCGGCGCGCGGGGCCGGCGAGCTGTCGCGCACGCTCCACCGCTTCGAGGCTTACCTCGAAACGCTCTTCGGCCAGGTCAACATGCGCGCCGTCCTCGCCGGCCACCCCTTCGACCCCAACCCGCCCGACTCATGACCCGCCCCCGCGCGGCGCGGCGCCGAACTCGGGCCGCGTGACGACATACCCGAACCAGCCGAACGCCGAGCGAGACTTGATCTCGAAGCCGCCTTCGCCGAGGCGCGTCTCGGAAACGGCGTAGGCGCGCCGCGCCAGCGCCTTTTCGAGCCTGTCCGGGTCGGGCCGTCGTGCGAAGAGCGAGAGCACCGAGCGCGCCGCCGCGCGTTCGTCGGTGAGCGTCCGCGCGAACGCCGGCCCCTCGAAGAGGCCGCGCGGCGGCACGCCGAACGCCTCGCCCTCGCGCAGCGTCCGACCCTTGAGCCGCGAGTCGAGACAGCGGCGCACGTCATCCTCCGCGCCCGTCAGCACGAAGTCGCCGACGAAGGCCGCCGCGCCGCGCTCCGGGTCGTCCGAGACGAGGATTTCGGCGTCGCCCACGCGCTCGGCGCGCGCGCCGCGCCCGAGGTGCGCGAGCACCTGTGTACGAACAGCCGCCGGGTCGCGCGTGGTCGCGATAAGTACCTTGCCCTCGCTCTCGGCTTCGAGCCGCGCGGTCGTGACCTCTCCGCCGCCGGCGCGCAGGAACGCGCGCGGGTCCTTGACGCCGTACGGCGCGGCCAGCCCTTCGAGCGCCGACGTGATGAGCCTCGCGCTCAGAATGTCGACCTGCGACGAGAACGCCGCGCTCAAGCCTCGCCATGCGTCCTCGGGGTCGCGGAAGTCGTAGGACGTTACGGTGTAGGTTTCGGACGGGAGCAGGGACGCGGCCTCCTCGCGAACGCGTCCCGAGGTCGCGAAAGGCGCCTGTAGCCTTTGCGGCATCCCGCCGGCCAGCGACAGCGTGTAGGTGTCTTCGATGTCGCCGCCGGCGAGGCGCGAACTCCAGCCCACAGCGCCGAGCGTCTGGTTCAAGAGTTGCGGCAGGGTCGTCGCCAGGAAGCTCTGGACGGCCGGGTCCTCCGTGACGGCGGCGACGATGGCGGGCGCGAAGAACTCGGCGGCCTTCGCCACGCTCCCGCGCGGCGCGTAACCGAAGGCGAGCGCGCCGTCGGCGCCGAGCCGCTCGCGCATCTCCTTCAAAGCCTCGTCGCCCGCGAGGCTCGGCCGCGCGCCGCGCCGCACGTCGAGGCAGGCGCGCACCGCCGCCTCGTCGTTGCCGACGACGGCCACGCTCCCATCGACGGCGGCCACAACCTTCCGGCGCGGGCCCGAGGCTTCGGCCCAGAGGTAGAAGGGGACGCCGTCCACCTCCTTGCGCTCGACCGGCGGCGCGCCCATGCTGCGGCGCGCGAAGTCGCCGACCAGCTTCTCGACGGCGGCGCGCACGCGCCACTCGCTCGTGTGCGTCTCGGCGACGAGCGCCACGCGCGGCGAGAGCTTGAGCGTCGCCTCCGACTCCTCGGCGGCGCGGAAGCCGAGCACCGAGACGGCGATTTGCGCGCGCGAGAGGACGACGACTTCGCTCGGCCCGAGACCCGTGAAGGAGACGAAGCCGGGGAGCCAACCCTTCCAGCGCCGCGTCGAGTCCGCGCCGGCGGCCGGCGCCAGCTCGCGCCACGCCCCGGTCGAGGTGAAGGCGTCGAAGACCTCGGGCAGGCTGTTGGCCTCTGCGTAGACGATGGCGTCCGCCGGCGCGTAGGCCGCCATGTCAACCCTGCGCGGCCGCGTAAACCACAGCCACGCGAAGACGAACACTGCAACGAGAATGATGCCGACGAGCGCCCTGCGGACGTTGACCATAAGCGCCCATCCTAACTTTCGCCGCGCGCGCGAGGCAAGATTGAACACCGCCTATGTCTGGGCGAGGTGAAGTCTGATGTTTCTGGAAAAGTAGCCCCGACAATCCTGGAAAGCAACTTAAACGAAGAAATATCATGGGTTAAACCAAGCAAAATACTGGTTGACAGAGTTGGCCGGGTGTCATATAGTTTCCGTGGAAGGTGTTCCGCCGACTTTCCGCCCTGAGGGCGTGGGACGAGGCGTGACATCGTTGAGAGGTCGGCGGCGTGGGCAGAGAAAGGGCGAAGCAGCCCGGCCCGGCCCGGCCGCCTTTGAAACTCAACCGATAAAGGCACACCACGCGCGAGCGTGGGCCGCAAAGCCGACGGGAGTCGCGCCTCTGGCGCCGACTCGGCCGGGTTGCCGAAGGGGAGATTCTTTGGGCCGCGGCGGAGCCACTTCGGCGCTCATGCCGGCGCACGCGACGCACCCCCGCCTCAACCCCCGCGCGCGGCCCACGCGACACGCGGGCGGAAAGTCCCCGCGAGCGATGAACTCCGACACGCCCAACACGCAAGCGCCGCAGTGGCGCACGACCCACGCGAGGCTCCTGCGCGCACGCGCACGCCTCCGCCGCATCCACCGACAGCGACAGGTTCGGTCTTCGAGGAACGCATAAGCTATGTTCAGAAAGAAACTCGGCAACAAGGGCCTCGTGGGCCTGGACATCGGTTCGAGCTCGGTCAAGGCGGTCGAGTTGGCCGGCAAGCCGGGCTCGCTCTCGCTCGTCAACCTCGGCTTCGAGGGGCTCCAGCCCGACACCGTCGTCGACGGCCAGATCATGGAGCTGAACGACGTCTCGAGCGTCATCTCGGGCGTCTTCGCCAAGCACCAGTTTAAGACCGACCGCGTCGCGGCCGGCGTCTCGGGCAGCAGCGTCATCGTCAAGAACATCATCGTCCCGCAGATGACGCGTGAGGAGCTCGAGGGCTCCATCGACTGGCACGCCGAGGAACACATCCCGTTCGAGATATCCGACGTGAGCCTCGACTACGAGGTCGTCGGCTCCGCCGCCGACTCGCTCCACGTGCTGATGGCGGCCTGCAAGCGCGACTTCGTCGCCAACCTCAAGCAGGCCATCCAGCTCGCGGGCAAGCTGCCGGCGGTCATCGACGTGGACGCCTTCGCCTTGCAGAACTGCTACGAGATCAACTACAAGCCGGCTGACTCGCTGGTCGTGGCGCTCTTAAACGTCGGCGCCTCGACGATGAACATCAACATCCTGCGCGGCGTCCGCAGCGTCTTCACGCGCGACGTTTCGGTCGGCGGCAACCAGTACACCTCGCTCCTCCAGAAGGAGCTGGGGCTGACCTACGAGCAGGCCGAGGCGGTCAAGCGCGGCGGCGCGCCGCCCGCGCACGTCCAGGAGGGCGACATCCAGGGCGCGCTCGAATCCGTCTCGGACATGCTCGCCCTGGAAATCTCGAAGACCTTCGACTTCTACCGCGCGACGGCCGACGACAACGACGGCAGCGTCCAGAAGATTCTGATCTCGGGCGGCGGCTCGAAGCTGAAGGGGCTGCCCGAGTTCCTCTCCGACCGCTTCGAGATGCCGGTCGAGCGGCTCGACCCGTTCCGCGAGATACGCGTCGACGCGCGCCGCTTCGACCCCGAGTACATGCGCGAGGTCGTGCCCGAGATGGCCGTGGCCGTGGGGCTCGCCCTGAGAGGAGTGGATGCTTAAATGATCAAGGTCAACCTTTTGGATTCGGTCACCGAGCGCCATTCGAGCGCGGCGGTCGTCGAGGAGAGGGTCGCCAACCCGGCCGCCCGCTTCTGGATGCTCGGCGCGGCCGTCTGCGGCGTCCTCGGCCTGGCGATGGTCTTCGACTACTTCAGCGCGTCGGCCTCGCAGGCCAGGGCCAAGGCCGAGCTGGAGAAGCAGCAGCAGGTCGCGGCACAGATGGAGCAGGTCAACAAGGAGCAGGCCGACCTGGAGAAGAAGCTCAAGGACATCCAGTCGCGCATCGACGTCATCAAGCAGCTCCGCACCGCGCAGCAGGGGCCGGTCTCGCTCCTCTCCGACATCAACGCGCGCATACCCTCAGACCCCAACTTCCGCCTCGACACCATCGAGCAGAAGGGCGGCGAGCTGACCATCGTGGGCCAGTCGCCGAACGAGTACGCGGTCACGCAGTTCGGCCGCAGCCTCGAATTCTCCGACGGCCTCTTCGTCAACGTCAGCCTGGAGGCCGAGCGCAAGCCGGTCGACATCACCGCCGCCGACTACACCCCGGCGGACGGCCCCATCGACCTGAGCGTCAAGCCCGAGGTCTTCAAGTTCACGCTCAAGTGCAGGTACGGTCCGAACGCCGCGGCGCCCGCCCAGCCCGAGAAGAAGAGGGCGGGCAGGAACAAGAAGTAGCCGCCCCGCCATCGCGTTTCAAGCCCGGAAGGATAAGAACGATGCTCAAACTCGACGCACTGCAAGAGAAACCCTGGTACCTGCACCTCGCCGTCTTCGGCACGGTCGCGCTCCTCGTCTACGGCGCCTTCTGGTACTTCGTCACGCGGGGTACGCGCGCCGAGACCCGCGAGGTCGAGGCGAAGGTCGAGCAGCTCGCGCGCGCCAACGCCGGCGCCGTCGTCGCCTCGCAGCGCCTCAACGAGTTCAAGGCCAACTACGAGCGCGCCAAGGCCGACTACGAGGACCTGAAGGCGCTCCTGCCCGAGCAGCGCGAGCTGACGATGGTCTTGCAGAACGTCCAGGACCGCGCGCGCGGCCGGCTGACGCTGCGCAAGTTCTTGCCCAAGGAGGAGGTCCAGCAGGACTTCTACACGGGCAAACCCGTCTCGGTCGTGGTCACGGGCAACTACAACAACATCGGCCATTTCTTCGCGCAGATGGCCTCCTACCAGCGCATCGTCTCGATCACGGACTTCAAGGTCACGAAGCTGAAGGAGAAGAAGGAAGGCGAGAAGGCCGACGGCCAGACCGTCTCGGCCGAGTTCCTCGTGACGGCCTACTACGTCTCGCCCGAGAAGCTCCAGCCGCAGCCCGAGCCCGAGAAGAAGGGCAAGCCCGAGAGTAAGGGCTCGAAGGAGAAGAAGGCCGCGAAGGCGAAGGGGGAAGCGCCCGCCGAGTAAGGGGTCGGGCCGGCGCCACGGCCGAGGCCCACGTCCAGTGACAATTCGGAGCCGGAACGCAGGAAGAGTTTATGAGAAACAGACACACGCCCAGCACGCTCAAGGGTCTCCTCGCGGCGGCGCTCGTCGCGGCGGCCGCCGCCGGGTCGGCCTCGGCCCAGAACGCGAGCAGCACCTACCGCGGCACGCCGCGCGACCCGTTCATGAAGTACAAGCCGGTGCCTAAGAAGAAGGTCGAGAAGAAGGTCGCCGCGCCCGTCGCCGTGCCGCCCATCCAGCAGCGCATCGACAAGTACAAGGCGCAGAAGCTCGCCGCGATGAACCTCCGCCAGGCGGCGCCCAAGCCGACGACCGCCCTGCTCCTCGGGGAGGTGCATGTCATCGGCATCTTCCGCACGCCGCGCGGCTACGCCGCGATGGTCGAGGCCACGCCCATCAAGCTCTCCTACGTCGTCTACCCCGGCGAGCAGTTCTTCGACGGGATGCTCGTCGCCATCGAGGAGTCGCGGCTCGTCTTCCGCAAGCAGACGCGCTGGACCGACGGCCGGACGGACGTCGCCGTCGAGACGAAGGCGCTCCGGCAGCCCTCGGCCGCCGACGCCCTGACCGCGCAGCGCACCGAGCAGGCGGCGCCCGCCGCCGAGGAGAAGAAGTCCGAGCTGACCGTCCTCGTCGAAGCCCTCAAGGCGCTCGCCACCTCCGGCTCGCAGCAGCAGCAGCCCGCCCCGCAGGGCGGCGGCGAAGCGCAGGCCGCGAGCCCGCAGGCCAAGCCCTGAGCCCGCCGGCGCGCACCCGGCGCGCGCCACCGAGTCACCCCGACCCCGAAGCCTCGTCCCGCCCAGCCCCGAACGGAGGTGAAGCAACCAGTCCGGCCGCGCCCCGCGGCGACACTTTTTGACAACATCGCCGGCGGCGGACCGCGTTGTGCGGCGCGCGCTTGAAGACGAGGCGGCTTCCGCGGAAGCCGCCGACTCGCACGAGCGTTAGCGCGTGGCGGCTCCCACCGACGGCGATGCCTCGAAGGAAGATCAACATGTCACACACCAAAATCACACCCGCCGCCGCGGCACGAAGAGGCGCGCTCGTCCTCCTCGCAGTGCTGACGCTCGGCCCCCTGGCACTCGGCAGCAGCCCCGTCGGCGCGGCGGCTGGCAAGCCGCTCGTCGCCACCTCCGTGCGCACGGTCACCTCCGGCGCCTCAACGTTCATCACCGTCGAGGCCACGGCCCCGATGGCCTACACCGTCCTGCGCCCCGACGCGCGACACATCATCGTCGAGCTGCCCGGCGTCGACGCCTCGCAGCTCTCGCCCGCCTACGGCGTCACCTCGCCGCTGGTCGGCGGTCTCACGGTCAAGCAGTCGCTGCGCGGCGCCGAGCCGGTCGCGACCCTCCGGGTCGAGCTGCGCGCCCCCGCGCGCGACCGCTCGCGCCTCGAAGGCAGCTACCTCGTGCTCGAACTCCTGCCCGTCGACGCCGGCGAAGCGCCCGCCGCCTCGGACTCGGGGCAGGCGCGCCCGACGCCGACGCCCCCCGGCAACCCCTCGCAGACGGCGCAGACCACCCAGGGGTCGCAGTTCGGCCAGCCCGGCTTCGTCGGCGAGCCCATCAACCTCAACGTCGTCAACGCCGACATCCGCGACATACTCAACTACATCACCGAGCAGTACGGCGTGAACTTCGTCGTCGACTCCTCGGTCCAGCGCGTCCCCGTGACCATCAACGTGACGGACGTGCCGTGGAACTTCGCGCTCGACTCGATACTGAAGGCGAACCGCCTCGGCGTCGAGGTCAACGGCAACATCCTCCGCGTCGCCACGCTCGTCGTGCTCAAGGACGAGTCCAAGATACGCGCCGAGGAGGAGATGGCGCGCACCTCCCTGCGCGACGCGCAGCTCCTCAACGCGCCGCTCGTCACCGAGTTCGTCCGGCTCAACTACGCGCGCGCCTCGGGCTCGCTCGCCTCGGCCTCGGCCGGCGCGGACGGCTTCGTCGGCGGCGGCTCGTCTTCGGCGGGCGCGGGCTCGGGCGGCGACTCCGGCATCCTCCCGATCATCGCCCGGCGCCTGTCGCGCCGCGGCGGCATCGAGGTTGACGGCCGCAGCAACACGCTCATCATCACCGACGTGCGCGAGAACATCGACGCCATCCGCCGCCTCGTCCACCTCCTCGACCAGCCCGAGCCGCAGGTCGAGATCGAGACGCGCATCGTCGTCGCCAACCGCAGCTTCAGCCGCGACCTCGGCGTCCAGCTCTCGGCCTCGCTCCTCAACCCCAGCCGCGGCGCGGGCATCACGTTCGAGAACGGCCCGAACTCCGCGACGGGGCTGAACCCCGGCGGTCTCCCGGGCGGCCTCGTCGGCACGCCGGGCGCCTCGCCCGGACTCAGCGCGGCCAACCCGACCACGGTCATCGGGCTGACGACCGGCATCTTCGGCACCGCGCAGATCGGCGCGCTCATCACCGCGGCCGAGAGCAAGGGGCAGGCGAAGGTCGTCGCCACCCCGCGCGTCACCGCGCTCAACAACCGCTCGGCGCAGATCGAGAGCGGCGCGCAGATTCCCGTCGTCACCCCGCAGGTCGGCGGCGGCGGCGCGGGCGCCATCTTCACCACGACCTTCGTCTCCGTCCCGCTCAGGCTCTCCATCACGCCGCAGATCACGGACGCCGGCACGGTCATCCTCCGCGTGACGATGGAGAACAACACGGTCAACCGCACCATCATCAACGCGCTCGGCACGCCCGGCATCGACACGCAGCGGATGCAGACCGAAGTGCTCGTGCCCGACGGCGGCACCACGGTCGTCGGCGGCGTCCTGAACGACCGCGAGACCGACACGCAGAACCGCACGCCGGGGCTCGCCAGCGTCCCCATCCTCGGGAATCTCTTCAAGCGCAAGTCCGTCACGCGCAACACCGACGAGATACTCTTCTTCATCACGCCGCGCATCTACCGCGCCGACTACCAGGGCCGCCGCGTCGAGTCGGAGCCCGCGACGGGCACGCGCTCTGTGACCATCCCGCAGCCCGTCCCGCTCGGCAACCCCTCGTCCAACACGCCCGCCACCTCGGTGCCGGCCGGCCCGCCGACGCAGCAGCAGCAGGCGCCCGCGCCCATCGTCATCCAGCCGGCCGTCCAGCCGGCCGCGACCACCTCGACGACCGAGCCCCAGCCCGCCAGCCCGCCGCGCCAGTAAAGGAGGGAGCCAGCAGAGATGTTCAAACAGGCGCTCACAGACATTGTCGAACGCACCGAGGGCGCGACCGGCGCGCTCATCATGGGCATGGACGGCATCGCGGTCGAGCGCGTCTTCCTGCCCGAGGGGAGCGACGCCAACATGGACGTGGCGGCGGCCGAGGTGACCTCGCTCGTCCGCAGCGCCATGCGCGCCGGCGCCAACACCGGACTCGGCGCGTCGCAGGAGCTGTACGTCCACTTCGAGCACGCGCGCATCCTCGCGCGCATGTTCTCGCCCGAGTACTTCGTCGTCCTCGCCATGAAGCCCGACGGCAACCTCGGCCGCGGCCGCTACGAGCTGCGCAAGGCCGAACTCCGCCTCGCGCGCGAGTTCGCGCTTTAAGAAGTAGACAGTAGACAGTAGTCAGTAGAAAGACAGGCGGCGCGCTCGGCTTTTGACCGGGACGCGCCGCCTTCGTTTTCCCTACTGACTACTGACTACTGACCACTGTCTACTCAACACTGCGGCAGCCTCACCGAGTTCAGGCCGCGGAGGATGACGCGCTGGCGGCGCTGGACGCGGCGGAGGTTCTTCTGCGGGTTGAAGATGTTGAGCGGGCTCGGAATCATCGCCGAGAGGAAGGCGGCCTCCTGCGGCGTGAGGTTGGCGGCGGGCTTGCGGAAGTAGGTCTGCGCGGCGGCCTCCGCGCCGTAGACGCCGTCGCCCCACTCGATGACGTTGAGGTAGATTTCGAGAATCCGGCACTTCGAGAGCGAGCGCTCGAGGAAGTAGGTGATGGCCGCCTCCTTGACCTTGCGCGCGGCCGTGCGCTCGGAGGAGAGGTAGAGGTTCTTGGCGAGCTGCTGCGAGACGGTCGAGCCGCCGCGCCTGAACTTGCTCAGGTCGGGGAGCCACGCCGTGTCCTCCTCGCCCTCCGCCTTCGCCTCGCGCTCGGCCTCCTTCTGCCCGGCCTCCCAGGCCTTCTGGAGCGCCTCGTAGTCGAAGCCGTTGTGAGCGACGTAGTTCGAGTCCTCGCCGGCGAGCACCGCGCGCTGGAGGTTCGGCGAGATGCGCGCGAGCGGCACCCACTGCTGCACGCGCCTCGGCTCGCGCCCCTGCTCGCGCGCCTCCTTCAGACGCGTCTCGATCATGCTCGTCGTCTCCGGGTTCTTCGTCTGCAGGTCGGCCACGCGCGGGAACGTGAAGACCTCATAGACGATGAAGACGGTGACGAGCGCCAGCACGACGAGCGCGCCGGTCTTGAAGACTTTCCAGATGCCTCTCAACATGCGGGGACAAGTTATTAGTTCGGGGTCTAAAGTTCAAGGCTCGGCGCGGGCGAGAAAACCGCCTTCGCCGCGCGGATGGTGTTGCAGTGGATCTCGACCGTGTCGTTGATGTCGGCGGCGTAGCCCCCCGACATCACGGTCACGACGGGCAGGCCGCGCGCGCGGCACTCCGAGAGCACCAGCTCGTCGCGCCGGCGCAAGCCCCCGGTCGAGAGTGAGAGGCGGCCGAGTTTGTCGCCCGCGAAAGGGTCTGCGCCGCCGAGGTAGAAGACGAGTTCGGGCTCGTGCGCGAAGACGCGCGGCAGGTGGCGCGCGAGCGTCTCAAGGTACTCTTCGTCCGCGGTGCCGTCGGCCAGCTCCACGTCGAGCGCCGAGCGGAGCTTGAAGAGCGGGTAGTTCTTCGCGCCGTGCATCGAGAAGGTGAAGACCGCGGGGTCTTCGGCGAAGATGTGCGCGGTGCCGTTGCCCTGGTGAACGTCCAGGTCAACGACGGCGAAGCGCCGCGCGAGCCCGTCCCTTTGCAACACGCGGACGGCGACGGCCACGTCGTTGAGCACGCAGAAGCCCTCGCCGTGGTCCGGGAAGGCGTGGTGCGTGCCGCCGGCGAGGTTCGCGCCGACGCCCTCTTCGAGCGCGAAGCGCGCCGCCGCGATCGTCCCCGCCGTCGCGAGGAACGAGCGCCGCACGAGCGCCTTCGACCACGGCAGCCCGAGCCGCCTCACCTCGCGCGGCGTGAGCGCCCCCGCGCGCAGGCGCGTCACGTAGTCCTCGGTGTGGACGAGCAGAACGTCCCCGACCGGCGCCTCGCGCGGCTCGAAAATCTCGGCGGGCGAGAGCGTCCCTTCCGCGACCAGGCGGTCGCGCACCAGCTCGAACTTGCGGATGGGGAAGACGTGCCCCTCGCCGATGTCGGCGTAGTACCGCGGCGTGTAGCAGACTCTCACGGCGGCCGGCTCAGCGCTTGCGCTGGCGCGGGTCGAGGTACTCGCGCAGGCCGTCGCCGAGGAAGTTGAAGGCGAGGACGGTGAGCGCGATGGCGATGCCGGGCGCGAGCATCGCGTGCGGCGCGCGCTGGAGCGTGGCGAGGTCGCGCGCCTCTTCGAGCATCACGCCCCACGACGGCGCGGGCGGCGGCACTCCCAGGCCGAGGAAAGAGAGCGCCGCCTCCGACAAAACCGCGCCGGCCATCCCGAGGCTCGCCTGCACGATGAGCGGCTGCACCGCGTTCGGCAGCACGTGGAAGAAGAGGATGCGCCAGTCGCGCGCCCCCAGCGCGCGCGCCGCCTGCACGAAGTCGTACTCGCGCACCTTCAGCACCTGCCCGCGCATCACGCGCGCGTAGCCGACCCAGCCGATGACGCACAGCGCGAGGATGAGCTTGTTGAGCCCCGCGCCGAGGAAGGCCACCATCGCGATGGCGAGCAGCAGCCCCGGAAAGGCGAGGAAGACGTTGAAGAGGTAGCCCGAGACGACGCGGTCGAACCAGCCGCCGTAGAAGCCCGAGAGCGCGCCGATGACTATCCCCACCACCCCCGACACCGAGACGACCACCAGCCCGACCCACAGCGAGATGCGCGCGCCGAAGACCACGCGCGAAAAGATGTCGCGCCCCGTCGCGTCGGTCCCCAGCCAGTGCTCGGCCGAAGGCCCCTTGTAGCGCGCCAGCAGGTCGGGGACGCCCACGTCGTGCGTCGCGATGGAGTCCGCGAAGACCGCCAGGATGACGAGCAGCACGATGAAGGCGAGTCCGATGATCGCTAGTCGGTTCATAGGCGGTTCAGGAGACTCTGATGCGCGGGTCGAGCCGCCGGTAGAGCAGGTCGGTCAGCGTGTTCGCCAGAATGTAGGTGACGCTGATGACGAGGACGCAGCCCTGGACGAGTCGGTAGTCGCGCTTGTTGATGCCCTCCTCGACGAGGAGGAGCCCGATGCCGGGCCAGTTGAAAATCTTCTCGGTGATGATGGCGCCCGCGAGCAGCACGCCGAGCTGGAGGCCGAGGACGGTGACGACGGGGATGAGCCCGTTCTTCAGCACGTGTTTGTAGACGACCGTGCTCTCGCCCAGGCCCTTGGCGCGCGCCGTGCGGACGTAGTCCTCGCCCATCTCCTCGATGACGGAGGAGCGCACCATGCGCGTGAGGAGCGCCGAGAGCGCCGCGCCGAGCGTGACCGCCGGCAGGATGATGCTCGACCAGCCGAAGCGCCCCGACGGCGCGAGCCAGCCGAGCCAGACCGCGAAGAGGTAGATGAGCAGCGGCCCGACGACGAAGCTCGGCAGCGAGATGCCGACGAGCGCGATGACCGAGAGCGCGTTGTCGAGTAAGTTCCCGCGGTTCGTCCCCGCGACGACCCCGAGCGGCACCGCGATGGAGATGGCGACGAGCAGCGCGGCGACGGCGAGCTGAATCGTCGCCCCGTAGCGCGACAGGATCAGCTCGCGCACGGGCCGGTCGGTGCGGAAAGAGTTCCCCATGTCGCCGCGCAGCAGCGCGCGCCAGTAGTCGACGTAACGGTTCTCCATCCCGTTCCAGCGCAAGCCCCCCTCGTCCGCGTTGTAGGAGGCGAAGAAGGCGGGGCGGTCGAGCCCGTGCCGGCGCCGGAACTGGTCGAGCGCCTCGGGCGTCGCCTGGTCGCCGAGGATGGCCGTCGCCGGGTCGCCCGGCACAAACTCGATGAGAATCGTGACCAGGCTGACGACCGTCCACACGACGAGCAGCAGGATGAGCAGACGGCGCGCGATGTCGAGCAGCTTGTGCTTCATCGAAAACTTTTTAGAAGGGAATTCGGATTGCGCGGAGATGATAACACCGCGCGGCGGGAAGGGGGAAAGGGGAGGGGCGGGGGAAGGCTTTCAAAGCCTTCCCCACAAATAAACCTAGCCCGACGAACCCACATCCCCCACGGCGGCCCCGACAACCACCAAAGAGGCTGGATTCGCCGGGCTAGTTCAGTGGTCGCGACAAGTGCGACCAAGCCCGAGATTTTTCAACTCCCGGCGCGCGCGCCCGTGTGGAGCGCGGCGATGCCGCCGGTCAGATTACGATAGCCGACCCCTTCAAAACCCGCCTCGCGCATCAGCTCGACCAGACGCTTCTGGTCCGGGAAGCGCGTCACCGAGTCGGGCAGATATTCGTAAGCGCCGCGCGAGCCGCTGACGAGCCCGCCGATGCGCGGCAGCACGCGCGTAAAGTAGAAGCGGAACAGCGCGCGAAAGCCCGGCACGACGGGGCTGGAAAATTCAAGGATCGCGACGCGGCCGCCCGGCCGCAGAATCCGCCTCAGCTCGCGCAGGCCCTCGGAGACGCCCGCCAGGTTACGCAGCCCGAAGGCGATGGTCACCGCGTCGAACGTCTCGTCGGCGAACGGCAGGCGCAGCGCGTCCCCCTCGACGAAGGGTACGGCGCGCGAATCCGGCGAATCCGTCCGGGCCTTGCGCCGCGCAATCTCAAGCATCGGGCGGCAGAAGTCCAGCCCGACGACGCGCGCCCGGCCCGCGCCCGCGAGCACGAGCGAAAGGTCGCCCGTCCCGCACGCCACGTCGAGGACGCGTGCGCCCTCCACGAGCGAGGGCTCAAGACTGCGCGCGACCTGACGCCGCCAGCGCTTGTCAACGTTCCCCGACAGCAGATGGTTCAAGAGGTCATAGCGACCGGCGATGCCGGCGAACATCGTGCGGACGCGCCGCGCGTGCTCGTCTCTCGAAACTTCGGCTGTGGGGGGATTACGCGACAAGGCTACAGGAGTATGGGGCCAGCTTGGTTGCAGTTCACTTGCGTTTTCTTTGCGAGTTGGTGCGCGGTTTTTCGTGCGTCCCGACGTTTCTCGCGCGACCCTCAAGGGCGTTTGAGCTGGAGCGCGGGCTGCTGCGGCTTGGCCGGCGCCGGACCAGGCTGCGGCTTGGCGGCCGCCTCGCCGAAGACCTCGACCGCGCCGACGCGCGCCAGCTCCGCGCGGAGCTGGGCGGCGTCGCCGAGCGCGACGGTCGCGGCGGGCGTGTGCAGGAAGAGGCGCGCGGCCACGCGCTGCGCCTCGGGCGGCGTCAGCGTCCCGGCCGCGCGCGCAAGCTCGCGCGCGGTCGCGCCCGAAGTCCTGTAGGTGTGCTCGTCGAGCCAGGCGGTCGCCAGCGCCTCGTCGCCCTGCGCCCCGGCGACGAGCGCGGCCGTCGCGGTGTGCTTCGCGGCGTCGAGCTCGGCCGCCGTGGGCGCGGCCGACGAGAGTTCGCGCAGGACGGCGCGCGCGGCTTCGAGGGCCTTGGCCGCCTCGGCCGGGGTCGTGAGCGTCGCGCCCATGCGGAAGATGCCGGCCTCCCGGAAGGCTTCGTGGCGCGCGAAGGCCGCGCGGTCTTTCAGCTCGGGCATGGATGCGAGCCAGCGCCCGAGGACGAGCGCGGCGACGACGTGAGCCGAGGGCGAGTCGTGGTCTGTGCGCGCTAGGCCGCGGACGGCGAGGCGCAGCTCGGTGCCCGCGGCGCCGGCGCGCTCGACGACGAGCGTGCGCTGGTCGGGCGGGTCGGGCAGGCGGAAGGTCGCGGGGACGGCGCGGTCGCTCTTGCGCCAGACGCCGAACGACTCGCGCATCGTGCGCATCACGCGGCGCGTGTCGAAGCCGCCGACGATGACGACGGTCGTGTTGTCGGGGTTGAGGAAGCGGTCGCGCATGACGAGGAGGTCCGGGCGCTCGATGCGCGCCAGCGACTCGGGCGTCCCCGACAGAGTGCGGCCGTACGGGTAGCTCCCGTAGAGGCGCGCGGCCGCCGCACGGTCGGCGGACTCCGCGCCCGTCGGCGCCGCGTCCTTGAACGCCTTGAGGCGGGCGGCGCGCACGCGCTCGACGGCCTCGGGCGTGAGCTGCGTGTTCATGACGGCGTTGCGCGCCAGCTCCAGGAGCCGCTCGAAGTCCGACGCGCGCCCGGCGAGCGTCACGTCGAGCGCGTCATAGCCGACCGCGACTTCGAGCCGGCCGCCCAGCTCCTCGGTGACGTAGTCGCGCGTCTGCTGGTCGAACATCAGGTCGGCGAGCGCGGCCGTCAGCCCCTCCTTGCCGGCGAGGTCGAAGGCGGCGCCGCTGTGAACCCGGAGCCGAATGAGCACGTTCTGGTCGGCCGGGCGGCTGACGAGCAGGATGCGGAGGCCGTTGAGGAGCTGTTCGCGGCGCGGCTCGGACTGCGCCCGCGCGGGCGCGGCGGCGAACCATGCGGCGCAGACGAGAATCAGAGCGGTCAGAACCCCCGGCGCTATGAAGCGCCGGACGCCTTTCGGAATGTTTAAGCTTTTCATCTTGCTTATCGAAAATTCGGAGTCGCCGGCCGAGGCCGGCCGGGCGCCCGTGTCGCCCGGAAGGTGTACGGACGGGGAGCAGTTCCCCGAAATCTTAGATGCCGGCGGCGGGGGCGTCAAATGCCTCGAGGCAGGCGGGGCGGCGGCCGCTTTTTTGGGGCGCCGGGGCGCCCGGTTGCATCGTTTCCGCTCGGGGGGGCATCAAAAGCAGTTCAGAGAGCGCCGCGCGCAGGGCGCCCCCGTCGTCAAACCCGCAAAAGGATTCGCCTCAGGGCTTGAACGGTTCGGAAAAAGTTTGTACCTTGATATGGAGCAGGCCGCCTTTCCCCGCGTGTTCGACGGGAGGTTCGATAGAAAATGAAACAGTGTCCACAGTGCCATGAGGAGTTTGCCGACAAGTTCGGCTTCTGCCCCGTCGATGGGACGCCTCTTGACGTGCCGGTCGCCGAACCCGCCCAGACGAGCGCGGCGGCGGACGAGTCGGTCGTCACCGCGTCGGGCTCGGCCTCCTCGAACGGCTCTGACGGCCCGGCGGGCAACACCGCCGACGACTGGGACGCGACCACGGCCGCCGGCTCGGCCTTCCCCCCTTCGAACTCCGGGGCCGAGCGCGAAGAGCTGCACCTGACCTTCCTCGAAGACGAGGGTCTGACGCGCCGCCTCGTGAAAGAGCTGAAGGCGGTCGGGCACGACGCCGAGCTGACCTGGCCCGAGTTCAAGCGCGACCCCGTCGGGTTCACGCGCCGGTCGGCCACGGCCTACGGGAGCGCCGGCTGGAAGTTCTTCTCGCAGCGCAACGTCGCGGTGGCCATCTTGGCGGCCCTCGTCATCATCCCCAGCGTCATCGGGCTGGTCATCTTCCTTGACAGCATCCGCTCGAAGCAGTTGGCCGGCGTGAACCCTTACGAGAACCTCGAACTCGTCGGCTACGTCGAGAGCGAGATTCCGAAGGAGCAGCCGACGCCCGACGAGGGTACCGCGGGCACGAACAAGGGCACGGGCGGTGGGTCGAAGCCCAAGCCGGAGAAGTCCGGCGGGGGCGGGGGCGGCGGGCGCGAGGAGGCGCTGCCGGTCTCGAAGGGCAAGCCGGCGCCGGGGATGATGCAGGACCAGATACTGCCGCCGTCGGCGAAGCCGCCGCCGATGAAGAACCCGTCGTTGCCGATGCCGCAGACCATCGTGGGCGACCCGCTGAAGCTGCCAAACATCCCGGACAAGCTGCCGTACGGGGACCCGAAGTCCACTTCGACGACGCCGTCGGACGGGTCGGGGACGGGCGGCGGGCAGGGCACCGGCAGTGGCACGGGTCAGGGGCCCGGGGACGGCCGGGGCTACGGGCCCGGTCGGGGCGAGAACGTGGGCGGGGGCGACACTAACTATGGGGGGGGCGGCCCGGGCGGGGGGGGCGGCGGGGTCGATTACAACCGCCCCTTCAGGCAGAACGAGGTGACGCGCAAGGCGCTCATCACCTTCAAGCCCGAGCCCGGCTTCACCGAGGAGGCGCGCAAGAACAACGTGACCGGCGTCGTCCGCCTGCGCGCGATCCTCTCGGCCTCCGGCTCGGTGACGAACATCACGACGGTCAAGGGCTTGCCCGACGGGCTCACCGAGAAGGCCATCTCCGCCGCGAGGCAGATTCGCTTCACCCCGGCCGAGAAGGACGGGCGCAACGTCTCGCAGTACGTCGTGCTGGAGTACAACTTCAACATCTACTAAGAAAGTAGACGGTAGTCAGCAGACAGTAGGTTCAAAGCGGCGCGCCCGGTAAGTCTCGGGCGCGCCGCCTCTGTTTTCTGCTGTCTGCTGACTACCGTCTACTGTCTACTGCTATACTTCCGGCGAAAGCCGAAACCTTTAGCGAGAAGGAGTCCGGGTTGGCCGAAGCTTCACGGGCCGCGGTGAACGTCGTCTGCGTCGCCAGCTATTTCAAGGGCGCGGACTTCCTGCGCGAGTGCGCGCGGCAGGGGGCGCGCGTCGAGCTGCTGACGCGCTCGCGCACGGCGGCCGAGCCGTGGCCGCGCGAGTCGCTCGCGGGCCTGCACCTCCTGCCCGACCACGCGGGCGCCGAGCTGGTCGTCCACGCCGCCGCGCGCCTCCGCCGCGAGCGCAAGGTTGACGCGCTCGTCGCGCTCGAAGAGTTCGACGTCGTCACCGCCGCGCTCGCGCGCGAGCACCTGCAGCTACCCGGGATGGACAGCGCCCGCTCGCGCGTCTTCCGCGACAAGCTCCTGATGCGCGCGCGCGCGGGCGCGGCGGGGCTCGCCGTCCCGGACTTCGTCCCGCTCTTCAACTACCAGGAGGTCGGCGAATTCATGGAGCGCGTGCCGCCGCCCTGGGTCATCAAGCCGCGCTCGGACGTGTCGTCGTCGGGCGTCCGCCGTCTCGAAGAGTCCGAGCAGGTCTGGCGCGCCATCGAGGCGCTCGACGCGCGCGAGGCTTTGCAGGACAAGTCGTCCTACTACCTGCTCGAAAAGTTCGTCCCCGGCGAGGTCTTCCACGTGGACTCGGTCGTCGAGGACGGCGAATGTATCTTCTCGGGCGCGAGCCGCTACGGCCGGCCGCCGCTGCGCGTCGTGAGCGAGGGCGGCGTCTTCACCACGCACACGGTCGAGTACGACTCGGCGGAGCACGTCGAGCTGCTGCGCTTCAACGCGGAGCTGCTGCGAGCGCTCGGGCTCCGGCGCGGGGCGGCGCACGCCGAGTTCATACGCGGCGAGGAGGACGGCCGGCTCTACTTCCTCGAAGTCGCCGCGCGCGTCGGCGGCGCGCACATCGCCGAGACGTTGGAGGCCGCGAGCGGTCACAACCTCTGGCGCGAGTGGGCGCGCGTCGAGGTGGCGCACGCGCGCGGCGGGCGCGTCGGGCCGCTCGCGCCGCGCCGCGAGTACGCGGGAATCGCGCTCTCGCTGGCGAGGCAGGAGCGCCCAGACACCTCCGCTTATGACGACCCCGAAATAGTCTTCCGCGTTGACCAGTCGCACCACGTCGGCCTCGTCGTGCGCTCGCCGAACCTCGCGCGCGTCCGCGAGCTGCTCGACTCATACGCCGAACGCTTCGCGCGCGACTTCAGCGCCTACGTCCCGCCGCCCGAGCGGCGCGGGATAAATCTGTGAGCCTGGAGGAATCTTAATGAGTCAGCCCGTGGTCGCGCCGTACGGCTCCTGGAAGTCGCCCATCACGTCCGACCTCATCGTGTCGGCCACGGTGGGCCTCGGCCAGATAGCGCTCGACGGCGAGGACGTCTACTGGGTCGAGCTGCGCCCGTCCGAGGGCGGGCGCAACTGCGTCGTGCGCCGCACTCCGGACGGCACACTCTCCGACGTGACGCCGCAGGGTTTCAACGCGCGCACGCGCGTCCACGAGTACGGCGGCGGCGACTTCGCCGTCCGCGACGGCGTGGTCTACTTCGCGAACTTCTCAGACCAGCGCGTCTACCGCCAGAGCGCGGGCGCGCCGCCGCGACCCGTCACGCCCGAGAAAAACTACCGCTACAGCGACCTCCATCTCGACGCGCGGCGCGGCCTCCTCTTCGCCGTGCGCGAAGACCACGCCGTCGAGGGGCGCGAGGCTTCCAACACGCTCGTCGCCCTCGACGCCGACGGCGCGAACGAAGGCGGCGGGCGCGTACTCGCCTCGGGGAACGACTTCTACTCGTCGCCGCGCCTGAGCCCCGACGGCTCGCGCCTCGCCTGGCTCACCTGGAGCCACCCGAACATGCCGTGGGACGGCTGCGAGCTTTGGGTCGGCGAGTTAGACGCGGGCGGCGCCGTCGTCGCGTCGCGCCGCGTGGCCGGCGGCGAAGACGAGTCTATCTTCCAGCCCGAGTGGTCGCCCTCGGGCGTGCTCCACTTCGTCTCCGACCGTCACAACTGGTGGAACATCCGGCGGCTGAACGGGGACGGCTCGTCCGAGGCCGTCCACGAGACCGACGCCGAGTTCGCGCTGCCGCAGTGGCTCTTCGCGATGTCCACCTACGCCTTCGCCTCGGAAGACCGCATCGTCTGCGCCTACACGCGCGGCGGCGACTGGCGTCTGGGCGCGCTCGACACGCGCTCGAAGCGGGTTCAGACGTTCGAGCTGCCCTACACAGACATCACATACGTCCGCGCCGGCGGAGGGCGCGCGCTCTTCCGCGCCGGCTCGCCGACCGAGCGCTCGGCCATAGTCGAGCTGGACCTCAAGACCGGCGAGCCGCGCGTGTTCAAGCGCGCGAGCGATACGCTCGTCAACCCCGCGTACGTCTCGACGCCCCGCGCGGTCGAGTTCCCGACGACGGGCGGGCTCACCGCGCACGCCTTCTACTACCCGCCGCGCAACCCCGACTTCGCGGCGCCCGAGGGCGAACTGCCGCCGCTCCTCGTCAAGTGCCACGGCGGGCCGACCGCCGCCTCGTCCTCGGTGCTGCGGCTCGACACGCAGTACTGGACGAGCCGGGGCATCGCCGTCCTCGACGTGAACTACGGCGGGAGCACCGGGTTCGGGCGCGAGTACCGGCGGCGTCTGAACGGCGAGTGGGGCGTGGTGGACGTGGACGACTGCGCCAACGGCGCGAGGCATCTGATAGAACGCGGCGAGGCGGACGCCGCGCGATGCGTCATCACGGGCGGGAGCGCGGGCGGCTACACGACGCTGAACGCGCTCACCTTCCGCGACACCTTCCGCGCGGGCGCGAGCCACTACGGCATCAGCGACCTGACGGTCTTCGCCGGCGACACGCACAAGTTCGAGTCGCGTTACGTCGAGCGCCTCATCGGCCCCTACCCGGAGCGCGCCGACCTCTACCGCGAACGCTCGTCGATAAACTTCACCGACCGGCTCTCGTGCCCGGTCATCTTCTTCCAGGGGCTGGAAGACAAGATCGTCCCGCCGAACCAGGCCGAGCTGATGGTCGAGGCTTTGAGGAGGAAGAAGCTGCCCGTGGCCTACGTCGCCTTCGAGGGCGAGCAGCACGGCTTCCGCAAGGCCGAGAACATCAAGCGCGCGCTCGACGGCGAGCTCTACTTCTACTCGCGCGTCTTCGGCTTCCCGCTCGCCGAAGAGGTCGTGCCGGTGGAAATAGAGAATCTGTAACGCTCACACGCGCGCGAACAAAGTCTATGCCCGCGCCGCGTTCTCTGTTATGCTACGCGCTCTGCGGCTGCTCCCGGCACTGGAGCCTCCTCAGCCTCGCAAGCGTCAGGGCAATTCTTCCAACGGGTGTAGTGCCGACAAGGGACGGATGGGGGTCGGGGCGGTGACGAGGGGTTGGTTGTCCGGAACTCTCCAAGTCCCCGCGCCCCCCGCTTTTCTTTACCCGATCCACACGCAACCGAAACAGACACAGAGGAGAAAAAGGCGTATGAAGACTGTCATAGTTTTAGCGCTGGCCTGGATTATCATCGTCGGTGGGCTGATGATCATCCCCGGCCCGAACGGCCCCATCGTCGAGTGCATCGCCTGCGGCAGGATGCTCACGCGGGTGCTCGGGGTGATCTCAATCCTCCTCGGCGTCGGCGGATTCCTCGCGGGCCGGGGCGTGACCGCGGGCCGGTAGGGGCGCGGGCCCCGTCACAACGCAGAAGCGCGCGGAGACCGTTCTGGTCTCCGCGCGCTTGGCGTTTCGGGCTGGCGTGTGTAGTTAGCTGCGGGGGCGCATCGGGCGCGACTTGCGCTTGTTGCGCTTGCGCGCGAGCGCGGACTTGAGCTTGGCCTTCTGCCCGCGCGACATGAAGAAGGCGTGCTTCTTCGCGTCCTTGATGATCTCCTCGGACATGACCTTGCGCTTGAAGCGGCGGAGCGCCGACTCGATGGACTCGCCCTGGTTGACGACGACTGTTGCCATGACAAAACTCTCCGTTCAAAAAACCGATAACACTCGCGGCCGGGCGGACGCGCCCGGCGAACTCTCACGACTGATGTTTACGTCCGTCTCTTAAAGTCTTTCGACCGATATCGGGCAACACCCGCCTCTCTGTCGCGAAAAGCGACCACAAAAGCAACGGCTATTGTGCCAAGCCGGGCGCGTTCTGGCAAGCGGCCAGACGAAAGCATGTTGACAGGGAAACGCGGCGGGCATATCTTTCCCACTCCACGGGTCGCTTCCACGTCTACGAGTGCCAAGCCGTACTGGCCTCACGTCGAACCCTTTGCGGCACATGCCGCCCGCCGAGGCGAACGCCATGAACGAACAGCGCGATCAACCCGATTTGAAAGATGCACGCCCCGTCTTTGAAGGTTTCGTCGTCAAGGCGCTCGGCCGGGGAGGGAAGACGAGGGCGCGGCAAGCAGTCACGCGCGTCCTCGGCGCGGGCTGGACGGTGCGCACCTTCGGCGACGACGAGAGCGACTTCGAAGTCACGCGTCGCGAACGCAAGGGCGCGACACTAACGGCCCGCCGCGCGTGGGAGAAGACCTACGCGTTGCGCGCGCAGCCCGGACTGACTTACGCCGAGCCAATCTTCACCGTCCCCGTCTCAGGTCCGCCCGGCTTCCGCGCCGAAGGACTTGAGCAGACCGTGTGAAAGTTCCTGAAGCCTGGAAGCGTTTCGCCGCGGGGCGTGAACCGGGCGAGGGCGGCGTCGTCGGCCACCCGGACACGGGCTACACGCGACACCCGGAGATAACATCGAGACTGCTCACCGACAAGGGCTTCGACTTCGTCAACAACGATTCGGACGCGAGGGACGAACTCAAGCGCGGCTTCCTGCTGTTCCCCGGCCACGGCACCGGCACGTCGAGCGTCATCGTCAGCCCGCAGGGCGCGCAGACTAACTTCGGCAACCTCGGCGCGAACCCGCTCGCGGTGTGGGGCGTCGCGCCGGGCGCGAAGCTGATCCCGGTCAGGGTCTCGACATCGGTCGTGCTGGTCGGCGGCGGCGTACTCAACCTCGCGCGGGCCATCGAGCACGCGGCCGACAAGAACGTCCACGTCATCTCGATCAGTATGGGGACGGGCTTCCCGAATTCGCGTCTGCTGAAGGCCGTGCAGTACGCGCAGAAGCGTGGCGTGATCGTGCTGGCCGCCGCGGGTAACTACGTCGGATTCGTCGTCTGGCCCGCGGCTTATGATGAAGTTATCGCGGTGGCGGCGAGCAACGCGCGCAACAAGACTTGGCTACACTCTTCGCGTGGCGGCGCGGTGGACGTGACCGCGCCGGGCGAGTCCGTCTGGTGTGCGGGCGTCGAGGATAACGGCGGCTTCTCGGTCGGGCGCGGGTCCGGCACTTCGTTCGCGGTCGCCACGGTCGCGGGCGTGGCCGCGCTCTGGCTCTCACACCACGGGCGCGCCAAGCTCGCCAAGCGTTACGGCGCGGAGAAGATTCCCGTCATCTTCAACCAAATACTGCGCGACAACTGCGACCCGCTCGCCGGCGCGGGCCCCGGCTTCGGCCGCGGGCTAGTCAACGCAGACCGCGTGCTCGCCGCTCCGCTCCCCGACGGCGTGCGAGCACTCGTCCCGACGCCCGCCTTCGCGCTGCGCGAGCTACCCGCGATAGACGCGGGCGGCCTCGCCACCTTCCGCCACCTCTTCGAATCACCGGCGGCACAGCCGCGCCGCACGCGCGCCGCCGCGGCCGCGACCGTTTCGGATGCGGTGTTGCGCGCACGCCTCGCCGAACTCCTCGGTGTCACGGAAGAGGAGCTGCCCGCGCGCCTGCGCGAAGTCGGTCAGGAACTGGCCTTTCATCTCGCGTCCGACCCAGACCTCTACAACGCCTTCGCCGCCACGCTCGCGCCGAAGCGGCCCCGCGCCGCCGAGAAGAAGGCCGCCCCCAAACGCGTCGCGACGCGCGCGGCGGTGACAACCGCGCCCGCCGGCGTCGAGTCCGTGCGCGGCGCGCTTCTCACGAAAGACACATCGGCGGCGCTTAAGGCGAAGGTGTCGGGCGTAGGCTGAGGACGATGAATTTCCTGATAGCTGATAGCTGAAGTTAAAGGAGACGAGCGATGCCGGGAAAGATTGTCGAGGGGCGCACGCTGAACCCTTCCGACGACTGGACGCTGATGCCGGACTTCTGCGTCGTCGGGTCGGGCGCGGCCGGGGGCGTCGCCGCGCTCAAGCTGGCCGAGGCCGGCTTCGACGTAATCGTCGTCGAAGAGGGGCCGAACATCCCGAAGGAGCAGGGGCACGGCGGCGCTTCGCATGTCCGTAAGATGCTCAACGAGCGCGAGGCCGAGATGTACAAGCTGCTCTATCAGGAGGGCGCGACGCGGCTGACGAAGAACGGCGGCGTCAAGGTCTTGCAGGGTCGCTGCCTCGGCGGCGGGACGGCCGTCAACTGGTCGGCCTGTCTGCCGCCGCGGCTGGAAACATTAGACGAGTGGCAGAAGCGCGGCCTTCCGTTCACGCGGCAGAACCTCGACCCTTATCTGCGCGAGGTAGTCAACTACCTGCCCATCGTCCGCAACGACAAGTACAACACCTCCGCGCGCAAGTTCATCGAGGGCTGCGACCACCTCGGCATCCCGCACGACAACCTGCCGAACAACACGCACAACTGCCGCGAGTGCGGCTCGTGCGGCGTCGGCTGTCCCTACGACCGCAAGATGAGCGGCTTCGTCCGCTGGCTCCCCGACGCCATCGCCAAAGGCGCGACCGTCTACACCGACACGAAGGTTGACAAACTCGTCGGGACGGCCGACCGCATCAACGAAGTCCGCTGTCGCTTCCTCGACGGCAAGAACCGCCCCACCGGGGGCACGCTCGTCGTCAAACCGAAGAAGGGCGTCGTGCTCGCCGCCGGCTCCGTCGGCACGCCCGGCGTCCTTCTGCGCTCGAACCTCGACGCGGGCAAGCGCGTCGGCCGTTGGACGCACATCCACCCGGTCACCATCACCATCGGCAAGTATCCGGAGAAGACCTCGCCGGCCTACGGCGTGCCCGACAACATGTGGACGCCGAAGTTCGCCGCGGGCCCGACAGGCTACCTCGTCGAGACCGGCTCGTTCTTCCCCGTCCTCTCGGCCTCGGCGACGCTGCAACACGGCGAAGAGCTGCACCGCATCATGCGCGACTACTACCCGCACGGGGCCATCTCCTACGCGCATCACACGACGGGCTTCGACGACACGCAGCCCTACGGCACGGTCGCGCTCGACGACAACGGCGACCCCGTCCTCGACTACGTCATCCCCAAGCCCAACGTCAAGCCGATGCAGGAGAGCCTCGTCGAGATGTGCCGCATCCACCTCGCCGCGGGCGCGTCCTCCGTCTACGTCATGCGCAACCCGCCGCTCGAAGTCCGCGGCGAGGCGGACTTCGCCGAGATACGCAAGATCAGCTTCGCCGAGCCGCAGCGCTCGACCATCTTCACCGTCCACGTCATGGGCGGCTGCCAGATGAACAAGGACAACGCGCGCCGCGTCGTCAACAACGACTTCACCTTCCGCGACAAGAAGAATCTCTGGGTCCTGGACGCCTCAATCTTCCCGACCGCGCTCGGCGCGAACCCGCAGGTGACGATCTACGCGCTCGCGCTGTGGGGCAGCGAGCAGATTTGCCAACAGAACAACGCGACTTTCAAACTCAAACACCAGCAAGGAGGTGTGTGGCCGTGGCCGGGTTACTGAAAACGCTGGAAGCGTTAGCCAATCCGAAGAAGCGCCCCGAGGTGAAACCGGACATGACGCTCGAACACCTCAACACGAAGACGGCGCTCATCCTCTTCGCCGTCGGCGAGGCCGTGCTCGGCGAGAACTTCCTCGCCAAAGCGCCGAAGTTCATCGAGATGGTGGACGACTATCTCAACTACCAGCGCCCCGCGCAGCGCGGGGCGTTCCTGACGGCGCTGCTCCTCGCCGAGACGCGGCTCTTCAACTTCATCGTCGGCGGCAACCCGAAGCCCTTCTCGCACCAGACGCTCCTCCAACGCCGCAAGACGCTCGAACAGCTCCGCTCGAGCAAGCAGCAGCAGGGGCGCAACATCTACGCCGCCTTCGTCAACGTATCGGCCTCGACCTACTACGCGAGCGACCTGACGTGGCCCGAACTCGGCTATCCCGGCGTGAGCGTTGACCACCCGGAGATACTCAACATCCCGCCCAACAAGCCCGTCCCGTGGCGGCCCAAAGACCCGCGGCCGGTCGAACCCTAAGGAGGCGCACAGCGAAGCCCCATGAGCGACAACATCAACCGCGCCGACGTGTCCTCAACCTCTCGGCCAAGATGCTCAAAGAGCTGACCAGGGACGGGCAGACCCTCATCAGCCAGGTGAAGAGCATCAGCCACGCGCTGCTCGACAAGAAGCACCGCGAGCGCGTCTACGCCTCGGTGGACGGCGGGCTCGTGGGCGCGCTCCGCAAGTTCCCGCAGCGTTTCCGCAGCGTCTCCGGCGCGCTCCACAATTTCCCCGACGGCGAGACGCCCGTGCCGGAGCCGAACAGCTTCAAGACCCGCGACGCGGCGGGCAACATTCAGTTCACCTTCGCCGCCAACAGCGGCGGCGCGCACGTCGCCGACATCGACCTCGACGATCATGGCGGCATCCAGCACGCGGCCGACGTGCTCCGCCACAAGATCACCGGCAAGAACACAGACCCTTACGACCTCCACCAGATTCTCGTCTACTTCCAGCAGCTCGACCCCGGCTACAGACTCCTGTAGCGGGCCGTCTATCGCGGGCACTTCTCCCCGTCGCAGTGTTTACGAACTCATCCGCCCCCGCCCCATCCGTCCCAGAGCTTTCACCAATCCCTTCCGTCTTCACCCTTTCACTCTCGGGTCGGTGATGATGACGAAGTCGCCGAGGCGTCCGAGGCGCGCGGCGTCGAAGTCGGGGAAGCCTTCGTCGGGGACGACGGTGACGACGACGGCGCGCGCCTTCGGGCGGTAGCGCGCGAGCAGCTCGGGGACGCCCAGACGCTCCTCGCTGTGGAAGGTGCCGTTGACCTGCACGACGAGCGGGTCGCGCCCGCGCTTCAAAAACTCGGCGATGCGGTAGGCCATCGAGGCGTCGCGCAGCGTCTGCGCTTGGAGCAGGTGCGGGGGGCCGTGCGCGCCCATCTGCGCGGGCGTCGAAGTCTGCGCCGACGGCGAGGCCGGGGCGGGCGCCGACGCCGGGCCGCCCGACATGACGCGGTTGAACTTCGCCGCGTAAGCCTCGGAGGCCGGCGGGAAGGGGAGCGGCGGGAGCCAGGTCCGCACGACCTCCTTCGAGAGCGAGTTGAGTGAACCCGGCCCCCGGCTCGACACGCGCGAGACGTAGCGCGCGGGCGCGTTGGCGGCGATGACGGGCAGGCGCCGCGCGCGCGCGTACTCGATCAGCGGCCGGTAGTCGGTCTCGTAGTTCCGCCACGGCCGGCTGCTCAGCAGGAAATGTCTTTCGGTGATGAGCCCCGCCAGGTACTCGTCGAGGACGGTCTGCACGTCGCGCTCGAACATCTCCAAAGAGAGCGCCACGTCGCGCCGCTTCGGCGACCCCGCGCCGAAGCGCTCGTCCGCGCGGCGCAGCAGCTCGGCCTCAAGCAGGTGCGCGACGGCGTTGTCGTGCGTCTCGCCGACGAAGAGCACGTCGGCGTCTTCGAGCGAGTCGATGATTCTCCGGAGCGTGACGGCCTGACCCTTCGAGTCGAAGGCGCGGTAGTGTGCGGCCGGCGCCTCCTGCGCGGCGGCGAGTTGTGCGGCGAGCCCGGCGAAAAGTAGTATGCTGGCGAAGCGTCGCGCCCCGTACTTCATCATAGCTCGACCTTTTAGCACGCCGCGTGCGGCGGCGGCAACGGCCTGCTGTCACGGGCGCGCCGGCGGCCGTCCGCCGCGCCAGACGAGGGGAGAATCGCCTTGGAGATTTACGTCAGCACCGACGTCGAGACGGACGGGCCGATCCCCGGCGTCTACTCGATGCTCAGCATCGGGTCGGCCGCCTACCTGCCCGACGGCACAGAGCCACACGGCGTCTTCACCGCGAACCTGGAGACGCTGCCCGGCGCGGCGCAGCACCCCGAGACGATGAAGTGGTGGAAGGGGCAGCCCGAGGCCTGGGCCGCGTGCCGCGAGGACTTGCAGACGCCCGAGCGGGCGATGCGCTCGTACCTCGGGTGGCTCAAGTCCCTCCCGGGCGAGCCGGTCTTCGTCGCCTACCCGGCGGCCTTCGACTTCATGTTCGTCTGCTGGTACCTCAACCGCTTCACGGGCGAGAACCCCTTCGGCTGGCAGGCGCTCGACATCAAGACGTTCGCGATGGCGCTGACGGGGCGCGACTTCCTCGACACCGTCAAGCGCAACATGCCGCGCAACTGGTTCGACAAACTCCCCTACACGCACAAGGCGCTCGACGACGCCATCTCGCAGGGCGCGCTCTTCCGCAACATGCTCGCGGAACACAAGCGGAGGCTGGGCGCGCGAGGATGACCGCGACCGACGTGACCGCACTCTTCCTCGGGCTGGTCGAGGGCCGGCGCGGACATTTCCGGCTCGAGTCCGGTTATCACGGCCGGCTGTGGTTCGACCTCGACCCGCTGTTCGCCGAGCCGAGGCGCGTCGAGCCCTTCGTCGGCGCGCTCGCCGCTTCGCTGCGCCAGCACGAGGTAGAGGCTGTGTGCGGGCCTCTGCTCGGCGGCGCTTTTCTGGCGCAACTCGTCGCGCACGCGCTCGGGGCTGAGTTCTACTTCACGCGGCGCGGTGGCGAACCGACGGCGGGCGGGCTGTACGCCGCGAGCTACCGCCTGCCGGCGGCGCTCGGCTGGCGGGCGAAGGGGAAGCGCGTGGCCGTCGTCGACGACGTGATGAGCGCGGGCTCTTCTCTGCGCGCGACATACGAGGAGTTGCGCGCGCACGGCGCGGAGGTGCCGGTCGCGGGCGCGCTGCTCGTGCTCGGCACGCGCGGCGCCGACTTTTTCGCCGCTCACGGCGTCGCGGTCGAGGCGGTCGCGCGCGACGAGTACCAGACGTGGGAGCCCTCGCGG
>JAIVJI010000058.1 GCA_020200135.1 Acidobacteriota bacterium | reverse complement strand
CGGGCCGGCGCGGAAGTCGTGCAGCTCTACGTGCGCGATCTGGTGGCCTCCGTCACGCCGCCCGACCGCAGGCTCAGGCGGTTCGCCAAGGTTCACCTCGAACCCGGCCAGAGCCGCACGCTCACCTTCGAGCTCGCGCGCGAAGACCTCTCCTTCATCGGCCAGAACAACCGCCCCGTCGTCGAGCCGGGCGACTTCGAAGTGCTCGTCGGCGGGCTGACGGAGAAGTTCACGCTCACGCCGTAAAGGCCGGCAACCGAAAACCGTGAACCGTGACAAGGAGCAGAAGCTTTCCCTTGTCACGGTTCACGGTTTTCGGTTGCCGGCCTTTGTTTATTTCCCCGGTTCGGGGAGCGCGCGCAGGGAGAGGAGCGTGATGGTGGTCGGCGTGCCGTTCTCGACCTCGACCTTGAGGAGGGCTTGGTAATACTTCGGCGGCCCGTTCTGCCCGCCGAGCTGCCGCAGGCGCTGGCCGAGGACGGCGAGGTGGTTGCGCGTCGTGACGAACTCGGCCGCCGCCTCCGTCCCCTCGCTGAAGATGCCCGCGAGCGTCATCACCGCGTGCTCGCCCGAGACGTTCGGCTTGACGGTGATGAGCGCGTAGTCCACCGCCAGCTTGCCCGTCTGCTCGTCGAACCGCGGCTTGTACTCGCGCTCCTCGCCCGGCTGCGGGGCGCGGTTCTCAATCGTCGCCGCGAAAGTGTAGTTGAAGCTCTCGACCGACGGCAGGCGGCGCGTCCACTCGTTGACGTAAATGCTGCCGAGCAGGATCACGTTGCGGTACTTCAAATCGGCCGCGCCCACGTGCCGGCTCTGCCGGAGCAGGACGGCTTTGTCGGCGGCGCGGAAGAGGTCTGTCAGGCGGTAGACGCCGATGGCCTCGCCCATCCCCGTGTACATGCCGAGCGACGGGATGAGCCGGGGCGTGCCGCCCCCCGTCCACTGCTCCTTGAACTCCGGGGCCTCGACGAGCGAGCGCGTCTGTTCGGGCGTCAGCTCGATGGCGCGCCGCGCCAGCGTGTCGGGGTCGGCCTCGTTCAGGAAGCGGTAGAGGGGCGGGTTGCTCAGGACGAGCAGCGGCGACTCCGCGTCGTCCACGAACGGCCCCCAGACGGCCTTGAAGTCTTCGGTGTTGAGCGACGGGTCGGAGGTCGCCACGCGCCGCCGCAGCTCGCGGTTCGAGGAGTAGAGGGCCGCCACGGCGACGCAGAGCAGGACGACGAGGCCGCCCAGCAAGAGGCCGACCGCCTTGCCCCGCGCGGAAGCGCCCTCGACGTGTCCCGCGTGGGCGTCCGCCGTCGCCACTGCCGCCGCTGGCTGCCCGTTCGCGGCGGCCCCGGCCGCCGGGCCGCCTGTCGCGTGGGCGGGAGTCTCGTGCCCGGAGTCCGTTTGGGGGCAGACGAAGACCGGGTGGTAATGGCCCTTCGGGAGATCGATGATGATCCGGTCGCCCTTCCCCTCGGTGGTGTAGTACTCCTGCAACTTCGTCCGCAGCCGGCCCGCCTGGACGCGCACGACCGAATCGATGCGCGGGTCGTAGTCGCTGTTGCGGCCGAAGACCTCTGTGGCGATGGTGTACTCTTTGAGGTGCACGTCATCGTCCTCCACCGTCTTCTCCACGACGAAACGGAGGAACGCCTTGAGGCTCTCCGAGTTCTGGAGGGTGCGGCTGTGGAGAACCTTCTCCAACTGTTCGAGCTTCTGATCCTTACCTAATTCCATACTCTCGCCCACAAACCTGAAAGAGCACGCCCGAAAGTTTTGCCGGCGCGCCGGGGCGTCGTGCTGTGCAAGTGCTGGTCGGCAGTAATTATTCTATGTCCCGACGGAGGCTGGAGGAGCCCGGATGACGGCGGCCGGATTATAAGCCCGCGCCCCGGCTTTCAACAACCCGAAGGGCGGCGGCGCGGCCGCGCCGTGTAACGAGGTTACATCCGCCGTGTAACGCGGGGACTTCTCAGGAATATGCGGCCATAACCCGCGCGTATTACCGCCGGCTCGGTCGAGCGCAGCCGGGCGGGGCCGGCAGTTGGGCCGAAGCCTTACCGTTAAGTCATCTTTTCTCTGGTTGCCATCGCGATAATTGCTCACGGCTCAAGGGGGCGCAGCGGGTTAAGGGTTTCCCCCGCACCCTATGCGGGAATCGGTGCTCAGCATTTTCGTGAGCTTTGACCACGCCGGGGAGCCATTCGCAAGGTCGGGCGAGTTGCCGGAAGACGCACAGGAGATTCGAGACATGAAAAAGATAATCGGTCTGAACGTCGCGCTGTTCTTGTTGGTCGTCGGTCTGGCGGGCGGGGCCAGCGCCCAGACCAGTACCGTCGGCAGCATCAGCGGCACCGTGCGCGACCCGCAGGGTTCGGCCGTCCCCAAGGCCGAGGTCACGATCCAAGAAGAGACGACGGGGCAGACCCGCACCGTCATGACCGGCGATGACGGCACCTACTCCGTCCAGAGTCTCCCGGTGGGCCGCTACAGCGTGAGCGCCGGCCCGCAGGGCTTCAAAAGGACTGTCGCCACCGGCGTCGAGGTGCACGTCGCCGACCGCGTGGTCGTTGACCTCAAGCTCGAAGTCGGGCGGCTCGAAGAGACCGTGACGGTCAGCGGCGCGGCGCAGCTCGTCGAGACGGGCAGCGGCAAGGTGTCGAGCCTCGTCTCCGAAAAGCAGGTGACCGAGCTGCCGCTCAACGGGCGCAACTACGCCGCGCTGGTGACGCTCGTGCCGGGCCTGTCGGCCCCGAACGAGGGCGGCGCTTTCGGCACGCGCGGGACGGGCCTCGACTCGCACGTGGACGTGTCGGTCAACGGCAACCAGTCGAACGCCAACATGTGGACGGTTGACGGCGTCAACAACATGGACGTCGGGTCGAACGCGACGCTCCTCGTCTTCCCCTCCATCGACTCCATCGCCGAGTTCCGCGTCGAGCGCAACAGCTTCTCGGCCGAGTACGGGCAGGCGCAGGGCGCGGTCATCAACCTCGTCACCAAGGGCGGGAGCAACGAGTTCCACGGCACGCTCTTCGAGTTCTTCCGCAACGACAAGCTGAACGCCAACGACTGGTTCTCCAACCAGGCGGGCATCAAGCGCGCCCCGCTGCGCTACAACAACTTCGGCGGCAACTTCAGCGGCCCCATCGTCAAGGACAGGGTCTTCTTCTTCTGGTCGGAGGAGTGGCGGCGCGAGCGGCGCGGGACGGGGCCGCTGCGCGCCCTCGTCCCCACGGCCGAGGAGCGGGCCGGCAACTTCAGCGGCGCGCTGACGGGCGCGCGGCCGTATGACCCGCTCACCTGCACGAGGAACTCGGCCGGCGACCGCGTCTTCAGCGCGGCCACCTGCCAGCCGTTCCCCGGCAACATCATCCCGCAGAACCGGCTGAGCCCCGCCGGCCTCGCCCTGATGGGCATCTTCCCGCTCCCCAACAACCCGACCGACCCGACGGGGCGGCTCACCGGGGCGAACTGGATTTCGACGCCCCTCCAGCCCGTGGACACCCGCCAAGACCTCATCCGCGGCGACGTCACCATCACCGACAAGATGAACCTGATGGTGCGCTACATTAACGAGAACTGGAAGCACGACGAGGCCGCAGGCAATTTCTGGGGCGACACCCCATTCCCGACCCTGTCGTCCGACTGGAACCAGCCCAGCCAGAGCTTTGCCGTCAAGCTGACGAACACGCTGAGCTCGACGGCGGTCAACGAGTTCCAATTCTCGCGCGCGGGCAACGACATCTTCGTCACGACGAGCGAGGCCGGGCAGGCGCTCAACGAGCAGGTCGCGCACGGGCTTCCCCACGGTCGGGTGGGGCGCGGGCGGTTACGGCAACCTCTGGCATCAGGCCCCGTGGACGAACCACCAAGACCTCTTCATCTGGAAGGACGACTTCTCGAAGGTGATCGGGCCGCACGACGCCAAGTTCGGCGTCCTCTTCAGCCACAACATCAAGAACGAGCAGCCGAGCGGCGGCAGCGGCATCTACACCATCCAGACCGACGGCGGCCGCACGGGCAGCCTGATCACCGATCTGCTGCTCCGAGACCTGCCCATCCTCCAGTACACGGAACTCCAGCGTCAGGACACCACGTTCGGCCGCTGGCACGACTTCGAGTTCTACGGCACCGACACGTGGAAGGCGCGCCCCGGCCTGACTCTCACCTTCGGCGTGAGGTACTCCTACTTCCCGCCGGCCTACGCCGACGACGACCGTATCTCCAACTGGATTCCCGAGCGCTACGACGGCGTGAACCTGAGCTCCGGCTACGTCCGCGCCGATCAGGCCGAGGCGGCCGGGCTGCCCCGCGCGCTCGTGAACCCGTACAAGGGCGGCATCCAGCCGCGCCTCGGGCTGGCGTGGGACGTGACGGGCGACGGCAAGATGGCCCTGCGTCTGGGCTTCGGCCGCTACATCAGCCGCTCGAACGTGATCGCGTCGCTGCTCCGGATGGCCGGCAACCCGCCGTGGACGACCTCGGTGGACACGGGCTGGAACTCCGGCGCGGTCTCCCTCGCCGACTGCCCGACCTGCCGCACGCTCGACAACCCCAACGCCGGCGTGCTGAGCGCGCGCGCGGCCGAGGTGGGCGCGGTCAACTCGGTCGATCCTAACTTCCGCCCGCCGGAGAGCTGGCAGTGGAACCTGACGGTCTCGCGCGAGGTGATGAAGAACACCGTGGCCGAGGTCTCCTACGTCGGCAACCACGGCCTCCACATCTGGCGACTCATCAACGGCGGCTACAACGCGGTGCGCCCGCAGTTCCGCTCTCAGGTCGCCAACGGGGCCGACGCCAACACGCCCGGCTTCCGCCGCTTCGGCTTCTCGAACGGCATCACGCGCGACGAGTCAACGGGCGATTCCAACTACCACGGGATGCAGGTCTGGATCGACCGGCGGTTCACCAACCGGCTGGCCTTCCAGACTGCCTACACGTGGTCGCACAC
>JAIVJI010000065.1 GCA_020200135.1 Acidobacteriota bacterium | reverse complement strand
AAGCAGCAGGGCGAGATCGCGGAGATGAACCGCATCAGGGTCTCGCTCGGCGGCGCCAGGGCGACGGCGACGAAGGCGGCGGCGCGCAAGCCCGCCCCGAAGAAGAAGCCGGCCGCCAAAAAGCCCGCGGCCAACACCGGCCACGCCGGCCACCACTGAAGCGCCGGCCTTTACCGGAGGCGGGGCCGACGCCGGGCGAAGCTTGCGTGACGGCGCGGGGTCGGCCCCGCAATAAAATTTTCGCGAAGGGATACGGGGGTTAACCCATGAACCTCTCGGAGCCGGGATACGGGGTGGCGCGCGGCGCCGCCCGGGCCCTGATGCTGGCCGGGCTCATGCTGCTCGCCACGGCGACGGCCTTCGGGCACGCCAAGCTGCTGCGCTCTGAGCCCAAGGCGGGCGCCTCCCTCGACACGCCGCCGAGGCTCGTCGAGCTGTGGTTCTCGACGGATCTCTCGCCCGGGTTCAGCGCCATCGAGGTGACCGACGCCGGGGGGCGTCGCGCCGACCGGGGCGAGGTCGCCCACCCCGAGGGGAAGAAGGCGCAGGTCGAGTTGGGTGAACTGGCGGCCGGCGCCTACACCGTCGTCTGGAAGGTGGTCTCGGCGGACGAGCACACCATCCGGGGCAAGTTCACTTTCAAGGTCGCGGTCGGGGCAGCGACCCCGACGCCGTCGCCTGCGGCGGCCACACAGGCGACTCCGACGCCCGGCGGGACCGAACTGCGCAATCAACCGGCACCGGCCGGAGCCGGAGAGGGCGAGCAGTCGGAAGTCGCTTCGTCGGGCGAGTCGACCATCACCTGGCTCGACAACCTCCTCCGCTGGCTCGCCTACCTGGCGATGATGACACTGTTCGGCGGGTTCACCACGCGCCTCTTTGTACTCGGTCCCGCCTTCGCAGGCGCTGACGGCGCAGACGACGATGGGGCGGCGGCGGCCGCGCGTCGCACCGTCACGCTGCTGCGGGCGGCGGTCGTGATACTCCTGCCGACGCTCCTGGCCGCGCTCGTGCTGCAGTCGTCCTCGGTGAACGGGGTGGGCGCTGCCGAGGCGCTCTCGCCCGCTTTGCTCGGCCGCGTCATAACGGGGACGGGTTACGGCACGGCGTGGCTCATCACGATGATTGCGGCCGCGGTCGTCGCGGCGGTCGCCTTCCTGCTCGGCAAAGGGTCTCACGCCCGCGGGCGCAGGGGCATGTGGTGGGCGGGGCTACTCGCGTCGGCCGTGATGTTCGTCGGCCCCAGCCTTACGGGGCACGCGATGGCGGCGGCCGGGCAGCACCACTTCGCGGTCGTCTCCGACTGGCTGCACCTGGCCGCGGGCGGCTTCTGGGTCGGCGGCCTCTTCCACCTCGCGCTGGCGGCCCCGGCGGCGCTCGCGCGACTGGGCCCGGCGGAGCGCGGGCGCGCCGTCGGCCGCGTCATCAGACTCTTCACGAGGGTGGCGATGCCGAGCGTTGTCGTCGTCTCCCTCGCCGGCCTCTACAGCTCCTGGATACACCTCGGCGGCCTCGGCGCACTGTGGGGCACGGCTTACGGAAGGGTCCTGCTCGTGAAGCTCCTGCTCGTGGCCCCGATGCTCGTGCTCGGGGCCGTCAACGGCTTCCGCTACGGGCCGCGCGCGGCGCGGCTCGCCGGGGCGGGGGACGACGAGGGGCGGGCGTCGGTCGAGCGCGGGTTCCTCCGCTCGGTGAAGATCGAGGCCGCGCTGGGCGTGCTGGTGCTGCTCGCCGCCGCCGTCCTCGTCTTCGTGACGCCGGGCCGCAACGACGCGTTGGAGGCGGGCGCGGGGAGTGCGGAGCAGCACCGCCCCGAAGGGCGCGGCAGGTGAGTGCGGGGGCGGGAAAGCTGTAGCCCCTAGCCCCTGGGGAGGGCGCGGCCGGACGGGGGGGTGAATTACCGGCGGAAGGTCCGCCCGGGCGGCTGGCCGGCCGGTAACTGTAAGCCAGTCTTATCGTGAAGAGGAGGAGACCAATGAAACGAAGTTCTGTCAGACGGTATGGCAGGCGGGCCGCCGCCCTCGTGCTGGCGGTCGCCGCGGCGGGTGCCGCCGTCGCGTCCCCGGCGGCAGGGGCGGCGCACGACCCGGCGGAACACGTGCGCAAAGTGCTCACGCGCAACGCCGCCGCCTTAGAGCGTGGGGACATGGCGGCGCTCGACAAGATCTGGGCGAACGACGCGTCGGTGACGGTCTTCGAGAGCGGGCACGCCAACTACGGCTGGGCCGACTACCGCGACAAGCACCTCGCGCCGGAGCTGAAGGAGATGAAGAACGTCCGGTACACCATCTCCGACGTCCGCGCGAAGGTGTCGGGGACGACCGCCTGGGCGACGTTCAAGTACGCCCTCGCGGCCGACGCGGGCGCGCGCCGCGTCGAGGTGAGCGGGCTCGGGACGGCCGTGCTCGAACGGCGCGGTCAGGAGTGGCGCATCGTCCACTGGCACACCAGCGCCCCGCGCAGGGCGCCGTCGTCGCAGCCCAACCCCGCACCGCACAAACACTGAACGAGGTCCGGCGGCGGCAGCCCGCAGCTTACCGGGCCTTTCGGGCGTAACCGATAGCCGAGGAGGAGGCGATGAGACAGAGGAATTTCAGGCTTGTGGGGTTGTTGGCCGTGCTGGCCCTGGCCGGAAGCGCTTTCGCTCACGACCTGTGGCTCATACCCTCGCGTTTCTCCGTCGCGCCCGGGGCGAAAGTGTCCGTCTCGCTCAACACCGGCGACACCTTCCCGGCGAGCGAAGGCGCGGTCAAACCGGAGCGCGTCGAGCGCGCCTCCGTCGTTACCGCCGCGGGCTCGACGCCCATTAAGTCTTTCCACGCCGAGGGCAAGTCTACCGTCGCGGACTTCGTCGCGCCGCGCGAGGGCGGAGGCGTGGTGGTCGAGGTGGTGCTCGCGCCCGTGGCGACGAAACAGCCGAGGGCGGGCTTCGACGAGTTCGTCAGGCACGAGGGGCTCGACCAGGTCGCCGCCGCGCTCGCGCACGAGCCCACGCGCCGGGCAGAGGAGCGGCGCACCTACGCTAAGTACGCGAAGTCGTTCCTGCGCGTCGGGCGTGGGGGCGGCGCGGCGGGACTCTTCTCCAGGCCGCTCGGACACCGGCTGGAGATCGTATCGGAGTCCGACCCGTATGACCTCAAGCGCGGCCAAGCACTGCCCGTGCGGCTGCTGTTCGACGGGCGCCCGTTAGCCAACGCGCGGCTGGTGGTCGGCTCCACGGACGCGGCCACCGCCACGCAGTCGAACATGGCGGGCGTGCGCACAGATGGCGACGGGCGCGCCCTGCTGCGCACGGTTAGGCCCGGCGGGGCGCACTACGTCCACGCCCTGCACATGATCCCTGCGTCCGGGAGGCCGGACGTCGAGTGGGAGAGCTTCTGGGCGACGCTGACGTTCGGGGCCGCGCGTTAAGGGCGCCGGCGGGGCGGCCGGGAGTCGCCCCCTGCCCCGGCCGGCGAAGAGGTCAGCAGTCGAGCTTCGCCAGCAGCGCCCCCACCTCGTCGGAGAGGCGGCGGCGTTCGGCCTCCGACAGGTCGCCCGAGACGGCGGCCCGGGCGCAGGCCGTGAGGTGGTCGCGCATCATGTCGCCCCGCACGCGCCGGAGCGCGGCGACGACGGCGCCTATCTGGTGGGCGACGTCTACGCAGTCGCGCTCGCCTTCGATCATCTGTTGCAGGCCGCGCACCTGCCCCTCGATGCGCCGCAGGCGGGGTAACTGTTTCGCGTGGTCGACGCGCACGCCGCCGTGCGCCTTGCCGGAACGACCCATTTGAGCTTGCTGCCTCCTTCCAGGGTATGGGGGAGCGGGTGGGAGGCCGGCCGCCCCGGTTCCGGGGCGGCCGGCCGTCTCACGGGAGGCGAAGAGGTAAAGTGTCCTCCCTTCTACTAACATACGCGGCCCTGTTCGCCTGGAGCTTCCTCGCCGCCACCGTGCTACCGCTCAGCTCGGAGGTGCCGCTGGCCGCCCTCGTGCGGGCGCAGGGGCAGATAGCCGCGCCCGTGCTGGTCGCGACCGCCGGCAACTACCTGGGGGCGTGCACCACCTACTGGCTGGGCCGGCGCGCCGCGCGCGGCCTCGGGGGCGGGGAGGGGCACGTCGAAAACAGCCGCGCCGGGCGGCTGCTGGCCCGCTACGGAGGGCCGGCCCTGCTGCTGTCGTGGGTGCCGGTGCTGGGGGACGCGCTGGTCGCCGGGGCGGGGGCGGTGGGGGTCAGGTTCCTCGGCTTCTCCGCCTGGGTGGTGCCGGGTAAGGGGCTTCGCTACCTGGCCGTGGCCTGGGCGGCCGCCGAGATCCTGTCCTGACGGCGCGCCCAAGTGCCGGCCGAGCCGGCCCTACTGCTTGCGGTTGTGGTTCCCGCCGTGGGCGTTCCCGTTCATGTTCATGTTGGCGTGGTCGCGGGCGTTCATGTTCCCGTGCACGTTGGCGTTGGCGTTGCCGTTGGCGTTCGCGTTCCCGGCGTTAGCGTTCCCGGCGGCGCCCGCGTTGGCGTTCGCCGGCGTCGCCGCCGTGTTGGCCGTGTTGGCGTTCGCGGCGTTCGCGTTCGCCGTGTTGGCGTTGCGGGCCGCGTTCGAGTTGTCGGCCGAAGAGCATCCGGCCGAGAGGACGCCCAGGGCGAGCGCCGCCGCCAGTCCTAGTCTTCTCATTGGTTTCCCTCCTATACCCCTCGAGGGTAATGTGTTATTCGGGCATCATAACCCCCATGCATGTTTTTTTTAAGGCGCGTGCGGCAGCCTTTATTCGAGTGCGGGGCTTACGCCCCACCCGGCTGGGCGACTTACGGCGGGCGTCTTGGCGTCACCCGCACTAAGCGAAAGTTCGGCGCCGGCCTCGCAATTTGCGGCACAACCCCTTGCCGCCCGTTGAATTTCACCCGGCCCGCGGCCGGCACGCGTTTTGAATCGGTGAGGCTGGTGGCTGAGCCGCCGCGAGTGAAATCCCGGGAGGTGAGGCGTGATGGGTGAAGGCAGGAGTAGTAGAAGGGGGGCCTGGCGCTACGCCCTCGCCGGCGCGGCCTGTGGGGCGCTGGCGACGGCGCTCTATTACTTCTACCACGAGGTGACCAGCCCGAGACGCGCGCGGGGGAGGGCCGGAGTTTTCACAAAGGACCGGGCTGACGGCGGCTTTGACCATAGGCGTAGGAACTGATTTCCCGGCGGCGATGCCCCTGTCGCCATACTGGGAGACGCCGCTCCCGGCCCTTTACAGCCGCCGAAATCTTTTTTACGCCGCGCCTGAATTTTCCCGCTTGACCCTTCGGCGCCGCTCGCGCACCACCTTCAGGACTCGACGCACGTCGCCTTCGGAGTCCTCACCACCGGTTTCACCTATCGCTGGCTCAAGGTCGAGGGCTCTGTCTTCAACGGCCGCGAGCCCGACGAGGGCAGGTGGGGCTTCGAGGCCGGGCCGTGGAATTCGCGCTCGGTGCGCGTCTCGGTCGCGCCCAACAGGAACTGAGTCTTCCAGTACTCCTACGGCTTCCTCAAAGACCCCGAGCTGCTCCACGGGGGCGACACGCACCGCCAGACGGCCTCGATCCAGTACAACCGCCCGCTCCGGCGCGGCAACTGGGCGACGAGTCTGATCTGGGTCGCAACCGCGAGGGGCACAGCGGCCACACCTTCAAACTCGACAGCTACCTGCTGGAGTCGACGCTCAACTTCCGGGACAAGAACTACCTTTACGGCCGGGCCGAGCTTGTGGACAAGAAGGACATCCTGCGGCCGGAGGACTTAAGGAAGCTCGGGTACGGCGAGCACGCGCACCCGCAGTTCCGCGTCGGGGCCTACACGGTCGGCTACGTCAGGGACCTCTACGCCGGGGACAAGTACACGGTGGGCCTGGGCGGCCGGGGCGCCGGGCGCGGGATGTGAGGGGCCGAAAGTTTACCCCTTGACCCTGTAGACGAGTACCGGATTTAGCATGAGGACACGGACCGGGCCGGCGACTAAAAGCGGCCCGGGAACACAGAGGGGGAGAGGGTGATGGCTAAACATGTCGACCCGATCTGCAAGATGCAGGTCGAGGGGAGTCGCGCGGCTACACGAACGTCCTCGGCTACGAGGGCGGGCTCGAGGAGTGGAAGGGACTCCCGCCATAAATTTTTCAGACCCGCGCAAAATACCTGTTGACTCTGTAGTGGACTACAGGCTGTATACTGGACGCATCTTGAGACGGGGGGGCAAAAGTGGTGCGGGAGATGAAGCGTGGCACGGCGGTGGTGGACGACGAGCAGGAGCGGCGGATGCTGAAGATCGGGGACGTCTCGAAGAGGAGCGGGATCGGCATCGAGGCGCTCCGCTTCTACGAGAAGTCGGGGCTGCTCGACAGCCCCGCGCGCACCTACAGCGGCTACAGGGTCTACGGCGAGGACGTGCTTGAGCGGCTCGCCTTCATCAAGCAGGCGCAGGCGCTCGGCTTCTCGCTCGACGAGATCAGGCAGATCATCGACGACGCGCGCAAGGGCCAGAGCCCCTGCGACGAGGTGCGCGAAATCGTCCGGCACCGGATGGAAGAATTGGACGCGCGGCTGCGCGAGCTGCACCGTTACCGCAAAGAGCTGAAGACCACGCTCGAAGAGTGGGACAAGGTGGGGCGCGCGCCCGGCCACATCTGCGGCCTCATCGAGAGTTCGGACGTCGGCCACGGGTGCCATGACAAGACGGAAGGGCTGAAGCGCGGTAAACGGGGCGCGTGAAAGGTAAAGAGCCCGAAGGGGGCATGAAGATGCAGGCGACAAAGGTGATCAAAGAGGAGTTCGTCGACCCCGTGTGCGGGATGAAGGTGGACCCCGCGCGGGCGGCCGGCACGAGCGAGCGGGACGGGGTGCGGCACTACTTCTGCTCGCCAGGCTGCAAGGAGAAGTTCGACTCCGCCGGGGCCGGCGAGGCGGCGGCCGGGGCGAGCTGCTGCGCCCCCGCCCAGATCGGTAAAGAGCGACCGGCCGTTGAGACCCCGCGGGCGAGCTGCTGCGGGAGCATGGCGGCGGCGGGCGCGCCGTCTGCGGCCGTGACGGCGCCCGTGCAGTTGTCTCCGGCACGCGCGGCTTCGCCCGGCAAAGCCGGATCCGCTGACGCCGCCTTAGGGACGGGGCGCGCGCACGCCGGGCACCCTGAACACGACCACGTAAGGACCGCGCCTAAGCACGGGGTCCCGCACCACGCCGGCGCGGAGGAGGCGCAGGAGCAGAGCTACCGCACCATGATGCGGAAGTTCTGGTTCGCGGCGGCCGTCGGACTACCGCTCCTGCTCCTGATGTTCGCGGAGTTCGTCCCCGCGTGGCGCCACGCGCTCATGCCTTATCACCGCCTAATCGGCATAGTCTCGGCGGTCGTGACGCTGCCGGTGCTCCTGTGGTCGGGCCGGCAGTTCTTCGAGAGCGCCCGGAACGGACTGCTCAACCACAACACGAACATGGACACGCTGGTCGCGCTCGGCACGGGCGCGGCCTGGGCCTACTCGACGGTGGCGGTCCTCGCCCCGCGGCTCTTCCCCGAGGGCACGACGGGGATGTACTTCGAGGTGGCTGTCATCGTCATCGCGCTCATCCTGCTGGGGCAGGCGCTGGAGCTGAGGGCCAAGAGCCGTTCGAGCGCCGCGCTCAAGAAGCTGCTGGAGCTGCAGGCCAGGACCGCCCGCGTCGTGCGGGACGGCCGCGAGTTGGACGTCCCCGTCGAGGAGGTGGTCGTCGGCGACACGGTGCTCGTGCGGCCCGGCGAGAAGGTCCCGGTGGACGGGGTCATACTCGAAGGCGAGTCGGCCCTGGACGAGTCTATCGTGACTGGCGAGTCGGTCCCCGTCGACAAGAAGTCGGGGGACGCGGTCATCGGCTCGAGCGTCAACAAGACGGGCGCCTTCACCTTCCGCGCGACGAAGGTCGGGGCCGACACGGCGCTCGCGCGCATCGTGCAGATGGTCGAGCAGGCGCAGAGCTCCAAGCCCCCCATCGGCAGGCTCGTCGACAAGGTCTCTTCGTACTTCGTGCCCTCGGTGATGGTCATCGCGGTGGTGACCTTCCTCGCGTGGTTCAACTTCGGGCCGGACCCCGCGGTGAACTTCGCCGTCGTCACGACGGTGGCGGTGCTGGTCATCGCCTGCCCGTGTGCGCTGGGACTGGCGACGCCCATCAGCCTGATGGTCGGGGTCGGCAAGGCGGCCGAGCACGGCGTGCTCATCCGCAACGGCGAGGCGCTGGAGACCGCCTCGCGGCTCGAGGTGGTGGTGCTCGACAAGACGGGCACCATCACGAAGGGCAAGCCCGAGTTAACGGACGTGCTCCCGCTCGGCGGCTTCTCCGAGGAGGAGCTGCTGCGGCTGGCGGCTGTCGCCGACCGCAGGAGCGAGCACCCGCTCGCGGAGGCCATCGTCCGCGGCGCCCGCGACCGCGGGGTCGAGCTGGGCGAGCCGGGGCGGTTCGACGCCGTCCCCGGCCACGGGGTCGAGGCCGTCGTGGAAGGCCGCCGGGTGGCGGTCGGCAACCGCAAGCTGATGGACCGGGAGGGTGTCGCGGCGGGTGAGTTCGAGGCCCTGGCCGCCGGCCTGGCCGACGAGGGCAAGACGCCCATGTTCGTGGCGGTCGACGGCCGCGCGGCGGGCGTCGTCGGGGTCGCCGACACGCTCAAGGAGGACTCCGCCGCGGCCGTGCGCGCCCTGCAGTCGATGGGCATCGAGGTGGTGATGATGACAGGCGACAACGAGCGCACCGCGAAGGCGATCGCCCGGCAGGCCGGCATCACCCGCGTGCTGGCGGAAGTCCTCCCCGAGGAGAAGGCCCGCCAGGTGGAGCGCCTCCAGGCCGAAGGGCTCCCGGAGAAGGAGCGCGGCGGGCGGGGCGCGCGGCTGGTCGGGATGGTGGGCGACGGCATCAACGACGCGCCGGCGCTCGCTCAGGCCGACGTAGGTTTCGCCATCGGGACGGGGACCGATGTCGCCATCGAGGCGGCAGACGTCACCCTCGTCGGCGGGAGCCTTCGCGGCGTGGTGACGGCCATCGAGGTGTCGCGCGCGACGCTGCGGAACATCAAGCAGAACCTGTTCGGCGCCTTTATCTACAACGTGCTGGGCATCCCCGTGGCGGCCGGTGTGCTGTTCCCCGTCCTGGGGGTGCTGCTCTCGCCGATCATCGCCGGCGCGGCGATGGCGGCCTCGAGCATCACGGTGGTGACGAACGCGAACCGGCTGCGGCTCTTCGAGCCGCGGCCCGCTAAGGAGGTGAGGTCGTGAACGCGACGCAGATAGCTGTTACGCTGATCGGCTTCGGCGTCATCGGCTGGATAGTCTGGTACTTCTGGCTGTGGAAGGGCGAGTCGGTCTCGGCCGGCGTCGGCGCGGGCGGCGTCCAGGAGGTGGACGTGACGGTCAGGGGCGGCTACCAGCCCGCCTCCATCGTCGTCGAGGCCGGGCGCCCGCTCCGCCTGAACTTCACCCGGCGCGAGGCTTCGATGTGCGGCGAGGAGGTCGTACTGCCGGAGTTCGGCAAACGCGCCCACCTGCCCGAGAACACGCCGGTCGGCATAGAGATCACGCCGCAGCAGCCGGGCGAGTACGAGTTCACCTGCGGCATGAACATGTACAAGGGGAAACTCATCGTCCGTTAAGCGCGCCGGCCGGGGCGGCCTCGCGCGCACTCGTAAACTTACACGCCGCCGCCCCGCCCGCGGCGGCGGGGCAGGAAAAAGAGCGGGCGCGGGTGATACGGCGTATCACCCGCGCCCGCCCTTTGCAGTCGAGCCGGGGCGCGGCTAGTCGTTGCCGTTGTTGTCGTTGCAGGTGTCGCAGTGCTCGGGCTTCTCGTCCGTCACGTGCTCGGAGCCTTTGAGCGGGCCGACACCGTCGCGGCCCGGGTGATCCGGGACCTGGATGCTGGCCGTCGCGATGTTGTTGTCGTAGTTCGACTCGGGCAGCGTGTGGCAGAGGCCGAAGGAGTCGCGGTTCGGGCAGGCCTGGCCCTTCTTCGCCGCGAACGGCGGGTTGGCGTGGATGCGTATCACGTACTCGCCCGCGGGCACGGGCTCCTGGCCGTCGCCGCCGTCGAGGACGAAGTACTGGCCGCCCAGGGTGAAGCGGTAGGTGTCGGTCCAGCCCACCGAGATGCCCTGGTTGCCGGGGACGCCGATGGCGCCGCAGGAGCGGTACTTGAAGGCCTTCGGGGCGCCGGTCGGGTACCAGGCCGGGTTGGGGTCGGTGTCCAACATGCAGAAGCCGCGCTTGGCCGCGCGCCAGACCTTGCCCGTGCGCGGGTCGACAAGTTCGTACGTGGCGTAGTTCTTGAAGTGGTGGTGGCCGTGGCAGTCGGCGAACTCGAAGAGGTTGGCGTTCTTCGGGTCGTTGGGGTCGCCGACGTGCAGGTCCGCCGTGCCGACGTTGGCGGTCATGACGGTGAAGCGCAGGAGCTTGCGCACGCCCGGCGTGACGCCGCCCTCGATGACGCTACAGAAGTTCGCGCTGAGGTTCTCATCGCGGACGACCCACTGGTCGCCCAGGGTCTCGGCGCGCACGACGAGGTCGGGCATGCCGACCGACTGGGCGGTGCCGACGGCGGCGGTGCGGGAGAACAGGAACGCGCCCGTGCCGAGAAAGGCTAGGGCGAGGGTCAAGGCGATTCTTTTCTTCAAAACAGTTTCCTCCGTTGGTGTGTCGGACTAGGGGTCGGCGCCCCCGGGGGCGGCGGCGCTTAACCTTGGCTGAGTAGGTGAAAAGTGAGGCCGGGCTCCGTGACCGCTGGGTAACGTCTTCGAAAGGCGCGCGCGAGATTATCCCCGCGGCGGTTAAATGTCAAATCGTCACCTAAGACGACGAGAAGGTGTGGGATGTCAAGCCCCGCGTGGTCGTCGACGGCGCCCGCTTCGAAGACTAGGCCGGGTAGCCGGCTGGCACAGGCGGCCGGGCGGAAAGAAGGGGGGGCGCCCTCCAACCACGGCCGCCCCTCCCCGTCATCTTTGGCGGTCGTGCGGGCCGCGGGCGAGGCCCGGCGGCGTCGCCTCATGGCGCTCAGGGACGAGGGGACGAACGGCGACGCGGCCTTCCAGCGCATAGAGGAAGAGCTCGACTTGGCGGAACTCGGCCGGGCTCAGGTCCTGGGGGTGGGGCGGGCGGCAAGCCATAGCCGTCGCTCATCCGAGACGCCGTCAGGAAACGCCTCCAGGAGCTTTTATGGAAATTCTGCCGGTCGCGCGTGAAGAGTTCGCCTTCGAGCGCCACGACCTGGGGGACGGGAACGCGTTCCTGACCGGTGTACTACCAGGCACGCTGCGCCCGGGCACAGCCGCCTTCGAGGAACTGTGGGGTATGCGCCCCGCCGAGTATCACGAGGTCCTCATGCACGGGAGGCCCGTGAAGACGCCGCGCTGGCAGCAGGCCTACGGCAGGGACTATCACTACACGGGGCGCGTGAACAGGGCCCTCCCCATCCCGCCCGTCCTCGCGCCCCTGCTCGCCTGGGCGCGGGCCGCGGTAGACGAGTCTCTCAACAGCCTACTTGTGAACTGGTACGACGGATCGCTCGGCCATTACATGGGGCGGCACCGTGACAGCACCAGCGGGATGATCGAAGGCTCGCCCATCGTGACCCTCTCGTTCGGGGAGGAGCGCGTCTTCAGGCTGAGGCCGTACCGAGGGGAGGGGCGCGTCGACTTCGCCGCCCGCGACGGCGGCGTCTTCGTCATGCCTTACGAGACGAACCTGGCGTGGACGCACGAGGTGCCGCGCGCCCGCATGTTTGTCGGCAGGAGGATCTCGGTCACCTTGCGCGGCTTTGTGGAAGATGGATTCACACGGTCTGCTGCGAAGACACGTAGGGCGTGAGGGGGTGGCGGAGCTTTGAAAAAAGACTTACTCCGGCCGCGTCTCGCCCACAGCGCCCTCGACCGTGAGACCCACCTCCTGTCCGTAAGACAGCTCCAGGGTGTGCCCGTCCGGGTCGCTCAACAGCGCCCAAGTCCTGGCCCTGGAGATCGCGGAGAACCTTGGGACGGCGCTCCAGCAATTCAGCGGTATTCATGAAGCACTTAACACCCGCTGACTCAAGGTAATTAGCGAGCTGGCGTGCGGTGGTTAGGAAGGTTGGTGCTGACTTGAGGTGGCCGGGCTATAAACCCCGATCTGCGGGGCTCGCGAGCGGCATCGCAGACCGCGAGATCATCCGGCAGGCAGCCGGGGCTTAGACGGCCTCTACGCGTATCTGCGGAGAAAAGGGGTAAGGGGAAGCATGCTGAGGGCAGGTGATAAGGTGGCCGGGAAAGCGGGAGCCGAAAATGTTGCACCATGCCCTAAGTCTTTTATTTCACACTCGGCTGATAGGGACAGCGGGGTGAAGTGGGGCGCGCCCTAAAGTGTCTCGCGCGGTTAAGGAGTGCTATGGGCGCGCCCGGTCGAATGAGACGTTAGGCGCTTCGGGCTAGCGAATTGTTGTAATTCCACAACAATAATGCCGCTAACCTTATTCCGATAAATGGATACATGCGGTTCGGCTTACGGCGCGGTGACTATAAGACGTTCATCAGGCGGCGAAAGTCCTCGCGCTTGCTTAGGAGCAGTTCGACCAGACGGGCGAGGGCGGAGGGCGGCGTCAGCTCGTCCACGAAGCGGTAGCGGAAGAGCGTCTCGCGGCAGTCGGCCGTGTCGCGGAAGAGGACGTCCTGCGTGAAGTTACCCCAGCGCTCTGGCCCTATGAGTTCGACGACCCCGCCGGCGTGAGCCGAAGGCAGCAGCATGTTCGAGCCGTGGACGCCGACGACGACGTGGCTCGCGGCGTAACGATCGCACCAGCCGCGCTCGGCATCGTCGCCCAACTTCGGCCGCCGCATGTCCTTCACCCAGACTGGCAAATCCCCACGCCCCCCCGCCTCGGCCAATCCTACGACCGCGAAATCCAGTGCGGGTAAGTCTCTCCTGAGCGCCTCCGCCAAATCGGACACCAATTCGGCTTGTCCCCCTTGCGGCCGGGGCTGAGGGGTTAATAACCGCCTGAGCCGTCCGCGCCGGGTGGGGGGCGGCACGTCGTCCGTGACGCGCCACGGCCGGTCGTGGCGCCAGATAAACGTCACCGTCGGCCGCCCGAGGCGCGCGTCCCACTCGCCGAGCGGGAAGGGTTTGACGCGCGTGAAGCGTTCGATGTCCACCTCGTCGGGCCGCGGGTGAGAGAGCGCTTGACTGAGACTCACCTGTTGAAACGCCTCCACGCGGCGGCGGACTTGGCGCGCGAGCCACTCGTTCCACTCCGTCCCGCGCCGCAGCGGCAGCCCGACGACCCAGACCTGGGCGACGCCGTCCGGCACCATCCAGGCGAGGAACGAGGGCACCATGACGACGAGGTCAACGTCCGCGTGCCGGCCAAGATGGTATTGCGCGTTGAGCAGTTTGAGGAGCGAGTGGCCGTAGAGTGTGTCGAGACAGTTGAGGAGCACGACGGGTCTCGTGACGCGGAGCCTCTCCTGCACGTCGAAAGCGACGGGGTCGTCCGTACGCCGTGCATATGAGTCGCGCAGCCAGCCGGCGAACCACTCGACGCCGTGCGGGTCGTGCACGACGCCCGCCGCCTTCTCCAGCAGCATCGGCGTGTAGAGCGCCTGCCCCGCCGCGAGGTCGCCGTAGAACTCCCGCCCGCATCGCCCGCAGAGCATGTCCGCGAGGTTGCGCATGCCGGGGATGAGCCAGCCCCTCACGTCCAGCCGCTCGCGGCAGTACGGGCACTCGTGATCGGCGTCCGTGACCGGGTGAAGCGGGGTGGTTCTCATAAGGTTATCGCACCCGCGGGCGTCGCCACGTGCATGGAGTAGCACGCCGTCTGCACGCTTTCCCTGCCGGGGAAGACGGGGTCGCCCGCGACGATGTTGCGCAGCTCGTAGCCGGCGTCTTGTAGGTAAGCCTCGATGCGGTCGGGGCTGTTACCCATGTCGAAGGTGGTCTGGCCGAACTCGAACGTCACGCAGCGGACGCGCCGCTCGTTGAGCAGACGCCGGGCGCCGACGAGCACCTGAAACTCCGCGCCCTCGACGTCCACCTTCAGCAGGTCTATCTCGGTGACGCCGTCACGCTCGCAGTAGAGGTCGAGGGTCGTCGCAGGCGCCTCCTCAACCCCTACGGGCTTAACGTCGATGCCATAATCTTCCAAGGGGCGCGAGGCGCGCGTAGTCCAACTCAGGTGGTCGCCGTCGTAGACGTGCAGGCTCACCGACCCTTCCTCCTCCGCGAGCGCGAGGCGGTTGAGCCGCACGTTGCGGAGCGACGTCGCGCGACACAACGCCTCCAGGCGCTCGAACCCCCGGCCGGTCGGCTCGAAGGCGTGGACGCTCCCCGACGCGCCGACGAAGCGCGAGAAGAGCAGCGTCAACTCGCCCACGTTCGCGCCCACGTCGAAGACCGTCATCCCTTCGCGCAAGGTTTGGAGGTAGAAGATTCGCTCGGCACGCTCGACCTCGGCGAAAGAGGCCGGGGCACGCGACGCCGCGCCGCGCGGGCGACGCAGACGGCGGAAGACGGACGCGGCGCGGTCTGACAATTTAGCCACCTGATAACTCTTCGCGGATGACAGCGTCGATGAGCGCCGCGCGTGACGCGAAGGTGTGGTCGCGCAAGGTGCGGCACTGCCCGGCGGCGGCGATGTCCCGGCGGCGGGACTCGTGGCCGAGCAGGTATTTCACCTTCTCGACGCACTCATCCGCGTCGCGGTAGGCGATGACCTCGGCGTCCGGCTCGAAGAGTTCGCGGAGATTCTCCTTCGCGTCCGTCAGCAGGCACGCGCCGACGCCTGTGGCCTCGAAGAGCCGCATGTTCGAGGCGCTGTGGGTCGAGATGTCGATGTGCGTGTTCAGGGCGACACGCCCCGCGCGGAGCTGCCGGAACATGTCGAGGCCGAAGAGCGGCGGGCGGGCGCGGCGCGCGATACGGGCGTCAACCGAAGACTGCGGCGACTCCGCCGCGCCGCCGCGCAGGAGAGAGTGCGCCGCGCGCCGCAAGCGCGACGGCGGGGGCGGCCCGACCTCTGACCAGAGTTGCAGGCCGGTCTCCTTGACGAGGCGCGAGAGCAGCTTCTCGCGCCCGAGGTGGAAACGCTCGGACTTAACGAGCGAGCCGACGAAGACGAAGTCCACGGCCGGCGCTGCTTCCCGCGCGTCAAGCTTATCCAGCACGCGCGGCTCGAACGCGTGGTTGACGTGGCGGGCGCGGTGACCCGCCCCGCGGAAGTGCGCGACCAGTTCGGGCACGCACGAGAGCACGACGTCCCACTCGCCGAAGACCGAGCCGTCGCCGTAGGGCGCGCCGCACCATCCCAGCACGAGCCGGACGGAAGGGCACACGTCTCTCAGGCGGCGTATGAACGCGGCGGTCACGGTCGAGTAGTCGGCGACGATGAGCACGTCGGGGCGGAAGTCTCTGACCTGCGCCTCCGCGATGTCGAAAAGCCAGCCGCCCTCGTCGAAGGCCAGCCCGCGCTCCGCCGCCCACGCCTTCTGCAACGGCCCGGCGTTGATGACGAGGTCACGGGTTTCGTAGCCCAGGCGGGATAGCTCTCGCGTCCAGAAGTCTGACGAGCCGAAGCAGTCGCCGATGAGCGCCGCGTGCTGCGCGTCGTAGGGCGCGCCCGCGAGGTCGGGGCGGCGCGCGTAGAACTGTTTGAGGTAGTTCGAGTAGTAGACCCCGATCTTCAGCAAGCGCATACGAACTGAACGCCCCCCGTGCCCGCTAGAGTTCCATGTGGTAGATGATGTTCCCGGTCTCCGCCTCGACGCCAGTCTGCACGAAGCCGAGCCGGCGCGCGCCGCGCGGCGAGACGTTGTCGGGGTGAATCTTCGCCATCAGGCGCTTCGCCCCCGACAGGCGGCAGGTGAGCTTCGCCACGTCGAGCGCGATTCTCATGAAGGCGCGCCCGCGGCGCCTCGCGTCCACCAGCACGCCGAACGAGGGCACCTCGTAGCCGGCGTCCCACCCGCGCAGCATGAAGACGGCCGCGAGTTCACCGCACCAGAACATGCCGGAATATACGTCCCTGTCACGTGCGGCGAGTACGCGCGCGATCTCCTCCTCGCCTGAGCCGAGGGCGTAGAAGAACCGCGCGTACTCGGGCGGCTGCGCCCGCAGGAGGCCGGAGACGGCTGCGGCGTCTTCGACCCCGAGCGCCCGGATAGAGAGGTCGGCATGGCCTGCCGAACTGTTCGTGTCCGTCGCGTGCATGTGCATTCCGAGAGTTTACTTTTCGGGCCACTTATAACACTATTCTTTCACTTCGGTGCCATTTTATCGCGGCGGTACGGGACCCGGCGGGCCAGCGGGAGGTGTTTCATGATTGGTCGGAGGGTCGAACGAGGGGCGGGAGAAGGGGAGCGTAGCGCCGCGGAGCGCTTTGCTTACGCGACCCTCAACGCGCTCTCCGAGCACGTGGCCGTGCTCGACGCGCGGGGCACCATCCTCGCCGTCAACCGTGCGTGGCGCGAGTTCGCCGGCGCCAACTCGCCGGCGCCGGCGGGTCTGAGCGAAGGGGCAAACTATTTCGCCGCCTATGCGGGCGCGACCGGCGAGGGCGCGGAATACGCCGCACGCTTCGCCGCAGGACTCCGCGCCGTCATCGAAGGCGAGTCGGATGAGTTCACCCTCGAATACCCCTGTCATTCCCCCACCCAAAAGCGTTGGTACATCGCCCGCGCGAAGCGGTTCGAGTTCGAGGGCGAGGCCGGCGCGGTCGTCACACACGCGAACGTCACGGCGCGCAGGCTGGCCGAGGAGGAGCGCGAGCGCCTGCTGCACTCCCTTGAGGCGGAGAGGTCGCGGCTGGCCTACCTCTTCGAGCACGCCCCGTCCTTCGTCGCCGTCCTGCGCGGCCCCCGGCACGTCTTCGAGTTCGCCAACCCGCCTTACCTCGAACTGATCGGCGGCCGTGACGTGTCGGGCAAGCCCGTGCGCGAGGCGCTGCCGGAGATCGAGGGGCAGGGCTACTTCGAAAAGCTCGACGAGGTCTTACGGACGGGCCGGCCGCACGCCGGCCGCGGCGTCCGCGTCCTGCTCAGGCGCGAGTCGGGGCGGGAGGAGGAGGAGCGCTTCCTCGACTTCGTCTACCAGCCGATGTTCGACCCGGACGGGGGCGTCTCCGGCGTCTTCGTACACGGCGTGGACGTGACCGAGCACAAGCGCGCCGAAGACAGGGCGCGCGCCTCCGAGGAGCGATACCGGATGCTCTTCACCTCCATCGACGAGGGCTTCTGCGTCGCCGAGGTGCTCTTCGACGCTTCGGGGCGCGGCGTTGACCACCGCTTCATCGAGGTCAATCCGTCGTTCGAGAAGCTGACCGGCGTCCCCGTCGAGGCCGCGCTCTCGGGCAGGACCGTGCGCGAGCTGGTGCCAAACATCGAGGCGCACTGGTCCGAGATTTACGGGCGCGTCCTGACCACGGGCGAGCCCGAGCGGTTCGTCAGCGGGTCGGAGGCGCTCGGGCGCTGGTTCGACGTTTACGCCTTCCGCGCGGGCCGGCCCGAAGAGCGGAAGGTCGCCATCCTATTCGACGACATCACCGAGCGGAGGCGGGCGGAAGAGAGGCTGCGCGAGAGCGAGGGGCGGCTGCGCTCGCTCTTCGAGGCGTCGCGCGATGGCATCCTCGTCGAGCACTGCGAGCGCGCCGTCTACGTCAACGATTCTTACGCCCGCCTCTTCGGCTACGAGAGGCCCGAAGAGCTGATCGGCGAATACGTCTCCGCTGTCGTGGCCCCCGAGGACGCGGGGCGGTTGTTAGACTACGGGCGCCGCCGGATGCGCGGCGAGCCCGCGCCCACGGCCTACGAATTCAGGGGCAGGCGCAGGGACGGGACGCTCCTCGACCTCGAAGCCTCCGTCTCGACCCACGTGGTGGCGGGCAAGACCTACATCACGACGGCCGTGCGCGACATCTCCGAGCGCAAGCTCGCCGAGGAGGCGCTGCGCCGGAGCGAGAGCAAGTACCGTCTGCTGTTGGAGCAGGCCTCCGACGGCATCCACACTTACGACGTGCGCGGGGACATTATCGAGACGAACTCGAAGCTCTGCGAGATGCTCGGCTACACCCGCGAGGAACTCCTACGTCTTAACGTCGCTGACCTCATCCCGCCCGAAGACCTCGCCGCCGCCCCGGTGCGATTCGACGAGTTGCAGTCCGGGCGGACGCTGCTGACCGAGCGGCTCCTGCGCCGCAAGGACGGCACGCTCCTGCCGGTCGAGATTAGCGGGAGGATGATCCGCGAAGGGGTGCTTCAGTCTATCATCCGCGACATCAGCGAGCGCAGGCGCGCCGAGGATGCGTTGCACGAGGCTTACGGCGAATTGGAGAGGCGCGTCGAGGAGCGCACCGCCGAACTCGCGCGCGCCATCGAGACGCTGAAGGCCGAGAACGTCGAGCGCCTGCGGGCCGAGGAGGCGGGGCGCGACCTGCTGGGGCGTCTGGTGACGGCGCAGGAGGAGGAGCGCCGCCGCATCTCGCGCGAGCTGCACGACCAGATGGGGCAGCAGCTCGTGGCGCTCTTATTGGGTCTGAAGACGCTGGGCGCCGAGTCGTATGGGCGCCGCTCGTCGCTCGACACCCTGCGGCAACTGGAGGAGATAACCGGCGAGCTGTCGCGCGAGGTGCACACGCTCGCCTGGGGGCTGCGGCCGCCGGCGCTCGACGACCTGGGGCTGGAGGCGACGCTCTGCAACTACGCAGAGGAGTGGGCGGAGCGTTCGCGCGTGTCGGTGGACTTCCACAGCGCGGGCTTCGCGGGCGGCCGTCTGCCGCTCACCCACGAGACGGCAGTTTATCGCATCGCGCAGGAGGCGCTGACGAACATCGCCAAACATTCGGGGGCCGACCACGTGAGCTTCATCCTTGAGCGGCGCAGTGACCACGTCCTCGCCGTCATCGAGGATAACGGCGGCGGGTTCGACGTCGAGGCGGCACAGCCTCCCGCGGGCAGGGGCGGCAGGCTGGGGCTGCTCGGGATGCGCGAGCGCGCGGCGCTGCTCGGCGGGACTATCAACGTCGAGTCGGCTCCCGGCGCCGGCACGACCGTCTTCGTGCGCATCCCCTTCGACGCGGGCGGCGAGAAGGAAGGGAGATCGGCGTGAGTAAACTTCGCGTCTTCCTGGCCGACGACCACATGGTCGTGCGCGAGGGGCTGAAGGCGCTCGTCAACGCCCAGCCGGACATGTACGTCGTCGGCGAGGCGGACAACGGCGACGCGGCTTGGCGCGCGGCGTGCGAACTCGCCGCCGACGTGGTGGTCATGGACGTGTCCATGCCGGAGATGAGCGGGGCGGAGGCGACCGAGCGTCTGAGGCGCGAGCGCCCGCAGGTGATGGTGCTGGCGCTCACCGTCTACGAGGACAAGAGCTACCTGCGCCAGATGCTTAGCGCGGGCGCCTCGGGCTACGTCCTCAAGCGCGCGGCGACGGACGAGCTGGTGCGCGCCATCCGCACGGTGGCCGCGGGCGGCTCCTACGTCGACCCGACGCTGGCCGGCAGCCTCGTCAGCAGCTTCTTCAACCAGAAAACGGCCGAGGGGCGCTCGCCGGCCGGCGAGCTGAGCGACCGCGAGTCGCAAGTCCTGCGTCTCATCGCCTGGGGCTACAGCAACAAGGAGATAGGCTGGAAGCTCAACATCAGCGCCAAGACGGTGGACACCTACAAGCTCCGCCTGATGGAAAAACTTAACCTCCGCAGCCGCACGGACATCGTCCGCTACGCGCTGCAACAGGGATTGCTCCAGGAAGAATGACGCCCCCCCGCGTCTGACCGCACACATAATCCGGGCCCGGTAACCGCGCGCCCTTCGCCCTTCCGTGCTGCAACGCACATATAGTGTCAGGAAAATCCCGACACGGCTTCCGACCTTCCCTATAGAGGAAAGCCTCGCGGGGCATTATTATGTCCACGTCCCCAAAGTAAATTCGCTCTTCCCCCTGCGAGTTTTCGTCCGCTTCGGTCACGGCGAGGAACGTCCGCGCCGGACGACCCACGGGCGCAACAAGAAGTCGGGGGAGGTTCTCGGCGGGCAATCCGAGTCGGCGGCGACATCCGTACCTCACCCAAGCCACAGACGATTTATGCGGCACGGTTCATGTCCGGCGGCGACAAGTGCCGGCAGCGTGCCCACTTCCGAAAGAGGGCGCGCCCCCGGCGCCTCGAACAAGGATTACCGCGCCGGGTTGTAACTCAGGCTCCCGGCCTACGGCGTGCGCGGTGGGTCAACCGGGAGATCACAGGGAGAAGAAGGAAGCCATGGGAAGATTTAAAAGACTACTGTCACTCGTCGCCGCGCTGGGACTCCTGGCCGCGGCATTTAGCGCCGTCCCGGGCCTGCTGCCGGCCGCCGAAGCGTCGAGCCACCGCGAGGCCCCGCTCATCTCGGCCGACCCGCTGGCCGACAACACCGACGTTTACGCCTTCGTCAGCCCCGACCGGGCGAACACCGTCACCATCCTCGCCAACTTCATCCCGTTCGAAGAGCCGGCGGGCGGCCCGAACTTCTTCAAGTTCGACGACAACGTGCTCTACCAGATCAGGTTCGACAACAACGGCGACGCGGCCGTCGACCTCGTCCTCGAGTTCCGCTTCCGCACCGTCGTCGGCAACGGCGACACGTTCCTTTACAACGGCGACTTCGACAACAACGGCGAGGGGACCATCAACAACCTCTCCGACCCTGACTTCAACGTCAAGCAGTTCATGGACGTGCAGGCGCGCATCCGGCAGGGGTCTTCGTTCACGACCTTCACGCTCGGCACCAACCTGCCGACGCCGCCCGTCAACATCGGCCCGCGCTCGACGCCCAACTACGAGACGAACCTCGCCGAGCCCGCGATCAGCACCGTCCCGACCGGCGCCGGCGACATCAAGCTTTTCGCCGGCCAGCGCGACGAGGGGTTCTACATCGACGTCGGCTCGATCTTCGACCTGGTGGGCCTCCGCCCCTTCAACAGCGCGCACCTCGCGCCGTTGCCGACCTCGAACGGCGTTGACGGCACGGCCGGCTACAACGTCCACACCATCGCCATCCAGGTTCCGACGCAGCTTCTGACCGCCACGGGCCAGCTCCCCACGGGGGCGTCCGACCCGAACGCGATCATCGGCGTCTACTCGACGGCGAGCCGCCCCTCGACGCGCGTCCTGAACACCAACGGCACGCAGACGCAGACGGGCAACTGCGCCGCGGGGCAGGGCATCCCGGGGGCCGACGCCTCGTGCGTTCAGGTCTCGCGCCTCGCCAACCCGCTCTTCAACGAGCTGTTCATCCCGATGGGCACCTCGCCCACGGTCTCCGAGAACGACAAAGACCTCTACAACGCGCAGCTGCCGGCGACCGACATTAACCGCATCGACTTCGTGCGCGGCACGGCGGGGCGTCCCGTCGAGCCGGTCAAGCTGATTAATCAGCTCTACCCGCCCGTCCTCGACGCGCCGACCTCCGGTCGCAACGACCTCGTCCGCGTCTTCCTGACGGGCGTGCCGGGCGCGACGCGCCCGCCGGTGCAGAACGACCCGGCCGACCCCGGCGCGGGGCCGGGCGCGGTGCCGTCCGACCTGATGCGCCTGAACGTCGCCGTGCCGGCGACCGCGCCGGGCAGCGTTAACCGGCTCGGCGTCATCGCCGGCGACCTCGGGGGCTACCCGAACGGTCGGCGCGTGGGCGACGACACGGTCGACATCACGCTGCGCGTGGCGGCCGGCGTCCTGCTGCCGGGCAACGCGTGCGCGGGCGGGACGGCGAGCTGCAACCAGGCTCCGAACAACCAGCTCGGCGACGGCGTGACGCAGAACGACAAGCCGTTCCGCACCACGTTCCCGTACCTGGCGACGCCCTGGAGCGGCTACGAGAACCCGTTCCACGGGCGCGAGTGCTCGAACACGCCGGACGCTCCCTGCCCGACGCCGAGCCCGACCCCGAGGCCGTAACACCCGGCACGCACCGCGGCCCGAACTGGGCCGAATCAAACCATCAACCGACGGGGGCGCGTGGGAAACCACGCGCCCCCGTCACGACACTACGAGCCGGGGAACAATGGCTAGAAAATCCTTCCTCATCGTCGCCTTCGCGCTCTGCGCGCTCGCCTCTGGCTGCGCGCGCGCGACTCCGGAGAACATCTCGCCCTCGAATGTTGACTCGCTGCTCCCGACCGTGTCGGCCGGTTCCGGCCCGCTGAGCCGCGCCGACCGGCAGCTCGGCGCGGCGCGCGCCTACGTCGAGAGCCGCGCGTCGGACCCGAAGGGCTACAACCTGCTCGCCGCCGCCTACATGCAGAAGGCGCGCGAGGCCGAAGACTTCGGGGTCAACGCTAAGGCCATGGAGGCGCTCGACCGCTCGCTCCGGCTCGCGCCCGACAACTACGATGCGCTCAAGCTGCGCGCCAAGCTCCTGCTCACCTTCCACCGCTTCGAGGAAGGGCTCGAAGTCGCGCGGCGCGCGCAAGCGCTCAACCCACGTGACCACGACAACTACGGCGCGCTGACCGACGCACTCGTCGAGCTCGGCGAGTACACGGCGGCGGTCGAGGCCGCGCAGATGATGGTTGACCTCCGCCCCGACACCTCCTCTTACGCGCGCGTCTCCTACCTGCGCTGGCTGCACGGCGACACGCGGGGCGCTGTCGAGGCCATGCGCCTCGCCGCGCAGTCCGTAGGGCCCCAGGAGCCGGAGAGGGTGGCCTGGTGTCACGTCCAGCTCGGCGAAGCGCTGCTGAGCACGGGCGAGGCGGCCGAGGCCGAGCGCGAGTTCGACCGCGCCCTCTTCGTCTTCCCCGGCTACGGCGCGGCGCTCGACGCGAAGGCGCGCGCGCGCGTCCGCGCCGGCGACCTCGAAGGCGCGCTCGAAATCTACCGGGGCGAGCACGAGGCCGACCCTTCGGCCGACACGGCGCTCGCGCTCGGCGACCTCTACGCCAAGCTCGGGCGCGAGGACGAAGCCGCAAGGCATTACGCGACCTTCGAGTCCCTTGAGCCTGAGAACGCCGCCGCCGAGAACGACATGCACCACCTCGTCGCTTACTGGACCGACCACGACAAGAATCTCGACGAGGCGCTCGCGCTCGCGCGCAAAGAGAGGGAGCGCCGCAAAGACGTCTACACCTGCGACGCGCTGGCGTGGGCGCTCTACAAGAAGGGGCTGTACGCGGAGGCGAAGGCGGCCTCCGAAGAGGCGCTGCGCCTCGGCACGCGCGACCCGCGCCTGCTCTACCACGCGGGGATGATCGCTTACGCCCTCGGCGAACGCGGACGCGGCGCGGACTACCTGCGGCAGGCGCTCGCCATCAACCCGGCCTTCGACGTTCTACAGGCGGACGTGGCGCGGCGGACGCTCGGCGGCCGCCCCGCGTGAAAGGTGCGGCACCGCGACGTTCACCCGCTGACGAAAGGGGTTAGTTATCGTGAGCGTGAAGGCGCGGACGCCGATAGCCGCCCGGCGCGGCCGAGCCGGGCGGGGTGTGGCGGCGAAGCGGAAGAGGTACTGCCGGCGGTGTAAGACCCGCGTCAGCAGGTCGGCGAGCAGGTGCGGGTACTGCGGCCGGCGCCTGCTCGGTTCCACGGCTCTCGCCCTCGTCGCGCTCACGGCCGCGGCCCTGCTGTCGCTCTTCGGCCGGGTGGTGGGCTTGTTCTGAGGAGTCGCTTCGGAACTCAGGCACAGGCGTAGTACAGTCACGAAAGGAATCATTTCAGACAGGCCGCCGCGGGGCGTGGGGGGCGTATGGCTACCGAGTTGGAGCTTGACCATGATGCGGCGCCGGCGCGTGTCGCGCCGGACGCGGGCGTGCGGCCGCACATCCCCGTCGCGGCGCCGGTGTTCGCCGGCCGGGAGAAGGAGTACGTCGCCGACTGCATGGAGTCCGGCTGGGTCTCCTCGGGCGGGAAGTACGTCGAGCTGTTCGAGGCGGCCTTCGCCGAGTTCTGCGGGGTGCGCCACGCCATAGCCTGCTGCAACGGGACGGCCGCGCTGCACGTCGCGCTCGCGGCGCTCGGCGTCGGCCCCGGCGACGAGGTCATCGTCCCCACGCTGACCTTCGTGGCGACCGCCAACGCCGTCACTTACTGCGGCGCGCGCCCCATCTTCGTGGACTCGGAGCCGGCGACCTGGAACCTCGACCCGGAGCAGGTGGAGGCGAAGATCACTCCGCGCACGAAGGGCGTCGTCGCCGTCCATCTCTACGGCCACCCCGCCGAGATGGACGAGCTGCGGGGCGTCGCCCGCCGCCACGGGCTGTTCCTCCTCGAAGACGCGGCCGAAGCCCACGGCGCGCTCTACAAGGGGCGCCCCGCGGGCTCGCTCGGCGACGCGGCCGCCTTCAGCTTCTACGGCAACAAGATCATCGCCACCGGCGAGGGCGGGATGGTCACGACCGACGACGACTCGCTCGCCGCGCGCGTGCGGCTGCTGCGTGGGCAGGGGATGGACCCGGAGCGGCGCTACTGGTTCCCCGTCGTCGGCTACAACTACCGGATGATGAACCTCCCCGCCGCCATCGGCCTCGCGCAACTGGAGCGGGCGGACTGGCACACGGGGCGCCGCCGCGAGGTGGCGGCCGGCTACATGAGACTCCTGCGGGGCATCCCCCGTCTGCGTTGGCAGGACGAGAGCGAGTGGGCGCGACACGCCTACTGGATGTTTACCGTCATCCTCGGCTGTGAGTCGCCCGTCGGCCGCGACGCTTTGATGGCGCGACTCGCCGAGCGGGGCGTCGAGACGCGGCCCGTCTTCTACCCGGTACACCTCCTGCCGCCGTACCGCGAGGCCGCGCGCGGCGAGGAGTTCCCCGTCGCCGAGTCGCTGGCGCGCCACGGCCTCAGCCTCCCGACGTGGGCCGGGCTGAGCCACGCCGAGTTGAATTACGTCTGCGAAAGTCTGCGTGAGAGTCTGTCCGAGGCCGGCGAGAAGTGACGGACTCTCGTACGTGTATTCGTTTGCGGGTTGCCCTCTACCCCGCCCGACCGGGAAAGGGAAGGCTTTGAAACGGAAACCATTCTCCATCGTTATCCCGACATATAACTGCGGGCGCAAGCTCGCGAACACGCTGAACTCCGTGCTGTCACAGCCGAGAGAGTTGTACGAGATAATCGTCGTGGACGGCGGCTCGGGCGGCGAGACGCTGAGCGTCATCGAGGAGTACAGCAAGGACCTGAGGTTCGTCTCGGAGCCCGACAGGGGCGTCTACGACGCGCTCAACAAAGGCGTCGGGATGTCTTCGGGCCGGCACCTGCTCTTCCTGGGCGCGGGCGACATCCTGAAGGGGGGCGTGCTGGAGCGGGTCGCGGAGATTCTGCCCGAGGGCGAGCCGTCTTTCGCCTACGGCGACGCCTACCTCATCCGGCACAACGTGCGTCAGGGGGGCACGTTCGGCAGGAAGGACTTTGTCGGGCGAAACCTCTGCCAGCAGGCCATCTTTTATGAGAGACAGATTTTCGACCTGCTGGGCGGCTTCGACCTCAAGTACAAGGTCTACGCCGACTGGGCCTTCAACATGAAGTGCTTCGCGGACGCGCGCGTCCGCAAGCTCTACCTGGGGCTGCTCGTCGCCGACTTCGAGGGCTGGGGCATCAGCGACGTGCAGGAAGACCTAGCTTTCAAGAGAGACCTGCCCCGCCTGGTCCGGAAGCACGTGGGTGTTGACGAGTACCTGCGCTTCAGGATGTATCTCGCGAGGGTCTCCTTCTACACCTTCCGTCACAAGCTGGCCGGCTCGGTGAGGGCGGCGCTGCCGGCCTCTCTGCTCAGGCGGCAGAGGCCGTAGGAGGTTAGAGAGGATGCGAAGGCGCTGCGCCGCCGAAACCTCGCCGCCGGGGCCGGCGTCGAAAATTACTTTTATGCGGAAACTGTCGGCGGTCGTCTTCTGTCTTCTTACCTTCTCGCAGCCGGCCGCGGCGCAGTCTGCGGGGCGGCGTGCGCTCTCGGGCGTCGTCGTCACGGCCAGCGGCGAGGTGGTGCCCGGCGTCGCCGTCGTCGTCACCTCGGCGGGCGTCGAGCTGCGCGCGGTGAGCGACGCCGAGGGCGCCTTCCGACTCTCCGTCCCGCGTGGGGCGCTCACGCTGAATCTCTCGGGGGAGAACATCGCCCCCGCCGTGAGGGAGATCGCGGCGGGCGATTCTGCCGGGGGGCTACGGCTCGTCATCGAGTACGTCGTCCCGCCCATCCACGAGAGCATCGTCATCGTCGACTCGTCGCTCGATCCCGGCGTCGAGCGGCGCAACGAAGAGGTCTACAGGGGGGCGCTCTTCTCCCGCGACGACCAGCTCTTCGACACGCTCGCCGCGGGCATCAATGCCGGGCAGCACGAGGGTGGCGGCAAGTCGCTTGAGGTGCGCCGCTTCGGCTTCAACATGGATCACGGCGGGCTCTTCGGCGGGTTCAAGGTGCTGGTCGACGACGTGCAGCAGAACTTCGGCACGCAGGGGCATGGCCAGGGCTACCTCGGCCAGCTCAAGAGCCTGACGCCCGAGCTGGTCGAGGGGGTGGAGGTCCTCAACGGCCCGTTCAGCGCGCAGTACGGCGACTTCTCCGGCCTCGGGGTCGCGCACGTGCGGACGCGCGAGTCGCTGCCCGACGTGATGACCGCGCGCGTGCAGGGCGGCTCGTTCGACACCTTCCGCGGCTTCCTGGCCTACAGCCCCGTGCTGAAGAACGGCGCCGGCTTTATCGCCTACGAAGCATCACGCACAAACGGGCCATTCGTCAGCCCGCTGCGCTACAGGCGCGACAACCTGACGGGCAACTATACGCGGAACCTGGGCGGCAAGTCCGCGCTGGGCTTCAAGCTCAACCTGGGGCGCAACGACTTCTCCTCTTCGGGCCAGATCCCGCTGGACGAGGTGGCCGCGGGGCGGCTCGACCGCTTCGGCTTCATTGACGCGGACAACGGCGGGCGCGTCCGCGGCGGGACGGCCGCCGTCTACTACCGCCGCGAGCTTGACGGCGGCGGCCTCCTCAAAGCCGACGGCTTCCTGACGCGCTCGCTCTTCGACCTGTGGTCTAATTTCACCTTCCACCTGAACGACCCGGAGTTCGGCGACGAAATCCAGCAGCACGACTCGCGTCTGCAAGAGGGAACCAACGTGCAGTACGTGCGCCCCCACACCCTCTTCGGCGCGCGCGCCCTCCTGACCGCCGGCGGCAACCTACAGTCGTTCCAGACCAACGTCGGCCTCTACCCGTCCGCCGGACGCGACCCGGGCCGCGCCGACCTGCTGCGCAGCGTCCCGTCGGGCTGCCCGTTTGAAGATGACCCCGCGCGGCCGGGTCTGCCCGACCGCTTCAACAGCCCTTGCTTTCTCCTGACGAGCGCCCGCGCGCGCGTGACCAACCCGGGCGTGTACGCGCAGCAGGCCGTAGACCTCTTCGGGGGGCGTCTGCACCTTGGGGGCGGGCTGCGCTACGACTACTTTCGCTTTAACGTCGAAGACCTGATTCGCCCCGCCTTCTCGGGCGCTCGGGGCGAGGGGCGCATACAGCCGAAGGCGTCACTTGCCTACACACCGTCGCACTCATTCCCCGCGACCGTCCACTTCAACTACGGACGCGGCATCAGCAGCCAGGACGCGCGCGGCGTCGCGCGCCGCCCCGAAAGCCCGCGGGTCGCCACGACCGACTTCTACCAGCTCGGCACATCGCACAACTTCGGGCGCTTCTCGGCGAGCGCCCACCTGTTCCTGATCGACAACTCGAATCAGCAGGTCTACATCCCCGACGACGGCTCAATCGAGTTTGCCGGCCCGAGCCGCGCCTACGGCTTCGAGCTGAAGAACTCAGCACGCATCACGCGCCGTCTCTCCTTCAACGGCGGCCTGACGCGGGTGATGAACGCCTTCTACCGCGGCACGCGCCCGCGCGAGTACGTGGACGGCGCGCCGCACACGGTCGCCAACGCCGGCCTCACGCTCTCCGACTGGCGCGGCTTCAGCGGGTCGCTCCGCTACAGGCACACGAGCAACTACCGGCTCGACCCGCTCGACGCGCGAATCCGTGCCGCGGGTCTCGACGTGGTTGACCTCGGCGTCAACAAGCGCCTCCGGCGCGATTTAGATTTCAACCTCGCGGTAGACAATCTTTTCAACAGGCGATACTTCGAGACGCAGAACTACTTCGAGTCACGCGTGCGCCCGGGCGACGAGCCTTCGGCGCGCATCCACGCGACGCCCGGCTATCCGTTCGGCGTGACCGTGGGTCTGACGTTCAGGTTCAATGGCAAGTAAATTCAGAGCGCATGTGCGGGATTAGCGGCATCATCGGCAGGGACGGCGTCACGCCCGAAGACCTCGCGCGGGTCTCCGCGATGAGCCGCGCGCTCGTCCACCGCGGGCCCGACGACTCCGGGGTTTATAGCGCGCCGCACGTCGCGCTCGCGTCGCGTCGCCTCTCTATCATCGACCTTACCGGAGGCCGTCAGCCGCTCTACAACGAAGACCGCTCGCTCGCGCTCGTCGCCAACGGCGAAATCTACAACCACGCGGAGCTGCGCCGCCGGCTCGAAGGGCGCGGCCACCGCTTCACGACCGGGAGCGACTGCGAAACGATCCTCCACGCCTATGCGGAGTACGGCACGGCCTGCGTCGAGCACCTGCGCGGCATGTTCGCCTTCGCGCTCTGGGACGGCGCGCGGCGGCGGCTCGTGCTGGCGCGAGACCCTATGGGAGAGAAGCCGCTCTACCTTTACGAGCGCGACGGCCGGCTGCTGTTCGCGTCGGAGATGAAGGCGCTCCTCCGCTCGGGCGAGATCCCGTTCGAGCTGGACGCGCGGTCGGTTGACCTCTACTTCCACTACCAGTACGTGCCCGAGCCGCTGACGGCGGTCGAAGGCGTGCGCAAGCTGGACGCGGCGCACCTGCTCGTCGTCGATGTCGAGCCGTGGCGCGTCGCGGAGAGTTGTTACTGGCGGATGGAGGACGCGCCGCCCCTCGAAGGCGACGCGCCCGCCCTCATACGCGAGCAGCTTGAGGCGGTCGGCGCATTGATTACCCGCGCGGACACGCCCGTCGGCGTCGCACTGAGCGGCGGGCTGGATTCGAGCGCCGTCGCCGCCGTCGCGGCGCGTCACCGCCCCGGCGAGCTGCACGCCTTCTGCGTCGGTTACCCGGGGCGGCCCGAGGGACTGGACGAGCGCGACGAGGCACACGCACTCGCGCGCCACCTCGGCCTCCCCTTCCACGAGGTCGAGGTCGAGACCGAAGAGGTCGTCGAGTTCTTCCCCGAGTTGAACTACCTGCGGGACGACCCCGTCGCGGACTACTCGGGACACGCCTACTACGCGGTTATGCGGAAGGCTCGCGAGCAGGGTGTCCCCGTCATGCTGCAAGGCCAGGGTGGAGACGAGTTGTTCTGGGGCTACCCTCAGCTGCGCCGGGCGGCGGTCGAATCTTTCGAAAAGGAGAAGCTGCGCGGCGGCGGCCTGATCGCCCCACTCCGCTACCTCGCGCCCTCCGCGCCGGCGTCGCTTTCCCGCGCGGGACTGTCCGCGTGGGCACGCGACCTGGGCGGCGCGCGTTCCGGCTGGCGGCGCATGCGCGAGCACCGCGCGTCGCCCGGCGGGCGGCTGGTCTTCTATGACATTTCTCCTGACTACCGCGCGGCGGCCGAGGCCGCCGGCCCACTTTACAGCGAGTCGTTCGCCGAACAACTCGACCAGGACGGCGCGGGTTTGCTGTTCACCCTCCCCCTCCCGTGGCCCAGGGTTGACGTGACGCTGACGCGCCTGATCAGCGACACATATCTGCGCGCGAACGGCGTGGCGCAGGGCGACCGGCTCGCCATGGCCTCCTCGGTCGAACTGCGGCTGCCGCTCCTCGACCGCCGCCTTGTGGAGACGGTCGTCGGCCTGCGTAAAACCCGGACGGATGTGCGGCTCCCGCCCAAGGCCTGGCTCAAGAGCGCGGTCGAGGGACTGCTCCCCGAGTGGGTACTAAAACGCCCCAAGCGCGGTTTCGCGCCGCCCGTGGGCGAGTGGCACCGGGCGTTATTCGACGCATACGGCGACTCGCTGCGCGGCGGGTACTTGGTTCAGTCCGGCGTCCTCAACACGGAGGGCGCCGGCGTCCTCGCACGCGGCCCATTCCCCGAAGGGCTGACGAGCCCGCTCTCCTTCAAGGCGCTCGTCCTGGAACAGTGGTGCCGCCGGATGGGCGCGCAGTCGCGTGTCCGCGAAGCCGCAGCCGTGTCGCATGAATCGGCGCGCGAGTTTCTGGAGAGTGTAAGTTGAAAGAGAGGCTCAGAATCGCCCTCAACGCGCGGCTCAAGCCGGACGGCGGCTCGGGCGGAGTCGTGACGGTGCTGCGCGCCCTGGCCGCTCTCGCCACTCTCGACGGCCCGGAGGAGTACGTCTTCGTCGGGCCGCATGACTCGCCCGAGTGGCTGCGCTCGATACTCCCGCCGGGCCAGACTGTCGTGCGTGGTCCGGCGCCCGCTGGACGTAGTGTGAGCCGGGTGGAGTCTTTCAAGCAGGCGCTGGGACCCCTGCGCCCCGCGGCGCGCGGCCTCAGGCGTGTTCTCGGCGCGACCGTGCAGACCGCGGAGTCCGGGGCGTCAGGGCTCGCCCCGTTAAAACCTTTCGCGCCCACGTCGCCGAAGAACTTTTACGAAGCGCTGGGCTGCGACGTGGTTCACTTCCCGTTCCAGTCCTACGAGCACTGCCGCCTGCCGACGGTCTACAACCCGCACGACTTGCAGCACCTCCACCACCCCGAGTTTTTCACCCCGGTAGAAATCGGCCTGCGTGAAAACCTACACCCGGTCGCCTGCCGCGCCGCGCACACCGTGGTCGTCGCCTCCGAGTTCGTCAAGCGCGACGTGGTCGAGCGCTACCGCATCGAGCCGCGGAAAATTCAGGTCATCCCGTGGGCCCCGCCGCCCTTGCCGGACTCCCCGGCCACGGACTTTACGACGCTCAGGGGAAAGTACGGCTTAAGCGAACGGCCGTTCGCCCTCTACCCGGCGATGCTCTGGGAGCACAAAAATCACGTCCGGCTGCTGGAGGCGCTGGCCTTGCTGCGCGACCGCGACGGCCTCGACATACGCTTTGTCTTCACGGGCTACAAGACTGACTTCTGGCCGCGCGTCGAGCGCAGGGTGGGCGAATTGGGTCTCGGGGGACGGGTGACTTTTTTAGACCTGATTCCTCGGGAGGAGCTGAGCGCACTCTACCGCGCGGCGCAGTTCGTCTTCATCCCGACGCTATACGAGGCGGCGAGCGCGCCCCTGTTCGAGGGGTGGCAGCACGGGACGCCCGTGGCCTGCTCGTCGGTCACGTCGCTGCCCGAACAGGCGGCGGGCGCGGCGCTGCTCTTCGACCCGTTCGACGTCGAGGCGGTCGCCCGCGCGCTCGCGCGCATGGCGACGGAAGAAGGTTTGCGTGAAGAGCTGCGGCGACGGGGCGCACGCCGCCTCGGAGACTTCAGCCTCGAACGTACGGCGAAGGCTTACCGCGCCGTCTACCGGCGCGCCGCCGGGCTCAAACTCTGCGAAGAGGATCACTGGCTCCTCGGCTGGGACTGGATGCGCCGGAGTGAGACGGCCGGACGGTGGGACATCGGCTAAACATAAGGGGACTCAAAGAAGATCATGAACAGGTACAAACTGACACACCTATTCCTAATCGCCGCCGCGCTCATCTTTTCCGCGTGCGGCGGGGTCGCGGAGAAGGCAGGCGGCGACGATAAAGCAGCCGTCACCCCGGGCGTCAACGCGGCCAGCCCGACCCCCGCAACAGGCGGTGGGGCGAATGCCGCCGCGACGGCCGCGGACACGACGCCCGCAATCCCGGCATCCGCGGGCGTCGCCGCGGCGCGGCAGGGCACGCCTTCCGCGCCTGCCCCACGCGGCGCCGGCAGCGCCCCGCCGGCAAAGATGCCGACGCCTCAAATCGGCTCGGGCGGCAACGACTTCTTCCTTTTCACTCAGGCGCGCGCCGCCATCAACGGCGACCCGGACTTAAAGGCGGCGAACCTCGTCGTCGACGTTAAGGGAGGGGTCGTGACCCTGAGCGGCACGGTCGCGAGCGCGGCCCTCAAGTCGAAGGCCGAACAACTCGCGCGCGGCGCCGGGGCGAAGGAAGTCAGGAATCAGCTTCGGGTTTCGGCCGGACGTTGAGCGGCGCGACTCTCGGGGGCGCCACGCCGCCGCGTTCGCGAACTGCCGGGGGCGAACAGCACCGGATATAAGAGGGGGGAGCATGAAGAAGATTCGAACGTACTTATTCAACTTTGCCGCCGCGGCTCTAATTTTGACCGCGATGTCAAACTCGGCCGCGGCACAGGAGAAGGGCAAGGAGACGCAGAAGCCGACCACCGGCACCGTCGACGCCTGGCGGCAGGCACTGCCGCCGGAGGCCGAGAACGCCGGGACGACGGACGAGCCCGCCTCCGTCACGCGGCAGCGGGATTCACGCGAGGCGGCCGAGAAGTCCCTGCTGGCGCTTGAACGCAAGTGGATGGGGGCGCTGCAACAACGCGACGCGAGCGCGCTGAGTCAACTCGTCTCCGAAGACTTCACGCTCGTCAGCCCGCGGCTCGTCGTCGCCGCCGGCGACAGGGACAAGTACTTTCAGCACGCCATGCGCGACCTCAGCCTCACCTCTTACGACTTCGAGGGGTTGACGGTGCGTCTGTACGGGAGGACGGCGGTCGTCAGCGGCCGCCTCAGACAGAGCGCCAGCGCCGCCGGCGAGGACTGGGGCGGCAACTACCTCTTCACGGACGTGTGGGTCAGCCGCGACGGCGCCTGGCAAGTCGTCAGCAGGCACACGAGTATGCTGCCGCCCGAGAAGAGGTGAGCGCCGGCCGAATGAAACGGGCGACGACTTCCCCACGCCGTGCGACGTCATGATGCCGGGTCGGGCATACCCGCCGTACCGCCCGTAGTTTTAGGCAGCCCCCACAACTTTAACCTCGCCAGAGTGGTAACCGCTGGCCGCCCCCTGACATCAACCCGGTTCCGTGGAAAGTAGACCGTGCCCGCCGCGCGGCGGGCACGGTCGAGGCGGATTGTTGCCGTAAGCCGGCAACACCGGCCGGCAACTTAACGACCCGGGCCGGAAATTTCATTCCCGGGTCAAAACCTTCAACGACAGGACAAGGGGAGAGAAAATGAAAAGCAGGTTAAAAATGTTCGGGATGGTGGCGGCCGCCGCGTTGACGTGTATGGGGATGTGGATGTCCGCCGTCGCGCAGGACATGAGCCCGCAGACGGGCTCGGGCATGAACCGCGACATGACGAAGATGTCGTCGGCGGATAAGAAGTTCATGATGATGGCGGCGATGGGCGGGATGGCCGAGGTCGAGATGGCGCGTCTGGCACTCCAGAAATCCAACAGCGATTCGGTCAAGCAGTACGCCCAGAAGATGATCGACGACCACACGGCCGTTAACAACGAACTCATGCAGGTCGCCTCGATGAAGGGCCTCACGCTGCCGACGCAGCCGGACGCCAAGCACATGTCGATGATGGCGAAGATGCAGAAACTCTCGGGCACGGACTTCGACATGATGTACGTGAAGGAGGCGGGCGTCAAAGGCCACGAGAAGATGGAAAAACTCTTCATGAAGGAGTCCATGGGCGGCATGGACATGGACGCGAAAGCCTTCGCCGCGAAGACGCTGCCCGCCGTGCGGATGCACTTACGGATGGCGCGCGACATGATGACGAGCATGAAGGGGATGATGAGCGGCATGTCCCGCTAACGCCATGCGCTAGCGACGCGGGGGGCGTCGTCGGGTGGTAATGCCGATGAGGCCGGGGCGTTGAAACTAACGCCCCGGCCTCATCGTGGTTGAACTCTGCCGCCGCGTCTTCGGGGCCGGCGTCGAAAGAGGGCGATTGAATATGTGGCCTGCGTGCCGGAAACAGCCCCCTCGCGCTTTCCTCCGGCCGCCGGGCCTGTGGGATTGAGTGCTCTCGGCGGTGGACCTTCCCAGCGATGAGGTGGGGACTATCCCGTCGGTTTGCCCGCCCGGCGCGACGAGTGACTCCACGGCCGGCCTTTCTCGCCCCCTCACCCTTGGCGTCTTCACCCTTACCAGCCTGATGTTAGCCGGCTGCCGAGCCGCCCGCTGGAAGCGCTTCGTGTAAAGGTCAACGATGCGGAAAGCCTGCCCGAACGCCCCCGCCCCCTGCCGGCAGGGAACGTCTCGGCCGGGGCTTCCACCTCGCGCGCGACGGTCTTACGGGCAGCGGAGGCGCAGGGGGTTGACGAGCGTGACGACGACGGTCGGGCTGCGCGGGTCGCTGCTGTTGATCGTGAACGCGCTGTCGGCGCCGCTGCTGGCGCCCATGGCGTAGTTGCAGAAGCGCACGATGAAGTCGGCCGTCCCGCCGGGGGGCAGCGGCTCGCTCAGCACCGGGTACGGGGGGAGGTGCTCGAAGCCGTCGGCGCCAGAGCCGCCCCTGACGCCCGCCGAGGTGATGATCAACACCCCCGGACCGTCGTTGCGCACACGTATCGTGTGGCGCTCTGTGCAGCCGGGTGCGTCGACATTGGCAGCGAAGCAGATATCGCCGGCCGGCTCGATGACGAGGCTCCCGCCGATGGCACGGCCCGACAGGCCGACGTTAATCGGCGCCAGGGCGGTGCGTTCGAGGTCAACCTCGCCGGTGACGAAGAGAGAGGCCCTCCGCCGGCATGACTCGTCGGGCGAGGCGGCCGCACACTCGACGATACCGTCCCTATGCCGCGGCCGGAACTGCACCTGGAAGTTGCAGGAACCGCCCGCGCTCAGCAGGCGTCCGCGCCCCATATCCGCGGGGGTCGGCTGGCACGAGCCGGGCGTCATCAGGAAGTCGGGTGAGTCGGCCCCGCCCATGAAGTCCACGCCGTTGACGCGGAGCGGCACGGCGCTCGGGTTGGTGACCGTGAAGGTGACCGGCGCGCTCGCGGCGCCGACGCCGGTGTCGGGGAACGAGAACTGGTTGTCGGCCGTGAGCCCCGGCGCGCTGACTTCGAGGCGGGCGCCCACCGTCGACGGACATTCGGCCGGGGCGCCGTCGGGCAGCGCCGGGGGTAACGGTACGGGAGAGCCGGACGCCGCGACGAAACTGACCGTGCCGCGCATCTCACAGCTGATGTCGCTCGGCCTGGCGCACCAGGTCCTGCCGGTGAAGTCCCGGCTGTTGACCACGTGCGCGGCCAGGTAGCGCCGCCAGTCGAGCAGCGCGTCCGCGGCGTCGCCCATGCCGTTGCCGTCCCAATCGTTGGCGAAGAATGACCTGTCCGGCGCGCCCGGCGCCGTGCTGGCCAGCATGGAGCTGTCAACTATCTTCTGCTCGCCGCTATCCGTGTCCACCAGCGTCGCACGGCAGACGTAGCCGGTGTACGAATAGCGGTAGCGAACGGTTTCGCTGGTCAGCAGGCACCCCGCCTGCGCAAGCGAGAGAAGCGCCAGCAACACGCGCAGCGCCCACCTCGCCCGCCCGGCGTCCGCGGCCTTCCTACTGCGCGTCGGCAAGTCTTGTCCGCTCATCGTTTCTCCTCCGGCGGTAATCCCGCGTTTATCTCACTCATTTCTGCGGCGCGTAGACGCGCACGGAAGACTTCGACGACCCGACGTTGCCGGACTTGTCCACAAACCTGAAGGTCACGGTCAGCCAATCGCCGGCGGGGAAGAGCGTGTCGTCCGTCACCTCCTCGCCGTTCAGCAGCGGCGGCAGGGGCGACGGCCAGAGGTCCGCGACGTCCAGGGCGTACGCGCGCGCTAGCCACTTCCGGAGGACGTCGGAGGTCGAAGGGGTCGCGCCGCCCTTGACGCTCGCCCCGACCTCCGCCGGGGCGGGCGCGGTGACCGCGGGCGGCGTCGTGTCTACGACGCGGAAGCCGCAGACGGAGACGGCGTTGACCCCCAGGCGGTCGGTCGACTTCAGCGTCAGGTGGTGGGCAGGCCCGAACTCGAAGAACACGGGGCCCAGCCGCCGGCTCTCGCCGATGAACTTCTCAGGCCCGGAGTCGCGGCCGTGGTACCACTGGTCGAGGAGCAGGTCGGCGCCGCGCCACGCGCCGTCGGGGTCGTACGAGAAGGAGCGCAGGTACGTCTTCAGCCCCGCGGGGTCGTTGGCCTCGGCGACGTACTCGGACGGGTTGCCTTCACGCCACACGGCGGGGCAGCCGCCCTGCGCGAAGGCCTCAAGGCCGGGCCCCTCGGCGCCGAAGACGGCGACCGGCGGGCGGTTCACGTACTCGCCTGACATGTCGAGACGCACGTCGTAGGTGTGCCCCTCCGTCGTCGTCGTAAAAGCGCCGGCGATGGAGAGGCGGTTGGAAGCCGGGTCGAGGCGCCCGGTCAGGGGCGCGTTGTTGGTGAGCGTGATGGAGGAGGAGCCGCCGCCGCATTCGCCGCCCGCCTCGCGCTGCTTGAAAGCCTCGCCGGAG